>NZ_CP126241.1:2821587-3526984 GCF_030142075.1 Arthrobacter sp. zg-Y20 | reverse complement strand
CGGGCCTGTCGGCTGTTTCACAGGGACGGATGAGCGGGGATACCCACAGCAGTTGTCCACAGGTGTTGAAAAACCGCGGTGCACAACCGGTGTACCGCCGGTTTGACTGGTGCCCCGGTCTCACCTAACGTTGAGTAGTCCTTTGTGTCTGCTATCTGTACTCACACATGCCCTGCAGGGGTTCTGGAAATCAGGGTCCAGGTCCGGGCGAGTACAGACAGACACATGAAAAAAGCGCCGCTTGTTCTTCCCCCTTGTCGCAACAAGTGCCGGCGCGACTCAAGATTGTCTTGGAGTAACTACCGTGAGCAAGCGGACTTTTCAGCCGAATAACCGCCGTCGTGCCAAGAAGCACGGCTTCCGCCTTCGCATGCGTACCCGTGCCGGCCGTGCCATCCTTTCTGCACGCCGTGGCAAGGGCCGTACCGAACTGTCGGCCTAAATAACCTCAAAGTTTGTCGATGCTGCCTTACAGCAGCTCTATCCCGGATTCCAGGTGGTCCCAATGCTGGCCGTAAGGAACCGGGTAAGGGTATCGGCGGACTTTTCCCGTACTGTACGTTCCGGTGCCCGAAGTGGGCGCCGGAACGTAGTGCTATATGCGGTTCCTACCGGTGAGAACCCGACCCGCATAGGCTTCATTGTGTCCAAATCCGTCGGGAACGCGGTGACACGCAACCTCGTTAAGAGAAGACTGAGGGAAGCGGCCGCGCAGGGTCTTGCATTCCACCCGTCCGGACTGGATGTGGTGGTGAGGGCGTTGCCCGCATCAGCGTCGGCGTCGTGGCAGGACCTCAGTGCCGACTATCAGGGCGCCCTAAACGCCTGTATAGCCAAACTCGCGAAGCCGCGAACAAGCCAGACAGGGAGGATGAGCCAGCAATGAGGGACTCCGGAGCATATCCGTTGAGGGCCTTGGTTGCTGTTGCCCGGTTCGTCTGGAACCTCCCCCGCGCAGTCCTCATCGGGCTGCTGATTGCCTACCGGAAGACCGTCTCGCCGCTGTACGGTCCGGTCTGCCGCTTTTTCCCCTCATGTTCCGCCTACGCCCTCGAAGCAGTCACAGTCCACGGCGCCGTTAAAGGTTCCTGGCTGGCTTTCCGACGGCTGATCCGCTGCCATCCGTGGAACGGCGGAGGGGTGGACCACGTACCTGAGGGACACCGGATTTGGGACACAAAGAAGGTCCCGAGGATCATTGTGCTGAATCATCCCGTGATTCCAGCTGACGAAGACAGCCGCTCGGCGGCCTGAGGAGAGTAAATGGGTTTCTTCGAGACGATACTGTTCCCCTTTAAGTGGGTAGTGTCATGGATCATGTGGATCTTCCACGAGGGTTTCGTTTTCCTCGGGATGGATGCCGCATCCGGTTGGACGTGGACGCTGTCCATCATCGGTCTGGTGATCGTGATCCGCGCCGCGCTGATCCCGGTTTTCGTCAAGCAGATCAAGGCGCAGCGCGGTATGCAGTCGCTGCAGCCGGACCTGCGTAAGCTGCAGCAGAAGTACAAGGGCAAAACGGACCAGCTGTCGCGCCAGGCGATGACGCAGGAACAGATGGCCCTGTACAAGAAGCACGGGACCAACCCGTTTGCGGCTTGCCTGCCCATGCTGATCCAGATGCCGTTCTTCTTCGCCCTGTTCCAGGTGCTCAACGGTGTATCCAAGGCCAGTGCCGGCGGCGAGCACATCGGCGCCCTCTCCTCCCAGGCAATCCAGCAGTTTGACGAGGCCACGATCCTCGGCGCACCGCTGTCCTCCTCGCTGCTGCACGGCTTCGGCGACGAGGGGCACCTCTCCGTGGTGGTGCTTTCGATCATCATGATCCTGGCCATGACGGCCTCGCAGTTCATTACGCAGAAGCAGATCATGTCCAAGAACATGTCTGAAGAAGCCCTGGCCAGCCCCTTCATGCGCCAGCAGAAGATGATGCTGTACGTACTGCCCCTCGTGTTCGGTGTCGGCGGCATCAACTTCCCCATCGGTGTGCTCATCTACTGGACCACCACCAACCTGTGGACCATGGGGCAGCAGTTCTTCGTAATCCGCCGCATGCCCACCCCGGGTTCGCCGGCCGCCAAGGCACTTGCTGAGCGCCGCGCCCGCAAGGGCCTGCCTATGACGCCGCTGCTGGGTGAGAAGAAGGGCGCGGAACCCGTTGAGGTCCCTGCCGCCGCCAAGGTCCAGCGTGTCCAGCCCCAGCGGAAGAACAGGAAAAAGAGATGAGCACCGAGCGCATTGATGATCCCGCGGTACCGGCTGAGGCAGCTGACGACGTCGTACCCGAGCCGGTAACGGCACGCGGCGGACGGCTCGAAGAAGAGGGCGACGTCGCGGCGGACTATCTGGAAGAGCTCCTGGATATTGCCGATATCGACGGAGATATCGACATTGAGGTCCGCAACGGACGCACTTACATCTCCATCGTCAGTGAAGAGGGCGACGACGCCGCGCTGCAGGCTTTGGTGGGACGCGACGGGGAAGTGCTGGAGGCCCTTCAGGAACTGGCGCGTCTCTCGGTGCTGACGGCTACCGAGAACCGGTCCCGCCTGGTCCTGGACATTACCGGGTACCGGACGGAACGCGGCGAGCAGCTGCAGTCCATTGCCGAGGACGCGGTGCAGCGGGCCAAGGCCGCCGGAGAAGCCGTGGCCCTGGCACCCATGAGCGCCTACGAGCGGAAGATAGTCCACGACGCAGTGGCCGACCTTGGACTGGCCAGCGAATCCGAGGGTGAAGGCGCAGACCGCCACATCGTCGTTTCCCTGCCTGCATCCTAGTTATCCCGCCCGCAGCGCAGACAAGGAATATCAAGTAAGTGGTTGAATCAACGCCCGCAGAGCAGGATGCCGCCCGGAAAATCTTCGGTGACCGCCTGGACCTGGCCGGAAGGTACGTGGAGCACCTCGCAACGTCAGGGATGGAGCGCGGCCTCCTGGGCCCCCGCGAGGTTCCAAGGCTGTGGAGCAGGCACGTGCTTAACTGCGCCGTGGTCGCGGAGCTCATCCCGGCGAACGCGTCCGTTGCAGACGTAGGCAGCGGCGCAGGACTGCCCGGGCTGTGCCTGGCCATAGCCCGCCCAGACATCTCCATGACCCTGATCGAGCCGTTGGAGCGGCGCGTGATCTGGCTGAACGAGGTCATTGAAGACCTGGAGCTGGACAACGTACGGGTTCTCCGCGGGCGTGCAGAGCAGGTAGTCGACGATGTGAACGTGGATGTGGCCACAGCCCGGGCCGTCTCCGCACTGGGCGGATTGGCGGGTCTGACTGTGCCCCTGCTGCACGGAAAAGGCCAGGTCCTGGCCATCAAGGGACGCAGCGCCGAAGAGGAGGTCCAGAAGGCCGCCAAGGCCATCCGGAAGCTCGGCGGGCGGGACACAGCCGTCGTCACGGCAGGCGCCGACCTCCTGGAAGAACCCACCACTGTTGTGCGTATTTCCGTAGGGTGACCCGCGCGACACCGCCGCTGGATGCACACACCCTCGCCGGTCACGGAGATTGGCCGGCAAGCGGATAGGCTAGATGAACTAATGCCTTAACGCTTTATGTTGGAAAGTGAGCATGACCAGGTGAGTGTGCGCGATTCTGCCGCAAAACGAATTCCTCCTTTCGCCGCACTCGGTTCGGCCCTGTCCGCCTCTTTCGGCAGGAAGCAACCGCAATTGATTGCAGCTCCAGAAGCTGCTGCAGCTCCCCGTGCTGAAGTTTCACGTGAAACAGTGGTCCCGGAGCCGCAGGAGCCCGCCCAAACTGAAAGCAGTGCCGAACTTGTGCCGGCCCCCGAGGCCGAACCGGTGCCGGCGCCCCAAGCTATCGAAGGTGGTGTATCCGGTGAAGCCGCTCCTGTGTCGACATCGGTAGACGTTATGGATTTGATGGACGAGAGCACGCCGCTGGCGCGGGAACTGGCCAGTGAGAACCGCCGGCGCGACAAGTTGCGGGGACGCGTCCTGCCGCGGCCGGCACAGACCCGGATTATGACCGTGAGTAATCAAAAAGGCGGCGTGGGGAAGACCACTACCACGGTGAACCTTGCCGCGGCTTTGGCCACTGCGGGGCAAAATGTCTTGGTGATTGATATTGATCCCCAGGGAAATGCCTCCACGGCGCTGGGGATTGACCACCGCGCCGAGGTAGAGAGCATCTACGATGTCCTGATTGACGATCTGCCGCTGGCCAACGTTGTTGCTCCGTGCCCTGACATCAGCAACCTCATCTGCGCACCGGCGACGATCCACCTTGCCGGCGCCGAAATCGAGCTCGTTTCACTCGTCGCGCGGGAACAGCGTCTCCGCCGGGCCATCGATGTATATGCGGCGGAGCGGGAGAAGCAGGGGCTGGAACGCCTCGACTATATCTTCATTGACTGCCCGCCCAGCCTCGGGCTCCTTACGGTGAATGCCTTTGTTGCTGCCCGCGAGGTCCTGATTCCGATCCAGTGCGAGTACTACGCCCTCGAGGGACTAAGCCAGCTGCTCAAGAATATTGAGATGATCCAGAAGCACCTCAACGCCGATCTGGTTGTTTCCACTATTCTGCTGACCATGTACGACGGCAGGACCAACTTGGCGGCGCAGGTTGCCGCAGAGGTTCGGGAGCACTTCCCGGAGCAGGTTCTGGGCGCTGTTGTTCCCCGGTCCGTGCGCATTTCCGAGGCGCCGAGCTACCAGCAGACCGTTATGACTTACGATCCGTCCTCGAGCGGCGCGCTTTCATACCTTGAGGCAGCCGCCGAAATCGCCCAGCGCGCTTAGGGACACCCCGAGTCGGTTCGGCTGCCAGCACGGCGCCGCGCCTTAGACTACTCTCACAATCAATCCATGCAGCTTGAAGTGTGCATAAGGGAAGGACTTACCCATGGCCGAAAAGCGTCGTGGTTTGGGCCGCGGTCTGGGAGCTTTGATTCCTAGCAGTGCGGAGCCGGAAGAAATTGCAACCTCCACCCAGGGATCCGTTGCTGCCGGACGTCCTGTTGACCTGTTTTTCGCCGCAGCCGACGAGCCCCGTACGTCTTCCGCCGCCGGGCCGCGGCGTGGAGCGGGCATAAACAAAGAAGCACTGCGTGGGCCGGCCAAAAAGTCCACCACGCGCAGTTCGGCACCGCGTACGGCAGCTCGTGCAGCCGGGGCGCAGGGGGCGGCGGAGGAGGTTGCCACTGTTCCTTCCGTCCGACCGAAGGCGACGGACGCGAGTGGCACTGCTGCAGCTAAGCGCGCAGTAAAGGCCTCCCGGGGTGCCGCTGCGCGGCAGTCACGTAGCGAGGCCGGTGAGGCGCCGGGAGGCCCCATGGAGGCCGTCCAAGCCCGGACAGAGTCTGACGCCGCGTCTGGCGCCGCCAGCTCGCAGGAATCTGCCGTCAGCGCGGATGAAACGGCGGTAGGCTCGGATGTTTCCCGTGAAACATTGGGCTCAGACCCGCAGTCCAGTACCGAATTGGTGCAGGTGCCTGGTGCGACCTTTGCCGAGCTTGCCATCGATTCCATTCATCCCAACCGCAAACAGCCCCGCTCCGTCTTCGATGAAGACGACATGGCCGAACTTGTTCACTCCATCAGGGAAATCGGTGTACTACAGCCGATCGTCGTCCGTCCGTCACCCGAGGATGATGCAGAGCACCCGTACGAGTTGGTTATGGGTGAGCGCCGCTGGCGTGCATCCCGTGCGGCCGGCCTGGACGCAGTGCCAGCCATTATCCGTTCCACGCAGGACGTGGACCTGCTCCGTGACGCCCTCCTGGAGAACCTCCACCGCAGCCAACTGAATCCGTTGGAAGAGGCAGCGGCCTACCAGCAGCTCCTGGACGATTTCGAATGCTCGCACGAGGAGCTGGCTGACCGAATTGGCAGGTCGCGTCCACAGGTAACCAACACACTTCGGTTGATGAAGCTGCCCCCGCTCGTGCAGCGCCGATTGGCCGCGGGCATCCTATCAGCTGGCCATGCACGCGCACTCCTTGGGTTGGGAGACCCGGCGGAAATGGAGAAGCTGGCACAGAAAATTGTTGCTGAGGGACTCTCCGTGCGGGCCACCGAGGAGATCGTCTCGTTGGCTGACGGGATCCGCAAGCCGGCAAAGTCAGCGAAGCCGAAGCTTGGAGCACGCCACGAGCGCCTGGATTACCTGGCTACCTCGCTTTCGGACCGTCTCGACACCAACGTGAAGATCACCCTAGGTGCCCGGAAGGGAAAAGTCAGCATCGAGTTTGCCAGCGTTGACGACCTGAACCGCATCATGGGTGTACTTACCCCGACGGTTGACTGACGTTAGGAACTGCCGCTAGCAGTCGAACGACTGGCTCGCTCGAATAGGGGCCGATGTTCCACGTGGAACATCGGCCCCTATCCTGTCCCACGCCGGGATTGCCCAGGGCCTTGGTACTTTCGTTTACCGTGCCGATTGTGAGCCGCGGCGCGGTGCGCTGAGAATGTGTTTCACGTGAAACCTGGGCGGGCCCGGTGAAGGGTCGTTGCGGCATACGTCGGCCTAGCGGCGATGGTGCCATGCGGCTTCCTTCAGTCCCGTCACTCCAAGGGTTGCATAGGAGCGGCTGCGGTGGGGAGTAGCTGTTCCCTGCCAGCGAGAATGCGGTTCAGCGGTGCAGCCGGCATGTCGCCAACATGCGCGCTGCGCTTCAGTAAGTTCTCGGATTTGGCGGAAGGTTTGGACCCCCAGGCCCGCTCGGGGCCTACCGTCGGCACCTCCCTGACCGTCACCCGGGCAGGCCGCCCGCGGCAACTCAGAACGTTGGCGGCGCCTCCTCAAGGATTTTGGTCCGTTTCACGTGAAACATCTTCTTGGGCCGGGCCGCCCCGGCCCAGGCCGGGGCAAGGCTGCGTCGAGCCGGTCGGTGTGTAGATAGCAGAACTGCACTCGTGACGTCCTCCTGGTGAATCCCGGCTTCGATGGCTCGCCGGGTGAAGGCCCTGTCCTCCCCGCTTAGTATGCCGATCGCGCATAGCGCGCCATGCACTCCCACCGTTCCGTCTGGCGTACAGAGCAGCCAGAAGCACACCGTATTGGTTGATTCCACCACGGTCTACGAAAACAGTCGGGTGCGGCTCCGCCGCCAACGTCGCACTATGTTCAAACCGCTCGGGCCTTCCCGCTTATCCAGTCCGTCCCCACAGAACGAGGGCAGTAGCCGAGCCGCTCGATTACGGCGGCGTCACGCAACAGTGACAGTGCTTTCGGCAGCGCGTTAAGGGCCGGTTTCACGTGAAACATGAAAGGTTCGGCCCCGGCTGCGGGCTGAGTTCGATGCTGCTCCTCTAGGGTGTCGTGGTACTGCTCCTATCGTGGCTGCTCAACATCCGTGGGGGGTCAAGCGTGAATCGGTGCCGGAGCGGGCGGCCGTATTCGTGTACGTTTCAACGTGGCAGGTTGAGAGCACCGGTGTGCGGGCTGGTTCTCCCGGGTTGTTACTTGAGCAATGTGAGGCCTGCCTATTGTTCTGGTGAGTCCAGGCTGCCGGTACGCCACGGAGGGGGGCAGGGGTGTGCAGCCCTGGTGGCAGCGTATCGGCTTGTCTCCTGAGCCATGCCGACAGGGGCTATCGCGACGGGAGTCGATGCTGGGCTGTTCTTTTGTTTCACGTGAAACGTACCGCCGGGCAAGCGTGCTCGGGTTACCCACTCACCGTGATTGTGTCCTAGGCTGCCCCCGAGGCTGGTCGCGGTTACAGTGGATACCCCGGGCTGCCCGGGCGTAGTTCTTCTCCCAGTTGCTGATTACTCGACGCAGCACTGCCTCCCAACGAATGCCGACTTTGCGGGTCCAAAACTTTCAGATGCCGCCCTCAGCGCCGGGACGGATATCTCACCGTTGGTGGCCCGATCAGGTGCACAGGGCCCGCACTCATCCCGGGCGGTATGCCCATCGGGAGCTCTGCCGCTGCCAGCATGGACGGACGCGATTCATAACGCCGGCCGGTGATGTATGGGCCAGAGATATTGCGCCCCCACGCCCCGGCCGCGAGGCAGCAGCCTCAGCCATGCCTGAATCCGACAGACTAGATACCCTGCCGGCGGGCGTGGCCGCGATGCCCAAGACGTTTATCCTACGGTTCTCGCTATTGGTTGACCTGGCATTGTCAGTTCTGGTGAGTATCCAGCCCACTACAGCGCCGGCTACAGCTGTAGCTTTCGAGACGTGACGTTTCACGTGAAACGGCTATCCGAGAGGTGTCGGGGCTGATCCGAAGCATCCCGCGAGCTCGGGTACACCGTCAACAGCCTCGCGTGTTTCACGTGAAACGGTTCCAGTGATACAGGTGAGGGACCAACGATTTCGCACCGACTGGCACGCCGGCTTCTGTCTGCGTGTGGCAGTGACTGCCTGGTGGCGTAGTGGCGGCACCCATGCAACACCGCAGTGGCGCCAACCCTCAACGCGGATGGCATGCTGGGGAGCCAGCACGGCATGAACATGTATCAGGAGCAACTACCTAATAGCCGTATCCGAGGTAGACGCGGACTTCATCGCTGTAGTGGTTGCTCCAGTGCAGATCCTGCTGAATGTCAGGATGTTCCTGGCACCGCAGCGCTCCTCAGCCAGGTCCATGGCATTGATTATTTCAGTGGCCGCTGCCGCCGAATCTACCGGGATAACCATTTCCCGCCAGCACCCGCCGGATCCACACTCCAGCTCTATGCCCTCCACAGCGGTGCCCGGCGGAACATCAGGAAACGCCGAGTCCGGTGGAGTGTCCCCATCGTCGATCTAGTTCACTCCCGCAAACAATGCCTACACAAACAACAGGAGCACCGCCGCGAGTGTGAACAAACGAGCGTTGGCCCTATTCAACCAGGTCCACCCCCGTACCGTTGCGCGCTCCAGCGGAATCGTGTAAAGACTTCGTCGCGTCTATGAAGGGCTGGAGGGGCGGCGTGAACAGCATGGCCCCGGCCAGCCCGCCGGTACGCAGCGTGGCGCCCAAATGCACCGGGGGAACCAGCCCGTGTGCGGTGACGGCGGCGCTGTCCAGCCCCCACGGAATGCCCCTGCCAAGGGAAGGGATCCGAAGGATCGGATGCTCAGTCACCGTCACCGAATACAGAGAGGCAGTCAAGCGCTTCATGGCTTCGACGCTGCCTACCGATACCCGCGTCAGCGAGGGGGCTGCGGCAGCGGCCGCGCCACCCATCCCCAGTGTTTCCATGAGCAGGCTGTCTCCGCCGCCGTAACCGAGGTCCTCGGGAGTCCACGGAGCTTGCAGTACGCCGCGGAACGGCGCGAGGGGAGGCAATGCCGCACGGAACCAGACGCCGGGTGCCCCCGATACTCTCACGCCGAACTCCCTCTCGTTCATCGCCATGGCGGTGACTACAGTGCTGCCTGGCACCCCCTCGGCTGCTGTAGAGATGGCTTTAGCGGCGGCCATGGCGATATGCAGGAAGTGGAACGCTGCGGTTTCCAGATAGGACAGCAGTTCCTCCGGTTGCCGGCCGCCGGCAACCACACGGTCGCGCACCGCGTGGTGGAAGATACGTCCGGCGGACTGCTGCCGCCCGTGCAGATCATCACCGTCGGCCAGGGCACGGGCCATGATGGGAAGCAACGGAATGGGACTATCACGGACCGCTGCACCGAGGGCCGGGGCTACTTTGTCCCTGATCCAGGCCAGGTTGGCATACACCGCGTCCCCGGTGGAACCGAAGGTCAGGGCATGAGCACCAGGGCCCTCATTCATCCGGCACGTGGTGGTGGTACCGGAAGCCGCGTCGCGCACCACAAGGACCGGCATGGAGGCCGTGCAAACGCCGGTGAGGGACCCTACGGAGCCGTGCTCATGGCAAGACCCAAGCCGGATAGCGCCGGACCGCAGCCGGGTGTCGGCCTCTTCGGGTGTCGCGGCGAGTCCTTCAAAGAGCGCCGCCCCGATAATGGCCAGTCGCTGAATCCCGGTATACCGGACCCATGGCAGTAAGGGACCGGCAACCAGTATCGTGCTGGGCTGCATGCCCGGCACGGCCTCGAGGGCCGGCAGTACATCAACGAGGAACGGCTCAGCGCGGGTCATAGCGGCAACGGCACGTTCATTAGGAGAAAGAGTGGCCTTCGCCGTCGCCCCTAGCACTTGGACCCCATGGGTTTCCGGGCTACAAAAACGAGTTCCTTGCCGGGCCTGTCCGGTGCATCCCGAATGCCCTCCACCTCGAAACCGTGGGCCTGCAGACTGAGCCGAACCTCGTCGGCACTCCGGAACCGGAGCGTGGAATCGGAGGTCAGGCGCTGCCCGTCACTGCCGAAGACGTAGGTCCAGCGAAAGCTGACCAGAGATGGGGAGACATCCGTTATCTCGACCCAGCTCTCAATTTCTCCAACCCCGTCAATGGCAGTGATCCGCCGGGTTGAGTCCTCGGTCCATGTTTCCCAGGCACGATGGTCGGGGTCCCTGGTTTCGAAGACAAATCGGCCGCCGGGCATCAGGGCCTGGTGCACGTGATCAAGCAACGTTCCCCAGTGCAGTTCGTCAGTAACCGCCTGGACGGCATTCCCGGTCATCAGCACCATGTCGGCGAATGCCGCCGGAAGCGCAGAGGCGTCACCGTGAATCCAGCGAATCCTTTCGGCGCCGGGTTTACCGCGGGCCACCGTCAAGGACCCGCCCGCCGGGTCCACGGCGGTCACAGCCAGCCCGAGTCCGGCCAGCTCCAGCGCCAGCACACCGGTCCCGCAGCCTAAGTCCACGACCGTCCGTGCGTCGAATTCGCGCACCATGAAGAGGTAGGGGACCAGATCGCTGCGGTCTGGATCCAAGGCGTCGTAGATCGCGGCCAGGCGCGGATTTTCGTAGAGCTGGTCCGGCATGCAGTTCCCCCAACATAGACCCCCATCCGGTCCGGCAGGCCGGCGGCTTACCCAGAACTATAGGCGACGGCGGAATCGGGGTAGGTTGGGCCGATGCGGGATAAGGACATTATCAAGGCGGCCTACGACGTCGTTGCGGGCACATACGCCCAAGTGGTCCAGGTTCCGGGAGGGGCGGGCGGTCCCGAGCGGGATACGGACCTGGCGCTGATCCGGAAATTCACGGCGTTACTGCCCGCGGGCGCGGAGGTCTTGGACGCGGGCTGCGGGACGGGCCGGATGATCACCTACCTGGACACACTGGCACAGGGGAATGAGCAGCCGTTGGTGATCCAGGGATGCGACTTATCGGAGGGGATGGCGGCCATTGCACGGAACGTGCACCCGAACCGCCGAATCCTGGCCGCGGATCTCGCAGCGCTGCCTTATGCGCCGCGGTCCTTTCACGGGTTGCTGGCGTGGTACTCGATAATCCACGCACCCCCGGAGGAGCTGGCAGGTATCTTCGGTGAATTCCGGCGTGTCCTGCGGCCCGGCGGCGTGCTGCTCCTGGGATTCCAGGCAGGTTCGGGACGGCGGAGGATTACCAATGCGTACGGACACAGTGTTGAGATGACCGCATGCCTTCACGCTGTTCCGGAGGTCCTCGCGGCGCTCCAGCGCGTCGGCTTCCAGGAAGTGGCCAGCCTGGACCGCAGTCCGGAGGGTGCAGAAGGAAACCGGCAGGGCTTTGTCCTGGCGGAGCTGGAATCCAGCCCCTGGCCCGGCGGTTCCGCAGCCAGCGCCGGATGATTCCGCGTACTCAACTCAACGGTGTTGGGAAGGCAGGAGCACGGCGCAAAAACGCCCCTAACCGCAACACGGCAGGGGCGTTTCCCGGGGAAACCCGGAGGCGGAAGACAGGGCGCCTATAGACCGGACACGCGCCGGGCTGGCTCTTCCATCGGGTTGAACCTCAGTACGTCGTCCAGAGCGAGGGTGCCCGTGGGCTGATCCTCTTCTTCCATCAAGTACAGCCGCTGGATGCCGATCACGATGGAGTCCGCCACGGTCTGCCGGAAGACCGGATCCGCGAGCCGCTCGGCGTCGTGTGCGTTACTCAGGTAGCCCAGATCCAACCCGACGGACGGTACTCCCGGCAGCTTAAGCGTGTCCCAGGTCCGGGCATGGACTCCCAGATTGTCCATATCCGTGCGGGCACCGAGTTCCTTCATCAGCAGCACGGCAGCCCGATGCCCGATGGGGGAGCGGGCTTCGCCGGTACCGGGCAGGCCCCAGTAGTAGGCGGCAATGCCGGACGCAGCCTGCTGGTCCAGCCAGTCGCAGTGAATGTCCAGGTTCAGGCTCGGACTGGTGGACCGCGATCCGGCACCGGCATCGGCGGCCTGGGGAACCAGCCGGGCACCGAACTCGCGCAGGATCCGTTCCACCCGGCCGGCAATGTCGGTGGTGATGAGCACTTCAGTCAGCGGATCACCTGTGAGGCGTTCCTTCACGTGCGGTGACACTTTCCGGGAACGGCCTATGTTAACGGAAATCAGGCGTCCGCGCAGCGCGGCAGTGGAGCGGTCCAAACGCTCGTAATCCCGCAGCGCAAACGCCTGGCTCGGGGAAATGGCACGGTTCACCCGCGACATGGCGGTCATGGTGTCCCCGTCGCAGACGCCGCTGCCGGGCAACCCGAGGTTCTGCTGCAGTTCGGCCACAGCGTAGCGGGTGCGTACACCGAAACTGCCGTCAATATGTCCGTAGTAGAACCCGAGGTGGGAGAGGTGGCGCTGCAGTTCGGCGACGTCGTCGCCGCGCAGCTGCGCGTCCTCAACATAGCTCAGGGTGCGGTCCCCGAACCGGAACTGTGCCTCCTGCAGGGCCCGCTGGGTGTCGGGGCCGGCTACGCCGTCGACGATCAGGCCGCGGCTCTGCTGAAACGCGCGCACGGCAGCGTCAACGTGGTCGTCGAAGATGGAAGGGTCGTTTACGGAGTCCGGTGCCAGATAGGACAGGCTGACGCCGGCCCGCAGCAACGCTTCACGAAGCGTTACCACGCGCCGGCCGGCATCCAGCCTCCGCAGGCTCTCGCCGTGCACAGTCATGGATATTTACTTCAGGAAGGCCGCAAATTCCTGTTCCAGGACCTGCTTCGGCTTGGCGCCGATCGACGTCGCGGCAACCTCACCGCCCTGGAATACGTAGACGGCGGGAATGGAGGTGATGCCGTACTGTGCGGCAATGGCCGGGTTCTCGTCCACGTTCACCTTCACAACGTCCACCTTGTCGCTGTACTGCGCCGCGATGTCGTCCAGGATCGGGGAAAGCATCCGGCACGGACCGCACCACTCGGCCCAGAAGTCCACGATGACGGGCTTCTCGGACGTCAGGACATCGGTGCCGAAGGAAGCATCGGTTACTGCTTTTGCACTGCTCATTTTTGTATCTCCTTGGGGGATCGAATCTAGAGGGCGGCGTGTTCGGAGACGGCCTCCGACGGCGGGGTGGGAACCTCGGCCGCGGTGGGAACCGAGGGCCCGAGATCGGCAAGGAAGTGTTCGACGTCGACGGCGGCCACACAACCGGAACCCGAGGCGGTGATGGCCTGGCGGTAGGTGGGATCGATGACGTCGCCGGCGGCGAAGACACCCGGCAGGGAGGTCTTGGAAGTGCGTCCCAGGACGGCGATGGTGCCCTCTTCGGTGAGTTCCAGCTGCCCGCGGACCAGGTCCGTGCGGGGGTCATTGCCGATGGCGACGAAGACACCGGTGACCGGCAGCTCCGATTCGGACCCGTCCTTGGTGTTGCGCAGGGTCAGGCCGGTGACCTTGTCAGCGCCGTGGATGGCCGCGACCTCGGAGTCCCAGGCGAAGCGGATCTTCTCGTGGTTCAGGGCCCGTTCCTGCATGATCTTGGAGGCACGCAGCGAGTCGCGGCGGTGGACCAGGGTCACGGAGGCAGCGAACTTGGTGAGGAACAGCGCTTCTTCCAGGGCAGAGTCGCCGCCGCCGATCACGGCGATGTCCTGTCCCTTGAAGAAGAAACCGTCGCAGGTGGCGCACCAGCTGACACCGCGGCCGGAGAGGCGCTTTTCATCTTTCAGGCCGAGCTCGCGGTAGGCGGAGCCGGTGGAGATGATGACGGCGCGGGCAAGGAAGGTTTCACCGGTGCCGATTGTCACGCGCTTGATGTCGCCGGAAAGCTCCACCTCGGTCACGTCTTCGAACAGGATCTCCGCGCCGAAGCGGTCGGCCTGCTTCTCGAAGTTCGCCATCAGGTCCGGGCCCATGATGCCCTCGGGGAAGCCCGGGAAGTTCTCCACCTCGGTGGTGTTCATGAGTTCACCGCCGGCAGTAACCGAGCCGGCGATGACCAACGGCGACAGATTGGCGCGCGCCGTGTAGATGGCGGCGGTGTAGCCGGAGGGGCCGGAGCCGACGATGATGACATCCCGGACGTCGCCGGCAGCGGCGCCGTCGGTGGCAACGGGGTTTTCGGTGCTCACGGGGCGGTGAACCTCTTCCTTGTAGAACTTGATTTGCGGAACGGAGCAGGAGTCCGGTCCGAGTGGATCACCCGGCACAACCAATGCCGGGTCCAGCTTATTCCGACGGCCGTGCCGGGGACACGCCCGCTCCGCGATGCGGCGGCCCGGGCGCCCGGTTCGGAACCGGCACGGCGGAAACGGGTTAGGACACGCCGATTTCGGCGATCCTCAGGCCCCAGGGATATGCAGCCTGGACCCCGCTGAGCCGGGGCAGCTGCGTGAAGTTGACGATGACGTAGCGGGCGGTGGCCGGCGCGCCGTCCGTCTGGGGGACGGGGATGCTGGTGGTGGGCCCGGTGAAGCCGCTCTGGGCCACCGGCACCGCACCGTCCAGGTCCGGGGTGTCACTTAGCATCACCGAGAAGGAGCCGCCGGTGCCGTTGAGCTGGGTGATCTTGACCTCGCTGACAGCCGATTCGGCGCCCAGATCCACTACCAGTGCCAGGCTCGGGGCCAGTCCGCCGAAGGTGTCGCTGGCGTACACATAGCTGGACCAGTAGGACGAGGGGTTGCCGTCAATGATCTGCGGCAGGGCGGCGTCGTTGGCAGAATCCAGCTGCGGGTTGCCCGGTACAAACCGGGTGATGCCGGAGACTTCCGGTGCCGGGGCAGCGGGTGCGGCACTGGCCTGGGGAGCAGCAGGGGCTTCGGTGGTCACCTCGGGGGCTGGCCCGGCTTCGGTGTCGGACCCGAAGAGGTCGCCCATCTTGCCCAGCTGGCTCACGGCGAGCACGACGGCGAGCACCAGCACCAGGCTGAGCACTGCACCGATCAGGACGCGTCCGGGCTTCCGGTTCGGTTTTTCGTCAGTGTCGTAGTCCTCGTCCGTGTCGTCACCGCCGTCGTCATAGCCGGCGGCATGGTACGGATCGTCGTCGTAGTGGCCGGAGGCCAGCATTGACTTGGGAAAGTTGGACGCGGGCCTTGCCGGACGCTCGGGGACGGGGACAGCCTGCGGCTCTTCCTCTGCCCATTTGGTGACCTTCGGGCTGCGCGCGGCCCCGCCGCGCGGGCGGGCGGCGGGCGGCGGGGGAACATTGGCGCCGCCGGTGGCCGCTTCCGCAGGGGCATCGGATGCCGACCCGAATTCCAGGTCCCGGGCCGCCGCGGCGGACTCGGCACCGGCAACGGTGCCGGCAACCGCGCCGGAGCGCCCGAACTTGGGCAGCTTGGGCTTGTGCGCCCCGGAGAGCAGGGGACGGCGGGGAGCGCGGTCCTCTTCTTCTACGTACCGGTCCTCTTCCACCTTCTCCGGCTCCCGGGAACGGGGCATACCGAAGATTTCCGATCCCAGCGTGTCGGTGAAGAACGGCTCAACGTACGGAGCGTCACGCTCGATCACCAGGTCCAGCAGGTCCACGGCATTGGCGGTGTTGGTCACGAGGTAGGTGCGGCCGTCACTGACGCCCAGGTCGAGGACCTGCACACTGCCGTGGCGTTCACCGGTGGCGATTTCACGGGCGCTGGCCGAAACCTGGCTTGCGTTCACGGGCGCAGCTACGAGGATGCTGACCGAACGGTTCAGCACCTGGTCCACACCGTCCAGCACCAGATCCTGTTCCGCTGAGGCGAGCACCTGGGCGGTCACCTTGTAGCGGCCGCCCAGTACTGACCCGACGTCTACCGACTGTGGCACGTGTTCCTCCAATGAAAACGGCAATAAGACTGCGTCAGCCGGGCTGACAGTTGCGTATTCGGATGTTCATTCACGGACAAGGTACGCGGCAGCCCACCGCTGCCCTGAACTGCCTGCTTTGTTCCCATGCTACCTGCGCCGGTGCGCAAAGCCGGAGTCGGGACTTTAGGGAGTCCTGCGGAGTTTGGCAAGGACGGGTTTCAGGAACGCATCGAGCTCGGCAACTTTCAGTACCCGCAGCAGCAGGAAGTAGGTCCCGGCCATCAGCAGGCCGCAGACCACCAGGACCGCGGTGGCCGAGGGCAGCGACTGCCAGGCGAAGCCGTCCACCGCATAACCGCCCAGCAGGCCGAGGGCGACCGAACCGACGCCGGCGGCACCCATGGCAGCCAGCACCAAGCGGATATGCACGTCCACCACCTGTCCGGCGCCGTAGTTCCCCAAACTCCGCTTGAGGTAGATGTGGCTGACGATGACGGCGGCGACATTGCCCAGCGAATAGGCGATAGCCAGGCCGAAGATGATCTGGTCCGCCGGCAGCGCGGCGGCCGCCAACGCCAGCATCAACCCGAAAGCAGAGAGGATGATCTGCATTACCAGCGGGGTTTTGGCGTCTTCGTTGGCGTAGAAGGCGCGGTTCATCAGGAACGTGGCGCTAAGGAACGGCGCGGACGCGGCAAGCAGCACCAGGACTTGGGCCTGCAGGGCGGCGGATACATTCGAACCGCCGCTGAACCAGACACTGATGGGTCCGGCGAGGACAATCAGCACGGCGGAGCAGAACACCGTGGCCACTCCGATGGCCCGCAGCCCCTGTGACAGGGTGGCCCGCACGGCGTCGTAGTCCTTCTCGGTGAACGCGCGGGACATGCTGTTGAACAGGACGGTGGCCAGCGAAAGGGTGATGACCGAATGCGGGATGATGTACAGCATCGCCGCCGTTTCGAGGTTCGCGTAGCCCGCTATTTCCTGTCCCATGGCCCGGAATTCCGGCCGCGCGTCGGTGGCTATGGTTGCCACCTTTGTGTAGGCCAGGTACGTCCCGTTGCCGATCAGCATGGTCAGGATGGTCCACTTGGCCACCCTGCCGGTCTGCCGGAGTCCGACGCCGCGCAGCCCGAAGGAGGGACGAAGGCCAAGGCCCAGGCGGCGCAGCGGGAAAACGAGGACAGCGGCCTGGAGGGCGACGCCCAGCGTGGTGCTGCCGGCCAGGATCATGGTGGCCTGGCTGGTCCACGTATCCGGGGAGAACTCAGTGGTTCCTTCCCGGCCGACCACCGTGATGAACAGCAGCAGGCCGGCAATAGCCACAATGTTGTTCACTACGGGAGCCCACATGTAGGCGCCGAATCTCCCGTTGGCATTGAGGGTCTGCCCGATCACGGCGTAGGCGCCGTAGAAGAAAATCTGCGGGAAAAGCCAGTAGGCGAACGTGATGGCCAGCGGCAGCTGGTCCGCGTTCATGGAGGTGACCATGGGCAGGATCAGCGGCGCGGCGAGGGTGGCGAGTGCGGCAAGGCAGGCCAGCACCAGCAGGCTGAGGGTAAGGATCCGGGATACATACTCCGAGCCGCGGTCCGGCTGCTTGCTGGCCTTAATGATTTGCGGGACCAGGACGGCGTTGAAGATCCCGCCGGCCACCAGCAGATAGATGAAGTTCGGCAGCACGTTGGCCGAAACGAAGATGTCGGAGACCAGCGCGGTGTTGCCGATGGCGACTGCCAGCAGCGCTGTCCGGATGAGTCCAAGGATGCGGGAAACCAGCGTGCCCGCTGCCATCACGGCGCTGGAGCGCGCGGTACTGGGGGCTATAGTCTTTTCGGCCATCGTGACCCTATGTTCTCACTTCCGGTCCCGAATGACTCAACCGGAGCGGCGCAGCACCGCCGTCCGCACCGGTCAGAGGTAGCGGGGAAGGATCTCGCGGGCGAGGTCGGCGATCCGCCGCTCATTGGGGAAGGACAGCCTGCGGCCCAGTTCGGCCAGCGGAACCCAGGCTACGTCCACGGCCTCATGGTCCGGATCATTTTCAATGGTCAGGTTTCCGCCGCAGGCCTGCAGCAGGAAGTGGTGCACCGTTTTGTGGACGCGGTGTCCACTGACCGTGAACCAGTAGTCGATGCTGCCCAGCGCGGTCAGGATCCGGCCGTCAATGCCGGTTTCTTCGGCAATCTCCCGGATGGCCGCCGTCGGGCTGTCCTCGTCGTTCTCGGGGTGGCCCTTGGGCAGGCACCACTCCAGGCGTCCGCCGCGGTTGAGCCGGGCAATGATGGCCACTGGCAGTTGCTCCGCGGAGGTATCCACCACAATTCCGCCGGCCGAAACCTCTTCGACGGTGGGAAGGGGGGCATGTACCGTATGCGCACCGGCGACGCCCATTGACGCTGTCAACGGGGTCCGTTTCGGGGCGCTCGGTACGGGATGGGCCATACTCCCACTGTAACGATCTTTCCCGGGGGATGATGACTGTTCTGCGGGCCGCCGGAGCGTAAGCGGGAACCCTCGGCGTGTCCGCCCTGCCGCAGCGCCCCATTGTCGGTCTTCACCGTTTTATCTGGCAGGCTTAAAGGACTATGGTGCACCTTTTTGATAGTTCTGCCTTGAAGTCCCCGCTGCCCGACGTGATCCCGGCGCTCGGTGCACGTTTTGAGGACGCCGGGTTTGAGCTTTCCCTGGTCGGCGGTCCCGTGCGTGACCTGTTCCTGGGCCGGGTGTCCCCGGACCTGGACTTCACCACCAACGCCCGTCCGGACGAGATCATCAAGGTGATCAAGGGCTGGGCGGATACTTTCTGGGAGATCGGCCGCGAATTCGGCACCATCGGCATGCGCAAGGACGGTTTCCAGGTGGAGGTCACCACCTACCGTGCCGACGCGTATGACCCGTCCTCCCGCAAACCTGAGGTTGCCTTCGGCGACAAGCTCGAGGATGACCTGTTCCGCCGGGACTTCACTATGAACGCCATGGCGCTGCGGCTGCCCTCCATGGAACTGGTGGATCCCTTCGGCGGTGCCCGGGACCTGCACGCCGGCATTGTGCGCACCCCCGGGGCGCCGTCGACGTCGTTCTCCGACGATCCGCTGCGGATGATGCGCGCCGCCCGTTTCGCCTCGCAGCTGCAGGTGGACGTGGCCCCGGAAGTGTTCGAGGCGATGCGGGACATGGCGGGCCGGATCGGGATCATCTCCGCGGAACGGGTGCGGGATGAACTGACGAAGCTGATCAACGGGAAGGCGCCCTGGACCGGGGTGGACCTGCTGGTGGAAAGCGGGCTGGCCGAGCACGTGCTGCCCGAGGTTGCCGCACTGAAACTCGAAATTGACGAACACCACCGGCACAAGGACGTCTACCAGCACTCCCTGACCGTCCTCCGCCAGGCCTGCGAACTTGAAACCGACAGCGAGGGTCCGGTGCCGGGTCCCGATTTTGTGTTGCGCTTCGCGGCGCTGATGCACGACGTCGGCAAGCCCTCCACCCGCCGGTTCGATCCCTCCGGCGCGGTAAGTTTCCTGCATCACGATGCCGTGGGCGCCAAGCTCACTGCCAAGCGGATGAAGGAGCTTCGGTTCGACAATGACACTGTGAAGGCTGTGTCCCGCCTGGTGGAACTGCACATGCGCTTCTACGGCTACGGCGATGCCGGTTGGACCGATTCCGCCGTCCGCCGCTACGTCACCGACGCCGGCCCGCTGCTGCAGCGGCTGCACCGGCTCACCCGCTCCGACGTCACCACCCGGAACCGGCGGAAGGCAGAGCGCCTGGCCTTCGCCTACGACGACTTGGAACAGCGCATTGCCGCCCTCGCCGAGCAGGAAGAGCTCGCGTCCATCCGTCCGGATCTGGACGGCGAAGCCATCATGGCCCTGCTCAACGTGCGGCCGGGGCCGGTGGTGGGGCGCGCCTACCGGTTCCTGCTGGAAGAACGCATGGAAAACGGTCCCCGGAGTGAAGCGGAGGCCGCCGCCCTGCTCCGGGAGTGGTGGGCAGCACAGCCCGAAAGTGCGATTGAGTCCGCGGACGCGGCACCTGATACAACGGAAAAGGAAACCCTGCGGGCGCAGGATGAATCAGGTACAAACGCGAAGGACAAATAGATGAGCAACGGGGATAATTTTGGACCGGCAGTACCGGACCTGACCCCGGCCGGGACCCGGCTGCCCCGGCTCTGGCTGCTGCGGCACGGCGAGACCGAATGGAGCCGCGAGGGAAACTACACGGGCCTGACGGACATCCCGCTGACCGCCGACGGAGAAGCCCAGGCCCGGGCTGCCCGCGACAAGATAGGTGCGGTGACCTTCGACCGGGTGCTCACCTCGCCGTTGGCCCGTGCGCGACGGACCGCAGAACTGGTGGGCTACCCCGACGCCGAAGTGGTCCCGCACGCACATGAATGGGACTACGGCGACAACGAGGGGCGCAACAGCCGGCAGGTCCGGGATGAGAACCCGGGATACCTGATCTGGAAGGACGGGGTTCCCAACGGGGAAACCCTGGCCCAGGTGGCCGCCCGGGCAGACCGGATCATCTCTTCCGTGCAGGCCGGTTCCGGCACAGAGATGGACCTCGATCCTGAGGCAGCACCGGTGGAGAAGGTGCTCCTGGTGGCGCATGGGCACTTCCTGCGCATCCTGGCGGCCCGCTGGCTGGGACTGCCCCCGGAATTCGGCCGGCACTTTGCCCTCAGCACGGCAGCTATCTGCACCCTCGGCTGGGACAAGCGCACCCCCGCCGTGGTCGGCTGGAACCTCTGACGAGCAGACCTCCCGGCCCTGCCAGCATCCGCCCGCAGAATTAATTGCGGGAATTTACGGAAAGTACTTGGCAGGGCCGGGTTTTCTGTTGTACCTTTTCTTTTGCGGGCAACTTTACGGCCCGCCAGCCAGACAGCAAAACACCCGTCAGGCGCAGTAGACCCCAGAAGATAGACCCCAGAAGAGTGCCCCGCGAACAGGAGGTGGAGATTGATGAATACCATGATGAATACCCATTGGGTAGGTGCCGGCATTGACGGCGGCAATCTCCGGCCATGGTTCCGGGCACCGGGTGTATTCCTGTCCCGGACGGCCGTTTCCGCCTAGTCCCGGCACCTGCCCCGGCTACCCAGCCCGGGCCCCCGCCCCGCGCACCGGTCCAGTCCGGCTAATCGCCGCAGCGTCCGGCAGCCCCTCCCGCTCCCTGTGCACCTGCCGCCTTTGCAGGTCCAGGGCAATGCCGGCAAGGGATTTCACGCGGATCGGTAACCACCCCGCATAAACAGCATTCCGCCATGGTCGGATTAATATCCGCAAATCGCCTCGGCGTAATTTCAATGCTGTTTATCGGTGGACTTTTCATTCATCTTCCCTGCCTTATTCCGTCATGCCCTTTACGGGTTTATGCCTTTGGAGACTTCCGTGCCTGAATATCCCCTGCCCTCTTTGACCCTGCCCGATTCAATGCGGCCGGATGCCGGCTTCGAGCGTGCCGCAACACCCCCGCCCCCGCCGCGTCCGCCCGGACTGCCGGCTCCTGCCCTGCAACGCGCATTGAAGGAGGTGTCCTCCATGTTCCAACGCCTGCGCAGCTCCTACCTCCGCTCAAGTGCCGTCCGCTCTTCGCGCCTGGATTACGCACTGTCCGGAGAGCAGGGTTACCTGCTGCTGCACTACTTCCATTCCGTGAAGTGACTTCATCCACGCCATGCGGCGGTATACGGCGGCAGCGCCGCCCGGTTCCCCAGAGGGGCCGGGCGGTGCTGCCGTGCCCGGCACCGTAGACCCGGCAGGGCAGGGGTGCCCAACGTGTTCTGGCCGACAGGAAACAAAGGCAGGGCCCGCGGCGTTATAAAGTCGATAGAGAAGATATCGGTCAGGAAGGGAGCGAAGTGCCCCAGGTCAAGCGTGTGGCCATGCTCTCCCTTCATACCTCCCCGCTTGAACAGCCCGGATCCGGCGACGCCGGCGGCATGAACGTGTACGTCCGTTCCGTAGCCCTGGAACTGGCCCGCTCCGGCACCGAAGTGGAGATTTTTACCCGGGCAACGGACCCGCAGCGTACTGCGGATGTTGAACTGGCCCCGGGGGTCAGGGTCCGCCATGTCCAGGCCGGACCGGTGTGCAAGGTGCCCAAGGAACAATTGCCGTATCTGGACCTTGCCTCCGCGGTTGCGGCAGCGCAGCCGTTCCTGCTGGACGGCGCTTTTGACGTGGTGCATTCGCATTACTGGGTGTCAGGAACGGCCGGACTGGCAGTGGCCCGGCAGTGGGACCTGCCCCTGGTACACACCATGCACACCATGGCGCGGGTCAAGAATATCCAGGCCCAGCCCGGAGAAACCCCTGAACCGCAGATCCGGATCGACGGCGAGCAGCAGGTAGTGCAGGGGGCGACCCGCCTGATTGCCAATACCAGCACCGAAGCCGCCGAGCTGGAAACCCTCTACGGTGCCGATCCGGCTGCCGTGGACGTAGTGGCTCCGGGTGTTGACCTGAACATTTTCTCCCCCCGGGGCAGGCCGGGAGTGCAGCCCGGGCAGGGTTTCTTGCCGGGTGTTTTCCATGTGGTGTTTGCCGGCCGGATCCAGCGGATGAAGGGCCCGCAGGTCCTGGTGGAGGCCGCTGCCCAGTTGCGGCGGCGCAGGCCGGACATCCCGCTGCGCGTGAGCATCCTGGGCGCGGGCAGCGGTTCGTCCGTGCTGGATCTGGCGCCCCTGATCCGCCGTTATGGCCTGCAGGACACGGTTTCGCTGCGGCCCCCGGCCGAACCGAACCAGTTGGCCGACTGGTTCCGTGCAGCCGACGTGGTGGCCGTACCGTCCTTCAGTGAATCCTTCGGACTGGTGGCACTGGAAGCCCAGGCCTGCGGCACCCCCGTGCTGGCCGCCAATGTGGGCGGCCTGCCCAAAGCGGTGCGGGACGGACGCAGCGGTGTCCTGGTGGACGGGCATGCTCCGGGCCGCTGGGCCGCTGAACTGGAAGCACTGTACGACGGCGCGGACCGCCGTCGTACGCTCGGAGAAGGAGCCGCCGCCCACGCCCAGGCATTCGGCTGGCGGCGGACCGCCATGCTCACCGCGGAGAGCTACCGGGAGGCAGCGGAGCACTTCGCCAGCAGCTCCGTGCGCAAGTAGCTTCTCTTTTCCGTTCCTCCTGGTCCCCTCCGCTCCGATCCCGGTCCGGTGGCCCTGCTGCTGGTAGCTTGGCTTCCACCCAACGACACCGGCCGTTAACGTCATCCGTTGGCGGCGCAGCGGAAGGAACACGCACCATGGGCACCAGCGTCCCCTCTGACCTCGAGATATCCCGCACGGCAATCCTGCAGCCCATCACCGGGATCGCCCGTGCCGCCGGCATCCCGGAAGAGGCGCTGGAACCCTACGGACGGTACAAGGCGAAGGTGGACCCTGCCCTGCTGCCTGCCGGTACCGCGCCCGGACGGGTGGTGCTGGTCACCGCAATGAGCCCCACCCCCGCCGGCGAGGGTAAGTCCACCGTCACCGTGGGGCTGGCCGACGCCCTGCACCGCGCCGGAGAGAACGTATGCATCGCCCTGCGTGAACCCTCCATGGGACCGGTGCTGGGCATGAAGGGCGGAGCCACGGGCGGCGGGTATTCCCAGGTGGTCCCGATGGAGGACGTCAACCTGCACTTCACCGGAGACTTCCACGCGATCACTGCCGCCAACAATGCCCTCGCCGCGCTGCTGGACAATTCCATCTTCCAGGGCAATCCGCTGGGCCTGGATCCGCGGCGGATCGTGATTCGGCGCGTCCTGGACCTCAACGACCGTGCGCTGCGCGATATTGTGATTGGACTGGGCGGGCCCGCGCAGGGTGTGCCCCGGCAGGACGGTTTCGACATCACCGTCGCTTCCGAGGTGATGGCGGTCTTCTGCCTGGCCCGGGACCTCGCTGATCTCACGGACCGCCTGTCCCGGATCACCGTGGGTTACACCTACGACCGCCGGCCGGTGACCGTTGCCGACTTGGGTGTCGAGGGCGCCATGACGCTGCTGCTGCGCGAGGCGCTGAAACCCAACCTGGTGCAGACCCTGGCCGGAACCCCGGCACTGGTCCACGGCGGTCCGTTCGCCAACATTGCCCATGGCTGCAACTCGGTCATTGCCACGTCCACCGCCCGAAGGCTGGCGGACATCGTGGTGACCGAGGCCGGCTTTGGTGCGGACCTCGGCGCGGAAAAGTACCTGGACATCAAGTCACGGGCCGCCGACGTCGCCCCCGACGCAGTGGTGGTGGTGGCCACCGTCCGGGCCCTGAAAATGCACGGGGGCGTGCCGAAGGCCGACCTCGCAGCGGAGAACCTTCCGGCGCTGGAGGCGGGTACGGCCAATCTGCGCCGGCACCTGGAAAACATCCGCCGATTCGGCATCAACCCCGTGGTGGCCATTAACCGGTTCGGCACCGACACGGAGGCTGAGCTGCGCCGGCTGGCGGACTGGTGCGCGGAGGAAGGGGTCAGCGCCGCAGTGGCGGATGTGTGGGCCCGCGGCGGCGGCGGAACCGGCGGCGACGAGCTGGCACGGACCGTAAGGGCGGCGCTGGAACAGCCCGCGGACTTCCGGTTCCTGTACCCGGACGCAATGCCGGTGGAGGAGAAGATCCGCACGGTGGCCCGGGAAATCTACGGCGCGGCCGACGTGGAATTCGCTCCGGCCGCCCGCCACCGGCTGCAGGAAATCTCCGCACGCGGCCTAGACCACCTGCCGGTGTGCATGGCCAAGACCCAGTATTCCTTCTCCGACGATCCAGCGGCGCTGGGTGCACCGTCCGGGTTCACCCTGCACGTGCGGGACCTGTCGATCAAGACCGGTGCCGGGTTTGTGGTGGCGCTGACCGGCGCGGTGATGACCATGCCCGGGCTGCCGAAGGAACCGGCGGCACTGCGCATGGGCGTGGCAGCGGACGGTACGCCCGCAGGGCTGATCTGACCGCCGGGTCCGCCGCGGGGCGGACACAGCAACGCCCCCGGGTCCCGGAAACCGGAGCCCAGGGGCGTTTGCGGCAGCAGCGTTGGCCGGGAGCTTTTCCTAGCGCTCAACCTCGCCGCGGATGAACTGCTCCACCTTGGCCTTGGCGATGTCGTCGTTGTACTGTTCCGGCGGCGACTTCATGAAGTAGCTGGAAGCGGAAAGGATCGGTCCGCCGATGCCCCGGTCCAGGGCGATCTTGGCGGCCCGTACCGCATCGATGATGACGCCGGCGGAGTTGGGGGAGTCCCAGACCTCCAGCTTGTACTCCAGGGACACGGGCGCATCGCCGAAGTTGCGGCCTTCGAGCCGGACGAATGCCCACTTGCGGTCATCCAGCCAGGCAACGTAGTCCGAGGGGCCGATGTGCACGTCGTCGGCCTTCAGGTCCGCAGACGTGTTGGACGTGACGGCCTGCGTCTTGGAGATCTTCTTTGACTCCAACCGCTCGCGCTCAAGCATGTTCTTGAAGTCCATGTTGCCGCCGACGTTGAGCTGGTACGTGCGGTCCAGGATCACGCCGCGGTCTTCGAACAGCTTGGCCATCACGCGGTGGGTGATGGTGGCGCCGATCTGGCTCTTGATGTCGTCGCCCACAATCGGAACGCCCGCCTCGGTGAACTTGTCGGCCCATTCCTTGGTGCCGGCAATGAACACGGGGAGCGCGTTGACGAACGCTACGCCGGCGTCGATGGCGCACTGGGCGTAGAACTTCGCCGCCTGCTCCGAACCCACCGGAAGGTAGCAGACCATAACGTCAACAGCGTTGTCCTTCAGGGCCGCAACGATGTCCACCGGCGCGGCGTCGGACTCGACGATGGTTTCCCGGTAGTACTTGCCCAACCCGTCAAGGGTGGGCCCGCGCTGGACCGTGATGCCGGTTTCCGGCACATCGGCGATCTTGATGGTGTTGTTCTCGCTCGCGCCGATAGCATCGGCCAGGTCCAGCCCGACCTTCTTGCTGTCGACGTCGAAAGCGGCAACAAACTGCACGTCATTGACGTGGTAGTCGCCGAACTTCACGTGCATCAGGCCAGGGACAGTTTCGTTGGGGTCGGCGTTGCGGTAGTACTGGACACCCTGCACCAGCGAAGCTGCACAGTTTCCAACACCCACGATTGCCACCCGGATGGGGTTCTCGGACACGGTTCTCCTTCGAAGAATATGTTGAATGCTGCGCCCGCGGGCGCAGACAACCAACACAGTCTACGTGCTGGTACTCACATCTCTTACCGGTTTCGAAACGTATTGGCCGCACGGCCTGCCACCCGGCGGCGGTGCGCCCCTAGACTGGACCCGCGAAGAGTCTCCGCCACTTCGGCCCGGGAGCCGCTGATGACCGCCTTTTCCCAAAGCCCAGCGCCTTCTGCCGGGGGCTCGGTGCATTCTGCACCGGCCTTCCGGCACGCATCGGCGGGCCTGGTGCCGGCCGCGCTTCGTGCCGCAGTCCTGGCCGTTGCGCTCGGGCTGGCCGCGTGCACGCCTGCCCCGCCGCCGCAGCAGGACAGCCAGTCGGCGCCGGCTTCCAGTCCGACCGCCGGACCCTCCTCAACGCCCACCTTCTCCGCCGGTGCCGGCTCGGCAGCGGACTGCCCGCCCCTGCCGGCTACGGTGCCCTCCAATAATCCCGACCGCGGCAACTTCTCCGCTGCCGACGCCGACACCTCCGCGCTCACGCGGTCCGACGGCGGGAGCACGGCCGTGGCTGATGCGGACATCACCAAGAGCGGCAGCTCGTCCAACCCCGAGGCGTCCGCGGCCGCCGGACTCAACGCTGCCGTGCTGGTGTCCGGCGGCAGCCGGCTATCCCTGCTAAATGCCACGGTCAGCTCCACCGGTGCCGGCGCCGGCGGGGTATTCAGCAGCGGCACCGGTTCCCTGGTGGAACTGGGCAGCACCACAGTGCGCACCGACGGTGCCTCGGCCCCCGCTGTCGGTGCAGGGGACGGTGGATCGGTGACGGGAACGGACCTGACGCTGTCAACGGACGAGGGGAACGCCAGCCCTATTGCCGCCGGCGGCGAAGGCCAGATCTCGATTAACCGATCCACCGCCGTCGGGGAGGCGGCGCCGGCCATCTATTCCGCCGGGGACATTTCGGTCTGCGCAGTGGCCGGAACGTCCCGCTCTGCCGAAGCGGCAGTGGTAGAAGGGACCAACACCCTTATCAGTACCCGGTCCGAACTCTCGGGCGGCACCCACGGCGTGCACCTTCTCCAGGGCAGCGACGGGGGACCGGCGGGCGGCAGCCTGACGCTCACCGGCGGCAGCCTGAATGCCGGAGACGGCGACGCCGTGCTCATCGAAGGGGTGCCGGCCACTGTGAGCATCAGCCAGGGGAGCACCGTGAGCGCCGACTCGGGAAACCTGGTCAGCGTCACCGGCGGCGGGTCCGGCACGGTGGAGATGACCGAAACCGAACTTACCGGCAACCTCAGTGCACAGCAGGGCAGCAGCCTGGCCGTTTCCCTGACCGCCAACAGCAGCGTTACGGGGACGCTCGCCAACGTAGGGGTCACCTTGGACGACACCTCGCGGATCAGCCTGCAGGCAGACTCCGCGGCCTCCTCGGTGGCAGGCGCCCTGGTCAGCGGCGGCCAGGTCACCAACATCACCGGCAACGGACACACGCTCACCTACGATCCGTCCGAGCCGGAGAACGCGTACCTGAACGGCGGCACCTACGCCTTGGCACGGGGAGGAACACTTACACCGGGGTAGCCGCGCGGCGGACCTCCTGTCCGGAGCGCCGTCCTGCTGGATACTGATAGGCATGGAGCCCAACCCCCAGCGCCGCCCGCTGCGCATAGTGGTGCCCAGCCGCAACGATCCCTTCCTGCGGAAATTCACGGAGGGCATCGGCGGTCCGCTGGGACGCTTCACCGCGCCAGGTGTTGTAACCCCCGGATTCTTCACAGTGGAACGGGTGCTGATCCTGTTCACCACGGTCTCGGCGCTGCTGGCCGTCCTGGTCAAGATGCCCTGCCGCGCCGGCGGCTGGTCCACCCCGGACCACTTCTACCAGGCGTGCTATTCCGACTGGCCCGAACTGTTCGGGACCAGGGGCCTTGGGGAGGGCGTCTTCCCCTTTTTCACCGAGGGTGCACTGTTTGAATACCCGGTGCTTCTGGGGCTGCTGGCCGGTGCAACCGCACTGGTGGTTCCGGGGGAGGGTGCTTCCGCCGTCCGCGCCCTGCACTACTTCGATGTCAACGCCTTCCTGGCCGCCGGCGCCTGGATGGTCACTGTGGTGGCCACCATGCGTATGTCCGGCCGGCGGCCCTGGGACGCTGCGATGGTGGCGGTGGCCCCGGCGGCCATCCTGGCTGTCTTCATCAATTGGGACATTTGGGCAGTGATGCTCGCCACGGCGGGCATGCTGGCCTTTGCGCGGAACCGGCCGCTGGCGGCCGGCGTGCTGATCGGCCTGGGCACGGCCCTGAAGCTGTACCCCGTCCTGATCCTCGGCGCAGTCCTGGTGCTGGCCCTGCGGACCATGCGGCTGCGTCCGGCACTGCTCACCTTTGCCGCGGCGGGCCTGGCCTGGGCGGCCGTGAACCTGCCCTTTATGCTCCGCGACTTCGAGTCCTGGCGCTTTTTCCTCACGTTCACGTCCGAACGACCGGCGGGGTTTTCCTCCATCTGGTTTGCCTGGAACCTGACCGTGGAGCGCTACGGCGGGGTAGGCGTGGACGCCGGATTCATCAACTTCTGGGCTTACGCCCTGTTTGCCCTCGCATGTGCCGGGATCGCCGTGCTGGCCCTGTGTTCCGGGCGGCGACCGCGGCTGGCGCAGCTGGCTTTCCTGATTGTTGCCGCGTTCATCCTCACCAATAAGGTCTATTCCCCGCAGTTTGTCCTGTGGCTGATTCCGCTGGTGGCCCTGGCCCGGCCACGGTGGCGGGACTTCCTGATCTGGCAGTTCTTCGAAGTGATGCACTGGTGGGCCATCTGGATGTACCTCGCCAAGGACACCTCCGGCGGTGCGGCGCAGAACAACATCGACTCCCCGTACTACGTACTGGCCGTCCTGGGGCATGTGCTGGCCACCGCCTACCTGATGTACCGGGTGGTGGCAGACATCCTGCACCCCGACGGTGATCCGGTGCGCCGCACCGGCGCCGACGATCCCCAGGGAGGCCCGTTCGACGGCGCCCCGGACCGGCTGCTCCTGAAGCGGAGCAACGCCGTATCCTTAGAAGCGCATGCGGCCCCGGCGAAAGAAGCACAGTGACACCCGTTCCATACCGTTCCGAGCAGCTTAACTCCAAGGAATTCGAAGTTCTCGCCGCCGCGCATCCCGACGTTGTGATTCCGCTGGAGCAGACCCCGTACTGGGCTGATTTTGAGGCAAAGCTCGGCCGCAGCCCCTACGGCATTTGGGCCTATTACGACGGCGGCACACTGGTCGCGACTGCCAGTTACCTGCGCTCGGAACGGCGGCTGCGTCCGTCCCTGGTGGTGGTCAACGGACCCACCTGGTTCACCGTCCGCACGCACAACGCCGAAGCACGCCTGGTCCATACGGTGCAGGAACAGTTCCGGGCCGATCCGTCCGTGGATCCCCTGTACATCCGGATGCAGGTGGAACACCCGCAGCCGCCGGTGACGGGTCCCCTGGAACACGGCTGGTACGAACGCGAAATAGTCGTGGACCTGACTCCGGACACGGACGCCATCTTCGCCTCATTCCGGTCCAATGCGCGCAACCTGATCCGCAAGGCGGAAAAGCTGGGTGTGGAGGTGCGGACCATTGAACCGGAACGGTGGGCCGAGGTGTTCCGTACCGAGCTGTTCCCGATCATGCAGGAAACCGCGGCCCGTGACGGCTTCTCGAGTTTCGAATCGACGTTCTATGAGACGCTGCTGACCGAGCTCGGCGAGTACCTGCGGCTGATGGTTGCCTACGTAGAGGGCAAACCGGTTTCCTGGCTGATCACCACCGAGTACCGCGGCTACTCCGTCTACTACTTCGCGGCCAGTTCGCACAGCGCGCGGAAGACCAACGCGCCCTACCTGCTGCTCTGGGAAGCGTTCAAGGTGCTCAAGGCGGCCGGCAACACCGCCTGCGGGCTCACCGGCATTGTCAGCGAGAACTACCCGGGCCTGATCAACGTCACGACGTTCAAGCGGAATTTCTCCAAGACCGTGGTCACCATTCCCACCACATACGACATCCCCCTGCAGCCGGGGCGGTACGCTCTGGTGGCAACGGCTTTGAAGCTCCGGCGGGAGGCGCCCGGCAAACTCCGGGCGCTGCCGGCCGCAACCAAGTCCCTGGCCGCCCGGGTCACCGGGCGCAAGGGGCAGTAAGGCACACCGGATGAGCGATGTCAGCGTAGTCGGTGCCGGCCCCAACGGGCTGGCGGCAGCGGTCATCATGGCCCGAGCGGGACTCTCGGTCCGGGTCTTCGAGGCGGCCGGGACCATCGGCGGCGGGAGCCGGACCAAGGAGCTGATGGAGCCGGGCCACCTGCACGACATCTGCTCGGCCGTGCATCCCATGGCGCTGGCCTCCCCGTTCTTCCGCAGCTTCGGGCTGGACCGGCGAATCGACCTGGTGGTTCCCGAAATCTCCTACGCCGCGCCGCTGGACGGCGGCCGCGCCGGGCTGGCGTACAAGGACCTGGAACGGACCGTGGAAGGGCTGGGCCGGGACGGCGCCGCCTACCGGCAGCTGATGGCACCCCTGGTGGAGCGCAGCGAAGCGGTCACCGAGCTCTTGATGGGTTCGCTGCTGAGCGTCCCCCGCGACCCGGTGGCGCTGGTCCGTTTCGGGCTCGCCGTCCTGGACCAGGGGACCGCCTGGTGGAACCGGCGGTTCATGGAGGACGCCGCCCCCGCACTGCTTTCAGGTGTGGCAGCGCACCCGGTGGGCAGGATGCCCTCGCTGCCGTCGGCCGGGGGCGGGCTGATGCTCGGCACCCTTGCCCACACGGTTGGCTGGCCCATCCCGGTGGGCGGCTCACAGGCCATTGCCGAGGCGCTCGCCGATGACCTGCGGGCGCACGGCGGCAAGATCATCACCGGCCACCGGGTCACCTCGCTGGCCGAAGTGGCGGACTCCCGCGCCGTCATCCTGGACGTTGCTCCTTCGGTGCTGCTGGAACTGGCATCCGACCGGCTGCCCGGACGGTACGCGCGGGCGCTGGAGCGCTTCAAATACGGCAACGCCGCCTGCAAGGTGGACTACATCCTTTCCGGTCCCGTGCCCTGGACGAATCCGGAGGTGGCCCATGCGGGAACGGCCCACTTGGGCGGCACCCGGGCCGAACTCGCCGAGGCCGAGGCCGACGTCGCCGCCGGCAGGCACCCCCGCCGTCCCTACGTCCTGGCCTCCCAGCCCAGCGGATTCGACCCCACACGGGCCCCTGCAGGACGGCATGTCCTGTGGTCCTACTGCCATGTCCCGGCCGGCTCAACCGTAGACATGACCGAGGCAGTCACTGCGCAGATTGAACGGTTCGCCCCCGGGTTCAGGGACCTGATTGTGGACTCCAAGGTGACGACGGCGGCCGGCTTGGAGGCGTACAACGCCAACTATGTAGGCGGAGACTTTGGTGCAGGAGCGGTGACACTGCAGCAAATGCTGATTCGTCCCGTACTCTCACCCAGTCCCTGGCGGACGCCGCTTCCGGGCGTCTATCTCAGTTCGGCCTCCACGCCCCCGGGCCCCGGCGTGCACGGCATGGGCGGGCAGCATGCTGCGCAGCTGGCGCTTAAAGACGTTTTCGGGCTGCCGATGCCCTCCCTGGCACCCGCTGCCGGGTACAACTAGCGGGCGTTCGCCGGGCAGCCTTTCCTGCGGGTGCCGGCAGGTCCGGATCCCGGTGGAATCCGGACTGTGACCTGGAGCATAAAAGCTTGTATGTTATCGGGTACCGGCACGCCTGCCGGTACTTGACTGGGGGAGCAAGGCAATGGGGGACAGGCATATGGAGAACTATGGGTCGGCTGCGGGGACGCAGGGATTCCAGGGGGCTCCGCCGCCTCCACCCGGTGCAGGTACTGCGCCGCAGCCCGGGCAGCAGTGGCCGCAGCTCCCGCCGCCTCCCGGCGGGGAAGGCACCCTGCCGCAGCGGCAGCCGAACCCGAAGCGGCGCAAGCGCCTGATAATCGCAGGCAGCGTGGCAGGCGGCCTGCTGGTGCTCCTGGGCGTAGGAGGCTATTTCGGCTATCAGTACATGGACGACACGGTCTACAGCCCGAGGGTCCAGGCGGAGGAGTACCTCCAGGCACTGGTCGACGGGGAGCTGGAAAAGGCCCTGGACATGGCGCCTGCCGATTCGGACCTGGACAATTCCCTGATGACCGATGAGGTCTACTCGAAGGTGGAGAACCGGATCAGCGGTTTTGAAATCACGGATGTCGCGGTCGACGGCGACAAGGCCGAGGTATCGGTTGACGTGGAGCAGGGCGGGGAGAGCGAGGCCATGAAACTGTCGCTGTCCAAGGCCGGGACCGAGGCAGTGCTCTTCAAGAAATGGAAAGTCGACGCACCACTGGGCACGTGGTCGGTGCGCTACATGATGGACGCGGATGTCACCGGTACCGCCGTAAACGGCGTGGACTTCAAAGCCCCCGAGGACGGCCGGAAGCTCGCGGTAATGCCGGGCGACTACACCTTCAGCGCTCCCAATGGCACGAAATTCGTCAGCTACGGCGAGGACGAAGTCATGAACGTCGGTCTGGACTCGCAGGAATCACTGATGGGAGTGGGGTTCCTCCCGGAGATCACGGACGCGGCACGCGATGAGATCAAGGCCCAGACCAGGGCACACCTGGATGCCTGCATGAAGTCCACCGAACTGCTGCCAAAGGGCTGCCCGAACAAGGCCGACGGCGAAGACCCCAACAACTTCCGCAACATCAAGTGGAGTATGACCAGGGAGCCCACCTACGCCGTGATCGAGGGCGATCCGACCGCCCCGTTCTCAGTCACGGCGGAAAACGGGCAGTTCACGCTGGAAGCCGAAATGAAGCAGGGCGATGACTGGGGAATGCAGAAGGGCACGGTTGAGCTCTATTCCATGCCCGCCAAGGTGAATATCCAGGGCGAGGCAATCACCATGGTGTTCGGAGAGTAGCGCCCGGAGCCGCTGCTCTTCTGCTGCGGGCCTTGTGCCCAGGCGCCGGTCATGGGGACCTGTAAGCAGGAGGTTTCCCATGACCGAGCACCTGAACAACCGTCCCTATTCGACGGTCAGTTCACCCATCCGGGACCACTCTTCGCCCTCGATCACCGTGTTGATGATCTTCGGGGTTTCCACCAGCGCCTGGACCATGTCCTTCATGGCCTGCTGGAAGTGATCGCTCTGCACGTGCGCGGCGGCGGCGTCGTCCTTGAAGGCTTCCACCAGGACAAACTCGTTCGGGTTCTCCAGGCTTCGGGACCAGTCGAACCACAGGTTGCCCGGCTCCGCCCGGGTGGCGGCGGTGAAATCGGCGGTAAGTTCGGGCCAGCGTTCGGTCCATTCGGGCTTGACGAGGAATTTGACGGTAATAAAGATCATTTCTTCATCGTATGCCCGGTTTCCGGAGCATGCCCATGCAGGGCGGCGGAGGAGGGGGACGCGGAATGGGAGGATGAATACGTGGCGCACCTCGACGTATCCAATATTGACTATTTCCTGTCCGACGGCCGGCAGCTGCTCAACGGCGTCAGCTTCAAGGTCGGTGACGGGCACAAGACGGCGCTGATCGGACCCAACGGCACCGGTAAAACCACCCTGCTGCGGATCATTGCCGGTGACCTGGTCCCGGACGAGGGCACCGTGGCCCGTTCGGGCAACATGGGCATCATGCGCCAGTTCGTTGGCCAGGTCAGGGATGAGAGCACCGTCCGGGATCTGCTGGTTTCCGCCGCTCCGCCGGCGCTGGCAGCAGCAGCCCGGGAAGTGGACGCCGCCGAACTGGCCATGATGGAGCACGACGACGAGCCCACCCAGATGCGGTACGCCACCGCGATCACGGACTGGGGCGACGTCGGCGGCTATGAGCAGGAGACCGTCTGGGACGAAGTGACCATGGCCGCACTGGGTCTGCCCTTTGACCGGGCCCAGTACCGCAAGGCCGCCACACTCTCCGGAGGTGAGCAGAAGCGCCTGGTCCTGGAGGCGCTCTTCGCCGGGCCGGACGAGCTGCTGCTGCTCGACGAGCCGGATAACTACCTGGACGTGCCCGGCAAGCGCTGGCTGGAGGACAAGCTCGCGCAGTCCAGGAAGTCTGTGCTGTTCGTCAGCCACGACCGGGAACTGCTGGACAACGCCGCCACCCGGATCGTCACCCTGGAACCCGGGATCAACGGTGCTTCCGCCTGGATCCACGGCGGCGGGTTCGGCAGCTACGTCAAGGCCCGCGAAGACCGCAATGCCCGGTTCGAGGAACTGCGCCGGCGCTGGGACGAGGAGCACCTCAAGCTCAAGGAACTCGTCAACATGTACAAGAACAAGGCGGCGTTCCGCTCCGACATGGCCAACCGCTACCAGGCGGCCCAGACCCGGTTGGCGAAGTTCCTCGAGGCGGGACCGCCCGAAGCCCTGCCGGTGGAGCAGAACGTCAAGATGCGGCTGCGCGGCGGGCGCACCGCCAAACGCGCCGTGGTGGCACAGAAGCTGGAACTGACCGGGCTGATGAAGCCGTTCAGCACCGAAATCTGGTTCGGGGACCGGGTGGGCGTGCTCGGCTCCAACGGCTCCGGGAAGTCCCACTTCCTGCGCCTGCTCGCTTTGGGCGGCACTGATCCGGAAAAGGAACACGAGCCGGTCTCCGAGGTGGAGATTGCGCCGGTGCCGCACGGCGGCAAGGTGAAGCTGGGCGCCCGGATCCGGCCCGGCTTCTTTGCCCAGACCATGATGCGGCCGGACCTGGCCGAGAAGACCCTGCTGGACATCCTGCACCGCGGCGATGAACACCGTTCCGGGCTGGGCCGGGAAGCGGCCGCCGGCGCCCTGGACCGCTACGGCTTGGCAGCGTCCTCGGAACAAAAGTACGAATCACTGTCCGGCGGCCAGCAGGCCCGGCTGCAGATCCTGCTCCTGGAACTGTCCGGCGCCACCTTGCTCCTGCTGGATGAACCCACCGACAACCTGGACCTGCACTCGGCCGAGGCGCTGGAAAAGGCGATCGACGCGTTTGAGGGCACCGTGCTGGCGGTCACGCACGACCGCTGGTTTGCCCGCAGCTTCGACCGGTTCCTCGTGTTCGGCTCCGACGGCAGGGTTTACGAGTCCGATACGCCGGTCTGGGACGAAAAACGGGTGGACCGGGTTCGGTAGGGGACAATGTTGGCGTGACTCAAATGAACCCCTCTGATACTGCCCTGCAAAAGGCGCTTATCGCCGTGTTCGTGTGCTTCGGGTTGAACGGCCTGGTGTTCGCCAGCTGGGCCGCCCGCATCCCCGCCGCTGCCCAGGACCTGGGAGTCGGTGCCGCAGGCGTGGGGCTGCTGCTGCTGTTTTCGGCCATCGGCTCGGTGGCCGCGCTGCCGCTGGCCGGTTCGGTGGCTCAGCGGATCGGCACCGCCGGCACTGTGCGGGTTGGCGGCCTGACGTCGTCGGCGGCGTCCCTGGCCATTGCCGCGGGCCTGTATCTGGGTTCCATTCCGCTGACTGCTGCCGGTCTACTGGTGTTCGGCGTGGGCATTGCCGGCTGGGACGTGGCGATGAACCTGGAAGGCGCCGACGTCGAGCGCAGGCTGGGCCGGAACGTCATGCCCAAGTTCCACGCCGCGTTCAGCGCCGGGTCCTTCACCGGGGCCCTGATCGGTGCCGGACTGTCCGCTGTGGGCGTGTCCCTGTCCCTGCACCTGCTGGCCATCCTCACCGTGGTGGTCCTTGTGGTGCTGATTGTCCCGCGCGATTTCCTTCACCTTCCCCACCCGGCGCATGCCGGGGGCGACGCCGGAGCACCCGCATCCCGGTTCGGTGCCTGGCGCGAGGGGCGCACGCTGCTGATCGGCGTCGTCGTCCTGGGTGCTGCCCTGACCGAAGGAGCGGCCAACGACTGGGTGGCCAAGGCAACGGTGGACGGGCTGGGCACCAGTGAATCCACGGGCGCGCTGATGTTCGCCGTCTTCGTGGCAGCCATGACCCTTACCCGCTGGTTCGGTGCCCGGCTGATTGACCGGATCGGCCGTGTCCCGGCGCTGCGGATATGTATGAGCGCTGCCCTGGCCGGCCTGTTGCTCTTTGTGCTGGCGCCCAATATCGTGCTGGCCGGGATCGGGGCGGTCCTGTGGGGAATAGGCGCCGCGCTGGGCTTCCCCATGGGAATGTCCGCGGCCGGCGAGGACCCGCTGCACGCGGCGGGACGCGTATCCGTGGTGTCCACCATCGGCTACATGGCCTTTTTCGTGGGCCCGCCGGTGCTTGGCTTCCTCGGTGAACACTGGGGCGTGCGCAATGCCCTGCTGACGGTGGGCCTTGCGATAGCGCTGTCCCTCGTTTTCGCTCCTGCCGCAGCCGAGCGGAAAGCCGTTTCCGAAACCGCTTAAAGCTGCGGACCGGTCCTGTCCGCATTGGGCGGGCGCCGGACGGGGTCCCGGTCCTACCCTCGAACGCATGTCCCCTTTCCTGCAACCAGCATCACCCATGCAGTCAGCACCGCTGATCCATGCCGAAGGGCTGACCAAGGTCTACTCCTCCAAGTCCGGTCCCGTCCGCGCCCTGGACGGACTGGACATTTCCGTTCCGCAGGGAACGGTCACCGCCCTGCTCGGTCCCAACGGAGCCGGGAAAACCACGGCGGTCAAGGTCCTGACCACGCTGATCCGGGCGGACTCCGGCACGGCCGTCATTGACGGCCTCGACGTGATCGCTGATCCCAAGGCGGTCCGCCGCGCCATCGGCGTGTCCGGCCAGTACGCCGCGGTGGACGAAAACCTCACCGGCCTGGAGAACCTGGACATGGTGGGCCGGCTCTACCACCTGCCCGCGCGGCAGGCGAAGGAACGCGCAGCGGAACTGATCGACATGTTCGAGCTGACCGAAGCCCGGAACCGTCCCGTGAAGGGCTATTCCGGCGGCATGCGCCGGCGCCTGGACCTGGCCGGAGCCCTGGTCAACCAGCCGCGGGTGCTGTTCCTGGATGAGCCCACCACCGGACTGGACCCCCGCTCCCGCATCGCCCTTTGGGGGGTGATCAAGGACCTGGTGGCGCGCGGCACCACCTTGCTGCTGACCACCCAGTACCTGGAGGAAGCGGACCAGCTCGCGGACCGGGTGGCAGTCATCGACAACGGGAAAGTCATCGCCGAAGGCACTTCCGATGACCTGAAGGCGCAGATCGGCGGGCACCGGGTAGCCGTGGCCCTGGTGGACCAGGCAGATGCCGAGAGTGCGGCGGCCATCCTGGCCCGGCACGGCTCCGGTGAGCCCCACGCCTCGGGGGACGGCCGCACCCTCGAAGTCGCCGTCATCGACGGGCCAGCCGCCCTGCAGCGCGTGCTCGGTGAGCTGGATGCGGCCGGCGTCGAACTCCACGACGCCGGCATCCGCCGCCCCACCCTGGATGACGTCTTCCTGCAGCTCACGGGGCGCCCGGCGGAGGAAGACGCCGAAACGGAAAAAGAGGAGGCTCACCGATGAACGCCGCGGTATCGGCAGCCGGCATCCGGACCGGATCGGCCTCCAGCGCACCCGTGCGCTGGGCCGGCGACGGATGGACCGTCACCAAGCGCAACCTGATCAAGATCAAGCGCTCACCGGACATGATCATTTTCGCCGTGCTGCAGCCGATCATGTTTGTCCTGCTGTTCAGCCAGGTCTACGGCGGATCCATCAATGTTGCCGGCACCGACTACACGCAGTACCTGATGGCCGGCATCTTCGCCCAGACGGTGGTCTTCGGTTCCACCTTCTCGGGCGCGGCCATGGCGCAGGACCTGAAGGAAGGAATCATCGACCGGTTCCGTACCCTGCCCATGAGCCCCTCCGCAGTGCTGATCGGACGGACCAACTCGGACCTCGCGCTGAACGCCATCTCCATGATCATCATGATGGGCACGGGGCTGCTGGTGGGATGGCGGGTCAACACCAACTTCGCCTCGTTCCTGGCTGCTGTCGGGCTGCTACTGCTGTTCTCCTACGCCTTCAGCTGGGTCATGGCACTGCTGGGCATGAGTGTCCGCACTCCGGAGACCATCAACAACGCGTCCTTCATCATCCTGTTCCCCATCACGTTCATCTCCAATGCCTTTGTGCAGAGCTCCACGCTCCCGGAACCGCTGCGCATCTTCGCGGACTGGAATCCGGTCTCCGCCCTGGTGCAGGCGGCGCGGGAGCTGTTCGGCAATGTAGGCACCGCGCCCGTTCCGGACACCTGGCCGATGCAGAACGCCATCCCCACGGTGGTGATCGGGTCACTGGTCCTGCTGGTGGTGTTTGTGCCCCTGGCGGTAAGGAAATTCCAGTCCATCAGTTCGCGCTAGCGCAAAGGACATCCCATGATCGAGGCACAGGACCTGGCCAAGCGGTTCGGCGGAAAAACCGCCGTTGACGGCATTACCTTCACCGTCCAGCCCGGCAAGGTCACCGGGTTCCTCGGCCCCAACGGTGCCGGCAAATCCACCACCATGCGCCTGATCCTGGGCCTGGACCAACCCAGCGCAGGGACGGTGACGGTCAATGGCCTGCCCTACGCCCGGCACCGGGCGCCCCTGCACGAGGTGGGAGCGCTGCTGGAAGCCCGGGCGGTCCATCCGCGCCGCACCGCGTACAACCATCTGCGGGCCCTGGCCGCCACCCACGGCATCGGGGCCCGGCGGATCCGCGCCGTCATTGACCTGACCGGGCTGGGCCCGGTGGCCCGGAAACGGGTAGGCAGCTTTTCCCTGGGCATGGGGCAGCGGCTGGGCATAGCCGTGGCCCTGCTGGGCGATCCGCAAACCCTGATCTTCGACGAACCGGTCAACGGCCTGGATCCCGAGGGCGTGCAGTGGGTCCGGCACCTGGCCCGGGAACTGGCAGCGGAGGGGCGGACGGTGTTCATTTCCTCCCACCTAATGAGCGAGATGGCCGTTACCGCCGACCATCTCATTGTGATTGGCCGCGGCCGGATCCTGGCGGACGCACCCATGGAGGAAGTCATCGCCGGTGCGGGCCGGCAGCGCACGCTGGTACGTGCCGACGACGCCGGGGAGCTGGCGGATGCACTGGCCGCGGCGGTCCCGGGTGCCGAGGTCCGGCGCACTGCCGAGGACCAGCTTGAGGTCTTCGATGTTCCGGTCCGCAGCATTGCCGAGGCAGCGCTGGCCCGCCGCATCCTGGTCACCGAGCTGACCCCGCAGCAGGTATCGCTGGAAGACGCGTACATGGAGCTGACCCGTGGCGAGGTGGAGTACCAGTCCCTGAGCGGACCCCTGAGTCATCCCTAGGGGGGACCCTGAATCTTCCCGGGTCATCCTTAGTGCCGGTCCCTTTGCGCCCTGCGCTCGCCTAGGCTGAAGAAAGCCAAGGCAGTAGTCCGGCGCAGTCAACTCCTAAGGACCATCCATGATCGAGGCAACCGGCCTCTCGAAGCGGTACGGCACCAAGACCGCCGTCGAAAACGTTTCCTTCACTGTCCAGCCAGGCAAGGTCACCGGCTTCCTGGGCCCGAACGGGGCCGGCAAGTCCACCACCATGCGCATGATCGTGGGCCTGGACAACCCCACTTCCGGCTCCGTGCTGGTCAACGGCAAGCCTTACGCCCAGCACAAGGCGCCGCTGCGCGAAGTCGGCGCCCTGCTCGATGCCAAGGCAGTGCACACCAAGCGCACCGCCTACAACCACCTGCGTGCCATGGCAGCAACGCACGGCATTTCCGCCAAGCGCGTCGACCACGTCATTGAACTCACCGGTTTGGCGCCGGTGGCGAAGAAGCGCGTGGGAGGGTTCTCCCTCGGCATGGGCCAGCGGCTGGGCATCGCCGTTGCGCTGCTGGGGGATCCGCACACAGTCATCCTGGATGAGCCGGTGAACGGGCTGGACCCGGAGGGTGTGCTGTGGGTGCGGCATCTGGCCCGCGGCCTTGCCGCGGAAGGACGCACCGTTTTCCTCTCATCACACCTGATGAGCGAAATGGCGCAGACTGCAGACCACCTGATCGTCATTGGACGGGGCCGGATCATCGCTGATGCCCCCATTGCCGACGTCATCGCCAACCAGGGCCGGAGCCGGATCCTGGTGCGTACGGACAGCCCGGATGAACTGCTGCAGGCCTTGGCGGCCGACCCGGAGATCACGGGAGAACGCAAGGAGGCCGGCCTGCTGGAAATCACCGGCGCGGAACCGCGCAGCATTGCGGAGGCTGCACTGGCGCGCCGCATCCTGATCACCGAGTTGACCCCGCAGCAGGTTTCCCTCGAGGACGCCTATATGGAACTGACCCGTGACGACGTTGAATACCGGTCCCAGGACCTGCCGCAGGAACAAGTTCCAGCCGCAGCCTCTGCCGGGAAGGGAAATTAAAGCCGTGAGCACTGCAACCACCGACAAAAACCAGGCCGGTACTGCACCCGGCGGCCCTGCCGGGTCCGGCGTGAACTTCCTGCGGGTGCTGAAGTCCGAATGGATCAAGGTCACCACCGTACCGTCCACCGTAATCCTCCTGGCCGTGACCGTGGTGGTGATGATCGGCCTGGCCAGCCTCGCAGCTTGGGGAACCGCCCAGCTCGCCAGTGAATCCGCTCCCGCCGCCGGGGCCAGCGCTCCCGCAGTCCCGGGCGAAGGAAGCGGAACCACTCCCGCTGTTCCCGAGGGCGCAACCGCTCCGGCAGTCCCGGAGGGTGCAACCGCTCCCGCCGAACAGACCGCCCCGGGCGTGGATACCCAGACCGGACCGCCGGCAGCGGACAGCCTGGTCCGCGACATCCCGGCCAGCGGACTCTTCTTCGGCCAGCTGCTGATCGCCTCGCTGGGCGTAGTGCTGATCGCCTCGGAATGGGGCACCGGAATGATCCGCTCCACCTTCAGCGCCGTGCCTAAGCGCACCCCGGCGCTGCTGGCCAAGAACCTGATCATCGCCGTGGTCTCCTTTGTGGTGGGCGCCGGAGCCGCATTTATCTCCTACCTGATTGCCCGGCCGATCCTGGGCACTGCTGACCTGAGCCTGTCCCTGGGTGACGAAGGGGTGCTCGCCAGCATCTTGAACACCGGCACCTGCCTCGCCCTCATCGCGGTGTTCGCCATGGCCATCGGCACCCTGCTGCGGAACACGGCCGGGGGAGTGGTGACGGCCATCGGCATCATCTTCGTCCTGCCGCTGGTGGTGCAGATTGTGTCAGGGCTCGCGGACTGGATACCCGATGCCGCACGGATCCTGCCCAGCAACGCCGGAGCGCAGCTGGTCTCCGCCGGACCAATCGCTGATGGTGACCTTACCCAGCTCCAGGGCGGGCTGGTCCTTGCCGCCTGGGCTGCGGTCCTGCTTGTTGTATCCCTGGTCGTCACCAAGAGGCGCGACGTCTAGGCCCCTAGAACTTCGGTGAAGGCGGCAGCGGAAGAACGGCCGCCCCGCCTTCACCGGACACCTCCTCCCCAACCCCCGGAAGCGTGCTTCCGGGGGTTGGTTACGTGCGGGGCGGCTGCCGGTTACGCCGCCGCTGTTCGCTCTGGTTGAATCGGAGCATGTCTGACGCATTGGCCCACGTAAATGATCTCGGCGCGTTTGTCAGCGCCTCCCCGTCCAGCTTCCACGCCGCCCGGGAAGGTGCGCGCCGCCTGGCAGCAGCCGGCTTTACCGAAGTAGAAGAGACCGGGGATTTCCCGCACTCACCGGGAAAGTACTACGTCGTCCGTGACGGGGCGTTCATCGCATGGATCACTCCGGATGCCGCCGGGGCGGCAACCGGGTTCTCCATCCTGGGCACCCACACCGACTCGCCCACCTTCAAGCTCAAGCCCCGTCCCACCACCGGACGCCTCGGCTGGCTGCAGGCCGGCGTCGAGGTTTACGGTGGTCCGCTGCTGAACTCCTGGTTGGACCGCGAACTGCAGCTCGCCGGCCGCATGGTCACCCTGGACGGCGTGGAGCACCTGGTGGAGACCGGTCCCCTGCTGCGCTTCCCGCAGCTGGCCATCCACCTGGACCGCGCGGTGAACGAAGGCCTGAAACTGGACAAGCAGCAGCACATGAACCCGGTGTGGGGACTGGGTGACCCGTCCACTGCGGACCTGGTTGAGCTGCTCGCAGCCAAGGCGGGGCTGGCCGCCGAAGAGATTGGCGGCTACGACATTGTGGCGGCGGATACCCAGCCGGCACAGGTCTTCGGTGCCGGTGGGGAGTTCTTCGCCTCCGGCCGGCTGGACAACCTCACCTCGGTCCACGCCGGTGTGGCAGCCCTGATCGCTGCCGATGTTGCGCCTGCCGCCCCCATTGCAGTGCTGGCAGCCTTTGATCATGAAGAAGTGGGCAGCGGCAGCCGTTCCGGCGCAGCAGGTCCGTTCCTGGAGGATGTGCTCCTGAGGATCAGTGACGGGCTGGGTGCCACTGCCGCGGACCGGGCACGCGGTCTGGCCGCATCCTTCTGCATCTCCGCCGATGTGGGCCATGCCGTGCATCCCAACTACGCCGAGCGCCACGATCCGGCGAACCATCCGGTGCTTAACGGCGGGCCGCTCCTGAAGATCAATGCCAACCAGCGGTACACCACCGATGCGCCCGGCACGGCCAAGTGGGCCCGCCTGTGCGCCGGCGCGGGTGTGCCCTTCCAGGAGTTCGTGTCCCACAACTCCGTGCCCTGCGGATCCACCATCGGCCCGCTGACCGCCACCCGGCTGGGAATCCGGACGGTCGACGTCGGCATCCCGGTGCTGTCCATGCACTCGGCAAGGGAAATGGCCGGCGTGGAGGACCCCTTGCGCCTGGCCGCCGTAGCGGAATTGTTCTTCAGCGCCGGAGCACCGTGACCGCGCAGGACGCGGCGTGCCGACGGGCCGTGTTCTTCCGGCCTGCGGAAATCGGATAGGATAGGAAAGTCTGTGCTGTCGGCTTTGGCCGGCAGATTCCCCTTGCCGCGGATCAGCCGCGTGCTCAGGGGAGACAACGCAAAAGAACCTCCTGTTACGGAAATACCGTGACCGTACAGCCCAAAGGAGGTGGGTTCACAAATGCGTGCTTATGAACTGATGGTAATCATCGACCCCGAGGTCGAAGAGCGTACCGTCGAGCCTTCGCTCGACAAGTTCCTCAATGTAATCCGCAACGATGGTGGAACCATCGATAAGGTTGACATCTGGGGCCGTCGTCGCCTGGCCTATGAAATCCAGAAGAAGTCTGAGGGCATCTACGCGGTGGTTAACTTCACCGGTACGCCCGCAGCAGCAGCTGAGCTTGACCGCCAGCTGAACCTGAACGAGACCATCATGCGCACCAAGATCATCCGCCCGGAAGAGCAGAAGATCTCGAAGAAGGATGCCAAGAAGGCCGCTAAGGACGCTGCAAAGGTTTCCGCAGAGTAATTTCGGACAACCCGTACTGATATCAGGAGGCTTTCATGGCAGGCGAGACAACAATCACCGTCGTCGGTAACCTAACCAACGACCCGGAACTGCGGTTCACTCCGTCCGGTTCGGCAGTGGCGAACTTCACCATTGCTTCGACCCCGCGGACCTTCGACCGTCAGTCCAACGAGTGGAAGGACGGCGAAACGCTGTTCCTCCGTGCGTCTGTCTGGCGTGAAGCAGCTGAAAACGTCGCCGAGTCCCTCACCAAGGGAACCCGCGTAGTTTGCCAGGGCCGCCTGAAGTCGCGTTCGTACGAAACCAAAGAGGGCGAAAAGCGCACCGTTATGGAGCTTGAGGTCGACGAAATCGGCCCCTCGCTCCGCTATGCCTCTGCCAAGGTTACCCGCACCCAGCGCTCCGGCGGTGGCGGCGGCGGCTTCGGCGGCAACAGCGGCGGTGGCGGCGGTGGCTTCGGCGGCAACTCCAACTCCGGTTGGGGTGGCGGCCAGCAGCAGCCGCAGTCCGCGCCGGCCGACGATCCCTGGGGCGCCCCTTCGGGCGGCAACTCCGGCGGATGGGGCAACGGCCCGGATTCCAACGATCCGCCCTTCTAACCCCTTCACCCGAAGAGCTGCTTACACCTTCCGGCGCAAGCAGCCCTTCAACCGGCGCCCTTGGGCGCCATCCTCAGACGGCAACCGCCGTCGAGCCCATCCCGTGGAATATGTATCCACGGGCTCCACTAGACATAAGGAGCTCCACGATGGCTAAGGCTGAACTTCGCAAGCCCAAACCAAAGTCCAATCCCTTGAAGGCCGCTGACATCACTGTCATCGACTACAAGGACGTAGCATTGCTGCGCAAGTTCATTTCCGACCGCGGAAAGATCCGCGCCCGTCGCGTAACTGGCGTAACCGTGCAGGAACAGCGCAAGATCGCCCAGGCAATCAAGAATGCCCGCGAAGTTGCTCTCCTGCCGTACTCCGGCGCTGGCCGCGGCTAAGGAAAGGAACCACACTAATGGCAAAGCTCATTCTGACCCACGAAGTAACCGGTCTCGGCGCTGCCGGCGACGTCATCGAGGTTAAGGACGGTTACGCACGTAACTACCTCCTGCCCCGCGGCTTCGCTCTGACCTGGACCAAGGGTGGCGAGAAGCAGGTTGAGTCCATCAAGGCTGCCCGCGCTGCCCGTGAGCACGCTTCCCTGGAAGATGCTCAGAAGCAGGCTGCCGCTCTCTCCGCCAAGCCGGTCAAGCTGACCGTCAAGGCCGGGGAATCCGGACGCCTCTTCGGCACCGTCAAGCCCGCAGATGTTGCTGCTGCTGTTGAGGCCGCCGGTCTCGGCGCCATCGACAAGCGCAAGGTTGAACTGCCGACGCACATCAAGTCGGTTGGTTCCTTCCAGGCCAACGTCCGCCTGCACGACGACGTTGCTGCCGTCATCGACCTTGAGGTCGTTGCCAGCTAGCGTCCAACGCAGTTGCACAGGACACCCTCCGGCTTCCTAGCCGGGGGGTGTTCTGCGTTCACGGGTTGATTGTCCCTATTTCCACAGCAGGCTTGGTTCTTGTGGATATCGTCACCACGGGTTGGGGAAAATCCTGCTCAATATGCCCGTTTAGCGGCGCTGTCAACACGGACCCGACACCCGGGCGCGGCGGAAAATAGTTGGTTTGCACAGGTGTGGACAAGCGTTTGCCCTAGTCAGAGCGGTATTTGTGGAAAAACTGAATATTTATCCACATGCTTATACCCAGCCTGTGCACAAGACACGCCGTGTTATGCACAACCTATCCACAACACCTGTGGATAACCCGTTTGTCGGGAGGGCCGCAGAGGCATACGGTTGCGGTGAATCCCTTCATCGCCACGCATGCCCGCCGGTCCGGATCAGTCAGCACCGCCGCCGGTTTCCTGCCGGATGGTCGGAGCCGGCTGATACTAATGGTCCGGTGCCCTGCAGGGCAGGGATTGCACCATTCTTTTATCCTGGAAAGGGTCACAGTGTCGCTCACGCATACGGACTCCAAGGCATCATCATCAAGTCCGGACTTCGCGAGGACACCTCCTCAGGACCTGGTCGCCGAGCAGTCGGTGCTGGGCGGCATGATGCTGTCCAAGGACGCCATTGCCGACTGCGTCGAGGTGCTCCGCGGCATTGACTTCTACCGTCCCGCGCACGAGTCCATCTACGAAGCCATCATTGACCTGTACGGCCGCGGCGAACCGGCTGACGCCGTCACCGTTTCCGATGAGCTGACCAAACGCGGCGAAATCACCCGCATCGGCGGACCCGCCTATCTGCACACCCTCATCCAGTCGGTGCCCACCGCCGCCAACGCCGGTTTCTACGCTGAAATCGTCCGGGAACGGGCCGTCCTGCGCCGCCTGGTCGGCGCCGGCACCAAGATTGTCCAGCTCGGCTACTCCAATGACGGCATGGAAGTGGATGACATCGTCAACGCTGCCCAGGCCGAGATCTACGCCGTCGCTGAACGCCGCACAGCGGAAGACTACGTCCCGCTGAAGGACATCATCGAAGGCACCGTGGACGAGATCGAGTCCGCCGGGCACCGGGGCGAGGGCATGACCGGTGTGCCCACCGGCTTCTACGAACTCGACGAACTCACCCAGGGACTGCACCCCGGGCAGATGATCGTCATTGCCGCCCGCCCCGCGGTCGGCAAGTCCACCTTCGCACTGGACTTCGCCCGCTCGGCAGCCATCAAGCACAACATGACCACAGTCTTCTTCAGCCTGGAAATGGGCCGAAACGAGATTGCCATGCGCCTGCTCTCAGCGGAGGCGACCATCGGCCTGCAGGACCTGCGCAAGGGCACCATCAAGGACGAACAGTGGGGCAAGATCGCCACCACCATGGGCCGGATGAACGACGCTCCGCTGTTCATCGATGACAGCCCCAACATGTCCCTGATGGAAATCCGCGCCAAGTGCCGCCGCCTGAAGCAGCGCCACGACCTCAAGCTCGTGGTGCTGGACTACCTGCAGCTGATGTCCTCCGGCAAGCGCGTGGAATCCCGCCAGCAGGAAGTCTCCGAGTTCTCCCGTGCCCTGAAGCTGCTCGCCAAGGAACTCGAAGTTCCGGTGATCGCCCTGTCCCAGCTGAACCGTGGTTCCGAGCAGCGAACGGACAAGAAGCCCATGGTCTCCGACCTGCGTGAATCCGGCTCCATTGAGCAGGATGCCGACATGGTCATCCTGCTGCACCGCGAGGACATCTACGACAAGGAATCGCCGCGTGCCGGTGAGGCAGACGTGATCGTGGCCAAGCACCGTAACGGTCCCACCAAAACCATTGTGGTGGGCTTCCAAGGCCATTACTCGCGCTTCTCCAACATGGCGGTCGAAGGCGGCAGCGGCTTCTAGCTGCCGCCGGTCCCAGCGCCCCGCCTCGTCCCCCCACCGCTTCGTTCCACCCACCACAGCAGGAGATCCGCCGTGCCCAAGTCCAAGCCCCGCAAGAAGGCCGTCAACAAGAAAAAGCAGGCCCGCCGGGCCGAGCATGAGATCAACGCCATGCTGAGCGGGGAGACCGCTTACTTCAGCGACGACGCCGAGGAGCTGCTGACCTCGCGCGGCTGGATCAGCGAGCGGAACCAGCCCGGCGGCGCGGACCAGGGTGATGCGTGGTACTGGATGCCCTCGCAGCTGCCCGCCTACCTCGAAGAAGGCGAGCCGGTGCCCACGTCCGTCTATCCCTCCTCCGATACAACATTCGTGGGGCAGCTGGCCACACCGGACGGCTCGGTCCCGCCGGAGGCACAGGCCGAATACGGTTCCCTGGCGGAGCTGGAAGCGGACCTCGACCGCCTGGAGGCCTACCGGGTTCCCGACGGCGCCTGGACGGCCCTGCCCGGGTCCGCCGACGAAACCCCGGCGGACCTCATTGACTCCATTACCGAGGAGTGGGAGCTGATCGCCGAGCTGATCCACTTCCCCTACAGCGCCGATGACGGTCCCCGTTCCTTCGCAGCCGTACAGCAGGCGGTGCAGGACGGCCGGCTCACCGAGTACGCGTACAACTCGATCCTGGCCGGACGCGGCGCTGCCCGCCCCGGGGATTCCGGCTAGCATCGGGGGCATGTTCCTGTCCTAGCGCTCCGCGCCCGCGTCCGCGGCTGCCGCCGACTCCCTCTGCGGGGCCGGCGGCGTCAATGCCCGGCGGGCAGACCTACGGACCGTCAGGACTGTATCCTTGGCTGCTTTTCACCCTCCGTTTCCCGGCACGGCTTCCGCCGGATCATCCCTGCACCTCAAACTGGATTCCGTCGGGATCGGCTATCCCGGCCGCCCGTTGTTCCGTGACATATCGTTCAGTGTCAGCGCCGGCGGCCGCACCGGTCTCATAGGTGCCAACGGGGCCGGCAAATCAACCCTGCTGCGCATAGCCGCCGGTCAGCTGGACCCGCACACCGGTACGGTCCTGCGGCCGGCTTCCACCGGGATGCTGCCGCAGGAACAGAACCAGGTTGCCGGCGCCAGCATCAGCGATGCGGTGGAGGCCGCCGTCCGGCCGGTCCGCCTGCTGGAGCCGGCCCTCGCAACGCTCGCCGAAGAACTCGCGCACGGCAGCGGCGATCCGCGGACCGAACATGCCTACGACCTGGTCCTGCGCGAGGCCGAGAGGGTCGGACTGTGGTCCCTGGACGCCCGGATCAGTGCCGTGCTGAACGGTTTGGGCCTGGGCTCGCTGGCCGGGTCCCACCCCGTGGCGGCACTGTCCGGCGGCCAGCGCCGCCGCCTCTCACTGGCGGCCCTGTTGCTGGAACGTCCCGTTGCGCTGCTGCTCGACGAGCCCACCAACCACCTCGACGACGACGCCGTGGCCTTCCTGGTCGCCGAACTCCCCGCCTGGGAAGGCCCGGTACTGATGGCCAGCCACGACCGGTGGTTCCTGGACGCTGTTGCAACTGACCTCGTTGACCTGGACCCTTCCCCGGACCCGGAAGGCCGGGGCGGGCCCGCCGTGCAGGGGCGGCGCTACGGAGGCGGTTACTCTGCCTACCTGGCGGACCGGGCTGCCGAACGGCGCCGGTGGGCGGAAGACTGGCAGGCGCAGGAAAAGGAACGCCGCCGTCTTTCCCAGGCGGCTGGTGTCGACTCGGCCGCCGTATTTCATACCACCGTTCCCCGTACCGAGGCCCACGGAGCGAAGAAGTTCTACAGTGACCGGGCCGCGAAGACGGTGGGCGGCAGGGTCCGCGCCGCGCGCCGGGCGTTGGAGGAACTGGAGCGCCGCGCCGTGAGCCCGCCGCCGGTACCGTTGCATTTCGCCGGCCCCCCTGCCGGCACGGAGCTGCGCGCGCCCCGGGCGGAGGGTGACTTGCTCCGGCTCAGCGGCGCCGGAGTGCCGAGGCGCCTGCCGCCGGTGGACCTGGTGCTCGCGGAGGGAGAGCGCCTGCTCGTGGAAGGAGTCAACGGGCGCGGCAAATCCACCCTGCTGGCTTTGCTGGCCGGATTACTGCCGGCGGGGGAGGGGCGCCTGGAGCGCCGTCCCGGACTGCGGATCGGCCTGCTCGCGCAGGAGGAGGAGTGGCCGGACCTGGACCTGCCCGCGCGGGACGCGTACCGAAAGATGCTCGCCGCGCCGGATACCGCGCCTGCGCTGGAGCAGCTGGGCCTGCTGGACCCGGAGGCCGCGGCCCGGCCCCTGCGCGCACTGTCGCCGGGGCAGCGCCGCCGGGTGGCCCTGGCCGGGCTGATGGCGGAGCCGCCGGAGCTGCTCCTGCTCGACGAACCCACCAACCACCTGTCCCTGGCGCTGGCGGAAGAGCTTGAGGAAGCGTTGCTGCGGTATCCCGGAACGGTGGTGCTGGCCAGCCACGACCGCTGGCTCCGGCGCCGCTGGAAGGGCCGGCGCCTGCTGCTGTAGCTCAGCCCCGGCTGTGTGCGCCCGGTCCGCCGGCGGGTTCCCCGTGCGCATCGTGGCTGGAGGCGAGCTGCCACGGCACGCTGGCAACCATGATGGCCGGTTCGAAGTGCAGCCGCGCCTTGATCCGCAGTGCCGTCTGGTTGTGCACCAGCTGCTCCCACCAGCGGCCCACCACGTATTCGGGGATGTACACCACGAACAGTTCCCGCGGGGCGTTGCGGCGGGCTTCGCGCAGATACGCCAGGACGGGCGAGATGGTCTCGCGGTAGGGAGAGGACAGGACCGTCAGCGGGACGGGGATCTGCAGGCGCTCCCATTCGGCCAGGGTACGCCGGGTCTCTTCCGGATCAATGTCCACAATGATGGCGTTCAGGCTCGACGGGCGGGAGGCCCGGGCGTAGGCGATGGCCCGCAGTGCGGGCTTGTGGACCTGCGAGATCAGGATCACCGCGTTGACCCGGGAAGGCAGGGCCAGCCCGTGTTCGTCCTCCTTCAGCGCCAGCTCGCGTGCGACTGTGTCATAGTGCACCCGGATGCTGTACATGATCACGTAGAGCACGGCCATGGCAAGCAGGGCAATCCAGGCGCCGTGTGTGAACTTGGTGATAATGACAATGAGCAGCACCAGGGCAGTCATGCCGAAGCCGCCCGCGTTGATCACCCGCGACCGCTGCATCCGGCGTCGTGCGTCTTTGTCCCGTTCGGTGCGCAGCTTGGCCGTCCAGTGCCGGATCATGCCCAGCTGGCTGGCGGTGAAGGATACAAAGACCCCAACGATGTAGAGCTGGATCAACCGCGTGACGTCGGCGTCGAAGGCCACGATCAACACCAGCGCGCCCAGGCCCAGGGAGATAATCCCGTTGCTGAAGGCCAGCCGGTCACCGCGGGTGCGCATCTGGCGCGGCAGGTACCCGTCCTTGGCCAGAATCGAACCCAGGACCGGGAAACCGTTGAACGCGGTGTTGGAGGCGAAGACCAGGATCAGGCCGGTGGAGGCCACCACTACGTAGAACGGCAGGCTGCCGCCGCCGAAAATGGTTTCGGCCAGCTGGCTGATCACCGGATGCTGTACATAGTCCTCACCCACCGGTGCGCCGTTGACGGTCAGCTGGGTGGCAGGGTCCTGGGCCACATGCACCTTGGTCAGGTTGGCCATGGCGAGGATACCGCCAATCATGGCCGTGGCAATCACGCCCAGGAGCAGCAGCGTGGTGGCGGCATTGGTGCTTTTGGGCTTGCGGAAGGTGGGCACCCCGTTGCTGATGGCCTCGACGCCGGTCAGCGCGGCAGCCCCGGAGGAGAACGCCCGCAGGAGCAGGAACGCCCCGGCCAGACCCACCAGGCCGCCGTCCAGGCCGGCCTCGGGCACCAGCCCGAAGGAGGCGGACGGAGCTTCCCGCAGGTTGCCGGAAAGGAACTGGATCAGGCCGGTGAGGCACATGCCCACCACCGAAGCCATAAAAATGTAGGTGGGCACGGCGAACACTGCGCCCGCCTCACGGATACCCCGCAGGTTCACCAGGACCAGCACCGCCACGCCGATCACGGCAATGGTGGCCTGGGTGCCGTGCAGCGCCGGAACGGCAGTCACCAGATAGGACGCCGCCGAGGACATGGACACAGCCACCGTCAGCACATAGTCCACCAACAGTGCCGAGGCGACGGTCAGCCCGGCGGGCTTGCCGAGGTTGGTGCTTGCAATCTCGTAGTCACCGCCGCCGGAGGGGTAGGCGTGCACGTTCTGCCGGTAGGAGGCCACCACGGTGAGCAGCACCACGATAACGGCCAAACCCACCCACGGGGATACGGTGACGGCAGCGACCCCGGCCAGCGCCAGGGTCAGCAGGATTTCATCCGGCGCGTAGGCAGCCGAGGACAATGCGTCAGAGGCAAAAACCGGAAGCGCGATCCGCTTGGGAAGCAGGGTGTGCGCAAGGCGTTCATTACCGTAAGGACGCCCGACCAGAATGCGTTTGAGCGCATTGAAGAATGTGAGCACGAGGTCCTACGTTAGACCGGTCTGTTGGCACTGTCCAGAAGCCCGGGCACGGCACTGCTGGCCCCGCAGGCCGGGACACCGGACAGCGACGGCGGCGGGTGCCGGGGCGGTGCTGGTGCAGTACCGTTTACGACTATGGTCTCTGTGGATGGTGCTGGCTCCGATCGGCCGCGGCGTGCCGCGAATATCAGGGATGTGGCGGCAGCGGCGGGGGTCTCCCACCAGACGGTCTCCCGCGTGATCAACGGCCACGCGAACCTGCGCGAATCAACCCGCCGCCGGGTGTTGGACGCCATGGAGGAGCTGCAGTTCCGACCCAACCGGGCGGCCCGTGCGCTGGTCACCAAGGAATCCCGGATTATTGGCGCGCTGGTGGCCTCGGGTGCCGAATACGGACCTACGGCCAGCCTGCAGGCCGTGCAGACGGCGGCCAACGAAGCCGGTTACGTAGTGGATGCCGCGCACATCGACACCGCGGACCGGGCCTCCATCGAAGCGGCACTGGACCGCCTGATGAGCCACGCCGTCGAAGGCCTGGTCCTGCTGGCCCCGCAGTCCCGGACCTTGGAGGTCATTGAGCAGCTCTCCATCCGGATTCCCTTTGTCACCGTGCACTCCCTGCACAGCGAGGACCACCGCATGTCCGTGGACCAGCTGGCCGGCGCCCGGTTGGCTACCCGCTGCCTGCTGGAACTGGGGCACCGTGACGTGGTGCATGTGCCCGGACCGCAGGAATGGGTGGAGACCCAGGCGCGCCGCCAGGGCTACCTGGAGGAAATGGCCGCCTGGGACCTGCCCCCCGCTGTTGTGCCGGCGGGGGAGTGGACGGCGGAGTCCGGCTACCGGGTGGGCGTGGCCCTGCGCGCGCAGGAGAGGTTCAGTGCGGCAGTATGCGGGAATGACCACATAGCCCTTGGCCTGGTCCATGCCTATGCCGAAGCCGGGCTGCGCGTCCCTGCGGATTTCAGTGTGGTGGGCTTCGACGACGTTCCTGAGGCTGGACACTTCCTGCCGCCGTTGACCACGGTGCGGCAGGACTTTCCGGAACTGGGACGCCGGTGCATCGCCGTGCTTCTGGCGGAGCTGCGCGGTGAGGCACCGCCCACGGCCGGAGATGTGGCGCCGCGCCTTATCCGCCGGGCGTCCACCGCACCGCCGCCGCCGGCCGTTATCAAAAAGTAATCTATGAGTGTGGCGCACGCCACATTCGCAAGAGTAGTCTGGCTCGAAATACCAATGTGACCGTTCACAATCCGCAGCGAATTCTTATTCCGCGGATCCGCGGTCCCGCTGACAATGAGGTCACCGTGAGCCAGACCAGTACAGCCCCCGTACATGTAGTGGGGATCGACTACGGCACCCTGTCCGGACGTGCTGTCGTGGTCCGGGTGCACGACGGCGCCGAGCTGGGTTCGGCGGTCTCCACCTATCGGCACGGGGTCATGGACTCCGTGCTGGCGGCTACCGGCTCGCCGCTTCCCTCCGACTGGGCCCTGCAGGTCCCGTCCGACTACATCGAAGTGCTGCGGGAAGCCGTGCCCGCCGCCATCCGGGCCGCCGGCATCGATCCGGCGTCGGTGATCGGGGTGGGCACGGACTTCACTGCCTGCACCATGGTCCCCGTGACCGCCGACGGCACGCCGCTGAACGAACTTCCCGGCCTCGCCGACCGCCCGCACGCCTACGTGAAACTGTGGCGGCACCACGCGGCACAGGGCCAGGCGGACCGCATCAACAAGCTCGCGGCGGACCGCGGGGAAGCATGGCTGGCGCGGTACGGCGGACTGATTTCCAGCGAATGGGAGTTCGCCAAGGGCCTGCAGCTCCTCGAGGAAGACCCGCAGCTGTACGAGCGGATGGACCACTGGGTGGAGGCGGCGGACTGGATTGTCTGGCAACTGACCGGCACCTACGTGCGCAACGCCTGCTCGGCCGGCTACAAGGGCATTTTGCAGGACGGCGCCTACCCGGACCCGGACTTCCTGGCGGCGCTGAACCCGGACTTCGCAGGTTTTGTGGCGGAGAAACTGGAACATCCCATTGGACGGCTCGGCTCGTCAGCCGGCACCCTCAGTGACCAGGCGGCTGCCTGGACCGGCCTCCCCGCGGGGATCGCCGTCGCTGTGGGCAACGTGGATGCGCACGTGTGCGCGCCGGCCGCCGGGGCCGTGGCCCCCGGCCAGATGGCCGCCATTATGGGCACATCCACCTGCCATGTGATGAGTGCCGAGCACCTGCGCGAGGTTCCCGGAATGTGCGGCGTGGTGGACGGCGGGATTGTGGACGGTTTATACGGCTACGAGGCCGGACAGTCCGGCGTGGGCGATATTTTCGGCTGGTTCACCAAGCACTTCGTGTCCGCTGAACTCTCGGAGGAAGCGGCGGCGCGCGGCCTGAGTGTCCACGAACTGCTGACCGAACAGGCAGCCCGGGAGGAAGTGGGTGCCCACGGGCTCCTGGCCCTGGACTGGCAGTCCGGCAACCGTTCCGTGCTGGTGGACCACGAACTTTCGGGGCTGCTGGTGGGCCTGACCCTCGCCACGCGGCCGCACGAGGTCTACCGATCCCTGCTGGAGGCAACCGCATTCGGCACGCGCACCATTGTGGAGGCCTTCGGCGCCTCGGGGGTGCCCGTCACGGAATTCATCGCCGCCGGCGGACTGATTAAGAACCGCTTCCTCATGCAGGTCTACGCCGATGTGCTGGGTATGCCGATCTCCGTGATCGGCAGCGACCAGGGCCCGGCGCTCGGCTCAGCCATCCACGCCGCCGTCGCCGCCGGTGCGTATCCCCACGTCCGCGACGCCGCCGCCGCCATGGGCCGGATCAAACGCAACGAATACCTGCCTGATCCGGTCCGCGCCGAGGCGTATTCCGTGCTCTACGCCGAATACACGGCCCTGCACGACTACTTTGGCCGGGGCGGCAACAACGTGATGCGCCGGCTCAAGGCGCTTAAACGTTCGGCACACCAGGTCCGGGAGGTGCCGGCGTGAACGAGCTGACACCGGACCTCGAGGAGGCCGCGGTCCGGGTCCGGCAGGAGGTCTGGGCCCTGCACGCTGAGCTGGTGCGGTACGGCCTGGTGGCCTGGACCGCCGGAAACATCTCCGGCCGGGTGCCCGGCACCGACTTTTTCGTGATCAAGCCCAGCGGCGTGGCCTACGGGGAGCTGACACCGGCGAACCTCATCCTCTGCGACGGCGACGGGCAGCCGGTCCCCGGTGCTTCCGCAGCCGGCCTGGCACCGTCGAGCGACACCGCCGCGCATGCCTACGTGTACCGGCATCTGCCCGCCGTCGGCGGAGTGGTGCACACGCACTCCCCGTACGCCACTGCATGGGCCGCCCGGGGAGAGCCGGTGCCCTGCGTCCTGACCGCCATGGCAGATGAATTCGGCGGCGAAATACCGGTGGGCCCGTTTGCCGTGATCGGGGACGACTCGATCGGACGCGGCATTGTGGCCACTCTGGACGGGCACCGTTCCCGTGCGGTCCTGATGCGCAACCACGGGCCGTTCACCGTGGGCCGCGATGCCCGGGACGCCGTGAAAGCCGCCGTCATGCTGGAGGACGTTGCCCGCACGGTGCACCTCTCCCGGCAACTGGGCGAACCGGTGCCCATTGACCCCGAGCATATTGACGCTCTGTTCCACCGGTACCAGAACGTCTACGGGCAGGGCACGCCGGACGTCCCCTCGCCAACACCTGCAACCCCTTCGACTTCAGGAGCGCACTGACTTGAGCCCGCTTACCACCACCCTGGACCCGTACGAGGTCTGGTTCCTGACCGGCAGCCAGGGCCTCTACGGCGAGGACACCCTGCGCCAGGTCGCTGAACAGTCCCAGGCCATTGTCGGCATGCTCGAGGCCGCCGGCCTGCCCGTGCGGGTGGTCTGGAAACCCACCCTGACCGACGCCGGGTCCATCCGCCGGGCAGCGTTGGAGGCCAATACGCAGGACACAGTGATTGGCGTGATCGCCTGGATGCATACCTTCAGCCCGGCCAAGATGTGGATCAGCGGCCTGGACGCCCTGCGCAAACCGCTGCTGCACCTGCACACGCAGATCAACGTGGAGCTGCCCTGGGCCGAGATCGACTTCGACTTCATGAACCTGAACCAGGCCGCGCACGGCGACCGCGAATTCGGCTATATCGCCACCCGGCTCGAGGTTCCCCGCAAAACCGTCGTCGGCCACGTTTCCACCTCCGCCGTCACCGGGCAGATAGCATCCTGGCAGCGCGCCTGCGCCGGCCGGGCCGCCATGCAGGACCTGCGCATAGCCCGCTTCGGGGACAACATGCGCAACGTGGCGGTCACCGAAGGGGATAAGACGGAGGCCGAGCTGCGTTTCGGGGTCTCCATCAACACCTGGGGAGTCAACGACCTCGTTGAGGCGGTGGAGGCCCAGTCCGAGGCCGGCGTCGACAAGCTCGTGGCCGAGTACGAGGAACTATACGATCTGGCACCGGAGCTGCGCCCCGGCGGCGGCCGCCACGAGTCGCTGCGCTACGGCGCACGCCAGGAGCTGGGACTGCTGCAGTTCATGGAAAAGGGCGGCTTCGGCGCGTTCACCACCAACTTCGAGGACCTGGGCGGGCTGCGGCAGCTGCCCGGCCTGGCCGTGCAGCGGTTGATGTTCCACGGCTACGGCTTCGGTGCCGAAGGCGACTGGAAAACCGCCATGCTGGTCCGGGCCGCGAAGGTCATGGGTGCCGGACTGCCGGGCGGGGCGTCGCTGATGGAGGACTACACCTACCACCTGGTCCCGGGCGAAGAAAAAATCCTCGGCGCGCACATGCTCGAAATATGCCCTAGCCTCACCACGCAGCGGCCCTCCCTGGAGATCCACCCGCTGGGCATCGGCGGCCGGGAAGACCCCGTGCGGCTGGTGTTCGACACCGACCCGGGCCCCGGCGTCGTCGTCGCCCTGTCCGATATGCGCGACAGGTTCCGGCTCACCGCCAACACCGTGGATGTGGTGCCGCCCGACGCACCGCTGCCGCACCTGCCGGTAGCCCGCGCCGTCTGGCAGCCCCACCCGGATCTCGCCACCTCTGCGGCCGCCTGGCTCACCGCCGGCGCAGCCCACCACACGGTGCTCAGCACGGCGGTCGGTGCTGACGTAGTCACGGACTTCGCCGACATGGCCGGTGTTGAATTGCTGCTTATCGACCGCTCCACCGAACTGCGCGCCTTCCAGCGGGAAGTGCGCTGGAATGCTGCCTACTACCGGCTCGCCCAAAAGCTATGACCCCGATCACCCCGGCACTACGACACCCCGGCACAACGAAAGGCACACCAATGAGCACGAAACCAACACTGAAGCAGGCCCTCGTCGGCGGGGTTTCGCTGGCGCTCGCCCTGAGCCTCGGCGCCTGCAGCGGCAACCGCGGCGGCGGTGACGAGGCCGGCGATTCGAATGAAGGCGCACGGATTGGCGTGGCCATGCCCACCCAGCAGTCCGAACGCTGGATCGCCGACGGCGAGAACGTGAAGTCCCAGCTCGAAGCGCTCGGCTACGAGGTGGACCTGCAGTACGCCAACGACGACATCCCCACCCAGGTCTCCCAGATCGAGAACATGATCAACGCCGGCGCCGAGGCACTGGTGATCGCCTCCATTGACGGCACCACGCTCACCGGCGTGCTGGAAACCGCCGAATCCCAGGACATCCCCGTCATTGCCTACGACCGGCTGATCAACGAATCCGACACGGTGGACTACTACACCACCTTCGACAACTACGAGGTGGGCGTGCAGCAGGGCACCTCGCTGCTCACCGGACTGGGCATCCTGGACGAAAGCGGTACGGACACCGGCCAGACCGGACCGTTCAACGTGGAACTGTTCGCCGGCAGCCCGGATGACAACAACTCCACCTTCTTCTGGGAGGGCGCCATGGACACCCTGCAGCCCTACCTGGACAAGGGCATCCTGAAGGTCCCCAGCGGGCAGACCGACTTCCAGCAGGCGGCGATCCTGCGCTGGCTGCCCGACACCGCCCAGGACCGGATGGAGGACCTCCTGACCGTGGGCAACGGCCAGCAGATCGACGGCGTGCTCTCCCCGTACGACGGGTTGTCCATCGGCATCATTTCGGCCCTGCGCTCCGGCGGTTACACCGAGGAGAACCTCCCGGTCATCACCGGACAGGATGCCGAGGTGGGGTCGGTGCAGTCCATCGTCAATGACGAGCAGTACTCCACCATCTTCAAGGACGTGCGTGAACTGGGGAAGCGTGCGGTGGTGATGGTGGACGACCTCATGAAGGGCGAGGAACCGGAGGTCAACGACGAGGAAACCTACGACAACGGCGTGAAGGTTGTCCCCTCTTACCTGCTGGAATCGCAGATTGTGACGAAGGACAACTACAAGGAAGTCCTGCTCGAGAGCGGATACTACGAGCAGTCCGACCTCGACTAGCGGCAGCAGGCGGGCGGCACCGAGCCGCCCGCCTGCCCGCCCGGGCACCATCCATTCCACCAAGGCAAGGCCAGAGAGGTCCGCGTGAGCGACTACATCCTCCAAATGAACGGGATCACTAAAACGTTCCCAGGCGTAAAGGCGCTGCAGGACGTGTTTCTCGCCGTCACCCGCGGAGAAGTCCATGCGGTGTGCGGGGAAAACGGCGCCGGGAAGTCAACCCTGATGAAGGTCCTGTCCGCGGTTTATCCGCACGGCAGCTACGAGGGGGAGATCCTCCTGGACGGGACTGCGGTATCGTTCCGCGACATCAAGGACAGCGAACGCAGTGGCGTGGTGATCATCCACCAGGAACTGGCCCTGTCACCGTTCCTTTCGGTGGCGGAGAACATTTTCCTGGGCAACGAGCGGTCTGCCCGGGGATGGATCAACTGGAACGAAACCAACGTGCGCGCCGCCGAACTGCTCCGCCGGGTGGGACTGGACATCAACCCGGTTACACGCGCCGGGGAGATCGGCGTCGGCAAGCAGCAGTTGGTGGAAATAGCCAAGGCACTGTCCAAGGACGTCAAGCTGCTGATCCTGGATGAGCCCACCGCCGCCCTGAACGACGAGGATTCCGAGCACCTGCTCGGGCTCGTCCGCGGCCTGCGCGACGACGGCATCACCTGCATCATCATCAGCCACAAGCTCAATGAAATCCGGGCCATCGCAGACTCCGTGACCATCCTGCGGGACGGGCAGACCATCGAAACGCTGAGCCTGCACGACGGCTCCGTCACGGAGGAGCGGATCATCAGGGGCATGGTTGGCCGGGAACTGACCAACCGCTACCCGGACCGCGTCCCGGACATCGGCGACGAAGTGCTGCGGGTGGAGGACTGGACGGTGTACCACCCCGCGGAGCACACCCGCACCGTGATCGACCGGGCGCATCTGTTTGTGCGGGCGGGAGAGATCGTGGGGATTGCCGGGCTGATGGGGGCGGGACGGACCGAGCTGGCCATGAGCATCTTCGGGCGCAGCTACGGCACGAACATCAGCGGCAAACTCTACAAAAACGGCCGGGAAATCACCGTCCGCACCGTGCAGGACGCCATCGGCCACGGCATTGCCTACGCCACCGAGGACCGCAAGCGCTACGGGCTGAACCTCATCGAAGACATCAAGCGGAACATCTCCGCATCTGCCCTGACCAAACTGGCCTCCAGGGGCTGGGTCGACGGCGGCAAGGAAACAGTAGTGGCGCAGGGCTACAAACAGAGCATGAACATCAAGGCACCGTCAGTCACGGCGGTTGCCGGGAAACTGTCCGGCGGCAACCAGCAGAAGGTTGTCCTGTCCAAATGGATGTTCGCGGATCCGGACGTGCTGATCCTCGATGAACCCACGCGCGGAATCGATGTGGGGGCGAAATACGAGATTTACACGATCATCAACGAGCTGGCCGCGCAGGGCAAAGCGGTGGTGGTCATCTCTTCGGAACTGCCGGAGCTCCTGGGCATCTGCGACCGCATTTACACCCTGGCCCAGGGCCGAATCACCGCTGAGGTCCCCATTGATGAAGCCACCCCCGAACGACTGATGCAGTACATGACCCAGGAAAAGGACTGACCATGGTTTCCACACTCGCCGGCGAGGGGCCGGCCCTCGGTACCAAGAGCCCCAAGAAGCCTTCCAGGCTTGCCGAAGCGGGACGTTTCCTCACCAGCCGGCTGCGCCAGATCGGTATCTTCCTGGCATTGCTGGTTATCGTGACACTGTTCCAGGTGCTGACCGGCGGTTCACTGCTGCAGCCGGACAACGTGGCCAACATCATTGTGCAGAACAGCTACATCCTGATCCTGGCGATCGGCATGGTCATGATCATTGTGGCCGGCCATATTGACCTTTCCGTGGGATCCGTTGCCGCGTTCGTCGGGGCCATGTCCGGCATTATGATCCGGGACTGGGGCATGCCCTGGTGGCTGGCGCTGGTGGCCTCCCTCGTGGTGGGTGCCCTGGTGGGCGCCTGGCAGGGTTACTGGGTGGCGTACATAGGCATCCCGGCCTTTATCGTTACCCTCGCCGGCATGCTGGTCTTCCGCGGGCTGACCCAGATCATCCTGGGCAACCAGCGGATCACCGGTTTCCCCGAGGAGTACCGCCAGCTCGGCGGCGGCTCCCTGTTCCCCGGCCTCTTCCCTGCCGAGACCAACATCCTTGACTGGACCACCGTTGGCCTGGGGGTACTGGCGGCAGCCCTGCTGGTTGTCAGCCAGCTGCGCGGACGTGCGGCACGGATGAAGCTCAACCTCGACGACGAGCCCCGGGCCTGGTTCCTGACGCGGCTGGTCTTCGGTGTGGTCGTAATCCTGGGACTGACCTACCTGCTCGCCAGTTCCCGCGGCGGAACACCCATTGTGCTGGTGGTCCTGGGCATCCTGGTGGTCGCCTACAGCGCCGTGATGAACCGGTCCGTCTTCGGCCGGCACGTCTATGCCCGCGGCGGCAACCTCCAGGCCGCCCACCTGTCCGGCGTGAACACCAAACGGGTGGACTTCCTGCTGTTCGTCAACATGGGGGTGCTGGCCGCCCTGGCCGGGCTGATCTTCACCGGACGCCTGAACTCCGCCGGACCGGGCGCCGGCAACCTCTTCGAACTGGACGCCATCGCAGCAGCCTTCATCGGCGGCGCCGCGGTTACGGGCGGGGTGGGCACCATTGTGGGCGCCATCACCGGCGGCCTCATCATGGGTGTGCTGAACAACGGCATGTCCCTGCTGGGTGTAGGCATTGACTACCAGCAGTTCATTAAGGGGCTGGTCCTGCTGCTGGCCGTGGGCTTCGACGTCTTCAACAAGCGCAAGGTGTCCAACGCCCTGAAATAGTCACTGGCCAGGCGGCACGCCGGCGGACTCCCTGCGCGGGGTCCGCCGCCGTCGTCGTTAAGCCCTGCCATATCCGGTTCCTGTATACCGGGGCACTCCCGAACGTGCGACGAGACACAATACGACCGGTTTGGGGATGTGTCGAGGGTTATCCGAAATCAACAGTGACGAATTCTACAAAACCCGCTTCGATCCGCTTGTTTACGCGGATCTTAGTCAATAACAATTGCATTTCGATTAGATACCGATTTGGTCTCGACAAAATGATGTTTTAGGTTGTTAACGAGCCCGGAGATCGAGGGCTGGACCGCTGGCCGTTCTGAGGCCGGCGGCGGTCGGCACCCAAAGCTGGTGCGGCCGATGCATGAATCGCACAATGCCGAGTGCCACGCGTCCACTGTACGTCGCCGCTGCGTGGTACCGAAAAGACCTCTATATGTCTGGGGTAGGCGACGGCGTGGAGAAGCCCGGGGACGGGCTGAGCGCAGGTGGAACCCTTGGGAGCTAATAAACCGATGAAGAACCAGAAGATCCGTCGTGTCGTACGCCGAAGCCTCGCTGCCGCCGTTATCACCGGAGCCGGTGCCGCCGGTATGGCAGGTCTGGCCGCTCCGGCCAACGCCAGCACCATGGACTGGGACACGCTTGCACAGTGCGAAAGCGGTGGAAACTGGGCTACCAACACCGGTAACGGTTTCTCCGGCGGGCTGCAGTTCACCCCCAGCACTTGGGCCGCTTTCGGCGGTACCGGCGACCCGGCCAACGCCAGCCGCGAGCAGCAGATTGCCGTAGCCGAGCGCGTTCTGGCTGAACAGGGCCCCGGCGCATGGCCTGCTTGCACCGCCAAGCTGGGCCTGACCGGTGCCACCGCCAATCCGCAGGCTGCCACCCCGGCCCCCGCCCAGACCCAGGTCACCGAGCAGGCCCCGGTTGCTGAAGCTCCGGCCCAGACCTACGTCGAGCCGCAGGCTGCCGCTCCGGTTGCCGAAGCTCCGGCTCAGACCTATGTCCAGCCGCAGGCCGCCGCTCCGGTTGAAGCCCCTGTTGAGACCTATGTCCAGCCGCAGGCTCCTGCCGAGACCTACGTCCAGCCGCAGGCCCCGGTCGAGACCTACGTCCAGCCGCAGGCCGAGCAGCTTCCGGCACCGACCACCGCGGAGAACATCCAGGTGGAGGCAGCGGCTCCGATCCAGACCGAGGCTCCGGCCCTGTCCGGTGACACCTACGTCATCCAGTCCGGTGACACGCTGTCCGCCATCGCCGAGAAGCTCGGCATCGAGGGCGGCTGGCAGGCGCTGTACAACGCCAACGCCGATACCATCATCCACCCCGACCTCATCTTCACCGGTCACACCCTGCAGCTGCCGGCCTAATAGGCCGCCACACAGCTGGCACCGGTTCCTTCCAGCTCAGCTGGAGGGACTAACCGGAGAAACAACGGGTGCTTCCGCCTTGCGCGGAAGCACCCGTTTCTGCTGTTTAACGCGAACCTAGCCCCCGGCGATTGACTGCAGTACCAGCAGCTGGGCACCGGAAGCCAGCACCGTGGACTGCCCGGCCAAGTCCCGGATGTCCTCGCCGTCCAGATAGAGGTTCACGTAGCGGCGCACGGCGCCTGTCTCGTCGCAGATCCGGCTGTACACCCCTGGCTGCTGCTCCCGCAGCCGGTCCAAGGCCACCGCAACCGTGATGCTGCCTGCCGCGTCGGCCTCCGGATTGGCGCCGATATCAGCCCCCGAAACGGGCCGCTGCGGCAGCACCAGCAGGCGCTGTCCGCCGACGGCTTCGGCCAACGCTGCGGGCAGCAGAAGTCCGACGGCGCCGGCGGAGCGGGTGTCAGGTCCGGACGGCGCGGACACAGAGCACATCCGGAAGGTTGGCGGCCACCAGATTAAAGGTTTCGCCTTCGTCGGCGCTGGCATAAACCTCGCCGCCCCTGGTGCCGAAGTAGATGCCGGCGGGGTCGGCGGTGTCCACATCCGCGGCGTCGCGCAGTACCGCGTTGAAGTCGTAGGCGGGCAGGCCGGTGTCGAACCGCTCCCAGTCTTCACCCGCGCTGGTGCTGCGGTAAACCGCAGGCCGTCCCTGCGGAGGGTTGCGCTCGCCGGCGGAGCCCAGGGGTATGGTCCAGATGGTGTCCGGGCGGGAGGGGTGTGCCAGCATCACAAACCCGAAGTCCGCGGGCAGGCCGTCGGCAATGGAAATCCACCGATCTCCGGCGTCGTCGCTGCGGTACACCCCGCCGTGGTTCTGGGCGTAGAGCCGCTGCGGGTTTCCGGCGTCGCGTGCAACCTTGTGCACGCACTGGCCGAACTCGGGATACTCCTGCGGCATAAAGTTCGCGATGATGCCGCTGTTGAACGCGTCCCAGCTGTCCCCGCGGTCATCTGAGCGGTACACGCCGCCGCTGCTGATGGCTACGTGCACGCTGTCATCGACGGGGCTGGGCAGGACGGTGTGCGCCGCGGGACCGCCGTAACCGGCGCCCCACTGCGGGCGGTGCGGATGGTCCCACAAGCCCCGGACCAGCTCGAAGTGGCGGCCGCCGTCCTCGGACCGGAACACCGAAATGGGCTCGCAGCCGGCCCAGACCACGCCCGGGCGGTCCGCGGTATCCGGACGCAGCTGCCAGATCCTCTCCAGCGTGGCCCCGGTGTCTTCCGGAAAAGCGATTGCCTGTTCCTGCGGTTCCTGCCAGGTGTGCCCGAGGTCCTCCGAGACGGCAACGTTGGGTCCCCACCATTCGGAGCGGACCCCGGCCAGCAGCCGCGGCGTGCCGCTGCGGGCATCGAATGCCAGCGAGGGCACTTCAGTCATGGCGAATTCCGGTCCGCGCAGTTCCCAGGTAACGCGGTCGCTGCTGGTCGCCAGCCACAGCCCCTTGCGGGTGCCGATGGCCAGGACGGTGGAGGACAGCCAGGGGGAAGACCCCGAAGCCCCCGAAGGCCCGGGTGAAGACTCGGCGGAGCCGGCATTGAACGGCAGATTGGAGGGCACGTCATCCATGCGGTTATTCCAGCATTGGGGGTCCGTTGGGACAAGGGTTTTCCGTAAAGACCGTACGCGGCCGGCAAACCCGGGCGGCAGCACCGCATGGCAATTGCGGGCGCCGGTGCGATAGACATACAGGATGCTCTTCACCCGTCCGGAGGCCCGGCACCCATGATCTACATCGATCCGCCGATGTGGCCGGCGCACAACACCCTGTTCTCCCATTTGGTCTCCGACACCAGTGTGGAGGAGCTGCACGCATTCGCCCAAGGCGCCGGTATCTCGCCCAGGGCGTTCGACGGCGACCACTACGACGTGCCGCAGCACCTGCACCGCAAACTGGTCCGCCGCGGCGCCGTCGCCGTAACCGGCGGGGAACTGGTCCGTATCCTCATTGGCAGCGGCCTGCGGATCCCTGCCCGGGAGCGCCCGTCCGCCCTGGCCGGGCCGCTGCTGGAACGCTGGAACCGGCTTCTTCCCGGGCGGCCGGAACTCGGCGGGCAGCTGCTGGACCGCTGGAATGAACCGCACCGCCGGTACCACGACCGCCGGCACCTGCTCCAGGTCCTGGAAGCCCTGGATCTGCTCACCGGCAGCAGCGTTCCGCGCCCCGTGGCGCTGGCTGCCTGGTTCCATGACGCGGTGTATGCCTGCCGGCCGGGCGAGGACGAGGAAGCCTCCGCCTGCCTGGCGGAGGACCTGCTGGCCGCCGCCGGAGAAGATCCCGCTGCCGTGGCCGAATGCGCCCGCCTGGTCCGGCTCACCGCCGCCCACGCTCCGGACCCGGGGGACCACCACGGAGCGCTGCTCGTTGACGCAGACCTGTCGGTGCTGGCCCGTGATCCCGCGCGGTATCGTTCCTACCGGCAGGCGGTTCGTGCGGAGTACGCGCACCTTTCCGCCGAGGATTTCCGGGCCGGACGACGGCGGGTGGTGGCACACTTGGCCGCTGCGGAACCGCTGTTTTGCACGGAGGCCGGGCGCCGGCACTGGGAAGCCCGGGCCCGGCACAACCTGGGCGGCGAACTGTCGGAACTGGGATCAGAATTGTCCGGGCATCCCGGTCCGGCTGGGCCCGGCAGCGGAGACCGGCCGTGACCGGCACCGGAAAAGGTGCCGGTACCACCGGCTCTCCGAACGGAACCTTTACCGGACACCGGCGCGGCAGCCCGGGCTACCGCGGTGTCCTGGTGGGGCTGGCCGCCGCCGGCGTGGCGACGTTCGCCCAGCTGTATTCGCTGCAGGGCGTCCTGCCCGAACTGGCCGCCGGAATGGACATCTCTGCGTCGTCCGCCGCCCTGACCGTTTCCGCGGCAACCCTCGGCCTGGCTGCCGCGGTTATTCCGTGGTCCGCCGCGGCCGACCGCTTCGGCCGGCTGCCGGTCATGCGGGCGGCCATCCTGGCCGCGGTGGTGCTCGGACTGGCCGTGCCGTTGAGCCCCGGACTGCCCGCCCTGCTGGGGCTGCGGTTCCTGGAAGGGGTGGCGCTGGGCGGAATCCCGGCAGTGGCGCTGGCCTACCTGAGCGAGGAAGTGAGCCAGCTGCACGCCGCGGTAGCCGCCGGCACGTATGTATCGGGCACCACCATAGGCGGCTTGGCCGGACGCATCGTGGCCGCCCCGCTGGCAGAACTGGTGAACTGGCGGGTGGGAGTGGCGGCAGTGAGCATGCTGGCCGCCGGTGCAGCGGCGGTGTTTTTGTTCACCGCTCCGCGGCAACAGGGCTTTGTGCCGGTGCGCCGCGCGGCGCCGGGCCACGGGCTGGCCGCCCGGCTCGCGGCGAACCTGCGCAGCCCGCGGCTGCTGGCCCTTTACCTGCAGGGTTTCCTGCTGATGGGCGGATTCGTGGCGGTGTACAACTATCTGGGGTTCCGCCTTGGCGCTCCGCCCTTCGGACTGCCGCAGGGCGTGGCCAGTGCACTGTTCCTTGCCTACCTTGCGGGCACCTGGTCCTCGCGCGCCGCCGGTACGCTGGCGGCCCGGCTGGCCGGGCACGGCGGCCGGAAACCGGTCCTGCTGCTCTCCATCGGTGCCATGGCGGCCGGTCTGGCCATGACGCTTGCAGAGAACATAGCGGCGATCGTGGCCGGACTGCTGGTCTTCACCGGCGGGTTCTTTGCCGCGCATTCCATCGCTTCGGGATGGACGCCGATGCTGGCCCGTGAGGGCAGGGCGCAGGCATCGTCGCTGTATAACCTGTTCTACTACACGGGCTCCAGCGTCCTGGGCTGGGCCGGCGGGTACTGCTTCCAGCAGGGCGGGTGGCCGGCGCTGGCGTTGTTTGTCGGCGCGCTGCTGCTGGCCGCCGCAGTGGTTGCGGTCCTGGTTCTGCGCCGGGACGACGCCGTGCAGCCCGCCGCTGGGCAGGATTTCGCCGGGAAGTACGGCGCCGGACGGCCCGGGCACGGGCAAGCGGCGCCGGAGCGCGGGAGCAAACCGTAGGCTGGATGGCGTGAAGACCGATATGTCCTCCCGGCAACTCAGCCGGCGGATCCTTGCCCTGGCCGTGCCGGCGCTGGGCGCGCTGATCGCCGAACCGCTGTTCCTCCTGGCAGATTCCGCCATCGTCGGGCATCTGGGCGTTTCGCAGCTGGCCGGCGTCGGCCTGGCCTCCACGGTGCTGCAGACCGCCGTCGGCCTGATGGTGTTCCTGGCCTATTCCACCACCGGAACGGTGGCCCGCTTCCTGGGCGGGAACCGGCAGGACAAGGCGCTCGCCGCCGGGCGTGACGGCATTGCCCTGGCGGTGCTGCTGGGCGTACTGCTTTCCACTGCGGGCTACCTGCTGGCTCCGCAGCTGTGCACGGCCATGGGGGCCGACGGCGAGGTGCACCGGTATGCGGTGGATTATCTGCGTTATTCCATGCCCGGGCTGACGGCCATGCTGGTGGTCCTGGCGGCCACCGGTGTGCTGCGCGGGCTGCAGGACACCCGGACCCCGCTGGTGGTGGCGACCGTGGGGTTCGCCGTCAACATCGGGCTGAACTATCTGCTGGTGTACGGCTTCTCGCTCTCCGTGGCCGGTTCGGCCCTGGGCACCAGCCTGGCGCAGTGGGGGATGGCGGGGTTCTACCTGGTGGCCGTGGCCCGGATGGCACGGGCCCGGGGCGTGCCGCTGCGCCCGGCCTCGTCCGGGATCCGCGCCACCGCCCATGTGGGGTCGTGGCTGATGCTGCGCACCCTGAGCCTGCGGGCGGCGGTGCTGGCCACTGTCCTGGTGGCCACGGCCCAGGGACCGCAATCCCTGGCTGCGCACCAGCTGGTGATGACCGTCTTCACCTTCCTCGCCTTCGCCCTGGATGCCTTGGCGATTGCCGCGCAGGCCATGATTGGCAAGGAACTAGGGGCCGGGGACACGGTGCTGGCCCGCGCCCTTACCCGGCGCATGATCCTCTGGGGTGGAGGTTTCGGGGTGGTCACCGGCGTGCTGTTGGCCCTGGTGGCACCGGTGGCCGGCGTCCTGTTCACCGGTGACCCCGGAGTGCAGCAGGCCATGACCGCCGGACTGTGGGTGCTGGCGGTATCCCAGCCGATCTGCGGACTGGTCTTTGTGCTGGACGGGGTGCTGATCGGTGCCGGGGATGCCAAGTACCTCGCGGTGACCGGGATGCTGAACCTGGCGGCGTATCTGCCGCTGCTGCTGTGGGTGTCCGCCGGCGGCAGCACGGGCGCCGTCGGCATTGCCTGGCTGTGGGCGGCTTTCGCACTGGGTTACATGAGCGCCCGCGCCATCACCCTGAGCTGGCGGGTGCGCCGGGACGCCTGGATGCTGACCGGTTCCGTTGCGGTAAGCGGGAGCGACTAAGCTGGACGGTGGCCAACCGGCCACCGTAACGGCAAAAGTGAAAGCGGAGGCTCTGCACATGGCTGCGTCCCATCCCGTAGCACCTTGGGGACCCATGCTGGTCCGGGCGGCGGTGGCGGCCGTCTACGGTGTGCTCACCATTTTCTGGCAGGACCCCACTGAACCCGTCTTGGCCTATGCCGGCGGCGCCTATCTGCTGCTGAGCGGCGCGGCACTGCTGCCTATGCTCTCCGCGTCCCGCGGCCACGGCACCATGCGCCCGTTCCTGCTGGTTGAAGCCGCGGCCTACGTCCTCGCCGGCGCCGCGACCTTGATTTTCGCCTCAGCGGAAGCCTTCCGACCTGCCGCCGCTGCCGCGCTGATCCTGGGCGGCGTCATCGAAATAGTCCTGTGGGTCCGGCACCGCCGGACGTTCCTTCCGGCCCGGGACTGGCTGATCACGGGTGCTGCAGCCCTCGTATCCGGGCTCCTGGTGCCGCTGGTCTACGACCTGGGTGTGCGCGCCATGCTCGGCGTCACCGGCGGGGCAGCCGTGGTCATCGCCGTCATCGTTGCCATCTCCGCCCTGGGGGCCCGGCATGATTCCCGGGTCGCCGCGCAGGAGCAGGCGAAGGCCGTAAACTAGGAGACGCGCGTTGTGCATTCTGCACTGAACCGCGCCAAACCAACGCAGCAGGAGGATTCATAGTGGCGAACAGCTCAACCGGAGGCCCGCAGAAGCGGAACTCCGTTAAGGCACCGCTGATCTTCTCGGCCGTGCTGGCACTGATTGCCGGTGTTGCCACCATGATCTTCGCCACCGGCGGAGCCGAACAGGAACTGCGCCTGGACCTGGGGCTCATCGCCGTTGGCATCACGTTTATCGCGTCCCTGCTGGTTTCCTCGCTGCTGCTGATGACGGAAAAGCCCAACCCTGAGCACCTGAGCCAGGGATCGGGCATCCACCGCAGCTCGGCCAATATCCCCGGCGGCGCCGGCAGCGTGGGCCGGCCCTCCCCGTCCCCGGCAGCGGACAGCGAGGACCCCGAAGCACCGCGTCCCACGGATCCGACCGCCTGAATGTTCCGCCGGCGTAACCGCCGGTTCCTAGCCGAAAATTTCCTTGCTGATGTCCGTCGGGGCGTCGTATTGGCGCTCAGGCAGGTTATTCAGGGCTTCCAAGACGGATCCGCCCGCCCCTGATCCTTCCGCCTTGGAAACAATGTCCTTTTTCGACGCCGGGTAGTCCATGCCGCCGAGGACCTTCTGGACGTCGATCGGGCTGGGTTTGTCAGCCATTGGTTCTCCTTCGTTTACTGGTTGTGTGGTGGGTGGACATCCTGCCCGCCGCCGGCGGCCGTCCCGCTGCCGGCGGCCGTCCCGCTGCCGCCGAGCAGGATCTCGGCCGCATCAGCGGAGCGGTCGGTAACCGTGGTTGGTGATTCCAGGTGCACGGCTCCGGACGGAACGAGCCCGGCGCCCCCGTACCGTTCCATCACGCGCCACTGCGCCGCTACGTCCTCCCCGGCATGCCCGGGAGGCAGCTGGTCCCAGAAACCGAAGCCGCCGCAGTCCAGCAGCGCCGTTCGGTTGTACAGGACGCAGGCCCCCACCCAGGCGACTTTGTACAGCTGCCATTCTCCGGCCGGCAGGCCGAGCCGGGAAGCCACATGCGCCAGATTGGCGGCGTTGTGCAGGGTCCAGCGTTCGAAGCCCGGTTCCCCCCGCCGGATCCTTTCCGGCTCCACCTTCCCCGTGTCCCACAGTTCAAAGGGGGCTTCTTCATCCGGCCGGCTGTCCGGCAGATAGGACAGCCCCTGCACGGCGGCGCCGACAAACCCTGCACCGGACGAGGCCAGGGCGCCGGCCAGCCTGGCCAGCATGCCCGGTTCCAGCCACACGTCGTCGTCGAGGAAAAGCACGGCGGGCGCCGCTGCGTTTTCCAGCAGGAAATGGCGCTGCTCTGCCAGCCCCCGGGCCGGCAGGTGGCGCAGCAGCCGGACCCGGTGTCCCTGGGCTTCCAGCACCCGGACCATGGCCTCGGCGGCCGGGTGGTTCCAGGAGGGTACGTGCGTGCTCTGGTCACTGATGGTGACGTTGAAGTCCGGACCGTCCTGGGCGGCCAAACCGGCCAGGGTGACTGCCAGTTCCGCAGGCCGGTTCCGGGTGGGAATCAGCACGTCAACTGCTGCCGGCCGGGGCGTGGCCGGCAGCCCCCAGTCCGCGGACCCGCGCCGCGTCACACCGTGCTCCCGCTCCCGGCCCCGGCACCGGCCCCGGCACCGCTGCCGCCCGCCCGGATCCGGGAGACGAGGGCGGTAGTGGAATGGTCGGCCACATAGTCCAGGATCACCACGCGTCCTCCGCACTGTTCCACCACGGGGGTTTCCGCCAGCATCTGCGCCGAGTAGTCGCCGCCCTTGGCATAGGTGTCCGGCCGCAGCTCCCGGATCAGCGGGATGGGCGTGTCCGTGTCGAAAACGGTGACGTAGTCCACGCAGCTGAGTGCGGCAATGATCCCCGCGCGGTCGTGGGCCGTGTTGATGGGCCGGCCCGGGCCTTTGAGCCGCCGGGCGGAGGCATCGCTGTTCAGGGCCACCACCAGGATGTCCCCCAGCTGCTTGGCCTGGTTCAGGTAGCGCGTGTGTCCGCGGTGCAGGACGTCAAAGCATCCGTTGGTGAGCACAATCCGCCGGCCCGCGGCCCGTTCCGCCGAGATCCGCGCGAGGAGCCCGGCAGGGCTCAACGCCGAGTCCGCGAAGCTGTCCAGATGCTGTTCCAGGTCCGCGGTGCTGCATACCGAGGTGCCGGGCCGGTGGACCACAATGTCGGCAGCGTTCTGTGCGAGGTCCGCTGCCGTGGACAGCGGCAGGCCTGCCGCCCGGGCCAGGGTCATGCAGGCAACAAACGTGTCCCCCGCCCCCGACGCCTGCTTTTCCGCGGCCGGCCTGGCCCAGGTGCGGTGGAACCCGCCGTCGGCGCCCACCAGTGCCGTGCCGTCCCGGTCCAGGGTGACGACGGCGGTGCCGGCGCCGGCGGCGGCCAGCAGCTCCGGAGCGGCGGCCCGCACGGCAGCGGCCCGGTCCGGGACGGAGTCCAGGCCGGCAGGCCTGCCCAGCAGCATGGCCGCTTCAGCGGCGTTGGGTGTGACCAGGTCCGGAGCCAGCCTTGCCCACAAGGCGGCGTCGTGGGCGTCTACTACGGTGAGGCGCCCGCCGCGCAGGGCGATGAGGGCATCACGGACGCTGCCGTGCAACAGGCCGCTCCCGTAGTCGCAGACCACCAGCGCATCGGCTCCGTCCAGCAGCGCAGCCACCGACGCTGCCAGCAGGTCCTCGGCTCCGGGCGGGACGCCGCCTCCCTCGTCGAGGCGGAACAGCACCTGCCCGCCGGCCACAATGCGGTTTTTGGCGGCTGTATGTGCGTCCTCGTGGTGGATTAGCGCCTGCAGGTCAACGCCCGCGCCGGCCAGGATGCCGCGCAACTCCCGGCCGGCGGCGTCCGTGCCGGTGACCCCGCCCAGCCGCACCCTGGCTCCCAGCGCCTGGAGATTCATGGCAGTGTTGGCGGCTCCGCCAGCTGCGGCGCGTTTCTGCTGCAGGTCCACCACCGGGGCCGGTGCCTCCCGGCAGAACCGCTCGGTGACGCCGGACCACCAGCCGTCGAGCATTACGTCGCCGATGACGGCCACACGCAGGGAGGCAGCAGCGAGCCTTCCGGGCAAGTCCGGGGAGAGGCTGCGCACCTCATCCAGCCGCGGGCTGCCGGGCGCGTGGCTCACCGCGCCGCTCCCGCTGGGCCGGGACCGGCCGGCGGGCTCTCCAAATGGACCACCTTGGTCAGGGAAAACTCGTCCAGGAGTTCGGGGCCGTACCCGAACCCGCGGCCGCTGCGGCGGCGCGGCTGGGCGGACCCGCCCGGTGCGCCGCCGAACACTGCATTGATCTTCACCGTGCCGACGTCCAGTGCGGCGACCGCCTGCTGCGCGTGGGCCAGACTGCCGGTGAGGACGGTGGCGGCCAGTCCATAGGCTCCCGCAGCGGACAGGGCCAGGCCCTCCTCGAAGCTGTCCACCACCTGCACGGGAGCTACGGGACCGAAGGTCTCTTCGCGGAAAACCGCCATTTCCGCCGAACAGTCCAGCAGGACCGTGGCCGGGTAGTGGGCGCCCGGGCCGTCCGGGATCCGTCCTCCCACCGCTGCCGCGGCGCCCTGCGCCACTGCTTCGGACACCTGGTGGTGCACTGCGTCGCGCAGCCGGATGTCCACCAGCGGTGCAACGGACTGCTCCCGGTTCCTGCGCTGCGCTTCGGCGGCGAGTTCGGTGCAGAACTCTTCGGCAATGTGCCGGTGGACGTAGATGCGCTCCACGGCCGTGCAGATCTGCCCGCTGTTACTGAAGGCCCCGACGGCGGCCTGCTCCGCGGCCCAGCGCGGGTCGACGTCGGCGTCCACCAGCAGGGGATCGTTGCCGCCGTTCTCCAAGATGGCGTGGGCGCCGGTCAAGGCGGCCGCCCGGGCGATGCGCGCGCCGCTGGCACTGGAACCCACGTGGGCCAGGACGTCCACTCCGGCGTCCATGGCCAACTGGGCGCCCACCTCCGCTCCGCCGGTGAGGGCGGTGAGCACATCCGGGGGAAAATGCGGTGCGAGGATCTCCATGAGCAGGTTCCCGGTGTGCGGGCAGCGCTCGCTGGGCTTGGCAATCACCGTGTTGCCCACCGCCAGCGCCGCGCCGGCCAGGCCCGCGGCCACCGCCACCGGATCGTTCCACGGGGTGAGCAGCACGGCGACGCCGCGGGGTCCGCTCACCGTGTAGTCGGCCGCCAGCAGTGCGCCGCGGAGGCTGTGGCCGCGGTGTACGGGTCCGAGTTCGGCGTATTGCTGCAGCGTGGCGACGCCGGCACGTACCCCGGCCAGGGCCTCCGGCCCGGGTTTTCCGGTTTCCCTGCTGTTCCAGGCCGCCAGTTCCCCGGCGCGGGACTGGAGGTCCTCCGCAGCGTTGCGCAGCAGCCGGCCGCGTTCGGCGGGATCTGTTGCCGCCCAGGCGGGCAGTGCCTTGCGGGCGGCCGCCAGAGCGGACTTCACCTGGGTGCGGCTGGCCGCCGAGAGGCTACCCACCGGTGTGCCGTCCCGCGGGTCCACGATGGTGATGCTGTCCTCCGTGCCTGCGGACGGCACTGGATAGGGTGCCGGGGAGGAAACCGGGGTACTTTCCGGGGTAACTGTGGTGGACATGCTGCTCCTTAGGCCGCGTCGTACAGGACCCATACCCGCTTTCGGGCCGGTTCAGACGCAGGATCTGCGCGGACGCCGGGAGTTACCGATTCGCTGCCGGCGCGCAGTTACTGGTGGAGATGTGCCGCGGAAGTCCTATGGTGGGTGCCCTCAGCAGAACGGGGGGAGGTCCTCCGGGAACAGGAGCGGCATGACGCATGAAATCCGTGCCCGTCGCCGGCCGGGGCGGGCCCCCGCACCCGGTGTAGGCCCCGTGGCTCCGCGTTTTCCCGGCGTACGGAAGATCGCCGTGCTGCGGGGCGGCGGCCTGGGCGACCTGATGTTTGCCCTGCCGGCCGTTGAAGCGCTTGCTGCGGCGTATCCGCAGGCCTCCATCACGCTGCTGGGCACAGCGCTGCACGCCGCACTGCTGGCGGACCGGCCGGGACCGGTGGACCGGGTGGAAATCCTGCCCGCTGCTCCGGGGATTTCCGCCGGCCCCGAGGACCGGCGGGGAACCGGGGCTTTCCTGTCCCGGATGAGGCAGGAGGACTTTGACCTGGCCGTGCAGGTCCACGGCGGCGGACGGAACTCGAATCCGTTCCTGCTGGGCCTGGGTGCCCGGCACACCGTGGGCACCCGCACTCCCGACGCCGCCGCCCTGGAACGGAACATCCCGTACATCTACTACCAGCACGAGGTTTTCCGGGCGCTGGAAGTCGTGGGCCTGGCCGGAGCCGTACCGGTGAGCATGGAGCCGCAGCTGCCCGTCCTGCCGCACGAGGCGGCGCGGGCCCGCACCATGCTCCTCCCGGGCCGGAAACTGGTGACCCTGCACGCCGGGGCCACGGACCCGCGGCGGCGCTGGCCGGCGTCGTGCTTCGCGGAGGTTGCGGTACGCGCCGTGGAGCGCGGCTGCCAGGTCCTGGTGGTGGGCGACGGCGCTGACCGGGATCTGGCCGGGCTGGTGGTGGAGCTGGCGCTCGCCGACGCCGGCCCTCAGGCGCCTGTGCGCTCGGTGGCCGGAGACCTGGATATCGGCACGTTGGCAGGGCTGCTGCAGGCGAGTTCGGTGCTGGTGGGCAACGACAGCGGGCCGCGGCACTTGGCGCAGGCGGTCGGCACGCCCACAGTGGGGATCTACTGGTTCGGCAACGTCATTAATGCCGGGGCCATCGGCCGCAGCCGGCACCGGGTGCACATGTCCTGGGTTTCGGCGTGCCCGGTCTGCAAAGCGGACGTCACGCAGGTCGGCTGGACGGCGGAGCGGTGCGAGCACAATGATTCCTTTGTGGCCGAAGTGCGCCCTACCGACGTGTGGGACGACGTTGCCGCCCTGCTGGTGGCCGATCCGGACGGATGCTTCCAGTAGGCTCCGGTGCATGGCGAACCAGCAAAACTATGACGAGGTAGACCGCCGGCTGTTTGGCCGCCCCCAGCCCGGGGATGATCGGATCGGCGATACCGGTGCCGGCCGGGACAGCGCCGGCACCGAGCACGCGGGCCGGGACTGGGTGGAGGTGGTGGATGACGGCAGCGGGGAAGCCCCCGCCGCCGGCACCGGACTGGAAGCGCCCCCGCACGGCAACCCGAATGGCACGGACCTGTCACGGAGCAGGCTCAACCCCTACCTCGGCGCCGCCTGGGCGATTGTGGTGCTGATGCTGGGCGTCGGACTGATCTGGCTCTTTGGCGGCCTGCAGTTGGACACCGTATACGGCAACGGCACTACGACCATGACCCGGAAGGGTCTGATCCTGCTCAACTTCCAGATGACGGGTGTCTACCTGCTGCCGTCCGGCCTGGCCGGTGCCCTTGCCCTGCTGGCGGTGCAGGCCCGCGGCTACCGCAATACGCACCGGGACTGAGCCGGGGCCGAGTGGCGCCCCTGCCGCAGGGGAAACCTGCAGGCCCTTGCGCCCCGGAATCGGCCCCGCCCACAATGAAGCAAGCCGCCGTGCCACGCGTTCAAAGGACGGACACCATGGAGCTTGTGCCGAACAATTCACTGCAGTGCCCCACCCCCGAGGATGGACGCAAGCTGGCCCTCAGCCTGGCACTGCAGACATCTTTGGCCATCCAGCCGGATGAAAAGGTCCAGGAGATTATCCGCGACGCCTACGCGAACAACCCCGAAGCGCTTATTGCCGCGGCGGCCGTGGTCGCCACCGAGTTTGCCACCATCGCCGCCGCCAACAATTACTGGCGCTAAGCGGCCGGGTCGCTCCTAGCGCCGCAGTTCGGGGACCAGATCCAGCAGGTGCGTCTCCACGTAGTCCAGGGCCAGGCGCACCGCGCCCGTGGGCACCAGCGTTTTGCCCAGCCCGGAGACGGCAATCCGCGGCGGCTGCACCACGTACCGTTCCAGTTCCTGCCGCATCGCCGGTAGCAGGGCGGTGGCGGACGCGGCCACGGCGCCGCCGATGACGATCAGCCGGGGATCGAAGAACGAGGACACCAGCGCCAGGACCCGGGCCATCCGGGCAGCAATCCGGTCCAGGATTTCCACGGCCACCGGGTCGCCCGCCTCGGCCGCTTCGAACACCAGGCGGGCCGACGCGCGGTTGGTGTTGGGCCCCACCAGTTCACGGATCCGCCCGTTGTGGCCGTCCTCGAGGGCGGCGCTGCCCCACAGGCGGGCCAGCTTGGCAATGCCGTCCTCATTGCCCACACCGTCCACCAGGTCCAGCGCCCCCATGCCGCCGGTGCCGCCCGAAGCGCCGTGCAGCAGCCGGCCTGATTCAATGATGCCGCTGCCCAGCCGCTCGCCGGCCAGGATCACGGCAAGGTTCTCTTCCCCCGCCCCCACGCCCCGCCAGCGTTCGGCTAAAGCGGCCAGCTTGGCGTCATTCTCCACCAGCAGCGGCCAGCCCCGGGCCTTGCTGAACTCCTGCGTGAGCCCCAGATCGAACATGGGTGCCACGTCCTGCCCCGGGGCAACCCGACCGGCGCCGGTGACCTGGGCGGCAATGCCCATTCCGGCACAGAGCACCGCCGAGGAAGTAATTCCGGCATCCTCCAGGGCCGCGTCAACGGCGGCGGTGACCACCCGGCGCCGGTCCTCCCGCTGCCCGCCGTGACGGGGGAAGCGCGCCTCGGCACCGCCGACGACGGCGCCGGCGAGGTCGGCGGCGAGCACGCGGACGGTGGCAATGCCGACGTCGAGCCCCAGGACGTACCCGGCACTCTCGTTGAACTGGAAGCGGCGGGCCGGACGGCCTTTCTGCCCGCCGGCGCGGGGGGAGTCCGTTTCCCGGGCCCAGCCGCGGGCTATCAGGTCATCACAGACGGCGATCACGGTGGCGCGGGTGAGGCCGGTGGCGTCGATCAGGTCGGTGCCGGTGACCGATGGTGCCGAGCGCAGCACGTGCAGCACTGCGCGCAGGTTGGCGCGGCGCAATAGCTGCGGGGTGTTGGCGGAGGCGTCCATGTGTCCCTTTGACGTGTGGCGGTAATAACAGCATAATTGTAGAAGACATTAAATTTAGTCTCTAAATTTACTCTAGCTTCAAGGAGGCCGCAGTGACGGTACGCGTCGGAATCAATGGTTTTGGTCGGATCGGCCGCAATTACCTGCGGGCGGCCCTGCAGCACGGTGAAGGGTTCGAGGTTGTAGCAGTCAACGACCTCGGCGATCCCGCGCAGCTGGCCCACCTGCTCAAGTACGACTCCGTTGCCGGACGCCTGGCCGAGAAGGTCACGGTTGAAGACGGCAACCTGGTGGTTGGCGGACACACCATCAAGGTCCTCGCCGAGCGCGATCCGGGCAACCTGCCCTGGGCCGAGCTGGACGTGGACATCGTCATCGAATCCACCGGCTTCTTCACCAACGCCGCGGATGCGCAGAAGCACATCTCCGCAGGCGCCAAGAAGGTCCTGGTTTCCGCACCGGCCAAGGGTGACGCGTTCACCGTGGTGATGGGCGTGAACGACGGCGATTACGATCCCGAAAACCACGACATCATTTCAAACGCCTCCTGCACCACCAACTGCCTGGGCCCGCTGGCCAAGGTCCTCAACGACGCCTTCGGCATCGAAAAGGGCCTGATGACCACGGTGCACGCCTACACCGCAGACCAGAACCTGCAGGACGGGCCGCACAGCGACCTGCGCCGCGCCCGCGCCGCAGCCCTGAACATGGTGCCCACCTCCACCGGTGCCGCCAAGGCCATCGGCCTGGTCCTGCCGGAGCTGAAGGGCAAGCTGGACGGCTTCGCCATCCGCGTTCCCGTTCCCACCGGTTCGGTCACCGACCTGACGGTCACCCTGGAAAAGGAAGCCACGGTCGAGGAGATCAACGCTGCCTACGCCAAGGCCGCACAGGACCCGCGCTGGGAAGGCATCCTCACGTACACCGAGGATCCGATTGTTTCCTCCGACATCGTGGGCGATCCGTCCTCCTGCATCTTCGACTCCGGCCTGACCCGCGTCATGGGTAACCAGGTCAAGATCGTCGGCTGGTACGACAACGAGTGGGGCTACTCCAACCGCCTGGTGGACCTCACCGGCCTGGTTGCCTCCAAGCTCAGCTAGCAACACCCGCAACATCCCCGACGGCGCCGCGCCGGACCGCTTCCACGGTCCGGGCGGCGCCGTCGTCGTTTAATGCGGTGTCCAGGAAAACCGAAAAGAAAACCGGGGGAACCGTGAACCATTCGCGGTGAGCGGGCATTACAGGGTGTGAAGACAGACAAAGAGATTGTGGAGCTCTCGCGCAGCGGTCCCTCCATATTCGGGGAACTCTATGACCGGCACGCGCCGGACATCTACCGGTACGCGGCCCGCCGTGCCGGTGACTTTGCCGCCGAAGACGTGATGGCCGAGACCTTTCTCATCGCCTTCGAACGGAGGGCGGGTTTCACCGGTCCGGCCGAAGCGGTCCGGCCGTGGCTTTTCGGCATTGCCACCAACCTGCTGCGCCGGCACCACCGCGCAGAAGCGCGGATGCTGCGTGCCCTGGTGCGGAACAGCAGCCGCGGGGACACGGCCGGTGGATTGGAGGCAGTGGACGCGCAGGTGGACGCTGACGGCGACCGGTCCCGGATCGGAGCGGCCCTGCAGGCGCTGGCCCCGATCGACCGGGAGGCGATCCTGCTTTATGCCTGGGCGGACCTGACCTATGACGGCATCGCCACCGCCGCCGGGGTACCCGTGGGCACCGTCCGCTCCCGCATCAACCGCGCCCGGCGCAAGCTCCGCGCGGACCTCGGCTTTGCCCTTTTCGACGAAATGGACAGTGATCATGGACGAACTGCACCTGCTGCGCGCAACGCGTAACACCACCGGAACCGTTCCCCCGGCCGTCCTCGCCGCCGGCCGGGAGAAACTGATGCAACGAGCTGCCCAGGAAGACTCCGCGCGGGAGCCGGCACCGGTACTGCACCCCCGCAGACCCTGGCGGCGCGCCCTGCTGGCCTCCGCTGCTGCGGCCGCCCTGGTCGCGGCGCTGGTGGCGGTCGACGTCGTCGGCTCGGATGAGCGCCCCGGTGCGACGGCGGAGGCCGCCGAAGTGCTGAACGCCGCCGCTGCGGCAACCATCACCAGCTCCGACCCGGTGCTGGCGCCCGGCCAGTACCTGCTGGTGGACACCGACATGGTGGGCACCACCTCCACGGTCACGCCGGAGGGGCAAGAGTTCTCCTGGCTGACCCGCCGGGACCACCAGGTGTACATACCCGCGGACCGGACCGGGGAATGGGTGTGGATCCGCGAACCATCCAAACCGGTGCAGTTCTTCGATGAGGGGTCCAGGCAGGAGGCCGAACGTGTTGGTGCGGGCAGCTCTGACAGCGGTGACGTGTCGCGTGCCCCGCGCGGGGAGTTCGGCGGATCAACCCAGCACGTTCTCAACGACATGCCGTTGCAGGAAGCGGTTGAGGGTGCGCCCCGGGACCCCCGGCAACTACTTGACCTGCTTTATGAAGGCAATGCCGGCGGGGGACAGACCCCCCATGAGGAAGCGTTCGAACGGATCGCTGAAACCCTGGGGACCGGCGCCATCCCGGCGGATCTGCGGGCCGCCCTGTACCAGGCGGCAGCGCTGATTCCCGGAGTCTCCGTTGTTGACCGGGAGGCAGCCCTGGACGGGCGGACCGGAATCTCGCTGGGCATCGGATCGCCCGAGCAAGGCTTCCGGAGTGAGATCATCATTGATCCGCAGACCGGCCTGATGATCGGTGAGCGGACGGTGTTGTTGGAAGACGGAAAAATCTTCCCGGCCGGCACCGCGCTCGGATGGTCCGCGGTCACCACCTCGGTGGTGGATTCAGCGCCCTAGGGAACCTGCGCCGCGGAAACTTCCCACGCTTTGGTGCCGGTGTTGCTGGTGTGGTCCCACTCGGCACAGCAGTCACAGAGCGTGGGAAGTTCGGCTACTGGTTTCCGGAAACTCTTGCGGTACCTCTCGATTATCGATAAGTATTGACTGTCCTTCAATCGACGGGGTTCCGCAGGGAGAGTGTCATGGGAAAAGCAACCATCCTGGCGTTACGGATAGTGCTGGTGCTGGTGTTTCTCGGCACCCTGTTTGTCGAGGCAGTAATGGTGCCGCTGTTCGGCATCGACCTGGCCGAGGCGGGTGCTGAAGCGGTTCGTGTGCCCGTGCTCATCATCGTGGTGCTGGGCATCCTGGCCTTCCAGGTCTGCCTGGTCTGCGTTTGGCGGCTGCTCACCATGGTGCGCCGGGGAACGGTGTTCTCGTCCGCAGCCTTCCGCTATGTGGATGTGATTATCGGCGCGGTGTCCGTCGCTGCCCTGCTGCTGTTCGCGTTGGGAGCCGTACTGGCGCCGGGCGAAGGGGTGGCACCCGGCGTCGTGCTGTTGATTGGCGGCATGGGGGTGACCGTTGCGGCCGGCGCCCTGCTCGTGCTGGTGATGCGGGCGCTGCTGGCTTCAGCCGTTGCCACTGCGGCGGAGGCGCACCACCTGCGCACCGAACTCGGCGGGGTGATCTGATGCCGATCGTCGTGGATATTGACGTGATGCTGGCTCGGCGCAAGATGGCCGTGGGCACCCTCGCGGAGCGGATTGGCATTACTCCAGCCAATCTTGCCGTCCTGAAGAACGGGCGGGCCAAGGCGGTGCGCTTCACCACCCTGGCCGCGCTCTGTGAGGTGTTGGACTGCCAGCCCGGGGACCTGCTGCGCTGGGAGCCCGAAACAGCGGATATCAGCGCAGCAGGTGGAAACCGGGACGACGGCGGCGGGCAGCACCCGCCCGTCCCTTAGGCCATATCCGCGTCCAACTCCTTGGCCTCCCGTGCAGACACGGCGTGCCGGCCGGCGCGGCGGCCGCTGAAAATGCAGTCGGCCAGCGACAGGCCGCTGACATAGCTTTCGGAGCAGACACCGACGGCGTTGCGGCCGGCGGCGTAGAGCCCGGGAATCAGTGTGCCGTCCTGCCGCTGCACCAGACCGGACTCGCCGTCCACCACCAGTCCGCCCAGCGTCAAACCGGGAATCGGATAGAACGGGGAAGCGTCCACGGAGATGTTGTAGGCATAGAACGGTGCCTTGAGCAGCGGAACGGACAAGGCGGGGTCCTTGTGCGCCGGATCCCCGGTGCCGTCGGCGATGCCATGGTTGTAGGCCTCAACGGTCCGCTGGAGCCCGGCGGCGTCTACGCCGATTTTCATGGCCAGTTCCGCCAGTGTGCCCGCTTTTTTGTGGCCGACAGTGAGCAGGAAGGCCACTTGAAGCCGCTGGAAAATCTGGGTTTGGGAACGGACCTGGCCCTGTGCCTTTTTCCAGGTGACGGAGTCATACACCGCCCAGCCCTTGCCGCCGAATTCGCGCATGAGCGTGTTGCCGTGGGTGGCTCCGTACAAGTCTTCATTCTTGATCCGGCGGCCGTTGAGGCCTACGGTCACACCCTCGATAAAGGCGCTAGGGGGTGAAAGGAAGCGCCAGGCCGTGACGTTGCCCATTTTGGCTGTGGTGCCGCCCGCGTCCATGCCCAGCCGGATTCCCGTACCGTCGTCAGCCGGGGTCCCCAGCGGGGAAATACCGGTGAACTCCGGAGCGTGGCGCTGGAGCCATTCTTCGTTGTAGATAAAGCCGCCGGCGGCGAGAACCACCGCGCTTGCACGCGCTTCCCGGTCCACCGCGCCCTCCTCCCAGAGACGCTTGATCTTCGCCACCGGTCCCTTGACCAATCCGGGTGCCCAGTTGCCGATCTTGCCGGTGAGGCGGGTCAGCCGGGCGTGTTCTGCGGCGTTTGCATGGTTCCGGTCCAGGACGCGGTACTTCACTCCCACCACGGCACCGTCCTCGATGATCAGGTCATGCACCTGGGCCAGCGGAACGAAAGTGACGCCCTTGCGGCGGGCGGATGAGGCGAGGGCGGTCCACAGCACCTTGCCGGAAGCCAGCCCTTTGGCCACGGCACGGTGTCCGCGCGGAGCCGGTTCGGCGTGGAGCTTATAGGGATGGGCCTTCTCGTTGCCGGAGAAATAGAGGTAGTGCCGGTCCGTGGGGTAGGACGTCTTGTAGTCCGGAACGCTGCTGCCGAAGACCGCTCCCTGCTGTTCGAGCCAGGTAATGGTCCCCGGGCTTTCTGCGCAAAAGCGGCGGAGGGTCTCGTCGTCCACGCTGTCGCCGGATTCCTGCCGAAGGTAGTTGTACAGGTTCTCCACGGTGTCGTCATAACCGGCCTCGCGCTGCTGGCGGGTGCCGCCTCCGGCATAGACCACCCCGCCCGACAAGGCACTGGCGCCGCCCCCGTAGGAGCGGTCCAGGACGAGCACACGCGCTCCGTTATCCGCCGCTTCGATGGCCGCTGCCGCCCCGGCATCTCCGTACCCCACCACAATCACGTCAAACTGCTCGCCCTCGGGCATAACGACCTCCTTGTCGGCAACCTTATTTCGGCAGAGTCTGCCATAACCCCGCAACGCGGAACAAGGGCTTACCGTGGGTGGATGACCAGACGAGCACCGGGCCGTCCCCCCGCGGTGGAAGAGGCCGAACTGCGCGCCCGCGCTTTCGGCGTCGTACTCCGGGACGGCTACGAAAATGTGACGGTGGGCGGCATCGCCGCCGAGGTGGGGGTCAGCGTCCGGACCCTGCACCGCCACTTTCCGGCGAAGGCAGACATTGTATGGGGCGCCGTGGACCAAACCTTTGACGCACTGCGGGAAGGGTTTGAATCGGCCGACGCCGGTCTGCCGTTGATGGAACAGATCATTGCGGCCGTGGCCGCGGCGTTTGGCGACGAGTATGCGGACGGCCGCCAGCGCATCCAGCTGATTGTCACCACCAGGGAGCTGCAGGCCGCCTCATCGCAGATGTACCAGTTGTGGCACCGGCAGCTGGTGGAAGTCATCGCCCGGAGGCTGGGTGAACCCGCGGATGCGCTGCGGCCCAGGGTGCTCGCAACGGCGGTGCAGGCCGGCATCATGGAGGCTTTGGCTGTCTGGGCCTTCTCCGACGGTGACAGATCCCCGGTGGAAACGGTGGCGACGGCATTGCGGGGTTTCGAACTCTTGGTGCCGCCGCCTGAGCCCCAAGGCTGGACGGGCGCACGGCCCGGGTCCCAGCGCCTCAGCGCCCCCGGTGGTCCTCAAGGACCCGGCCGATAATCCGCGCCCCCTCACCGAAAGCGCCCGGATTGGGTCCGGAGTAATTCAGCCGCAGATAGGCGCCGGCCTGTTCGGCGGGAAACCACTCGTTGCCTGGAGCAACGCGGACGCCGGCCGCTTCACAGTCCCGGGCCACCACGGCCGGATCGGTGTTATCCGGCAACCGCACCCACAGGTTCAGCCCGCCCTTGGGGACCGCCTCGACCCGGGCCAGCGGGGCATGCTCACGCAGCGCTTCCAGCAACAGGTCCCGCCGCGCGGCCAGCTGGCCGCGCAGGTGGCGCCGGTGCGTCCGCCAGGCGGGCTGCGTGACGACGTCGAGCGCCACCGACTGCAGGACACCGCTTACGTAGGTGGACGAGGCCTGCACATCTGCCAGCAGCCGTTCCCGTGCCGGTCCGCGCGCGATGACGGCCGCCACCCGCACCGCCGGGGAAACGCTTTTGGTGAGGGACCGCAGATAAACCACGTGCCCGCCGTCGTCCCGGGCCGCCAGAGGCTCCGGATCTGCCGCAATGCCGAAGTCATGGGCCCAGTCATCCTCGATCAGGAAGGCGCCGTGCCGACGAACGGTGGCCAGCACCTGGTCCGCCCGCTGCCGGGACCAGTAGGCCCCGGTGGGGTTGGCGAAGGCGGGCTGGGCATAAAACGCCCGCGCACCGGTCTGCGCAAAGGCGCGGGACAGCTCCTCCGGATCCGGGCCGTCGCTTCCACTGGGAACCGGAACCACCTGCACCCCGGCCTGTGCGGCCGCAAGGAGTGCACCCCAATAGGTGGGTGATTCGATGAGCAGCGGCCTGCCGGGTCCGACGAGGGCGCGGAACGCGGCACTGAGTCCGCCCTGGCTGCCCGGCAGGACCACGACGTCGGCTGCTGCCGGCGGGGCGATGTCCGCCGGTGCGCCCGCCCCCAGTTCGGCGGCGAACCAGGCACGGAGGTCGGGCAGGCCGGCGGCAGGGGAACGGGAGAGCACAGTGTCGCTGCGGGCGGCACGGGCAAAGGCTGCCCGCACCAGCTGGCCGGGCAGCAGCTCCGCGTCCGGATAGCCCGAGTGCAGGGCAATCACGTCATCAGGCGCAGCGCGCATGGCGGCGGAAAGGGTGGGCATGCTGCGCGGAGCACCCAGGGCGGCGGTCTGCCAGCCGTAGTCCTGCACCCGGGCCACTGTGCGGGCACGGACAAAGGTGCCCGCGCCCGGCCGGCCCTCCACCAGCCCCAGCGAGGAGAGCGTTCGAAGCGCCCGCTGCACCGTCACCGGGCTGACGCCGTACCGCGCCACGAGTGTCCGGCTCGGCGGCAATTGGGCTCCCGGAGCGGCTGAGGAAATCCAGGTGCGCAGGTCTGCCACGATCCGGTCGGCACTGCTACTATCGGCCATGAAGCCACATAATAGCGCTACTCTCGCTGTCCCAACAGTGCTACCCAGTGCCCGCAGCGGGCTCTGGTGGGGCCTGCTGGGAGTCGCAGCCTTCTCCTTCACCCTCCCGTTCACGCGCATTGCGGTGGCGGGCGGCGGAATGTCCCCGCTCTTCGCCGGATCGGCGCGGGCCGTGGTTGCCGCGGTTCTGGCCGCCGCAGTACTGGCCGCAACGCGGCAGCGGCTGCCGCGGGGAACCCAGTGGGCACGTCTGGCACTGGTGGCAGGCGGCGTGGTGGCCGGGTTCCCGCTGCTGACGTCCTTTGCACTCGCCACTGCTCCCGCCAGCCACGGCGCCGTCGTCGTCGCGCTGCTGCCGGCGGCCACCGCCACCGTGGCGGTCCTGCGCACGGGGGAGCGGCCGCCGCGGAGGTTCTGGCTGCTGGCAGCCGTCGGAGCGGGTGCAGCCGGAGGATTCGCTGCGGTGCAGGGCGGCGGGCAGGCCGGCCTGCACCCGTCGGACCTCCTGCTGTTCGCTGCGGTGATTGCCGGGGCAGTGGGATACGCGGAGGGCGGCGTCCTGACCCGGGAGCTCGGTGCCTGGCAGACCATTTCCTGGGCACTGGTACTGGCCGCACCGGTGATGGGCGGGCTGACCGTGTCCGCGGCACTCAGCCGGCCGCCTGCCGCCGGCCCGGGCGAGTGGGCAGCCTTCGCCTATCTGGGCGTGGTGAGCATGTTCCTGGGCTTCTTCGCCTGGTACCGCGGGCTCGGTATCGGCCCCATGGCGCAGGTCAGCCAAGTGCAGCTGGTCCAGCCGGTCCTGACCATCTGCTGGGCGGCGCTGCTGCTGCACGAGGAACTGACCTGGGCCACCGTACTCGGCGGGCTCGCGGTGATCCTGTGCGCCGGCGTCGCCGTGCGGACCCGCAGCCGAAAGGTGCAGCCTGCCGCGAAGCCGAAGCCGATGCCGGCCTGAACGGACGGGGACTCAGGGCCAGGAATCCTCCTCCTCGTGGCAGATCAGCATTTCGCGGATTTCGCAGCCGGTCGGCTGGGAGAGGGCGAACAGGATGGCGTCGGCCACCCGGGCGGGGTCATTGAGCCGGGAATCGTCCTGCGGCCGGTACTGCTCGGTGCGGTCATCGAAGAAACGGGTCTTCATGCCGCCGGGAATCATGGTGGTGACGCCCACGCGTCCGGCCGTTTCGGCGGCCAGGGCCCGGCTAAACCCAACCACCCCGAACTTGGAGGCGCAGTACGCGGTCGCATCCGAGACGGCTTTGAGCCCCAGAGTGGAAGCCACGGTGACAACCCGGCCGCGGGACGCCATCAGGTACGGCAGGGCGGCACGCACCACGGACACCGTGCCGAGCAGGTTCACGCCGATGACTTTCTCCCACTCCCGGGCCGCAACGTCTTCGAGCCGGCCGCAGCGGTCGATTCCGGCCGCGGTGACCACAGCGTCCAGCCCGCCGAGCATCAACGCCGCTTCCCGGACCGCCACTTCCACGCTGGCACGGTCCGCCACGTCCACCTGCAGGGCCTTGGCACCCGTGACGGAACTGGTGTCGAGGTCCAGCACCACCACGCTGCCGCCGGCGGCGGTCACCGCTTCGGTGACGGCGGCGCCCAGGCCGGAGGCCCCTCCGGTAACCAGTACGCGGAGGGTGTTTGCAGCGCGTACCGGGGTGCCGCGCAGGGCAGGGTCCGGCTGCGGGGCGCCGGCGTCGAGCGCGGAGCCGGGTGCGGGGACGGCGGGGACAGCGGAAGGGGAGACAGACATGGACGGTTCCTTTCAATCGGGACGGGGACGGCGGAAAGGCGTGGTCAGCCGACTTTGGCCAGGGCGGAGGCCAGCGCCGTGGTGGAGCGGGCCGGGTGGTACGGGACGGTGACGGTCTCACCGCCCCAGGAACGGATCAGCTCGGCCTCGGGCAGTTGATCCTCGCGGTAGTCCCCGCCCTTGACCCAGATGTCGGGGCGCAGCCGTTCCAGTACGGCGGACGGGGTGTCCTCCTCGAAAACCAGCACACCGTCCACGCATTCCAGGGACTGCAGCAGCTCCGCCCGGTCTTCTGCACCAATGATCGGGCGTTCCTCGCCCTTGAGCCGCCGCACCGAGTCATCGGAGTTCAGGCACACAATGAGGCAGTCGCCCAGCCCCCGCGCAGCCAGCAGCGTGCGCGCGTGCCCGGCATGGAGCAGGTCGAAGCAGCCGCCGGTGGCCACCACGGTTCCGCCGCGTTCCCGGATCAGTGCGGCAGTGGCCAGGGCGTCGGGGACGTCGCTGCCCAGCACCGGCAGCGTCTCCTCCCGGTCCAGGGCGGCCACGCCGCCGGCAGCCAGGAACGACGCCGCGGTGCCGACGGCGCTTTCAACCGCCGCTTCCAGCCCGTCGCCGTCGAGCAGCCGGACAACCAGCGACGCCGCGAACCGGTCCCCGGCCCCGCAGCTGTCATTCTCGCGGATCCGGGGCGCCCGCAGGACCTGCGCCAGACCGGCGGCCGGCAACGCCAGGGCTCCCTGGGCACCCATGGTCACCACCACCGAACGGCTGCTCCAGCGCTCCAGCAGCCGCTCGGCAGCGCGCAGCCCGGCCGGAACACCGCCCGGCGTTTCTCCCGCAGCCTGCAGTGCCTCGGTCATATTCGGGGTGACGGCGGCGACCCCCGGTACCGGGTCGGCTCCGGCCGGATGCGGATCCCACACCACCGGGATCCGGCCAGCCAGGGCACCGAGCAGTTCCCGCAGTGCGGGATTGGCAGTCAGGCCGCGGCCGTAGTCCGAGACCAGCACGGCGTCCGCAGCCGCCACGGCCGCCAGCATCTGCGCGGTCACTGCCGGCACCGGGGGCGGGGCGCAGCCTTCGTCGAAGCGGACCACGGCCTGGGCGCCGGCCCGGATCCGGGTCTTGACCGGCGTGGGAGCATCCGACGGCCCGCTGGTCAGGGGGATGCCGGCCAGCGCGGTGCGCAGCAGCCCGGAGGCCCCGTCATCGGAGAGCACCGTCACCAGGTGCACCTGCACCCCGTCCCGCTCCAGCATCCGCGCCGCCAGGCCCGCTCCGCCGGCGCGGCGGCCGACGTCGGCGACGTCCACCACCGGCACCGGGGCATCGGGGGAGAGGCGCTGGGCGGAACCGGTTATGTCCGTGTCCAGCAAGGTGTCGCCTACTACGACAATCGTTTTCACGGCATTCCTCCTGCAGAGGTGCGCTGTTGGGGTTGGGTGCACCGTTGCACCTCGGCGTCAAAGGACCGGCACAGCGCATGCAGGGCCACCAGATGGGCCTCCTGCGCGTTGGCCGCCGGCGCATCCACTGTGACCGCCTCCTCACTCGCTGCGGCGAGGGGATTGGGTCCCCGGCCGGTCAGCGCCCATGTGCGCAGCCCGGCACGGCGTGCGGCCTGCACGGCGGCGAGCAGGTTGGGGCTGGCGCCGCTGGTGGAGAACAGGAGCAGCACGTCGCCGGGGCGGCCGTGGCCCGTCACCTGCCGGGCGTAGAGCTGTTCAAATCCGTAGTCGTTGGCGATGGCCGTGACCGCGGAGGTGTCCGCGTGCAGGGCGATGGCGGAAAAGGGCCGGCGCTCGCCGTCGAACCGGCCCACCAGTTCCGCGCTGAGGTGCTGGGCCTCGGCGGCGGAACCGCCGTTGCCGGCGGTCAGCAGCCGGTGTCCATCCAGCAGGCGCCCGGCAAGCTCCACGCCCCACTGGGCCAGCCGCCCGGCCTGCTGCTGTACGGAGAGCAGGGCGGGGCCGGTGCCGGCCAGATGGGCCAGGACCGCCCCGTGCGCCGCATCGGTCACGGGCGGGGGCGCGGTGGCCGGTTCGATACTCACAGTGCCTGCCCTCCCGTCGGCTGCAGCCGGGCCGGCCGGGCCTGGCCGCGGGGGACTCCCCTCAGAGCCAACTGATAGGCCTTTTCGGTTTCCTGTGCCACCCGGTCCCAGGAGTACCGGGCGGAGGCACGTTGCCTGCCGGCGGTGCCGAGCCGCCGGGCGTAGCCGGGGTTTTGCAGCAGTTCGCCCAGCGCGGCGGCCAGGGCGGCCGGGTCCCGCGGCGGTACGAGCAGCCCGGTTTTGCCGTGGACCACCGTATCGATCAGTCCGCCCACCGCGGTGGCCACCACCGGCACTGCGCAGGCCATGGCCTCCAGCGGAACGATGCCGAACGGCTCATACCAGGGTGCGCACACCACTGCGTCCGCGCTGCGCAGCACCGCCGGCATGTCTTCGCGGGGAACCTGTCCGCGCAGCAGCACCCGGTCCGCCACGCCCAGGGAACGGGCCAGGGACATCAACCGGCGAGCCTCCGGATCCGATTCCAGCCCGGCACAGTCGCTTGAGCCGCCCACAATGAGCAGTTCCACGTCCGCCATTCCGGCCTCCTGCAGCAGTCCCAGCGCCTGGATGGCCAGATCCACGCCCTTGCGAGGCACCAGACGCCCGACGGCGGCAATGCGGTGCCGCCGGCCGCGGGGCTCGGCTGGTCCGCGGGACTTGAACAGGGACAGGTCCACACCGCACGGCGCAATGGAGATGCGGCTGCCCGGCACGCCCATGGCCTTGAGTTCAAAAACCTCGTCCGAGCAGGTGGCCAGGACCCGGTCTGCCCGCCGGCCCACCGAGGGTTCCAGCCAGGTCCGCTCCGGCGGGCTGGTGTCCTCCGCGCCCTGATGCCGTTTCTTCACCGTCCCGAGCGCATGGAAGGTGTGCAGCACCGGTACCCGGGCGCCGTCGTCGGCCGCGCTTTGGACCGCCTCCAGCGCGGCCAGGCCGGACATCCAGAAGTGTGAATGCACCACGTCCGGCGGCTGGTTTCCCCAGTCCGCCACCATGCCTTCGGCCAGCTGTCCCATGTACGGCAGCAGGTCATCCTTGGGCAGCGGCAGTGCCGGTCCGGCCGCCACGTGCACTACTTCCAGCCCGTCCTGCACCTGCACCCGGTCCGGCAGCCCGGGGTCATCACGCCGGGTGTACACCTGCACGGTGTGCCCGCGGGCTGCCAGCGCCACGGAAAGGGCGGCTACATGGACGTTCTGCCCGCCGGCATCCACGCCGCCCAGCGCAGCCAACGGACTAGCGTGCTCGGACACCATTGAGATTCTCACTGTTGTCCCCCTCCTGTTGATGCCGTTATCGGTCCTGCCGGCGCCTGCTGCGGCGCGGCGGAAAGCTTGTATGAGACCACGTCGGTAAGGAGCCTGTCCCACTCGGACAGGAACCGGGCCAGGCCGTAACGTGCCAGCGCCGCCTCACGCGCTGCCAGCCCGCAGGTGTGCGCGTGTTCCGGATCCGCCAGAAGCATCTGTGCTGCCGCGAGGAGTTCTTCGGGGTTGTTGCTGACCAGCCCTGCCTCCGGCGGAACCGCCCGGCTGGCCTCCGTGGTGGCCAGCACCAGGACGGGCAGGCCCAGGTGCATGGCTTCGAGCAGTGACAGGCCCAGGGAGGTCCAGCGCATCGGATGCAGGTAGGCCCGGCAGCCGGCCAGTTCGGCGTGCATCCGGGCGGCGGGGAGATCTCCGCGGAGGAGCAGCCGGTCCCGGTTGCCCTCCCCGTCCAGCTGCAAGGCGGCGGGCAGCTGACCGGTGCCGAAGCCGAAGATTTCCAGGGGAGCGGCCCGGGCAAAGGCCGGCAGCAGGTCCGTGCCGGTGATCCTTCCGCGCCGGACGGGGTCGTTGACCGCCACGCCCAGGTGCGGCCGGTCTCCGGTGTACAGGTACCCCGGGTCGGGGATGCCGTGCTCAATCACCCGGACCGGGGCGTCGCCGGTGTCCCAGAAGAGCCGGTTGAACTGCGTAACGTGCACCACGGGGATAGCGTTTTGGCCGGCCAGCGGATGCCGGGTTTCCGGCACCGCGCTGCGCGGGGTGTTGTGTTCCAGATAAACCGCGGGCAGGTCCCGGCCGGGCCGGCGGCCCAGCAGTCGGGCGCAGGCAACAAGTTCCTCCGGACGCTGCAGCACCACCGCATCGACCTGTTGACCGCGCAGCTGCTCGGGCGCCACTTCGACGGCGGACGCCGGCCAGGCCCGGCCGCCGCGGCCCAGCCCCCAGCCGTCCCGGGCGGGTGTGGTCGGCAGCAGATACTCATGGGAGCCGCGGACAAAGGATTCCATCCACCCTCCGTGCACATGCCAGAGCAGGATCTTCATGGTTTCCCCGCTCTCCGGTGCCCGGATACGTGTGCCGGAAGGCCGTGCCGGGTTTCCCGCCGCGTGCCCAGGGACGAAACACCGCGGACCAGGCGCTGCACGGCTTCCACCACCTGTTCCGGCGCGACGCCGGACAGGCAGGGGTGCCCCGGCACCGGGCAGGTCCGGGCCCGGGAAAGCCGGCATGGTCCCTGCTGGTCGCCCAGCAGTTCCAGCGGCACCCGGTACGGTGCCCAGCGGACAGCGGGCACCACCGGGGCGAAGAGGCTGACCACCGGCGTGCCAACAGCCGCCGCCAAATGCGCGGGGCCTGTGTTTCCCACCACCACGGCGTCGGCACCGGCCAGCACACCGGCCAGCGAGGCCAGGTCCGTGCGGCCGCCGAGGTCCAGCCCGGCCACCCCCGCCACCGTGGCCGTCAGTGCCTTCTCGCCGGGGCCGCCGGTCACCACCACGCGGTAGCCGGCAGCGGTCAGGAGCTCGACGGCGGCGGCGTAGTGCAGGGCAGGCCAGGCACGCGCCGGGACGGCGGTGCCGGGATGCACCACCACATAGGGGTCATCGCCCGCCAGATGCCCTGCATCGGGCAGCGGACCCAGCCGGAGCCTGCCGTCGTCACCGGCCGGAAGCCGGAAACCGGCGGCTGCGGCAATTCGAAGGTTCCGTTCCGGTTCCGGCTGGTCTTCGGGGAAATCCTCGCCGGGCCGCAGCCGCTGGTCCAGGAGCGCACCGGCGTAGTCGGTGGAAGCACCGGTGATGGTGTGCACCCCGGCGGTTCGGAGCACCAGCGCCAGGGGCAGCGGGGACTGGTGGAAGGACGTCAGGATCACCGCCTCACGGGTTCCGGCAGCGCGGACCATGTCCACCAGCGCTGCCAGGTGCGCCGGCGACGGTTCCGGGGCGGGGTTCACGATCCACGGGCAGGACCACTCCAGCACCTGCGCGGCGCCGGGCAGCAGCCGGGCGGCCGGGGTCCCCGCCGGGCCAACCAGCAGCACGGCCTCCACCCCCGGCGCGGACGCCACCGCACGGACGGCGGGGCCGGCCAGCAGGACGTCGCCCGCGCCGTCGAGCCTCGCCACCAGGACCCGGCGGCTCACGCGCCGCCCCACAACAGGTCCACTGCTTTCCGCAGGTCGGCGGCCACCAGATCAGCTGCAGCGGTTTCGGCGGGCCGCGTGACGGCTGTGGGGACCAGGACGCCGCGGGCGCCGGCCGCCGCGGCCGCCTGGACATCGGCGCCGATGTCGCCGATCACCGCCACCTCCGCCGGGTCCAGGCCCAGGCGCCGGGCGGCACGCAGCACCATTCCAGGCATGGGCTTGCGGCAGATGCAGCCGCGTTCCGGGGTGTGCGGGCAGATCTCCCACACATCGAACGGACCCAGCAGGGCGTCAACGGCGGCGTTGACGGCTTCCACCTGCCCGGCGGAGAGCAGCCCGCGGCCGATGCCGGACTGGTTGGTCACCACACCCACCGGGATGCCGTCCCGCCGCAGCCGCGCCAGCACATCGGCAGCCCCGGGCACCGCCTGCACCAGTTCCGGGTCCCCGTTGTAGGGCACGTCAACAATCAGCGTGCCGTCCCGGTCAAACAGGACGGCACGCGGCGGTGACGGCATAACTTCCATACCGCCTCTGTCCCCCTTCGGCACTGCTGCTAAACACCCGCAGCCACATCTTTTTCCGGGGGTGCCTCCAGCCACGGGGGAACACACCTGTACCGGGCGGGCCGCTGATCTGGCAGGATGTGCCTCCAATCCTCAATCGGAAGGACCCTGAACCATGCCCGAGCAGGCATCGGACCGCCCCGAACTCCTGGTCCTGCGGGCCCTGAAACTCGGGGACCTGCTGGTGGCAGTCCCGGCCCTTAAGGCCCTGCGCAGGGCCTTCCCCGGACACCGCATCCGATACGCAGCGCAGGAATGGCTGCGCCCGCTGCTGCCGCTGACCGGCGCCGTGGATGGCCTGCTGCCGCTGCACGGCCTGGACGTGCCCATTGACCTGCCGCCCGGACAGGTGGACGTGGCAGTGAACCTGCATGGCCGGGGCCCGGAAAGCTGCGGCCGGTTGGAAGCACTGAAGCCGGCCCGGCTGATCGGCCACGCCGGGCCGGGATGGGACGGTCCGCCCTGGAAGGACGGCGTGCATGAACGGGAGCGCTGGGCCGGTCTGTTGTCGTGGCACGGAATTCCAGCCGATCCGCTGGATTACCGGTTGGACCCGCCGGCCGCGGCGGTATCCGTCCCCGGGGCCGTAGTGCTCCATGTGGGTGCCGCCTACGGCAGCAGGCTGTGGCCCGCGGGCCGGTTCGCGGACGTCGCCCGGGAACTCGATGCCGCCGGCGGACAGGTCCTGCTGACAGGCAGCAGCTCCGAACGGCCGCGGGCACTTGCCGTGGCGGAGGCTGCCGGGCTGGATGCGGACTCAGTGGTGGCCGGCGAGCTGGGGCTGGCGGAGTTCGCCGCCCTGATCGCCTGCGCCCGTCTGGTGGTCTCGGCAGACACTGGTGCTGCCCATCTGGCCTCGGCCTACGCCCGGCCGTCGGTGGTGCTGTTTGGCCCGGCGCCGGTAGCAGAATGGGGTCCGCCGCCGGGCCCGCACATTGCCCTGACAGATGAAAGCCGCCGCCGCGGAGACACCTTCGCCGTGGATCCCGACCCGGCGCTTATGGCTGTCACGGTGGAAGATGTCCTGGCCGCCGTCGATAAGCTCGACGCCCTGTAGGCACTGGCCCACGGGCGCGCGGGCGGTTCAGAGGGTTCCGGCGGGTCAGGCAGTTGCCGGGCGGGCCGCGTTTGCGGCGGCTTCTGAAGGGCCGAGCAGCTCGTGCTGCAACTGCACCAGGATCCGGGCGAGCCGCCGGGAAACCTGCATTTGGGTCAGGCCCAGCCGGGTACCGATGGCCTGCTGTGATTCCTCGTGGAAATACCGCCGGAACAGCAGTTCCTTGTCAGCATCCGTCAGGTTCCGCACGGCCCGGCGGAGCATGGCGAGGTTTTCCGCGTGTTCCAGCCGCCCGTCGGCCGAAGCCCACCGTTCCGCGCCGGTGGTGCCGGCGATGGCGTCCAGTGATTCCGGCCGCAGGCTGCTTTGGCAGTTCAGCGCCTCGGCAACCGTTTTGGCGTCCACGCCCAGCGCCTCGGACAGTTCGCAGAGCGAGGGCGCATGCCCCAGTGACTGGAACAGCTCCGGCTGCAGCCGGGCGATGGCGGTGCGGAGGTCCTGCAGGTGGCGCGGCGGGCGTACCACCCAGGAATGGTCGCGCAGGTACCGCTTAAGCTCGCCGTGGATGGTGGGCACGGCGAAGGCCGGGAAATGCGGACCGACCGCCGGGTCGAAGCGCCGGACGGCCTTGATCAATCCCATGTAGGCCACCTGGCGCAGGTCGGCCAGTTCACGGCCGCGGCCCGCGTAGGCGGCGGCAGCGGTTTCGGCTATGTCGCGGTACTTAAGGACCAGTTCGTTGTGCAGCGCCTGCTGCAGGTCCCCGCGGGCCTGGCGGGCTTCTTCGAAGTGGTGCAGGGACAGGGGAGGGCTGCTGGAGGAGCGCATGGGCGGGCAGGTATTTCAGCCGCAGGTCCGGCCCTCTGCTGGACCGCCTGAACAGGACACCAGAGCGGCCACCTGTTATCAAGAGTCCGGACCACTTGTTTTGCTGCTGCTCCTTGAAATGCGCAGAGAGCAGAAGGTATAAGGTCCGGCGGCGGGGGAAGGCGGTTAGCGCCTCCGTGCCAGCAGGTTGCGAAGTGAGGTGACGGAATGGTCCGGAGCGGCAGTCCCCGCCTCGCCGTCCTCCTGCACCGGCTCCTGCACCGGCTCCTGTCCCGCTGCAGGGCCGCGTCCCCGTTCACGCGCCGTCGTCTTCGCGCTGCGGTGCAGGACCAGGGCGGCGACGGCGGCTGCCGCGGCCAGGGTGGTGGCCAACGCAACCATGAGGTTGCAGTACATCCAGAGGAACATCAGGGCAGCCGGGGTGCCGAGCGGCGCCTCAAGGAACCCGGCGGCGGAAACCACCCAGAAGGCTATGCATACGGCCAGGAGGAGCCAGGCGGTGCGCTGACTGACAAGGGTAATCAGTTTCTGCTTCATGGCAGGAAAATCCCGGGGAAGATTGGAGGCGCCGTCTTCTTGACCCATCAACCCTAGGCACCTCGCCGTCGCCTGCGGGGGTTCTGCCGTGCATGGCTCCGATTTGGCGGCCGAGGGGTTGCCATCTGACCGGGCGCACTGTGCAGGAACGGATGGTTGCCATATCCGTCCGCGATGGATACGGCAACCGCACCGAGTGGTCGGGGGTGCAGATGTATTGAAACCCGTCCCGCCCCGGGGTAGCGTCGCCGTCGTTGTTCCCTCCCGGCACGGTACCGGGAACCAGTCCGGAGGAGACCCATGGAGCCAGAGCAGACAGCCGCCCCCAAGGCGCTGCCCGCAAGCGTTTCCGGGCTGGTAATTGCCCTGTCCTCATCCGCCGTCTTTGGGCTCTCCGGCTCCTTCGCCAAGTCCCTGCTGGAAACCGGGTGGACCACTGCCGGTGCCGTTGCCGTGCGGATGCTTGGAGCCGCGGCGGTCCTGGCTGTCCCCGCCTTTATTGCGCTGCACGGCCGCTGGGAACAGGTACGCGGCAACTGGCGCACCATCGTGCTGTTCGGATTCATCGGGGTGGCCGGCTGCCAGTTTTTCTACTTCAACGCTGTGGAACGCCTCTCGGTGGGTGTGGCGCTTCTGCTGGAATTCCTGGCACCGGTGCTGATGGTGCTGTGGATTTGGGCCGCCACCCGGCGCCGTCCCGGTATCCGCACCATCCTCGGTGCCCTGGCAGCCATCGCAGGGCTGGTCCTGGTGCTGGACCTAGGCGGCAGCATCCAGATAGATCCTGTGGGTGTGCTGTGGGGCCTGGCCGCCGCGGTCTGCCTGGCCATCTACTTCTTCATCACCGCCAAGCAGAATGACTCGCTTCCACCGCTGGTCCTCGCCACCGGGGGTATGCTCGTGGGCGGCGCCACCATGGCACTGCTCGGCGTGATAGGGATTCTTCCCCTGGGCTTCAGCACAGCCGGAGTGGAACTGGGCGGCTGGCACACCACCTGGTGGGTGCCCGTGGCCGGACTGGTTCTGTTCTCCACCGTATTGGCCTACGTCACCGGCATCATCGCCGCGCGGGCCCTGGGCTCACGCGTGGCCTCCTTCGTTTCATTGACCGAAGTGCTTTTTGCCGTGCTGTGGGCGTGGCTGCTCCTTGCGGAGCTGCCACGCCCGGTACAGCTGGCCGGCGGGGCCCTGATTGTTGCCGGCGTAGTGCTGGTCCGCTCCGACGAACCTGCCGGGCTTCCGGGCGAAGCTGCCGCCGACGTCGAGCCGTACTCCTGAGACCTACGCCGTGGGGGTTTCGTCCAGAAGCGGGCGGGGAGGGGCGGAGACCTTGATTTCGCGCTTGAGGATCTTGCCCGTGGGCCCCTTGGGGAGAGCGTCGGTGAGTTCGATGCGGCGCGGGTACTTGTAGGCGGCCAGCCGGTCCTTGGCGAACTGGGCGATGTCCGCCAGCAGGGCTTCGCGTGCGGCGTCGTCGGCCGGAACGGCTTCTTCCCGAAGGCCCACCACAGCCACGATTTCCTCGCCGTGCAGCGGATCCGGAACACCGATCACGGCCGCCTCGGAAACGGCAGGATGCTCGTACAGCACTTCCTCGACCTCGCGCGGATACACGTTGTAGCCGCCGCGCAGGATCATGTCCTTCTTGCGGTCCACAATGTAGATGTTGCCCTCCTCGTCGAACCGGGCCAGGTCCCCGGTGCGGAACCAGCCGTCGGGAATGGCTGCGGCAGTGGCGTCGTCGTTCCGCCAGTAGCCCTTCATGACACCCTCGCCGCGGACGGAGAGTTCGCCAATCTCTCCCACGGGGACGTCCGCGCCGTCGGGATCCAGCATTCGCACCTCCATGCCGTCCACGGCCTTGCCGATGGAGCCGGCACGCCGTCCCTCGCCGGGAAGATTAAAGGAGACGATGGGCGAGGTTTCAGAGAGTCCGTAACCCTCCAGCAGTTGGATGCCGAACACGTCCTCGAACTCGTGCAGCACCTCCAGCGGCATTGCCGAACCGCCGGTGATAGCGCCGCGCAGCGAGGAGAGCTTGGTGTCCTTCACGGCCGGATGGCGGAGCATGCCCACGTACATGGTGGGGACACCCTCAAAGATCGTCACGCCGTCGCGTTCGATGATTTCCAGGGCCTTGCCGGCATCAAACCGGGGCAGCAGGCTGATGGACGCGCCCGCGAGCAGGGCCGAGTTCAACGCGGCGGTCTGGCCGAACACGTGGAAGAACGGCAGCCCGCCGAAGATCACATCGGTTTCCCGGGTATCCAGCAGGGACCTGGACACGATGGCGTTGCTGCGCAGGTTGCGGTGCGTCAGGGCAGCACCCTTCGGCCGTCCTGTAGTGCCCGAGGTGTAGAGGATCACCGCGATGTCGTCACCGTCCACCTCCGCCAGGTCCGGCCGGGAATCCGCACCCGCCAGCAGCCCCATGAAAGAGGAGGAGTCCACCGTCACCACTTCCACGCCGCCGTCGGCCTCTTCTGCTCCGGCAGAGACTTCACCGGCCACGCCCTCCCAGGCGAAAACCAGCCGGGCACCGGAGTCCTGCAGGTGGTAGGCGACCTCGCGCGCCTTCAGCAGCGGATTCATGGGGACAACCACGGCGCCGTAGCGCAAGACACCGTAATACACGAAGGCCATCTGCGGAATGTTGGGCATCACCAGGCCGACGCGCTCACCCGGCACCACCCCGCGGGCGGCCAGGAGTCCGGCTACCTTGGCGCTCATCGCGTCCAGGGCGGCGTAGGACACCACTGTGTCGTCGAGTTTCAGGGCAGTCCGCTCCGGAAAGCGGGCTGCGGTTTCCGTGAGGATTCCGGCGAGGTTCTGCATAAGGATCTCCTTTGATCTCTGCTGCATCTTCGGGCGGCTGATCGCTGCGATGTAGGAGGCAGTCTAGCCACAGCCGGCGGCCCGTGGACCGATTTCCGGCACCGGGCTCACAAACCGTCCGCTGAAACCGTCTACCGTATGTGGAAGTGAAACCCTTTGAGCAGATTGTCCGGGAGCACGGCGCGGCCGTGCTGCGGGTCTGCCGCGCCGTGTTGGGGCCGGATCAGGCCGAGGACGCGTGGTCCGAAACCTTCCTGGCGGCACTGCGCGCCTATCCGGACCTGCCCGAAGGGGCCAACGTGCAGGCCTGGCTGGTCACCATTGCCAAGCGCAAGGCAGTGGACCAGCACCGGAGCACCGCCCGCAGCCCGCTGCCGGTGGAGGCGGTTCCGGATACACCCGCTCCCGTACCGGCCGACACCGACGGGCTGTGGTTTGCGTTGAAGACCCTGCCTGTCCGGCAGCGGGAGGCGCTCGCCTACCACCATCTGGCCGGGCTCCCGTACGCCGAGGTGGCCCGGGTGCTCGGAAGCAGCGAAGCGGCCTGCCGCCGATCCGCCGCCGACGGCATCAAGAAACTCCGTGCCCTGTATAAGGAGGACAGCAATGGCGTCCTTTGACCTGTTCAATGTGCCCGCATTCAATCTCCCCGCAGCGTCCGTGCCCGAACCCGTTCTTGCCGCTGCGGGCGAAGCCGCCGCTGATCCGCGGGAAACCGCCGCCCTCGCCGCCCTGCATTCCCGCTTGGCAGAGGACGCGCAGGCCGCCGGGGTGCTGGATGTGGCCTACACCGTGGTGGACAGTCCGGTGGGCGGACTCATCCTTGCCGCCACCGAGGCTGGCCTGGTGCGGGTGGCCTTCGAATGTGAAGGAGTGGATACCGTGCTGCAGGACCTCAGCACCCGAATCAGTCCGCGGCTGCTGGAAGCGCCGGAGCGGCTGGCAGAACCCGCTGCCCAGCTGCGCGGGTATTTCGAGGGCAGCAGGCGCAGCTTCGACCTCGCCTTGGACCTGCGGCTGACCACCGGCTACCGGCGGACGGTTGTCGAGGCGCTGCAGGGGATCGCCTACGGGCGCACGGCGACCTATGCAGGCATAGCAGCCCTGACCGGCAACCCCGGGGCCGTCCGCGCCGTGGGCACCGCCTGCGGCCGCAACCCCCTGCCGCTGGTGATTCCCTGTCACCGCGTGCTGCGCTCCGACGGAACCACCGGCGGTTACCGCGGCGGCCCGGCTGTCAAGAAAACCCTCCTCGACCTGGAAGCCGCCGCATGAGCTCCTCCCTTTTCCCCCGCGAACGCTCCGAACCCGCCGTCGGGGCGGTGCATGTGCCCGGCTGGTTGCCGCCGGGACAGCAGCGATCCATTGTTGAAGCGTGCCGTCAGTGGGCCATCGGACCGGTGCCGATGCGGTCGGCAGTGCTGCCCGGCGGGCATCCCATGTCGGTCCAGACGGTGTGCCTGGGCTGGCACTGGCAGCCGTACAAGTACACGCGCACGGCCGACGACGCCGGCGGCGGGCGCGTCGCGGAGCTGCCCGACTGGCTGGTGCAGCTGGGCCGCGACGCGCTCAAAGAGGCCTACCGGCAGGCGGACGGCAGCTACGCGAGGGAGGACTTCCGCCCGGAGAATTACACGACGGACACTGCGCTGATTAATTACTATGCCGAGGGCGCGCATATGGGGATGCACCAGGACAAGGATGAAAAGTCCAGTGCCCCGGTGGTTTCCATCAGCATCGGCGATACCTGTGTCTTCCGCTTCGGCAACACCGAAACCCGCAACCGTCCCTACACGGACCTGGAGCTGGAGTCCGGTGACCTGTTTGTCTTCGGCGGACCGTCCCGGTTCGCCTACCACGGTGTCCCGCGCACTGTGGCCGGAACCGCGGACCCGGAGTCGGGACTGGCCACCGGCCGGATCAACATCACCCTGCGCATGACCGGCCTCAGCGGATGACGCTGACGGGGGAAGAAACGGGGAAAGGAACAGGGGAAGAAAAGTTCGACGGCGGAACGGCCGGCGGCGCGGCCGGCGGCGCGCGCGGCGGCGCGCGTACCCGCAGCCTGCCCTTCCGGGGACCGCTGGCCTGGGCGCCGCTGGCCAGCGCACTGCTCGCCCACGCCGTCCCGGGGCTGGAACGGGTAACGCCGAAGCCCGGCGGCGGAGTGGGCGTGGAACGGCTGCTGACGGTTGGATCCACAGTGGTTCCGCTGAAGGTCCACCTGCACCCGGACGGGGTGGACCTGGAAGCACCGGCGCTGCCGCAGCCGGAGGAAGCCGCCCTCATCACGACGGTCCGGGCCTGGCTGGACCTGGACGCAAATCCGGGCGTGGTGGATCCCTTCCTCGCCCGATTTGATGTGCTGGCGCCGCTGGTCCGGCGGCATCCCGGCCTGCGGGTGCCCGGCTCCACGGACGGCTTCGAGACCGGGATCCAAACGGTCCTCGGCCAGCAGGTATCCCTCGCCGCGGCCCGAACCTTCGGTGCCCGCCTGGTGGCAGCCTTCGGCGAGCCCGGCCCGGCAGGACTCACTGCCTTCCCCTCCGCGCACCGGCTCGCCGCGGTCCCGGCGGAGGAGATCCAGGCGGCCGTAAAGATCACGCACGCCAGGGCCAGGACCGTCAGGGCCCTGGCCGCTGCCGTCGCCGCCGGGCTGCCGCTGCAGCCGGGTGCCGATCCGGGGCAGGTCCGGGCAGGATTGCTGGCCCAGCCGGGCATCGGCCCGTGGACGGCCGACTACTTGGCGGTGCGTGTGCTGGGGGACCGGGACGCGTATCCTGCCGACGATCTGGTGCTCAAGCGCGCGCTCGGAGTCGGAACCGGACGCGAAGCGGCCCGGCTGTCCCAGCCGTGGCGCCCGTGGCGCTCCTACGCCTTGTTCCACCTGTGGACTCAGGCGGCTTACGCCCCGGCACCCTCCGGGGCATAGACGTCAGCCGAGGCCTAACCGCTCAGGTCCCGAGCAGCGAAAAAACCAGGGAAAAGGCTGCGGGCCCGCCCTGGATCAGGGACAGCCGTCCCAGCCGCCGGTCACTGAGGGCAAGCACTACGGAAGCCAGCAGCATGCAGGCAGTGGTGAACGTCATCAGGGTCAGCCCGGCCACCGGATTGCCGGCCACCAGCAGCACTACCCCCAGCCCGGCCCCCACAGCCAGGAAAAGGTTGTAGAAGCCCAGGTTGTAGGCAAGCTGCGCCGTGGCGGCTGGAGTGCCCGCGCCCCGCAGCTGAAAGATGGCCACCGTGTCCGGCTCGGTCCAGCGCAGGGATTCGAGCATAAAGAAATAGAAGGCAACGGCCGCTGCGACGACGGCGAGGATAGCTGCGGCAATCAGCACGGGTGCTCCCTAGGCAAGGCGCCGGCAGAGGGTTGAGCGCGGGCGGAGCCCGCCGGCCCCGGCACATGGCGGCGGGTAATCTCCGCGGTGCCGTCCATCCTGACAGCCGGGGCCGGGCCCCTCAAGGGGAAGCTGGACTATCTGATGGCGGCTGCGGTCCAAAGCCAGCTAGCCTTGAAAGAGCGGCCGGTTGACCGCTGCACCCCCGCAGCTCCCCCGCCGGCCTTGGACGCCACCGCCGCTTCCCCAGGAAGGACATCCCTTGCGCCCAATCCGTCCCCTCCGCACGCTCGCCGCCGCACTGGCAGCCACGCTGGCACTGGCCGCCTGCGGGTCCGACTATCCGCTCGGGGACGCCCAGCGGGACGCAGCCGAGAACAGCACCTCCATGCTCAGCGGTGTCTTGTCGGGCGCCGGTTCGAGCGCGCAGGGCCCGGCGATGGACGCTTGGATCGCCGGGTTCGGCACCCTGCATCCGAACGTTCAGCTGCAGTACTCCCCGGACGGCTCCGGTGCCGGACGCAGCGCGCTGCTGGCCGGCGCGGTGGACTTTGCCGGTTCCGACGCCTACCTGCAGGAGGAGGAACTGGTAGACGCCCGGGCGGTCTGCGGTCCCGAAGGGGCGCTGGACATCCCGGCCTACATTTCCCCCATAGCCGTGGCCTTCAACCTTCCCGGCATCCAGTCGCTGAACCTGGACGCGGCCGCCATCGCCAAGATATTCCGCGGCGAAATCACCCAGTGGAACGATCCGGTTATTGCTGCGCTCAACCCGGATGTGGACCTGCCCTCCACCCGGATCACTCCCGTGAGCCGGGCGGATGACTCCGGGACCACGGAAAACTTCACCGAGTACCTGCATGAGGTGGCCCCGGATGCCTGGCCGGACGCGCCGTCCGGGACCTGGCCCGGCGGGCTGCAGGGCGAGAACGCGCAGGGCAGCTCCGGCGTCGTCAGCACCGTGACCCGGACGGAAGGGGCGCTCACCTATGCCGATGACTCGGTGATTGACGAGTCGATGGGCACCGCCAACCTCCTGGTGGGGGAGGACTTCGTGCCGATCAGCGCCGACGCCGCGAGCACCGCCGTCGAACAGTCCACCCGGGTCCCGGGGCGCAGCGAACACGACATTGCGCTGCAGCTGGACCGGCGAACCACAGCGGCGGGCGCCTATCCGCTGGTACTGGTGTCCTACCAGATCTACTGCAGCTCCTATGACGACGCCGGGCTGGTAGAGCGCGTTCAGGCCTTCGGTAAATACGTTGTAAGCGAGGAAGGCCAGCAGGCATCCGCGGACGCGGCGAAGAGCGCGCCCATCCCCAAATCCCTCGCCGAGGAGGCCCGCGCAGCTATGGAATCGATCACCGTCCGGAAGTAGTTTCCTCGGCTTTGGGGCCTACCTTCCGGTATCCCGCCGCCTGCCGCAACTCCTCTTACGGTGCCCTCTTGCGCCCCCTGACGGCCGGTGTCACCGTGGGTTTACGCAACGCTGAAGGGGGCTGCTGTGGAACCTATCCGAATAGAACGCTGGTGGCCGTACCTGGACGGTTCGGCCAAGGACTGGCTGAGGCATAACCTCCGGCAGGACGGTCTGCCCTCGAAGGTGCAGGACCGGATTGCCGAGGCCGGAGGCCCGGTAATGGACCCCATTCTTGCTGAGCCGGACTGGGTATTCATTGAACTCGATGCCCAGGCAGTGGAGTAGGGCGGCCAGGCGGAGACCTCTCCTGGGATGAACCCGCCGGGACGGCCGGACGCGTGCCAAGAACGGTACGGACCTGCTAGATTGTCCGGACCTCCGGCCTAAGGCGGCGTTATGACCAAACTCAGTGAAGAGTCCCTTTCCCACCTGCCGCCCGGTGTCGCGCGGCCCGGTTATGACCGGTCGCAGTTGAGCACCGGCATTGTGCATTTTGGTGTGGGCGGCTTCCACCGCGCGCATCAGGCGATGTACCTGGACACCTTGATGAACCAGGGACTGGCCTTGGACTGGGCGATCTGCGGCGTAGGCGTGCTGCCCCAGGATGCGGCCATGAAAACTGTCCTGGACAGCCAGGACTGCCTGTACACGCTGATGCTGAAGTATCCGGACGGTACCCGCGAAGCCCGGGTGATCGGCTCCATCGTTGAATACCTTTACGCCCCGGAGGACCCGGAAGCCGTTATTGAAAAGATGGCGTTGCCGGGCACCCGGATCGTCTCCCTGACCATCACCGAGGGCGGTTACAGCATCAGTGACACCACCGGGGAGTTCGACGCCGGAACGCCGCAGGTTGCCGCGGACCTGGCACCCGGGGCCGTACCTTCCGGGGTTTTCGGCCTGGTGACCGAGGCCCTGCGCCGCCGCCGGGACAGGGGTCTGGGGGCGTTCACCGTGATGTCCTGCGACAACATCCCCGGCAACGGGGAGGTCGCGAGGAAGGCCTTCGGAGAGTTTGCGCGGCTGCTGGATCCGGAACTGGGGGAGTGGGTACTGGCTAACGTCGCTTTTCCCTCCTCGATGGTGGACCGGATCACACCGGTGACAACGGACGAGGACCGCACCCTGCTGGCACAGGAGTTCGGGGTGGAGGACGCCTGGCCCGTAGTGTCCGAGGACTTTGCGCAGTGGGCGCTGGAGGACACGTTTGTGCAGGGGAGGCCGCCCTGGGAGGACGCAGGCGTGAGCGTGACGGCAGACGTGGAACCGTTTGAGCGGATGAAGCTGCGCCTGCTGAACTGCGGACACCAGGGAATTGCCTACCTGGGCTATCTGGCCGGGTACCGGTACGCGCACGAGGCGGTGGCGGACCCGAAGCTGGCCAGGTTCCTGCTCGACTACATGGACAAGGAAGCCACGCCCACGCTGCTGCCCGTGCCCGGGGTGGATTTGGACGCCTACAAACGGCGGCTGCTGGAACGCTTCGGCAACGAATACGTGCGAGACACCCTGGCGCGTCTGTGTGCCGAGAGCTCGGACCGGATTCCCAAATGGCTGGTACCGGTAGTGCGGGAAAACCTGGCCCGGGACGGCGAGGTGTCCCGTTCCGCGGCCATCATTGCCGCCTGGGCGCGCTACGCCGAGGGTGTGGACGAAGCAGGGGAACCCATTAATGTGCTCGATCGCCACCGGGAAGACGTGATGAAGGCGGCGGCCCGGAACCGGGAGGATCCGCTGGCCTTTGTGTCGCAGCCGCAGTTCTTCGGTGAGCTCGCTGCGGATCCGCGGTTCACCGGGGCATATCTCGCCGCCCTGGACGCCCTGCACAGCCACGGCGCGAAGGCTGCCGTCGCCGGCTTGGTGGACGGAGCCTGAGCACCGGCTTGCGTTGTACCGCTGGGACGTTAGTCCACGAAGTGGGTTTCAACGCCCTCGGATGTTACCGAGCTGACTATGCGGCCGGCCAGGTCCCGCAGCTTGACGTTCCGGTTGCTGGAGGCCTGGCGCAGTATTTCAAAGGCCGCCTCTTGGCTGCACTTGTTCTGGGCCATCACAATTCCCACCGCCAGGTCAATGACCGTGCGTGCCTGCATGGCGGCGCGCAGGTGTTCGGCAGCACTCTTGTGCCGGGACAACTGGACTGCCAACTGCAGGGCAATCGCCGCTTCTGCTGCAAAAGCTTCCGCGGCCTGCACCGTTTCCGGCGTGAAGTACCCGGGCTCGCGGGTGTAGAGATTCAGTCCTGCACCGCCGTCGTTGCCCAGGAGGAGCGGGACGCCAAGGATCGAATAGAAGCCCCGGTCCTGAATGGCATCCGTATAGTCCGGCCACCGCTCTTCGGTGCGCACGTCCGCCACCAGGACCGTCCGTCCGGTGCGGGAGGCCCGCAGGCAGGGGCCGTCGCCAAAACCGTACTGAACCTCATCCAGTGCCTTGGCCGCCTCGCTGCTGCTGGCCACCGTAGTCCCTTCCTTGTTCCGCAGCAGGGTCACTCCTGCCAGCACTTCCGTGTCCTTGCTGAACTTTTCGGCGGCGTGGACAACGAAGGCCTCGAGGAAGAACTCCACCGACTCGGTCCGCAGAAGGATCTGCTGAAGTTCGGCCGCGACGGAGTGCTGCTCCGGGACTAGGTTCATGGGCTGAGTCTATCGCCACCGGGCCCCGTTACCGTTACGGACAGGGCCCGGCGGGGCTAGGCGTCCGCTAGAGCGTGTCGCTCATTTCGACTTCCTTTTCCCGGCTCCAGGTTCGCGCGTAGACACCGATCAGGGCTTCCTGGCGGAGGGTGAATCCGAGCCGGTTCAGCAGGGTATGCGCTTGATAGACGGTCAGGTGCTGGGCGCTGCGGCTGGCGCCGGCCTTGTCCGCCCGGTACAGGTAGGTGTCAATGGCCCGCAGCCAGCGGCGGCGCCAGTTCGCGACGGCGGATTCGGACGCCGTTGCGACCATCAGCCGGTGGACCGGCATGAGCTGTGCCTGTGCCTGGGCTCCGGTGGCCTTCTGCACGCCTGCCGCCCGGGGGTCCGAGGCCGTGCAGCTGTGCAGGTGGCTGTCCCAGTAGTATTCCCAGGAAACCCGGCGGCGGTCCGGCCAGGTGGACGCCCGCGGCCCTTTCATCATTGCGTAGGCGGAATCGAACAGCAGCAGCGAGGCCAGGGCGGAGCGGTTCTGCGCCTTCGCAAAGCGCGCCGTGGCCCAAAGGCAGAGATCCGAGGACAACTCAAAGACTTCCTCGGCCTGGGCGAGCCCCTCCACGCCGCCGTAGCGGGCCAGGTCCGCTTCGACCCAGGGAAGCAAAGGCTCGGTTCCAACCGTCCGGTCCAGCACCGGCTCGCTGAATTCCTGTGCCACCGCCATGCTGCGGACGGGGTCCCCGGCTTGCTCCTGCAGGGCCCCGAGGAGGGACTTGAGCCGGTCCAAGGCCTCCGTCGGGGCCAGGACACGCAGCCGAACCTGCGCGTTGGGCGGTTGCATGCGGCGGGTAAAAAACCATCGCCGGGTGCCCCAGAGCCTCGCCTGGGCAACTAGGGGAGTTACCAGTTCACTGATAATGCGGTCAGCCAAATCGAAACCGCCGGCGTCAATGGACAGATTCCACCATAGGAGATCGGCGGCGGGCCGGGGCGAGGTGCGGGAGGGGGTGCGGGAGGAGGTGCGGAGCGCGGCTGGCTGGCTCATGGCCATCCTTTCGGTGCTGTTCATGCTGGGCCACCCCTGCCGGAACACCTTCTCGCAGCATGTCCCGGGAAGGAAGTCTTTCCCAATCCGGGGACCGTGTCCACAGCCCGCGGAACCTCTCCGCGAAGACTGCTGTACCCCCTCCCAGATGGCCCGAATTGGAGTAATATCACCTGCCCGGATGCTGGTGGGAAGCGGCCACCGGACGCGGTTCCCGCCGGGGCAAGCCGCGGGTTTGCCGTGTCACATTCATGGTGCCGGGAAGCAGCCTGATAAGTTCACTTACCGGCGAATTACGAAACCGCCGGGTGCGCCTGTTTCCGCAGCGCGCTGTAGATATCTGTTCTTTCCCCAAAGGTCCGGCATGCATATTTTTTCCCGCGGCTTCCCGCGCATTGGCGGGCGGCGGCGGCGGTCCGTCCCGGATCTTTCCACGCTTTTCCACCAGTCTCCCTCCGGATATGTGGTCCTTTCCGCACGCGGGGTGATCGAAGAGGCCAACCACTCGTTTGCTGCCTGGACCGGCCGGAACCGCAGTGCGCTGGAAGGTACCGTTTTTACGGACCTGCTCGCTCCGGAAGACCTGCTCGAATACCAGCGCTGGACGGCGGCCCTCAGATCCGGAACCGGGCCGGTCCAGAACCTGGCGGTGGACTTCCACGGCCCGGACGGTGAGCGGCTCCCGGCCCTGATCGCCGGGGCACGCAGCCCCGGGCGGGGCCTGGACCTGATCAGTGTTCTTCCCGAAACCGGGCGGCGCCGGTATGAACGGGACTTGGTGGAAGCCCTGCAGCAGGCCGAAGCCGCCGAAGAAGCCCGCGGAGCGGCGGAACTGCGCGCCCGCGAGCGGGAATCACTGCTGCACGCGGTGCTGGACACCGTGGATGTGGGCGTGCTGGTGGTGGACCGGGACGGCCGGGAAATCCTTGCCAATGCGCTGATGGAAAGCAGCCGCGCCGGGGCAGCCACCGGAGATATTGCCGGCCCCGGCGGTTCCGAGTGGCCCGTCTACGGCCCGGACCGGGTTACTCCGCTTCCGGACAGCAAGCGCCCCATCCGGCGGGCCGTTTCCGGGGAGTCCTTCGCCGAGGAAATCGTCTGGGTCGGTACCGGCCAGGGACAACTGGCGGTCAGCGTCTCGGCCCGCTCCGTCCGGGGCGGCGGCGGATTCAAGGGATCTGTCCTGGCGTTCAGCGACGTGACGCAGCTGGTCCGGGCGTTGACGGCCCAGCGTGAGTTTGTAGCCAATGTGTCCCACGAGCTGCGCACTCCCCTGACGTCGATCCTGGGCTATCTCGACATGGCGTTGGATAGCGGCGAAAACCTGGCCGAAGACGTCCGTTCCGCCCTGCAGACGGCGGTGCGGAACGCCGAGCGGCTGCTGCAGCTGGTAACGGACCTGCTCTCGGTGGCCGCCGGGAACGAAACCGTGGAGGCCAGGGAAGTCGACCTCGCCGCCGTCGTGCGTGCTGCTGTCGATTCCTTTGGGCCGCGCGCCCGGGTGAACGGGGTGGAATTCAAGGTTGACCTGCCGGGCGACCTTTCTGCCGTGGCCGATCCCAGGCGGATTGGGCAGGTGCTGGAAAACCTGGTCTCCAACGCGGTCAAGTATTCGCCCGACGGCGGCGTGGTGCAGGTGAGCGCGCGGGTTGAAGCGGGCATGGCAGTGATTGAAGTTGCTGACAGCGGCATGGGGATGTCCCAGGAGGAGCAGGAGGCAGCCTTCACCCCGTTCTTCCGCTCGGGACGGGCGCTTACGGCCGCCATTCCCGGTGCAGGCCTCGGTCTGGTGATCAGCCGCCGCATCGTGGAAGAGCACGGCGGCAACATCCGGGTCCGCAGCGAGCCGGGAGCCGGAACGCTCTTTACCGTGAGTTTGCCGGTGGCCGGACCGGATACGGACTTGCAAAGCTAGTAAGTCTGCTTATGGTTAAGGTGCCCGGGGCGCGTCCCGGAGGGACGGCAGTCCCGCGCAGCTGTTGATCCGGCAGAACTGAGGAGGCAGGCCCGTGCGAGCAATGGTGTACCGAGGACCCTACAAGGTTCGGGTGGAAGAAAAGCCGCGGCCCCCCATAGAGCATCCCAACGATGCCATTGTCCGGGTCACCCTGGCCGCCATTTGCGGCTCCGACCTGCACCTTTACCACGGACTGATGCCCGACACCCGGGTTGGCCATACCTTCGGCCACGAATTCATCGGTGTGGTCGAAGAGGTCGGACCCTCGGTGCGGAACCTGAAGGTGGGGGACCGTGTGATGGTGCCGGCCAACATTTACTGCGGCACCTGCTATTTCTGCGCCCGCGGGATGTATTCGAACTGCCACAACGTGAACCCGAACGCCACCGCCGTTGGCAGCCTGTACGGCTACTCCCACACCACCGGCGGATACGACGGCGGCCAGGCCGAGTACGTGCGCGTTCCCTTCGCGGACATCGGGCCTTCCTTGATTCCCGACTGGATGGACGAGGAGGATGCCCTGATGTGCACCGATGCGCTGGCAACAGGCTATTTCGGCGCGCAGCTGGGAGACATCGTGGAGGGCGACACCGTGGTGGTTTTCGGTGCCGGCCCGGTGGGCCTCTACGCCGCCAAGTCGGCGTGGCTGATGGGTGCGGGGCGGGTCATCGTGATTGACCATCTGGACTACCGGCTGGAAAAGGCCCGCATCTTTGCGCATGCCGAAACGTACAACTTCACCGAGTACGACGACATTGTGGTGCACATGAAGAAAATCACCGACCACCTGGGCGCCGACGTTGCCATTGACGCGGTGGGCGCCGAAGCGGACGGCAACTTCCTCCAGCATGTCACCAGCACCAAGCTCAAGCTCCAGGGCGGTTCGCCCGTAGCCCTGAACTGGGCCATCGACTCGGTGCGCAAGGCGGGGACCATATCCGTGATGGGTGCCTACGGCCCCATGTTCAGTGCCGTGAAGTTCGGCGACGCCATGAATAAGGGGTTGACGCTGAATATGAACCAGACGCCCATGAAGCGGCAGTGGCCGCGGCTGTTCGAGCACATCAAGGCCGGATACCTGAAGCCGAACGAGATCATCACGCACCGGATTCCGCTTGAGCACATCGCCGAGGGGTACCACATGTTCTCGGCCAAGCTGGATAACTGCATCAAGCCCGTGATCGTCCCCGGTTCCTGAAAGGAAGCACCCAACCATGGCCTATACCCCGCAGAAACCGGCCCTGACTCCCACCAGTGATGAACTGCGCGCACGGATCCCGGGCTGGGGCGCGGACCTTGACCCGAAGGACCGCCCCGCGGTGCCCAAGCTGCAGTTCGACCCCACCCTCAGCGGCGCCCACTGGGAGTTCCCGGAGCGCCAGGAGGAGAAATATCCGCGCGAACGTTCCATTGAGCATAAGTTCCTCACTCCCGTGTTCGGCACGTCCTGCCCGCCCAAGGGACTGTCCGGTGTGATGCGCCGGTACGCCTACCGCCGGTTCAGCGAAGCACGGGCGGCACATTGGCTGATCCTGCTGGCAGCGGACCGGGTTGACGCGGTGGAAAGCCATCTGGCCTCCTTCCTGACCCTGCATCCGGACAATCCCGTGACCGAGACGGGGGTGCTGAGCGAGTTCTCCCGACGCGGGTATTCCTCCCGGGTCGGACGGAAGCGAGCGGATGTTAACCATCAGTGGATCGACCCCATCCTCATCGGCGGACCGTGGCTGCTGGCCGGTGCAGGGCTGGCCGCGGGCATCGCGGCAGCGGTACGCCGGCTGCGCAGCTAGGCATTGGGGTTGCGTTGCCTGCCTCCGCCCCCCGGCGGAATACTGGTGGGGACGCAAAACGGAAGCCGGACGGGTGAGGCGGTGAGAGGTCATGGAAGGCAGGGGTGTTGAACAGTACCGGCGCCGGATGGAACGCGCGGCACAGCTGAGGGCGGCCGGTGCCGGGGGCGGCCTGGACCCGGAGGACGTGGAGCAGGCCGCGGCTGAAGAGGAACTGCAGCACAAGCGGCGGCAGGTGGACGACGCCGCACGTGCGGACTACCTGGTCCGCGACGCTATGGCGCGCGGCGACTTCGACAACCTGAAATATGCGGGCAAGCCCATCCCCGGCCTGGGCGATGGCCATGATCCGGACTGGTGGATCAAGGGACTGCTGCAGCGTGAAAACGTTACCGGCCTGGGGCCTGCGGCCATCCTGCTGCGCACCGAGGACGCGGAACTGGATGCCCGTCTGGACACCCGGTGGAGCGAGCGGCAGGTCCGCGAGATCCTGGAAGACTTCAACGCCCGGGTCATCAATGCCCGCCGCCAGCTCGAAGGCGGGCCGCCCGTGGTGACCAGGACCCGCGACGTCGAGCAGGAAATGCTGCGCTGGCGGGAGCGGAAGGCTGCGGCCGGGGCGGCGGAAGAGGCGCAAAGAGAAACCGCCGCCCCGGAAGCGGAGCGGCGGCGGTGGTTTCGGCGGAAGCGGCGACGTTAGCCCGGACCCGGCCTAGACCGTGGTGGCGTCGTGGACTTCGCCCACAAGCTCTTCGATGATGTCTTCCAGGAAGAGCACGCCGGTGGTGTTGCCCTTGGCGTCGAAGACCCGCGCCACGTGGGCGCCGGTGCGGCGCATGGTGGCCAGTGCGTCCTCCAGTTCGCCTCCCCGGTACGCCGAGGCAAGCCGGCGGATGCGCTTGGCCGGCACCGGCGCGGCGAATTCATCCGGACCGGTCAGGTCCATGACGTCCTTGAGGTGCAGGTAGCCGTCCGGGTCGCCGTCCTCGTTGGTCAGGATGTACCGCGAATAGCCGTGGATATCCACGGCCTGCTGCAGGTCCGCCGGCGAGGCCGTTTCGGGCAGCAGCACCATCTGAGCAATGGGAACCTCGACGTCGGCCACGGTCTTTTCAGTGAACTCGAAGGCCGCCGTCAGGGTGCCGCTGCGGTCGGTGAGCACGCCGTCGCGCGTGGACTGCTCCACAATGTTGGCAACTTCGTCCAGCGTGTAGGCACTGGTGGCCTCGTCCTTGGGCTCTACCTTGAAGAGGCGCAGCACACCGTTCGCTATACCGTTCAGGGCCCGGATGACAGGGCGGACAATCCGGGACACCATCACCAGCGGCGGGGCCAGCAGCAGTGCGGCGCCGGTGGGAACCGAGAAGGAAATGTTCTTGGGCACCATTTCACCCACCACCACGTGCAGGAAGGTCACCAGCAGCAGCGCCACTACGAAGGCAATCATCCCGATGGCGTCCGCGGACAGGGAGGTCAGGCCCAGCGGGATCTCCAGCAGGTGGTGGATGGCCGGTTCCGAGACGTTCAGGATCATCAGGGAGCAGACGGTGATGCCCAGTTGGCTGGTCGCCAGCATCAGGGTGGCGTGTTCCATGGCCCAGAGGGTGGTTTTGGCGGCCTTGCTGCCGGCCTCGGCCTTGGGCTCGATCTGGGAGCGGCGGGCTGAGATGACGGCGAACTCGGCACCCACGAAGAAGGCGTTGTCCACCAGCAGCACTACGAGCCAGATGATTCCGGGCAGGTATTCACTCATGGGTCAGGTCCTTGGTCAGTGAGTCGACAATGCGGTCATGGGCACTTACGGGCGCCTCCAGGGAACCCGACGGCGTGAACCGCAGCCGCTCAATGTGGTTGCGGACCACCCGTTCGACGCGGAGCGTTCCGCTGCCGATCTCCACTTCGTCGCCGAGTTCGGGAATGCGGTCCAGTTCATCGGTGACGAATCCGGCGATGGTGTCGTACTCCTCGCCGTCCGGTACCTCGATGCCCGTGCGGTCCAGCAGTTCGTCGGGCCGGAGTGCGGCGTCAAAAGTGATGGCCCGGCCGGTGCGGACCACGCCCACCCGGGCGCGGTCGTGTTCGTCCTCGAGCTCGCCGACAATTTCCTCGACCAGGTCCTCAAGGGTCACAATCCCCGCAGTGCCGCCGTGTTCGTCGGAGACGATGGCCACCTGCAGGCCCTGGGCGCGCAGCAGCCCCAGCAGGGTGTCCGCATCCATGGACTCGGGCACGTGCATCGGTTCCACCATCAGCTCGGCGGCGGTCACGGAACCTCGGCCGGCCAGCGGAACTCCGAACGCCTGCTTCACGTGCAGCACCCCGAGGATGTCGTCCGAATCGCGGCCGATCACGGGGAAGCGGGAGTAGCCGGTGGCGGTGGCAGCGGCCACCACCTGTTCGGCCGTATCCGTGCCGTGAACCGTATGCATGCGGACGCGCGGCGTCATCACATCGGCGGCGCTGTGGTCCGCGAAGCGCAACGTGCGGTTCAGCAGCACGGCATGGTCCAGGTCCAGCACGCCTTCAAGGGCTGAGCGGCGGACCAGGGAACTGAGCTCCTCTGCGCTGCGCGCACCGGAAAGTTCCTCTTTGGGCTCAATGCCGAAGGACCGGATGATCGCATTGGCGGTGTTATTGAAAAGCAGGATCACCGGCTTGAACACGGTGGTGAACACTGCCTGGAAGGGAACCACCAGCTTCGCCGTGGCCAGCGGCAGCGCAAGGGCGAAGTTCTTGGGCACCAGTTCACCGATGATCATGGAGAAGATGGTTGCCAGGAAGATGCCGGCCACGGCGCCGATTCCGGGCACCAGGGCGTCGGGAATACCCAGCGCCGCAAGCGGGGTGGCCAGCATGGAGCTGATGGCCGGTTCGAAGGTGTAACCGGTCAGGAGGGTGGTCAGCGTGATGCCGAGCTGCGCGCCGGAAAGATGCGTCGAGGTAATCTTCAGCGCGTTGATGGTGGGGTTAAGCCGTTTTTCGCCCTTGTCCCGGCGGGCTTCAAGCTCCGCGCGGTCCAGGTTGACGAGTGAAAACTCGGACGCGACAAACAGTCCGGTGCCGACGGTGAGGAGCAAACCTACGCCAACCATTAGCCATTCATACATGGGGCTGCCCCTCTCTCGCGATAGCCGGTGCAGCCGGAGCGGACACGGTCTGCATTGCGGTCAGGACGGGGAGGGGCAAGGGTTTATGTGAGGGAGGGTCATCCATAGTCCAAGGAATATTACAGGATGCGTCTGGGCGCGGTTCCAAGGATTTTTCCAGCCGGAGCCGGAGCCGGAGCGGGGGCGGGGGCGGGAAGTGGACTACCGCCGGCCCTGCCCGTAGCTGGGCTCGCGGTTGGTGGAACCGGCCACGCGGTGCTGGCGCACCAGGCAGAACGGATCATAGATCTCGATCCCCAGCCGGCCGGTGCCGGGCATGGGCTGGCAGAAGCAGGTGCAGGGAAAGTTCACGGCCGCCTTTCCGGGTCCCTGAAGGCGCAGGACCCTCGAAGATCTTCTGGTGACTCCGGACGTGTCCCGTGGGGACGGAATCCGTCCTACTTTCCTTGATACAACCAAGGTGCGGCCCGTGCCAAAACGGGCCCGGCGCTGGAAACCGGCGCCGGGCCGCGCCGCCTAGCTGTTGGCCAGCTCTGCCTCGCCGGCAGCTTCCATCAGCACCGAGTCCAGCATCTCTCCGGCTTCTTCAGCGGACGCCGAACGGGCCAGGGCCAGCTCCGAAACCAGCAGCTGCCTGGCTTTGAGGAGCATCCGCTTTTCGCCGGTGGACAGCGGGTGCGTCCGCTCCCGGCACCAGAGGTCGCGCACCACTTCAGCGATCAGGTGCAGTTCGCCGGTGGCCATTTTGCCCTCATTGGCCTTGAAACGGCGGGACCAGTTGTCCGGTTCCATCCCGGCCGGTCCGCGCAGCACGGTGAACACGGCCTGCACGCCGGCGTCGTCAATGACGCTGCGCACGCCAACGTCTTCGGCATTGTCCGAAGGTAGCTTGATGGTGAGTTCGGTGGCGTGCACGCGGAAGGTCAGCGTTTCGCGTTCAATCCCCTTGACGGTCATGGGGGAGATGTCGGTAACGGTGACGGCTCCGTGGTGCGGGTACACCAGCGTCTGCCCAACGGTGAAATCCAAAATGACGTCCCTCTGTTCAGGTGGTTCCGAGTTCAGGTGGTTCCGAGATGCGCGGGCTCCCAAAGACCGAGAAACCAGCCGAGCCACCACTGGTGGCGGCCTGACGGACGGGCAATAGAGAAGGAGTCGTATTCCAGGCGAGGAGGTGCATAACTGCGGGGAAGGGTTGACTTTCAGCCGTACCGCTCCCGTTTTGTGCCCTCACGCTGTGCCGCTAGCTTATCCCCCCTGCGCAAGTCCCCGGCATCGGCCCGCCGCCGCCGGTTGCTAGGATGGCGGCGTGACCAACATGATGTGCGCGCGCTCTGCCGCCGCGGAAGGGCAGGTGGGCCCCGGGCCCTGCACTGCGTCCTCCGCTGCCCGCTGCCCCTGACGCGCCCCCGCGGCGCGCCTTTCCCAACCGCCGAAAGTGCTGCCGAACATCATGGAACCCCTGTCTGAAACGACCATCCGCAAATCCTTCATCAACGCCACCCGCTCCGAGGTGGCTGCCATGAACCTGCCCATCGGGTTCGAGAACATCAATTGGGAGATCCTCGACCAGCTGGGTTGGCGGGACCACAAAATGCCCCAGCGCGCCTATCTGGTGCTGCCCTTGGACGGAAAGCCGGTGGGAGTGCTGCTGCGCGCACCGGAACTGAGCGCCCCGAAGAACCGGCGGGTGCTGTGCGCCCTCTGCCAAGATGTGTTCTCGGAGGAGGAAGTCTTCCTCTACGTGGCACGCCGGGCCGGCCAGCGGGGCCGGGACGGCAACACCGTGGGCACCCTCATCCATGCTGACTTCACATGTTCGGTCAACGTGCGGGCAGACGTTGCGCCCACGCCCATCCATCCGGATCCGGATGCGGTGACCGCAGAGCGGATCCAGGGACTGCGCGGACGCACTGAGCTGTTTGTGCGCAACATCCTGGCGAAGTAGCGCGTTTCCCCGGCTCATCCACCGCCTCCGCGGGGAGGGGCCGGGGGACTACTGCCCCGGCAATTCCCGGTCCAGGAGAGTCCAAGCAGCTGTGCGCGCCCGGGCTGCCGGAGCTGCGGGCGTCCCGCGCAGCAGGCTGCTGAGGACTCCGTTGTATAGCAGCAGGAGCAGTTCCGCGACCCGCTCCGGGTCCTGGCAGCGGGCTTCGCGTGCCAGGTCCGTAAGCCGGCGGGTAACCAGGCGGGTGTCTTCAGCTACAAGGTCGAAGACGGGATCACTTGCCCCCTCCGCGGGGACAGGCCGCTCGGAAGCCGTGGCGAGGAAGCAGCACCACTGTGTGGGGCCGGCCGCGGCACGGAACGTGTCCACGGCGTCGAAGATTGCCACCAGGCGCTCCCTCGGGGATTGGGCCGCGGCTACGGCTGCATCCCAGTGGGAGGTCCAGGACTCAAGCCGGCGGGAAAGCACGGCGTGGAGCAGGTTGTCCTTGGCTCCGAAGTGCTTGTAGAGGGTCACTACGGATACCCCTGCCGTCGCCGCCACGGAGTCAACCCCCGTGGTGGCAATGCCGTCGGAAAAGAACAGTCCTTCGGCGGCGTCGAGGATACGGTCCCGGGTGGGCTGGGGGAGAGGCATACCGCTAGTGTAACGTTCGTTTCAGTGAAACGAACGTTTAACTGGCGACGGAGGCAATGTGCAGCAGGTGGGGATTCGTGTGCAGGGCGGCGCGGGAGCAGGCGTGGCGGCGGCCGGAATGCTGTTGATTGCCGCCACCTATGGCATGGCCCGTTTCGGTGTGGGGCTGTTCGCCCCGGCGTTGTCAGCGTCCCGGCCGCAGCTCGTTGATGTGCTGGGTTGGGCCGCCGCTGCCCAGTTCACTTCCTATTCGCTGGCGGCCTTGGCTGCCGCCCGGCTGGTGGACCGCTATCCACGGACGGGCTTGGTGTTGGCCGGCGCCACCGCAACGGCGGGCTGCCTGGGGGTGGCAGTGGCCACGGACCCGATGATGTTCATCCTTGCGGTTCTCGTGGGAGGGCTGGGAGGCGGTTTCGCCTCCCCGGCCCTCGTTCCGGTGATTGACGCGTTGGTGAAGCCCGAGGCGGCGGCCACGGCCCAGTCCGTTGCCAACGCCGGCACAGCAGTGGGCGTGATCGGGGCGGGTGTGGTTGTGTTCGCCGTTCCATCCGTAGGTGCCGCCTGGGTGCTGATGGCCCTGATCTGCGCAGGATCCGCCGCGGCCGCACTGTACCCGGTGCGCTCGCGCAACGCTTTGGCAGCCCGGCCAGGTAGCCAAACCGCACGGCAGGAGGAGACCTCCGGGCCGCTGGCCTGGCGGGCGTTGCTGCTCCCGGCGGCCGCCGCCCTGGTGGTGGGCGCGGGGTCCTCCCTGACCTGGACTTTCGGCCCGCTGCTGGTCACTGAGGCCGGCGCCGTCTCCGGCGGTCAGGTTGGTTGGTTATGGATTGCCCTGGGCGCCGGCGGGCTCCTGGGAACCTTCACCGGCCATCTGGTGAAACGCATCGGGCTGCACAGCGGGTGGTGTGCCTGTGCCGGGTTGCTTGCTCTGGCCACCGCCGCCGTGGGTCTCTCCGTTGCCACGGCCAACACCGCGGCGGCCTACGCCGGCATGGCGGTTTTCGGGGCAGGCTACATGGCAATGTCGGCCGTGCTGATCCTGTGGGCCCGGTCCGCGTGGCCGCAGGACGCCGGGGCCGGCACCTCGGTGCTGTTTATCGCGCTGGCCACCGGGCAGGCGCTGGGGTCCGCCGCCATTGGCGCCGCAGACTGGAGCCCCGTTGCCCTGGCGGCAGCAGCTACCGCGTTTTGTGCCGCCGGCGGCACAGCCGCACTGGTACGCAAGCGCAGCTAGGCGTCCCGGTGGGCGGCGTCGGGGTCCTCCGGCGCGTCGCGGCGGCGCTGTGCCAGCAGCTCCTTGGTGCGCACCAGGCGCAGGGCGGTCACCAGCACCAGGCCGCCCACCATGTTGAACAGCAGTGTGTAACCGAACCAGCCCAGCCACTGCAGGTAGGTGATTTCCGCCCCGGACTGGAGGGCACCGAAAATCAACAGTGAATCCAGGATGGAATGGAACAGCTGCAGGCCGGCCAGCAGGAATCCACCGATAACCGTGGCGACAATCTTCGCAGGATCCGAAGACGTGCCTTGCTGCATCCGGCTCATCAAGGTGATGGTGCTGCCGCCCAGGATCGCCAGGGCCACGGTTTGGAGTGAAAACGGTGCTTCGGTGAAGTGCTTTGCCGATTCGGCTACGGTGGGCGCCCACTGGGGAAAGGCCTGCATCACAATCCACATAAAGACCCAGCCCCCGGCCAGGTTCGCCACCAGCGTGCCGGCCCAGAGCTTGGCGAGCTGCTTGGCGCTGCCTTCCTTGGCCGCAACAGCAGCCACCGGCATCAGGAAGTTTTCGGTGAAGAGCTCGCTGTGCGCCAGGAAAAGAGCAATAAGGCCCACGCTGAAGGCAATGCCGGCCAACAGGTGGTCACCCGTTTCATGCATCACGGCCAGGTATGCCATCACTCCGAGGCCTACTTCGAGGCCGCCGAACACCCCGGTGATCAGGATGGTGCGGAAGGTGCGGTGCAGGCGCTCGGCACCTTCCGTCACAGTGTTCTCGAATGACTCCTGGAGTTCGTCCTCCACGGGCGCCTCGGAGGAGCCGATTTCCCTGCGACGTTCCTCGCTCATATATGTCCTCTCCGGTGCAGCGAAACTGCACCTACGTCATAAGCCTACTGATGAACTGTTGCGCAAAGCCGTACACGTGACGCACAGTTTCGGAACAGGTTCAGTCGGCCCGGGCCTGCACAATGGGCGTCAGGCTCAAATCCGGGCCGGCCGACGGCATGAGTCAAAGGACGCAACCCATGGCAGACGCTTCCGCACTGTCCCCCACGGTCAACCTCCCGCGCCTGGCCCATCCGGACGGCAGCGCGGTCCGGGCGCTGGTGGTCGACGACGAGACAAGCTTGGCCGAACTGGTCGGCATGGGCCTGCGCATGCTGGGCTGGAACGTGCTGACTGCCCCGGACGGGCACCGGGCCGTTGCGGCTGCCCGGGAGTTCCGCCCGGACGTGCTGGTGCTGGACGTGATGATGCCGGGGCTGGACGGGCTTGCGGCCCTGCAGAAGATCCGCTCCTTTTCCCCCGCGGTTCCGGCCCTTTTCCTCACCGCCAGGGACGCCGTGGAAGACCGGATCTCCGGCCTGGCAGCCGGCGGTGATGACTATGTCACCAAGCCGTTCAGCATGGAGGAACTGATGCTCCGCCTGCATCGGCTGGTGCAGCGCTCGGGGGTGGCGGCGTCGGACTCCGCCGAACTGGTGGTCGGTGACCTGGTCCTGAACTTGGAGACCCGGGAAGTCTCGCGCGGCGGGGAGGACATTTTCCTGACCAGTACCCAGTGGGAACTGCTGCGCTACCTCATGGAGAACCCGAAGCGGGTCCTGAGCAAGGCCCAGATTCTGGCCAGTGTCTGGAACTACGATTTCGGCGGCCAGGCCAACATCGTGGAACTGTACATTTCCTACCTGCGCAAGAAGATCGATGCCGGCCGCCCGCCCATGATCCACACGGTGCGCGGTGCGGGCTATGTCCTGAAACCGGTGGCCGCGTGAACACATCCGTTCCCCGGTCCGGAAAGTGGCCCCGCCTGCGCAACCATCCGCTGCGCACCAAGCTCATCCTCGCCACGCTGGCCCTCCTGACTGCCATCTGCGCTGCCGTCGGCCTCTTCAGCCACCTTGCGATGAGCCAGTACCTCACGTCGGTGCTTGATGACGGGTTGGAGCGGTCCGCAGTCCGGTCTGGTTTCCGTCCCGGGTCCTCCGGCGACGCCCAGCCGCCGGAGCGCCGCACTGCTCCCCGCAAGGCGGACGGCATGCGCCCCGGCTCACTGAATGCCCTCTTCGTGGGCGGTGAGCCCCGCCGGTCGTCGCTGATGCCCGACGACGGCGCGGCGCAGCCGTTGAGCGACGAGGACGTGGAACGGCTTGCCGCGGTCAAGCCGGCCGATGGGCCGGAAGACCTCACCCTCTCCACCGGCCGCTACCGGGTGGACGCTTTCACGGCGCCCCCGGGGGCACCTGCAGGGGACGCCGTCCTGGTGGCGGGCCTTTCCACGGCCCAACGCGACAGCACCCTGGCTTCGCTGAACCTCACCATGGTTGTCCTGTCCCTGGGCGGCCTGCTGGTGACCGGCGTGGCAGGAACGGTGATTATCCGCCGGTCGCTGCGCCCCTTGGACCAGCTCGCCGCAGCGGCCACTTCAGTGTCAAAACTTCCGCTGGCCTCGGGCGAGGTGGAAATACCGGTTAGGGTGCCGCCGTCGGCCGCCGCACCCGGGTCCGAAGTGGGCACGGTGGGGATGGCCCTGAACGGCATGATTGACCACGTCACCCAGGCGCTGCGCGCCCGGCAGGCCAGCGAAATGAAAGTGCGGCAGTTTGTTGCCGATGCCAGCCACGAGCTCCGGACGCCGCTGACCTCCATCCGGGGCTACACCGAACTCGTCCTGCTCAGTGAACAGGTCAGTGCGGCCGGCAGGTCGGCCCTGGAACGGGTGGACAGCGAGTCCAAACGGATGTCGGTGCTGGTGGAAAACCTGCTGCTCCTGGCCCGGCTGGATGAAGGCCGGCGCGGTGAGCGTGCCGGGGTCGATCTCTCCGAACTGGTGGTGGAAGCCGCCAGCGACGCGCAGGTCTCAGCACCGGAGGACCAGTGGACCCTTCAGCTGCCGGACGAGCCCGTCGTCGTTTACGCCGCCGAGTCCGAGCTGCGGCAGGTGCTGATCAACCTGCTCTCGAATGCACACAAGCACACACCGCCGGGGACCCGGGTGGAGATCGTTTTGCAGGCGGACGCGGGCAAGGCCACGGTCACGGTGACCGATAACGGCCAGGGCATTGATCCTTCGTTCGCTGACTCGATTTTCGCCCGGTTCAGCAAGGCGGACTCGGCCCGTACGGGGACTGAGAGCGGCACCGGCAGCAGCGGTTTGGGGCTGGCCATTGTGCAGGCACTGGTGGCAGTGAACGGCGGGACGATCGACGTCGAAAGCAGGCCCGGGCGCACCCGGTTCACCGTGGCCTTCCCGCTGCACAGGAGCGGCGCAACCGGGGGTGAAGACCGTATCCGGCGGGTCCCGGTAGCCCCTGAGTAGCCGTCAGGCCAGGTCGATCCAGTACCGGCGAGTGCCTTCCCGGCTGTCCTCGTAAACGCCGCCGTTCTTCTCGATAACGGCCCGGGAACCGGCGTTGTCCTCGGCACAGGTGACCAGCACGGGTGAGATGCCCAGCCCGCGGGCCACCGGCAGGGAATCATGCAGGGCGCGTGTTGCGTGGCCCTGCCGCCGGGCCGAGGGACGGATGCTGTAGCCGATGTGTCCGCCGCGCTCGAAGAGGAAGTCATTCAAGATGTGCCGGATGGCGAGGGAACCGAGGAACTCCTCTCCTTCCACCAGCCAGAGGTAGGTGCAGGCGACGAATTCCGGCGGACGGGGTGTTTCCGGCAGCCGGTCTGCCACCAGCCCGTCGACGAAGGCCGCAAAATCCCCGGAAATTTCCGTGCGGACGCGCTCGAGCCGGTTCTCGCCGTACACACCGGAACCGTCCATGTTCTCGCCGCCGAATTCTTCGGCGGCGGCCAGCCAGCTGTTCCGGAAACGGGCATCGGGAGTAATCAGGGTTGCCATTGGGGGATTCTATGACGGTGTAATTCGATAAAGCGAAACCATCCAAATGGACAGGATTCCCAGCCGCCGGGATGAAAGACTGCCGTTTCAACCGAAAGTCGTTTGGGGGCGGGATAGCTTCGGTGCCATGACTCAATTGCTGAATTACACGCGTATCTGGGGTGCCCCAGCGGCTGCCGCAGTATTTTTGGTGCTCTGGATCATCGGGGAGGCAGGCCGGATGGGTGGCGATTTCGCCACCTGGGGCGGGGCATTCCCGCTGCTGGCCTTTACCTTGGCCATCGGGCTTGCGTCACGGGTGGCGTACGCCGCGCTCCTCATCCCCGTTCTGGTCCTCGCCGCGCAGTTCCTCAGGGCTGTGCCGCCATTGGAGCCCAATAGCTGGCCCATTTACCTCGGTTCGGGGATTGTGCTCTTTTTCGTGGCGCTGTCGGGTGGCAAATGGCCGCGGGTGGCAGGAATTGCGGCAGCGCCTTTCCTTGCCGGTGCCATGTCATATCTGATGCTGAACAGAAGTTACTCGGGCGGTGTCGGTTGGCTGCCGGTTTACGGGGCCTCTTGGTACACGATGCGGGATTTCTGGATACTTTATTCCTCGTTCCTGCTGGTGATTTTCGCTGCGGCCTGGCTTGCCGGCCATGCCCTGCGCAGCTGGGAAGAGCGCCGGACCCTGTCCGCCGAACGGACTGCCGCCGTGGCCAGCCTGAAGGCCACGGAAGTGGACCTGATCGTGGAACAGGAGCGGACCCGCATCTCCCGCGACCTGCATGACGTCCTGGCGCACTCCCTGGCCGTCATCGCGGCGCAGGCCGACGGTTCGCGCTACCTGGGGAAGAACCAGCCCCAGCCGGTGCTGGACGCTTTGGAGAACATTGCCTCGTCCGCGCGCCGCGCCCTGACCGATGCCCAGCGGGTGATTGAAGGGGTGGGCGACGGCGGTTCCGCGTTGCCCCAGCCCCGGCTGGCGGATATTGACGAACTTCTCGTGCAGCAGGGCAACAGCCTGCAGGTGGAACGCACCGAGTCCGGGTCGCCGGTGGACCTGCCCGAGGGGCAGCAGCTGGCGGTGTTCCGGATTGTGCAGGAATCCCTCACCAACGCCCTGCGCCACGGCGGATCCGGAACACGCGTTACGGTGCACCTGGACTGGAGCGGCCCGGGGCTTTCCCTGCAGATCGCCTCCTATCCCGGCCGCGCGGCGTCGTCGGCCGGGAGCGACTCAAGCGCGACGACGGCCGGCACCGGTCGCGGTATTGCCGGCATGCGCGAACGTGCCCACCTGGCCGGCGGCTGGCTCACGGCCGGCCCGGACGGGGAAAGCTTCCGGGTGAGTGCGTTCCTGCCCTACGGATTGGCGCTGAGCGCACCGGGCGCTGAGATTTATGCCGCGGAACTGGTAGGCGCAGATGAGTGAACCGGGCGGAGGTGCTGCGGAGGAACCGATCCGCGTGGCCCTGGTGGATGACCAGCCGCTGTTCCGTGCGGGAATCCAGATGCTGGTGCGCTCGCAGCCCGACCTCGCCTACTGCGGCGGCGCCGGTGACGGGATGGAAGCAGTGGAACTGGCTGAAACAGCCCGTCCGGACGTGATGCTGATGGATCTGCGGATGCCGGTGGTGGACGGGATTACTGCCACCCGGCGGATCATGGCTGACGCCGACGCAGCCGGCCGGGACCGGCCCAAGGTGATTGCACTGACCACCTTCAACCGGGACCAGGCAGTGGTGGAAGTGATCCGCGCCGGCGCCAGCGGTTACCTGCTCAAAAGCGCGGAACCGGAGTTCCTGCTCTCGGCCATCCGCACGGTGTATGCCGGCTATTCAGTAGTGGCGCCGGGTTCCGCGCATGACCTGTTTGCGCACCTGACCCGCAGCGCTGACCCGCCGGAACCGGACCTGGCAGCCATCGCCGAGCTGTCGGCGCGGGAGAAGGACGTGTTTGTGCTGGTGGCCAAAGGCCTCAGCAACGCGGACATAGCCGCCAGTGTGTTCCTCTCCGAGGCCACGGTCAAAACGCACATTCGCCGCATTCTGGACCGGCTGGGCCTGGCCACCCGGATCCAGCTGGTGGCGTTCGCCTACGAGCACCGGCTCATGGGCTGAAGGGCTCCCGCCAAGGGCAGCGCCCTGCGTATCCTCCTCCTATGGACCCGGTACGCGTCTGTCTCTGGATTTTCGCCGCCAGCACCGCCGGCACGTGGCTGCTGTCCCTGGCCACGCGGGAATACTCGTGGACAGACCGTGTTTGGTCGCTGACCCCGGTGGCCTATGTGTGGGTGTTTGCCGCGGCATCCGGTGCAGCCGCCCGTGTGGTGCTGATGGCGGCGCTGGTGACCCTGTGGGGCGCCCGGCTGACCTTCAACTACGCCCGCAAGGGCGGGTATGCCCCGGGCGGAGAGGACTACCGCTGGGGCATCCTTCGCCGCCGGCTGCGGCCCTGGCAGTTCCAGCTGTTCAACCTGGGGTTCATCAGCATCTACCAGAACCTCATCATCTGGCTGATGACCCTTCCGATCCTTACCGTCTACCGGCACCCCGGGCCGCTCACCGGGTGGGACGGGGTGCTGGCGGTGCTGTTCCTGGCCGCCCTCGCGGGGGAGACCATCGCGGACCAGCAGCAGTGGAATTTCCAGCAATGGAAAAAAGCCCGGCGCGCCGCTGGACAGGAATCGGGCCCCGGCTTTCTGCAGACCGGCCTGTTCCGCTTCTCCCGGCACCCCAACTTTTTCTTTGAACAGGCCCAGTGGTGGTTCTTCTACGGATTTGCCGTTGCCGCCGCGGGCTCCTGGCTGCACTGGACCCTGGCCGGGCCGCTTCTGTTGAGCATGCTGTTCGCCGGTTCCACCGCCTTGACCGAGAGTATCTCCCGGGCCCGCTACCCCGCCTACGCCGGGTACCAGCAGCGGACCTCGCCGCTCGTGCCGCTGCCGCCGCGCCGCCCCCGGCCGGCGGTCTGAGACGTTCTGCCCGGCTGTACTGTCAGTCACATTCGTCTCATTCGGGGATGCAAATTTCTTCTACAGGTGTTGAATAAGGCAGGATTGAAACACTTAGAAGGAGAAAGAAATGGGACGCGTAAGCGGCAAAGTAGCCCTCATCAGCGGAGGGGCCCGCGGCATGGGTGCCTCACACGCACGCCTGCTGGTGGCTGAGGGTGCCAAGGTCGTTATCGGCGACATCCTCGACGAGGATGGCCGGAAGACGGCCGAAGAGCTTGGCGACGCCGCCCGCTACGTCCACCTGGATGTCACCAATGCTGCCGACTGGGACGCCGCGGTAAACACCGCCGTCACCGAATTCGGCGGACTGGACGTGCTGGTCAACAATGCCGGGATCGCCAACTTCGGGCACATCGAGGATTACAGCTTCGAGCAGTGGAACACCATTGTGAACATCAACCTCAACGGCGTGTTCCTTGGCATCAAGTCCGCCATCCCGGCACTGAAGGAATCCGCGGGCGGATCCATCATCAACATCTCCTCCACAGCGGGCCTGCAGGGCTTCGTGGAGCTGCCGGGTTACACCGCCACCAAGTACGCGGTGCGCGGCCTGAGCAAGTCTGCTGCCCTGGATCTTGGCAAGTACGGCATCCGCGTGAACTCGGTGCACCCGGGCGTCATCAAGACGCCCATGACGGAAGGCATGGAGAACCCCATGAACCACGTTGCCCTGCACCGCATGGGTGAGGCGCAGGAGGTCTCCCAGATGGTCCTGTTCCTGGCCAGCGACGATTCCAGTTTCTCCTCCGGGGCGGAATTCGTGGTTGACGGCGGCGAGACCGCAGGACTGGCCAACTACTAGGCCTGCTCCACACCAAAAGCTTGCGGCGTCCCCCAGCGCCGCGGCACCGAAGGGCCCCGCCTAGGCAGGGCCCTTCGGTGTATCTGCGAAGATTAATTTCATGCCAGCACCGGAAGACCCCAAGCCGCTACGGCGGCACTCCCCGGAAGAACCCCGGACTGCCCGCACCCGCGAAGCGCTTGAAGCAGGCCTCTGGGAGCTGCTCCGGGAGCATGAACTGGCAGACATCAGCGTGTCGGCGCTCTGCCGCCAGGCAGGGGTGCACCGCACCACGTTCTACGGCCATTACCGGAACATTTTCGACTTTGCCGCCTCCGTATACGCCGGCGTGGTGGACCGGCTGGGCACCGTGGACCTGGACCAGCGCGGGACCGGGCGGACTGTCGCGGAGATCGGGGACCTTTACGTAGAGTCCATCCGGCAGATCCTGCGGCACACCAAGGATGAGCAGCGCGTCTACCGGGCCCTGTTCCATACGGAGACGTTCCTGGGCGTCCTCGTCGAGGACCTGCGGTTGCGGATTCTCCTGGCACTGCACGTCTGGCAGGCGCACGAGGTGTTGCCGGACATCAATCTGGAGGCCACGGCGGGATTTTTGGGCGGCGCCTACGCCTCCTGGTTTGAGCAGTGGGTCATCAGCGACGACGACGACGCCGAAGCATGGCTGGCCTCCCTGCGGAACCTGCTGCCTGCCTGGTGGCCGCGGGACGGTTTCCCGCAGGCGGGTTAGCCCCGCCCGCGGTAACTGCCATCGGCACCGTCCCGGCGGCCAGCAGCTGCACCGGCCCCCTGGAGCCGGTGCAGGGCTCCCCTCAGCGAGGCCAGGTCCGGGTAGCCGTTGACGGCCATGGTGAGGTCCGCCTCGGCCAGCAGGCTGCGCATCACATGCGTTACCCCGGCCTGTCCGCCCACGGCCAGCCCGTACACGTACGGCCGGCCGATCCCCACGGCGGTGGCCCCCAGGGACAGTGCACGCAGGGCGTCCACCCCGGAACGCACCCCTGAATCGAACAGCACCGGGGCGCCGTCGGCCGCTTCCACCACACCGGGCAGGCAGTCGATGGCGGGGATGCCGCCGTTGGCCTGGCGGCCGCCGTGGTTGGAGCAGTAGATGCCGTCCATCCCGCCGTCCAGGGCGCGCCGGGTGTCCTCCGGGGAGCAGATGCCCTTGAGCAGGATCGGCAGCTTGGTCAGGGAGCGGAACCACGCCAGGTCCTCCCAGGTCATGGTGGGATTTCCGAACAGGGATGCCCACAGCATCACGGCGGCGGCGGGATCGGCGGAGCCCTGCTCGGCCAGCAGCTTCCGGAAGCGGTCGTCCGTGAGGTAGTTGGCCAGGCACTGGCCGGAGAGCATCGGCAGGTAGGCGGCGCTGAGGTCGCGCGGACGCCAGCCGTTGACCCAGGTGTCCAGGGTGATCACGATGCCCGTGTAACCGGCTGCTTCGGCGCGGTGCACCAGGCTCTCGGCCAGTTCCCGGTCTGCGGGCGGGTAGAGCTGGAAGAATCCGGGTGTTTCACCGGCCGCTGCGCGGACCTGTTCCAGCGGTGCGGAGGCGAGGGTGGAAGCCACCATCGGTATGCCCAGCTCGGACGACGACGCCGCGGTGGCCAGGTCGCCGTCGTCGGCCACTGCGCCCAGCACGCCCACGGGCGCGAAGAACAAGGGTGAGGGCAGATGATGCCCGAACAGGTCGATGCCCAGGTCCCGCTGTGCCGCGCCCACGAGCATCCGGGGCATGATGCCCAACCGCTCGAAGGCTGCAACATTGGCCCGCTGGGTGTGTTCATCGCCGGCGCCGCCGGCCACGTAGCCCAGGACCCGCGGATCCATGACGGTCTGCGCCAGTTCCTCCGTGGCGGCAAAGCCCATCGGCAGCCCGGGAAGTGTTCCCCGTGCTCCGTTCATGTAAATGCCCAGCTGATAGTCGCCGAAGTTAGCGCTCACGATTGTTGTCCCCGTTTCATCTCATTCGCGGCGCCGTCGCCGGAATGCTCCTGTGGCGGAAATGCTACTCCCGGGCGCTCTTGGCAGCGGCGCGACCCGCTGGGCCGGCGAACCGGTCCAGCCTTTGTTCGAGCCCCGCCCGGACCTGCGGCCATTCCTCCGCAAGGAGCGAATACACGGCCGTATCCCGCCAGCTGCCGTCGGCGCGGCGCCGGTCCCGGCGGCGGATGCCTTCGAACGCCGCGCCGATCCCGCTGATGGCGGCCCGGGACCGCTCGTTGCGGGCGTCCGCCTGAATGGTGATGCGGCCTAATCCGGCCGCGAAGGCATGTCCCAGCAGCAGGAGCTTGGTCTCTGGGTTCACGGCGGTGCCCCAGACGGAAGGCGAATAGGCAGTCCATCCCAGTTGGGCCGATTCCGTGTGCAGCTCCAGGTCGGCCAGGCTGCTGGTGCCCACCACCGTGCCGGCGTCCGTCCCGGCCAGAAGGCGGACCGCAAAGGGCAGTTCATTCCACCGGTAATACCTCCGCGCCCACTCAGTGAACCCGTCTAAATCCTCGCGGAGCCCCGCCGGGCCGCCGCCGTAGCCGCCGGCAAACACCTCGGGCACCGCAATGGCCCGGTACAGCCGGGGCAGCAGATCAGCGGTCAACGGTTCAAGCCGGACAAACCGGCCCGCAAGGACGGCGGGAAGGGGACGCACGGCAGTCATGGGCGCCAGTTTGGCACACCGCAAGCCGGCTGCGGCGCCACGCACCGCTTCGTTACGCCAGGAACTTGTCAGGTGTCAGGGGCAGGTCCCGCACCCGGACGCCGGAGGCGTTGTAGGCGGCGTTGGCGACGGCCGCCGCGCTGCCCACAATCCCGATTTCCCCGATGCCGCGGGCGCCCAGCGGGCCGGCATGCTCGTCGTCGTCCTCAATCCACAGGGCCTCCATGTCCAGCACGTCCGCGTTGGTGGGGATGTGGTATTCGGCCAGGTCGTGGTTGACGAAGATGCCGAACCGCGGGTCCATGACGCCCGCCTCGTGCAGCGCCATGCCCAGGCCCATGGTCATGGCGCCGAGGAACTGGGACCGGGCCGTGCGGGGGTTGATGATCCGTCCGGCGGAGAAAACCCCGAGCATCCGGGGCACCCGGATTTCCCCCGTATCGGCATTGATGCGCACCTCGGCGAAATGCGCGCCGAAGGAGTAGAGGGCGAACTCCTGTGCTTCGGCGTCTTCGGGCGGCTGCGCTTCGGTGGCGGCGCCGGGGGAGGGGTGCTCGCCGTGGTCCGCCCGGAATGCGCGGGCGGCGGCGATGATTGTGCCGCCCCAGCTGGCCGTGCCGGAGGACCCGCCGGCCACGCTGGCGACCGGGAAACGGGTGTCGCCGATTCCAAGGCGGATCCGGTTCACCGGCACCCGCAGCGCATCGGCGGCTATTTGCGTCAGCGCCGTCCAGGATCCGGTGCCGATGTCCGCGGCGCCTATCTGCACGGAGTAGATCCCGTCCTGCTCATAGCCGATCCGGGCGGTGTTGGACGGTTGGCGCATAAAGGGATAAACGGCGCTGGCGGTGCCCATGCCCACCAGCCAGCCGTCCTCCTGCACGGACCGGGGCCGGGTGACCCGCCGGTCCCATCCGAACCGTTCCGCGCCCAGCTCAAAGCACTCCAGCAGATGCCGGCTGGACCAGGGTTTGCCGGTTTCCGGGTCGGTCTCCGGTTCATTGCGCCGGCGCAGTTCAATCGGGTCCAGTCCCGCTGCGGCCGCGAGTTCGTCCATGGCCACTTCGGGACCGAACATTCCGGGGCACTCGCCGGGAGCCCGCATCCAGGACGGCACCGGGATATCCAGCGGCGCCAGGCGGGTGGTGGTGCGCCGGTTGGGGGCGGCGTACATCATCCGGAACGGGGCAGGGGTCTGCTCGGCGAATTCCTTGATCCGGGAGGTGTGTTCCACGATGTCCAGGGACATGGAGGTGAGGCGGCCGTCGTCGGCGGCGCCAAGCCGGATGTGCTGGATGCTGGGGGTGCGGTGGCTGGTCAGTGAATACATCTGCTGGCGGCTGACCGGGAATTTCACCGGCCGCCCGTCCGTGCACTGCGCGGCAAGGGCAGCCATCACCACGTGTACGTGCGGCATCCCCTTGGACCCGAAGCCGCCGCCCACGTGCGGGGCGATCACCCGCACCTGCCCTTCGTCAAGGCCCAGGACCTGCGCCAGGGTGCCCTTCACCGTATGCACCCCTTGGGTGGAGTCCCAGAGGGTCAGGGTAGCGCCGTCCCACTGCGCCACGGTGACGTGCGGTTCCAGCGGATTGTTGTGTTCGGGCGGGGTGGAATAGGTTTGGTCGATCTTCAGGGCTGCCGTGTCGAAGGCGGACTCCGCGTTGCCCTGGCTGCTGTCCGTGGGCGTGCCGGCGTTGAGTTCCTCCGGCGCGTAGAGGGCCGGGTCATCAGCGCGCAGCTGGGCGGAAAACGGCTCCGCTGCGTACGTCACCTTCACGGAGTCGGCCGCCTGCCGCGCGGTTTCCGGGGTTTCCGCCAGGACAGCGGCCACGATCTGCCCGCGGTAGCCCACGCGGGTGTCCTGCAGGACGGCCAGTTCGCGGTCAGAGGTGTCCGCCAGACGAGGCGCTGTTTCGGCGGTGAGCACGGTCAGGACCCCGTCCAGCGCCTCTGCTTCGGCGGTGTCCACACGCTCCACCCGGCCGCGTGCAATGGTGGAGAGGACGGGATACAGGTGGACGGGGTTCTCTACCGGCTGCTCATACGCGTACGGGGCGGTGCCGGTGACCTTGAGTTCGCCGTCGAGCCGTTCAAACGGAGTGCCAATGGCGGAGGCGGGCATGGTCATGGGGTTTGCTCCTCCCAGCCGGCATCTTCCGGGCCGTCCGGACCTTCCGGATGGCCGGTTCCCGCAGCGCCCGCGTCCGGTGCGGGCAGCCCGGCCAGGTCCCGCAGGACGGCGGCCATGGTGTTGCGGACCATCGGTACCTTGAAGCCGTTCCCTCTCAGCGGCCGCGCCTGGGCCAGTTCGGCGTCCGCCGCGGCACGGAAGGCGGCGATCGTGGCCGGCGCCCCGCGCAGCACTGCCTCGGCCTGCAGCGCACGCCAGGGTTTGTGCGCCACCCCGCCCAGGGCAATGCGGACGTCGCGGATAACCGGTGGATTCACGCCGTCGTCCTCCAGTTCCAGTGCCGCGGCCACGGAGACCAGGGCAAAGGCGTACGACGCGCGGTCCCGCACCTTGCGGTAGGCGGAGCGGGCGGGTGCCGGGGGCAGCTCGACGGCGGTGATCAGCTCTCCGTGCTCGAGCACGGTATCCCGTTGCGGCTCGTTGCCGGGCAGCCGGTGGAACTCGCTGAGCGGAAGAATCCTTTCACCGGCCGGACCCAGGACCACCACCGAAGCGTCAAGGGCAGCGAGGGCCACAGCCATGTCGGAAGGATGGGTGGCTATGCACTCCTCGGACGCGCCGAGGATGGCGTGGTAGCGGGTGTAGCCGTCGACGGCGGAGCATCCGGTGCCGGGTTCGCGCTTGTTGCACGGTGTGGTGGGGTTTTGGAAGTACACGCAGCGGGTGCGCTGGAGCAGGTTTCCGCCGGTGGTGGCAAGGTTGCGCAGCTGCCCGGATGCGCCGGCAAGCAGTGCCTGGGCCAGGGCCGGATAGCGGCTGCGGACAAATGTGTTGGCCGCGAGGTCCGCGTTGCGGACATTCGTGCCGATCCGCACCCGTCCGTCCTCCTGCACGTCCACGGTGTCCAGCGGCAGCCGGCTGATGTCCACCAGCAGTGTCGGATCGGCAATGCCCAGCTTCATCCGGTCCACCAGGTTGGTGCCGCCGGCGAGGAAGGCGGCATCCGGGTTGGCGCTGACCAGGGCGACGGCGGCGGCGGCGTCCTCCGCGCGGCGGTAGTCGAAGGGAATCATGACCGCTCCTCCCTGTGGGAGGGCATGGATTCCGCAGTGGGAGAATCCTCCACGGCGGGTTCCGCCGGATCGGGGACGCCGCCTCGCCGGGCGGCGGCTGCCTCCGCGGCCTGCTTTACTGCGGCCACGATGTTTACGTAGGCGCCGCAGCGGCAGAGGTTCCCGCTCATGCGCTCGCGGATCTCCGCGTCACTGAGCTCAATCCCGCCCTCGGCCTGCAGGTCTTCGGTGGCGGAGGAGGGGTGCCCGGCCGCGGCCTCTTCGATGATGCCTGCAGCTGAGCAGATCTGTCCGGGGGTGCAGTAGCCGCACTGGAACGCGTCCTGCTCCAGGAAGGCCCGCTGGACGGGGTGCAGACCGCCGTCGGGCGTACCGCCGGCCAGGCCCTCCGCAGTGACGATGTCAGCGCCCTCGTGGGCCACCGCCAAGGTGAGACAGGAGTTGGCGCGGCGTCCGTCCAGCAGGACAGTGCAGGCCCCGCACTGGCCGTGGTCACAGCCTTTCTTGGGGCTGGTGACGCCCAGCAGGTTCCGCAACGCGTCCAGGACCGTGGTGCGTGTATCCACCGTCAAGGTGCGTGGTGTGCCGTCCACCAACAGGGTTATCCGGGCTTCCATAAGAGTGTGCCGCCTCTCCCGTTGACGGATCGTTTCTGCAACTTACCGGAAGGGGTGTGACGGAAACAACCAAAAGGCGCTGCCAACGGTGGGTGGACCGAGACCCCAGTGCCGGGGATCCGCTATCCCAGGGGGGGCAGTCCACCTGCGGCTGGCCAAACACAAAAGATCCCGATCCGGGAATCCGGATCGGGATCTTTTTATTGGTTGCGGGGGCAAGATTTGAACTTGCGACCTCTGGGTTATGAGCCCAGCGAGCTACCGAACTGCTCCACCCCGCGGTGTGGTTACGACTTTACCGCACATTCTCCCTGCCGCGTAATCCTGTGGTCCTGTTCACATTTGCGGCCGGTCCGCTTCGGTAGGGTGGGCCGATGACTATGCCTACCGCTGATACCGCCGTCACCTACCCTGCAGGCGCCCTCACCGGCGCCGGAACGGTTCTGCACACCGAGACCCTCCCGGACGGGCGGCTGGCGGTCCTGGTGGATGCCACACCCGTACATCCGGTGGATGCGGGATGGCCGGACCAGGGACCGGACCGGGCAACGCTGACGACGCCGGAGGGTACCGAGGTACCGGTGGCCGACTGCATTGTGGGCGCCACCGACGGCAGCACACTGTTCCTGGGGCGGGATATTCCGGTCCGGAAAGGCACGGAGGGGTGGGCTTTTACGGTGGTGCATATCCTGCCCGCCGGGACCGTCCTCGCCGAAGGCGCCGAGGTTCGGTTCCGGGTCGATGAAGGCTACCGGGCGGGGATCTCCGCCGGACACACCGCCTGCCACCTGGCGTCCCTGGCCCTGAACCGGCAGCTGGCCCACGGGTGGAAGAAGGACGTCCAGCCCGACGCCGCGGGCAACCCGAACTTCGACGCGCTGGCTGTTGAAACCACTGCCATCAGGGAATTCGGCTCGCGGGACGTGTACCGGCTGGGGAAGTCGCTGCGCCGCAAAGGTTTCCAGTCTGAGGCTCTGCTGGCGGATCTGGCTGCCGTTGAGGCCGGCGTGAATGCGGCCCTTGCGGCGTGGACGGCGTCCGGAGCGAAGGTGCGCATTGACCGGGAATCGGAGCTGCTCACCGGAATGCGGCGCTGGGTATGCGAACTTCCCGACGGAACGGTCAGCATGCCCTGCGGCGGGACCCATCTGTCTTCCCTGGCGGACATATCGGGTATTTCCGTCCGGCTGACTTCCGAAACGCTCGACGGCGCCGTCGAAGTGGTGATGAATACTTACGTTTCCGCGTAGCTGATTATTCTTTTCCCCTTTCCGGGTCCGGAGTCTTGCCCGGACGGGAGCTCTGGACGTAGTGTCACGGCCTACGCAGCGGTACCGATATCTCAAATGAGCAAAGGTGACCATATGGGATTCCCACCCAGCAGGCGGACCCGCCGCAGGGAACACTTCCGGCTCCGGCAGCTTATGGCCTGCGCCGCCGTGACGGGCCTGGTGCTCACCGGCTGCGGCGGCGACGCGGACGCCGGGGGCAACAAGGAAATTGTCGTGGCTATTGTGTCGAACCCGCAGATGCAGGACGCCATCTCGCTCCAGAATGAATTCAAGGCCCAGTATCCGGATATCGATGTCAGTTTTGTATCCCTTCCGGAAAACGAGGCCCGGGCAAAGATCACCGCCTCCGTGGCGACTCAGGGCGGGGAATTCGACGTCGTGATGATCTCCAATTACGAAACGCCCATGTGGGCGGAAAACGGGTGGATCACCAACCTGCAGGATTACGCGGATTCCACCGAGGGGTATGACCCCGAGGACTTTGTGCCGAACATTCGCGAGGCGCTCAGCTACGAGGGGGACCTTTATTCGGTTCCGTTCTACGGTGAGTCCTCCTTTGTGGCCTACCGCCAGGACCTGTTTGAAGAAGCCGGACTGACCATGCCGGAGCAGCCCACCTGGGACGACATCCGCGGATTCGCCGAAACTTTGGATGACCCGGACACCGACATGAGCGGCGTGTGCCTGCGCGGCCTGGCCGGCTGGGGCGAGGTGATGGCCCCGCTGGACACCATGATCAACACCTACGGCGGGCGCTGGTTCGACGAGGACTGGAACGCCACCCTGGACTCCCCTGAGGTCGAGGCGGCGGTGACGGATTATGTGGACCTGGTGCAGAACTACGGGCAGGCCGGACCGGCCACCAGCGGCTACGGGGACTGCCTGACCCTGTACAGCCAGGGCAACACCGCCATGTGGTACGACGCCACCGCCATGGTTTCCGCTATCGAGGACCCTTCGTCGTCACTGGTGGTGGGCAAAACCGGCTACGCGCCAGCACCTGTCCAGGAAACGGACTCCGCCGGCTGGCTGTACAGCTGGTCGCTTGCCATTCCTTCGACCAGTGAGCAGAAGGACGCTGCCTGGGATTTTGTGTCCTGGATGACCAATAAGGACTACATCAAGCTGGTCGGCAACGAGATCGGCTGGGAGCGGGTGCCGCCGGGCAGCCGGCTTTCCACCTACGAGATCCCCGAATACGCCGAGATTGCCGAGGCCTATGCGGAGCCCACCCTCAACGCCATGGCGGGAGCGTCGCAGGAAAACAGCATGAACCAGGGGGTGCCCTACACGGGTTTGCAGTTTGTGGGCATCCCCGAATTCCAGGACCTTGGCACACGGGTGGCCCAGCAGATTTCGGCTGCGATTGCCGGCCAGCAAACGGTGCAGGAAGCACTGGAGCAGTCCCAGAGCTACGCAGAGACGGTGGCCGAAGGCTACCAGGACGGAGGCGGCTGATGTCCACCTTGGTAGCCCGCCAGCAGGTCCGGGCGCGGAAGGCCGCCGAGGAGCGGCAGGGCGGCGGAATGTCATCGGCGGAAGGATGGCGGCGGCGGCTGCCGCTGCTTCCGGCGCTGATCTTCACCCTGATCGTCACCCAGATCCCGTTCCTGTTTACCCTTTGGTATTCGCTCCAGAACTGGAACCTGCTGCGTCCGCAGGGCAATAAGTTTGTCGGGTTGTCCAACTACGTGGACATCTTCTCCGATTCCACGTTCCGCGGCGCGGCCCTGAACAGTGTCATCTTCACGGTCGGCTGCGTGCTTTTCGCAATGCTGCTGGGGATTGTCTTTGCGCTGCTGCTGGACCGCTCCTTTCCCGGCCGCGGGATTGTGCGCACCCTGCTGATCACCCCGTTCCTGATCATGCCGGTGGCCAGCTCGCTGCTGTGGTCCATTTCCATCCTCAACCCCAGCTACGGCCTCCTGAACTGGCTGATCGGGCTGGTGGGAATCCCGCCGGTGGACTGGACGTCGCAGCACCCCATCGTCTCCATCCTCATGGCGCTGGTGTGGCAATGGACCCCGTTTATGATGCTGCTGGTCCTCTCCGGCCTGCAGGCACAGTCAAAGGACGTGCTCGAAGCAGCGCAGGTGGACGGTGCCGGCTGGTGGCGGACCTTCGTGTCGGTCACCCTTCCCCAGCTGCGCCGGTATATCGAACTGGGCGTCCTGCTCGGGGCCATTTACGTGGTGAACACCTTCGACCAGATCTACCTGATGACCGCAGGCGGGCCGGGTACGGCAAGTGCCAACCTGCCGTTCTACATTTACCAGCGCGCGTTCCTGGGCTTCGACGTCGGCCAGGCCGCCGCAATGGGCGTGGTGGTGGTCATTGCAACCATGGTTGTTGCCACCCTCGCGCTGCGCCTGATCTTCCGAAGCTTCGACGTAAAGGACTAACGACGTGGCTACCCAGACTGCTGCCCCCACTCCCGCCGGCAAGGAAACGCCGGCCCCCTCCGGGCGAACCGTCCGCAAGCCGGTCCGCCGGTTCAATTCCGGCCCAATCCTCACCACCGTCACCTGGGTGCTGGCACTGATCTTCTTCTCCCCGGTGCTGTGGATGGTGCTGACCTCCTTCAAGCAGGAGTCCGCTGCGGCGTCGTCGCCTCCGGTCTTCTTTTTCGCGCCCACCCTGGACCAGTACCGGGCGGTGCTGTCGGGCGGGGCCGGCAGCTACTTTGCCAACTCGGCCATCGCTACCGGGGTCTCCACCATCCTGGTGATCGCGCTGGCGGTCCCGGCCTCCTACGCGGTGAGCATCCGGCCGGTGAAAAAGACATCCGATGTGCTGTTCTTCTTCATCTCCACCCGCATGCTGCCGGTGGTAGCCGTGATTATGCCCATCTACGTCATTGCCGGGCAGCTGAAGGTGCTGGACAACGTGTGGACCCTGGTGGTCCTGTACACCTCCATGAACCTGCCCATTGCGGTATGGATGATGCGCTCGTTCTTCCTGGAAGTCCCCGGCGAGGTGCTGGAGGCGGCACAGATGGATGGTGCCGGCTTGATGAAAACGCTGTGGCGGGTGCTGATGCCCATGGTCGCGCCGGGGTTGGCCGCCACCGCCCTCATCTGCGTCATTTTCGCGTGGAACGAGTTCTTTTTCGCCCTGATCCTGACCGCCGGAAAGTCCGCCACAGTCCCGGTGTTCCTGGTGTCCCAGATGACCAGTGAGGGACTGTTCCTGGCACAGCTCTCGGCCGCTTCCGTCCTGGCGTCGCTGCCGGTGGTCCTGGCCGGGTGGGTGGCGCAGAAACAGCTGGTGCGAGGACTGTCGATGGGCGCCGTCAAGTAGGGGACATCGGGTTGGGGAACCGTGCTTACAGGGCCTGGTTCTGCTCCTGCACCGTGGCGTTCGAGGAGACCTCGAAGGTTCGTTCGGCCTCCCCGGTGTTGGCCGGGTCCATCCACAGGAACTCCCAGACGTGGCCGTCCGGGTCCGTGGCGGAGCCGCTGTACATGCCCGGCATCCGTTCCTCCGCCGGGGCGTAAACAGCGCCGCCGCCCGTCTGGCAGGCGGACAGGAACCCGTCCACTTCATCGCGGCTGTCGCAGCTGAGGCAGTTCAGCACTTCCTTGCCGGAGGAAGCGAGGTGCGGTGTGTCGCCCTGCGGCAGGAACCCCTGGTAGAAATCCTGCTGCAGCAGCATCAACACAATGCTGTCCGAAATGACCATGGCGGTGCCCTGGTCATTGCTGAATTGCGGGTCCTTGGTGAAGCCGAGGCCCAGGTAGAAGTTCTCCGCGGTTTTCAGGTCCGCGACGGGGAGGTTGGGGAAAATCATGCGTTCCATGGCTGGTCCTTTCGGGCGGGGTACTTTTCACGTTCCCACCGGCCGAAGGCCGTGACAACGGGTAGCCGAAAGCCCCGTCCGGGGGAACGGAAAACGGATGTCCGTTCGTGACGCCGCCAATATTCGCTGCCGCCCGGAAAACTGCTAATCTCGCAGCTGCGAAGGCGGGCCGGCATCTCCGGTTATCTACCTGGCATACCTGCATCGACACTGCATCAGGACCCACGGGAGAAGCCACATGAGCACGGATGACTTGACCACCGACGACGTCTACCTGTCCCAGGCCATTAGCTTGGCCACCGCGAACGTAGCCGACGACGGCGGGCCGTTCGGTGCCGTCGTCGTCACCGCCGAGGGGGCAGCCTTTGAGGGCGTAAACCGGGTGACGGCCAACAATGATCCGACCGCGCATGCCGAAGTCACCGCCATCCGCAATGCCTGTGCCACCCTGGGCACGTTCGACCTCACCGGGGCCGTGCTGTACACCAGCTGCGAGCCGTGCCCCATGTGCCTGGCCTCGGCGCTGTGGGCGCGGGTGGACCGGGTGGTCTTCGCCGCCGACCGGCACGACGCCGCCACCGCGGGCTTCGACGACGCCGCGTTCTACGAATACTTCGAAACGCCGCTGGAGCGCCGCTCCATGCAGGTGAACCAGTTGGCCGTGGACGGCGTTCCGGCCACGGCGCCCTTCGATGCCTGGACCGCTGCCGCCGGACGGGTCGACTACTAAGGCGCCGGCGGGACTTCACCGCAGGTCAGAACGGCACCGCCGCGCCAATGGTCTTGGAGTAGCAGGTGGAACCGTCCGAGCCCAGGTAGGCGCCAAAGTTCGGCACGACTTTGTAGCCTCCGTTTTCGTAGAAGCGGCGGCCGTCCGGTTGGGCGGATCCGGCTTCGGCCGTCAGGACGGCGTAGCCCATCTGCTTGGCGCGTGCTTCCAGGGCCGCGAGGACCGCCGTCGCCACTCCTGAACCGCGGGCATAGGGCAGGACGTACACCCGCTTGATTTCCGCGGTCACGGAATCCACGCGCCGCAGCCCGCCGCAGCCCAGCGGTTGCCCGGTGCTCCGCTCGTAGGCCACCAGGAACACAGCCGAGTCTGCGGCTCCGGGCGGATGCGGATCGTGGGCGGTGCTGCCGTAGCGGGCATCCAGTTCGGCCTGCTGGGCTTCGCGCAGGTCCGCGCCCACCGGGTTGGTCCAGGGCACTTCGCGGATCCGCAGGTGCGGGGTCGAGTAGGGACGGAATCCGGAAAAGGGTCGCAAATCCGACATGCTGCCTCCAGCGGCCAAGGGGTATGCCCCCACGCTAGGAGCAGCGGGTTTCCACCGTGTTTCCGTGATGTGGCTGACGGGCAAAAGGAATGTTCCGGGCGTGCGAACCGTGCGAGAATAGTGGCGATGTCAAGCCTCGAAATTCCCCCCGCAAAAAAGCAGCGCCCCGCCCGCGCGCTTCCCACCGCCACCGGACCCCAGGTCCGCCCTGCCACGGAGGGTTGGGAACAGGCCAAGGAACCGGACGGCCGCCCGCTGCTGCAGTTCAAGTCGCCGCGCGTATCCCAGCCGCCGGCGCATCTGGCCGACATGACGCTGGCCGAGCGTCAGGAGAAGGTGAAGTCCCTGGGCCTGCCCGGCTTCCGCGCCAAGCAGCTCTCGGTGCACTACTTCCAGCACTACACCACCGACCCCGAGGTCATGAGCGACCTGCCCAAGGAACGCCGGGCCGAGATCGCCGCGGAGATGTTCCCTCCGCTGCTCACCGAGGTCAAACGCCTGACCACGGACAACGGGGACACCATCAAGTTCCTTTGGCGGCTCTTCGACGGTTCCCTGGTGGAGTCGGTGTTGATGCGCTACCCCGGCCGGATCACCCTGTGCGTGTCCAGCCAGTGCGGCTGCGGCATGAACTGCCCGTTCTGCGCCACCGGCCAGGCCGGCCTGACCCGGAACATGTCCACCGCGGAAATTCTGGACCAGATTGTCCAGGCCAACCGGGTGATCAAGGAAGGCGGCCTGGGCGGCAAGCGGCGCGACGGCGGCCACGACGCCGAGCGCGTCACCAACATCGTGTTCATGGGCATGGGTGAGCCGCTGGCCAACTACAAGCGCGTGATGAACGCCGTGCACCGCATGGCCGCCGAGGTCCCCGAGGGCCTGGGCATGAGCGCCCGCAACATCACGGTATCCACCGTGGGCCTGGTCCCGGCCATCAAGAAGCTCGCCGAGGAGAACATCCCGGTGACCTTTGCGCTGAGCCTGCACGCCCCGGACGATGAGCTGCGCGATGAGCTGATCCCGGTCAACAGCCGCTGGAAGGTGGACGAGGCGCTGGATGCCGCGTACAACTACTACCGCGTCACCGGCCGCCGGGTGTCCATTGAATATGCCCTGATCAAGGACATGAACGACCACGCCTGGCGTGCGGACCTGCTGGCCAAGAAGCTCAACGCCCGCGGCCGCGGCTGGGTGCACGTGAACCCCATTCCGCTGAACCCGACGCCCGGCTCCATCTGGACCTCCCCTGAGCCGGAGGTCATCCAGGAGTTCATTAACCACCTGCTCGACGCCGGAATCCCCACCACCATCCGGGATACCCGCGGCAAGGAGATCGACGGCGCCTGCGGCCAGCTCGCTGCCGCGGACTAGCAGCCAGCTCCGTGGAGAAAGCGACGGCGGGCCGGGCACAGTGCCCGGCCCGCCGTCGTCGTTTATGCCCGCCTCTTCCGGGGCTCAGTCCCGGGGTTCGCCGGGGGTGCCGGGAGCATCGCCGGTTTCGTCAGTATCTGTTTCGGGCGTTTCCCCGGCAAGGATCAGGTACAAGGCCCGCCGGGTCTCGCCCAGCAGGGCGGCTGCAGCGGCTACCTGTCCGGGATCCCCGGCCATGCCCACCTGGCGGGTGGCGGCGGCCAGCTCATGCAGCAGGCCGCGCAGGTCCGGGCCGCTGTGGGCGCCGGTGAAATCCCCGAACGGATCCCCGGTTTCGGCCTGTGCGGCGCCCCGCCCTTCCTCGGTGAGGCTGGCGAGTTTGCGGCCGCCGCGGACCTCTATGGTGACCAGGCCTTCGTCCTCCAGCTGTGAAAGCGTGGGGTAAATGGCGCCCGGGCTGGGCTGCCAGCGGCCATTGGTGCGTTCGCTGATCGCCTGGATGAGCTGGTAACCGTGCATGGGTTCCTCGGCGAGCAGCAGCAGGACGGCCGCGCGGACATCTCCGCGGCCTGCGCGGCGGCCGCCGGGACCGTGATGGCCCCTGCCGCGGCCCCGCCACGGCATACCGCCGGGCATGGCTCCTGCTCCGCGGGGGCCGCCCGGGCCAAAGCCGCCGAGCCCGCCGGGACCGCCGGGCCCGAATCCGCCAAAACCTGCTGGCCCTCCGGGGGTGCGGTGGCAGCGGTTCGGCTCCTGGGCCGCCTCCTGCGGGGTGTCAAAGGGATGGAATTTATGCATGGCCTTCTCCTTCCGAAGACGTTCGCATTGGTCGTTGCACGATCATCAACCTGAGTCTCAAAGAAGCGCTTCAATAACATCACGATATATCGTGAGCGGTCGCGGATTCAAGGGTTGTTGGTGTGACCGGGGTGCCGGATCCCGCTGGGGAGGTCCGCCCCGGGGAAACGAAAAGGCACGATTTACCGGTTTTCGGCTGGAAAACGGCAAATCGTGCCTTCTCGTGTGTCAGACAGTGCCGTGGGGTGCGGCGGCCTGGCCGCGTGCCCGGGCTACAACAGGTGGTTCACCAGCTCTTCCGCGATGCCCGTGTACTTACCCGGGGTGAGCGCCTGCAGGCGGGCTTCCGCCTCGGCCGGAAGGCCAAGGCCGGCAATGAACTCCTTCATCCGGGCGGCATCCACCCGGTGTCCCCGGGTGAGGTCCTTCAGGCGTTCGTACGGGTTTTCCATGCCCGGTGTGCCGGCCACCGCCTCAGCGCGCATCACCATCTGGATCGCCTCGCCGAGCACCTCCCAGTTGGTGTCCAGGTCGGCGGCGAGGACGTCCGCTGCCACATCCAGGCGCTCCAGGCCCTTGGCCACGTTGGAGATGGCCAGGAGGGAGTGGCCGAACGCCACGCCGATGTTGCGCTGCGAAGAGGAGTCAGTCAGGTCGCGCTGCCAGCGGGAGGTCACCAAGGTGGAACCCAGGGTGTCCAGCAGTCCGTTGGAGATTTCCAGGTTGGCTTCGGCGTTTTCGAAGCGGATCGGGTTCACCTTGTGCGGCATGGTGGAAGAGCCGGTGGCGCCTTCCACGGGTACCTGCGCGAAGTAGCCGATGGAGATGTAGCTCCACACATCGGTGCAGAAGTTGTGCAGGATCCGGTTGAAACGGGCCATGTCGGCGTAGAGCTCGGCCTGCCAGTCATGGGATTCAATCTGGGTGGTCAGCGGGTTCCAGGTCAGGCCCAGGCCCTCCACGAAACTGCGTGCCACCTGCTGCCAGTCGGCCTGCGGCACTGCCGCGTAGTGGGCTGCGTAGGTGCCGGTGGCACCGTTGATCTTGCCCAGGAATTCAGTGTTTCGGATGCGGCGCAGCTGGCGGGAGAGGCGGTGTACCGTAACCGCCAGTTCTTTACCCAGGGTGGTGGGGGTGGCCGGCTGTCCATGCGTGCGCGAGAGCATGGGGATGCTGCGGGTGTCCTCGGCCATGGCAGCGATTTGGTCCACCAGGTGCTGGGCGGCGGGGAGCCAGACGTTCTCTACGGCGCCCTTGATGCCAAGGGCATAGGAGAGGTTGTTGACGTCTTCGGAGGTGCAGCCGAAGTGCACCAGTGCCTTGAGGTCCTCAATGCCGGCAGCGGCCAGGCGGTCCGCAATGTAGTACTCCACGGCTTTAACGTCGTGAACCGTGCGCTTCTCGATTTCGCCGAGCTCCGTGACGGAATTGCCGTCGAATCCGGTGACGATTTCGCGCAGCTGGTGCTGCTGCTGGGCGCTCAGCGGCTCGGTGCCGGGAAGGACGGCGTTGCTGGTGAGGTGGATCAGCCATTCCACCTCCACGTGGGTCCGGTCGCGGTTCAGGGCGGCTTCGGACAGGTAATCCACCAGCGGTGCTGCGGTGCTGCGGTACCGGCCGTCCAGGGGGCCCAGAGCGATGGCGGGAGTCACGGAGGCAAGGGATACACGGGATTCAGATTCGGCCATGCGGCAATTCTTTCATGCCGGTGCGTTGGAGCCGGTGTGTGACTTTCCGGAGGGCGACGTCGGATGACATCTCCTCCACAGAACCTCCGGTAGGAGGCGGCGGGTAGGGGGAGTCCCCACCGCTGCGCCCGGTCATCGTCGGCGGCGGGCCGTGGTGCCTAGCTTGAGTGGGGCGGGCACAAGCGCGGTCACGACAAACACGGTATGTGAAAGAGCACAGCGGAGGAACCCATGAATCAAATGGCTGCGGCCGCATATGCACAGGAAACCGCGCATCAGTTGGTGTCCTGCGCCGGGGAAACGGACCAACGTGAGGACGAAGTGGCCGCGGCGGCGGGCGTCCGCTGGGTATCGCCTGCTGCAGATGCGTTCCGGCACGCCTTGGCGGCATCTGTTCAGGAGCTGCCGTGGGTGGCGGACCAGCTGCGGGCGGCCGCCGCAGATCTGCAACAGGACCCGGCCGCGATGATCGCGGGAGGTTGATCGGGATGGGTGCCATCGGGGCTGCGGACAGCTTCCGCGATCAGCCGGCGTTCCAAGTGAGGGGTGGTTCGGTCGGACTTCTGGTGCAGTTGGAGGATCTTGCACGGGTGGCGGATCGGCTGGGAACCACTACGTCCATGCTGCGGAACCTTGAGAAACGGGTCAATGGCCTGTGGCTGGAGGCCGGAGCGTGGGGAGGCGGATCCGTGACCGCGGACCGTGTCCGGGCACGGATGCTTGATGCGTCTTTCGCCCTGCGGAGATCGGCGGCCGCGCTCGAGGAGCTCACCGAGGGTGTGCGGGAGAGCGCCCGCAGCTACGCCGCCACCGAGGGTCGGGTGCAGCTGCGGATGCCCTGGGCCGGCGAGGTGTCCCCCTGGCCGGCAGCGCCAGCCAGCGGAGGAACCCTGGTGCCGACCCGCGGCCAAATGGAGGCCGCATTGGGTTCCGTGGCTGATGAAGTGGCTCTGCTGGCGGCCCTGGCGCTGCTGAAGACTGCAGGGGTGACGGAGCTGCGGCCCGTGACGGTAACCGCGCTTCCCGGGAAGCCGGAGAACATCCGGCTGGACGGAACGGCGGCCGGCCTGCTCGCCCGGTCGCAGGTGCTCAAGGACGAAAACGATCCGGGAGTGGTCGAAGTCCTCCGTATCGAGGAGGGCGGCAAAAACACCTTTATCGTCGTCCTGCCGGGCACGCAGGGCTGGTTTTCCGACGGGGGATCCGTGCCGTTTGACCTCGCCGGAATGGGGGAGGCCCGGGGCCGCGAAAGCCAGTATGTTGCCGCTGCCGTGGCGGAAGCACTCCGGCAGGCTAACGCGGAAGCCGGCGATTCCGTGGTGCTGTCCGGATACAGCCAGGGCGGAGACCATGCCGTCAATGTCGCAGCGTTCCTCGCCACCGGAAGCCAGTATCAGGTGGACTTTGTGCTGACGGCCGGCAGCCCCACCGGCACGGCCAACCTCCCGCCAGGTGTGCCGGCCCTGCACTTGGAGCACGAGCGGGACTGGGTCCCGGGGATCGACAGCGTGCCCAATCCGGATACCCCGGACCGGGTCACCCTGACCCTGACGGATCCGGTTGCCACCCCGGAAGGGGAGCCGGCTGGCCTGGGCCCGGCGCACCGGCTGGAGAACTACCTCGACGGTGCGGCGCTCGCGGATGCCAGCGACGATGGTTCGGTGCGGACTGCGTTGGGGTCGCTGTCCCTGGCGGTGGGGGCGGGGCAGGCCACCAGGCACTTGTACCGTTTTGAGCGGGAACCGCTCCCTGCACGTCCCCCTGCTCGGGTAGCCGCACCCGCGGACGTTTCAACGCCTACCCCGCCGTTCAGCCGGCTCCCGTCCAACAGATGACCGCCGGAGCGCTGCGGACGGTAGTGCCGGCCGCTAGCTGTACTCAGACAGCACGTTAGTTACACGGCAAATAGGTGAAGACCTCTTGGATTTGGTGGTTACTACACACCCGAAACTAAGAGGTCTTCACTCAAAGCTCTCCACAACTTGCGGGTCGTGGAGCATCTTCGCCGTCAAACTGCGAGGTTCATAATTGCCGCCGCCGTACGATGAGCCGCTCCGAAAAACTAACGGAGGTCGACCCAACGGTTCCGGCCAGCACTGGAGGAGGTAGCGTTCACTGGGCTCCTCTACTATTTGGTCTCGGTTGATGTCCCGACCGGAGGAGTAGATACGGAATCTGTACCGATGATGGTCCTGACTCTCCAGTGAACCGATCATTATCGACCTGACTTCGTCATCACCCAGAGTGAGCGTGCCTTCACCGAGCTTGACTGATGTCTCCTCGACATCTTCCCAATGATCATGTGTAAGCAACGTGGGTGCCTCGCTCAATACTTCCAGATTGATTAGCACTGGCCCTCCCCAAATGCCCGTGACCACCTGCAGTCCCAAGTCTTGGAGAGGATCAGGCTCGGCTTGGCCTCGAGATGCCATGAAGGCCTCTACAAGCCGAGCCTGATCGACAGGAGGAGGCGATACCAGTAAGGAGAATCTGTGGTTACTCGCAGGTACGATCCAGCTTCCAGATCTGATCACGCCATTGCCTCCAGCAGTGTTAGAGCGAAGTCACAACATAGAAAACCAGGCCGGCAAACACCCATCACCCGTGTAACTAACGTGGTGCCTGAGTACAACTAGCGCTGCCCGTTAGCGCCGGCTGCGCCTCCGCGCGCCGGTCACGGTGTCCAGCACCATGGAAACAACACTGATGATGACCGCCCCGAAAATGGCCGTCCAGAAGAAGGAATCCACCTCGAAACGGATGGGAGTGTAACTGCTCAGCCATGCCGTGAGTTCGAGCATGGCGGCGTTGATGATGATCCGGAAAAGCCCGAGCGTCAGGATGGCCAGGGGCAGGGTCAGGCCCTGCGCAATCGGGCGGACCAGGGCGTTGACCAAACCGAAGATCAAGCCGACAAAAAGGTAGGCCAGGACCGTGTCCAGGGTCGGGTTTCCTGTCATGCCGCCCGTTTCCGAGGTCAGTGTCAGGCCGGGAAGAAGCCAGCTGGCTACCCAAAGGGCAATGGCGTTCAGGACAATCCGCAGAAACAGTGTGACCATGCACCCATGCTGGCAGATGCAGGACCATTACTGTTAACGCCATGACCACTACCGAGAATGACACCGACGCAGCTGTACTTCCCGCCATCGGCATCTCCCCGCGGCCCATCGTGGGCCAACTGCCGCAGTACAAGGCGGGCAAGCCGCCGGTGGTCGTCAATGGGCTGGAGAGCTACAAGCTTTCCTCCAACGAAAACCCCTACGCTCCGCTGCCCGCCGTCCTGGACGCGATCAATGACCATGCCACGGTCAACCGCTACCCGGACCCGCTTTCCACGGAGCTGCGCAACGAGCTGTCTGCCTTCCTGGACATTCCCGCCGAAGACATCGTCACCGGCGGAGGCAGCTTGGGGGCACTGAACCAACTCCTGGCCACCTTCGCCGGACGGAACCCGGACGGAACGGCCGACGAGGTCATCTATGCCTGGCGTTCCTTCGAGGCGTACCCCATCAGCGTGGGCCTGGCCGGAGCCGCAAGCGTGCAGGTTCCGCTGCAGGCAGACGGGACCCACGACCTCGACGCAATGGCCGCGGCCATTACCGAAAACACCAAGGTCATTCTGCTCTGCACCCCGAACAACCCCACCGGGCCGGTCCTGACCACCGCACAGGTGGAGGACTTCCTCGACCATGTTCCGTCCGACATCATCGTGGTGATTGACGAAGCGTATGAAGACTTCGTGCGTGACCCGGCCGCCGTCAACGGCATCGAAATGTACCGCAACCGGCCCAATGTGGTTGTGCTTCGCACCTTCTCCAAGGGTGCCGGGCTCGCAGGGCTACGGGTGGGCTACTCGGTATCCCACCCGCACATCACGGAGCACCTGCGCGTGGCCGCCGTCCCGTTTGCGGTCTCCACCATCGCTGAACAGGCAGCCATTGCGTCCCTCCGCCACCACGACCAACTTGTGGAGAGGATACAAGGACTGGTCGCGGAACGGACCCGCGTCGTGGAGGGCCTGCAGGGCCTTGGATGGAAGATTCCGGCGGCCCAGGGAAACTTCGTGTGGTTGGAATTGGGCGAGAACACCCCCGAGTTTGCAGCAATGGCAGAGCAGCAGGCCCTGGCGGTGCGGGCCTTCGGAACCGAGGGTGTGCGCGTGACCATCGGCGAGGAAGAGGCAAACACCCGGTTCCTGGAGCTATGTGCAACCTATACAAAAGGGCCGCGGGTTTCCTAGCGGGTCCTAAGTAGGGTCAAAAGCCGCGCCGTCGTTAGGCTGTGGGAAGTAACTTCCACACATATGCAAAACAGGGAATGTATTCCCGGCGAGGCATATTTCTAGCGCGGGCGCGGCTTTTGCCGTCCAGGCGAGGAGCAGGCATGGACGTAGGACACCTGCCGGCAAGCGAGTTCAACGCTGCCGGACTTGAGCAATCCCTGATGGGTGCTCCCGAGGACAACCCTGTCCCGGACATGGTCCAACTGCTCACCATTGACGGCGAGCTCCGGCAGGATGAGACCTACAGCAGCTACGTGCAGGACCTGAGCCCCGAAGAGCTGCGCGGATTCTACCGGGACATGTTCCTGGTGCGCCGCTTTGACGAAGAGGCCACGGCCCTCCAGCGCCAGGGCGAACTGGTGATGTGGGTGCCGCTCACGGGCCAGGAAGGCGCGCAGATCGGTTCGGGCCGCGCCCTGCTGCCCCAGGACTATGTGTTCCCCACCTACCGGGAACACGGCGTCGCCTATACCCGCGGGCTGGAGCTGGCGCATCTGCTGCGCCGTTTCCGCGGCATCTCCCACGGCGGCTGGGATCCGCGGGAAGCGAACTTCCACCTCTATACGCTCGTGCTGGCCGCACAGGTGCCGCACGCCGTCGGCTATGCGATGGGCATGGCGCGTGACCGGCTCGTGGACCCGAAGCTCCCCGAGGCCGCCACCGTGGCCTACTTCGGCGACGGCGCGAGCTCCGAAGGCGACGTGCACGAGGGCATGGTGTTCGCCGCCTCGTACAACGCGCCGGTGGTGTTCTTCTGTCAGAACAACCACTGGGCCATTTCCGTTCCCACCGAGGTCCAGTCCAGGATCCCGCTGGCCAACCGCGCGCAGGGCTACGGTTTCCCGGGAGTACGGGTGGACGGCAACGACGTCCTGGCCGTCCACGCGGTGACCCGCTGGGCGCTGGAACACGCCCGGTCGGGCGGCGGTCCGGTCCTTATTGAGGCCTTCACCTACCGCATGAGTGCCCATACGACGGCGGACGACCCCACTAAATACCGCGTAAGCGCGGACGAGGAAGCCTGGCTGGACCGGGATCCGCTGCTGCGGATGGAAAAGTTCCTGCGCAGCCAGGGGCTGGCCGACGATGCCTTCTTCGCCGAATTGCGGACGGAAGGCACCAACATGGCCGTCCGGCTGCGCGAGAACGTGCAGCAGATGGAGGCCCCCGGCTTCGAAGACGCCTTCGCCGATGTATACGCCGAAGCACACCCGCTGGTACGCGAGGAACTGGACGCCCACCGCCGGTACGAAGCCGGCTTCACCGACACCAGCGCCGATGCGGACACGGACACCGCCGTCGACACCACCTCCGCTTCCCGGGAGCACACTGCATGAGCACCATGACCATGGCCAAGGCCATCAACGCCGGACTGCGCGCCGCGCTGGAAAGCCACCCGAACTCGCTGCTGATGGGAGAGGACATCGGCGCCCTCGGCGGGGTCTACCGGATCACGGAAGGGCTGCTGGCCGACTTCGGCCGGGACCGGGTGATGGACACGCCGCTGGCTGAATCGGGGATCATCGGTACCGCCATCGGCCTGGCGCTGCGCGGTTACCTGCCTGTCTGCGAAATCCAGTTCGACGGTTTCGTTTTCCCCGGCTTCAACCAGATCACCACCCAGCTGGCCAAAATGCACTCCCGCAGCGAGGGTGCGCTCAGCGCACCGGTTGTCATCCGGATTCCCTACGGCGGCGGCATCGGCTCCATCGAGCACCACTCCGAATCGCCGGAAGCGCTCTTCGCGCACACGGCCGGGCTGCGCATCATTACGCCGTCGAACCCCCAGGACGCCTATTGGATGATCCAGCAGGCCGTGGCCTGCAAGGACCCGGTGATCGTCTTCGAACCCAAGCGCCGGTACTGGCTCAAGGGCGAGGTGGATACCTCGGCGCCGACGTCGGACCCCTTCTCCGCGCACATCGTGCGGGAAGGCACCGATGCCACCATCGTCGCCTACGGCCCGCTGGTCCCGGTGGCCCTGGCTGCCGCAGCCGCGGCGGAGGAGGACGGCCGTTCCGTGGAGGTTGTGGACCTGCGGTCCATCTCGCCGATCGACTTCGACACGGTTACCGAATCGGTGAAGAAGACCGGCCGGCTGATCGTCACGCACGAGGCACCCACCTTCGGCGGCATCGGCGGAGAAATTGCCGCCCGGGTGACCGAGCGGGCGTTCCTCTCTCTGGAAGCTCCCGTGCTCCGCGTGGGCGGGTTCCACATGCCCTACCCTGTGGCCAAGGTCGAAGAACACTACCTGCCGGACATTGACCGCCTGCTGGAGGCGCTGGACCGCTCGTTCTCCTACTGACGGACCTCTCGTCGGAACCCGGCCCGCCCCTTTAGCTGCGCCCATCAGCAGCCCATACAAGATCGAGAAGCCATGACTGAAAAGACATTCAACCTGCCGGACGTTGGCGAAGGCCTGACCGAGGCCGACATTGTGCAGTGGAAGGTGCAGCCGGGCGACACGGTTGCCGTCAACGACGTCATCGTGGAAATCGAAACCGCCAAGTCGCTGGTTGAGCTTCCCTCACCGTACGCCGGAACGGTCTCCGCCCTGATGGTGGCCGAAGGCGAAACGGTTGACGTGGGGACGCCCATCATCAGCGTCACCGTGGGCGCCCCCGGTGCAGCATCTGCACCGGCGCCGGCCGGCCCGGCAGCGTCTGCCCCGGCAGCTGAAACGGGGGAGGCGCCCGCCGCCTCGCTCACCGGCACCGGCCCCAAGCCCGACGCCGTCCGCCGCCGGGAGCGCCGCCGTCCGGCCTCACCCGCGGCCCCGGCTGCTGCTGCTGCTGCAGAAACGGTGGCAAAGGCCCCCGTTGAGGCCGCAGTTGAGACGGCTGCCACCGCCGTCCAGGACCGGGTCAACCGGCTGGTCCAGCGGGTCCTTGCCAAGCCGCCGGTGCGCAAGGCGGCAAAGGACCTGGGCATCGACCTTGCCGAGGTGCCCGCCACCGGAGCAAGCGGTGAAGTTACCAAGCAGGACCTGATGGGCTTCCAGGCCCGGCGTGACCAGGCGCCGGAATCCGCCGGGACGTTCGGCGCAACCGGCACCGGAGAAGCCGATGCGCGGATCGAACGCATTCCGGTCAAGGGCGTGCGCCGTGCCACCGCGCGCGCCATGGTGGAAAGTGCCTTCAGCGCACCGCACGCGAGCATCTTCGTGGACGTGGATGCCTCCCGGACCATGGAATTCGTGAAGCGGCTGAAGGCCTCCCGGGACTTTGAGGGGATCCGGGTTTCACCGCTGCTGGTCCTGGCTAAGGCTGTCATCTGGGCCGCTGCCCGCAACCCGCTCGTCAATGCCGCGTGGGCCGGGGACGAGATCCTCGTGAAGCACTACATGAACCTCGGTATTGCCGCTGCCACTCCGCGCGGCCTGATGGTGCCGAACATCAAGGACGCCCAGGACCTATCGCTGAAGGAGCTCGCCGTCGCGCTTAACAACCTGACGGCCACGGCGCGGGAAGGACGGACGCCCCCGGCGGACATGCAGGGCGGCACCTTGACCGTCACCAACCTCGGCTCGCTGGGCCTGGACACCGGCACGCCCATCATTAACCCGGGCGAGGTGGCGATTGTGGCCTTCGGGACCATCAAGCAGAAGCCGTGGGTGGTGGACGGAGCGGTGGTCCCGCGCTGGGTCACCACGCTGGGCGGTTCCTTCGACCATCGGGTGGTCGACGGCGACCTTTCGGCCCGCTTCATCGCCGACGTCGCCTCGATCCTCGAGGAGCCGGCACTGCTGCTGGACTGACGCTGAACCGCGCCTGCCGCTAGCGGACCGTGGCGGACCCGACGGCGCTGACGAGGATGGGGGCCAGCCGGCGGATCCCTTCGCCGATGTCTTCCGACGACACCGCGCTGAAGGCCAGCCGAAGCTTGTTGGACGGACCCTCGCCGGGCGTGAATGCAGCTCCGGGGATAAAGACCGTGCCGGCGTCGATCGCTTCATAGAGCAGCGGATAGGTGTCCACGCCCTCCGGCAGCGTCACCCAGATGAAGAATCCGCCGTCCGGCCGCGTCCAGGTAACCCCCTCGGGCATGTGCTCGTCCAGGGCGGCGAGCATGGCGGCGCAGCGGTCGGCGTAAAGGGCCCGCGAATCCTTCACATGGCCCATCCAGTCGTAGTCGCGCAGGTAGGCCGAGACCAGCATCTGGGTCAGCGGTGAGGGGCAGAGCACCACGGCTTCGCAGGCAAGGTAGAACCGCCGGTAGAGGTGGCGGGGAACCAGGGCCCAGCCAAGCCGGACCCCGGGGGCGAAAATCTTCGAGAACGAGCCCAGGTACAGCACGTCCTGGGGGTTCCCGGCCCGCATGGGTGCCAGGGGTTCGCCGTCGAACCGCAGCAGGCCGTACGGGTTGTCCTCCAAAACAAGGATGTTGTTCCGCCGGCAGATGTCCACCACCAGCTGCCGCCGTTCGGCGCTGAGCGTGACTCCGCTGGGATTGTTGAAACTGGGGATCGTGTAGAGCAGCTTGATGGTTTTGCCCTCGGCGCGCAGCTGGCCAATCCGCTGCTCCAGCGCCTCAGGGAGCAGGCCGTCGTCGTCCATCGGGACCGTTTGGACGTCCACCTCGTAGGCCTCGAACGCGTTCAGGGCGCCGACGTAGGTGGGGTCCTCGCAGAGGATGACGTCGCCGGGATCGCAGAACACCTTCGCGGCGACGTCCTGGGCGGATTGGGAGCCTGTGGTGATCACAATGTCCGCCGGGTCGGCGTCGAGGATGCCCTCGGCTGCCATCACCCTGCAGGCCTGCCTCCGCAGGTCCTCCATGCCCTGCCCGCCGCCGTACTGCAGTGCCTCCAGTCCGTGCCGGGCAATGATGTTCCGGGCGGTCTCGCCCAGGTCTTCCAGGGGCAGGGAGCGCAGGTAAGGGCTGCCGCCGGCGAGGGAAATCAGCCCGGGGCGGATGGAAATGTCGAAAACGTCCCGCACCGCGGACTGCTTGATGTGGAAGGCGCGGTTGGAGAAGAGCATCTCATGGCGGTGCGCACCGGCGGCCCGCTCCAGGGCGGCCATGGTGTCTACGGGCAGTTCTACGGCATCGGAGAATTCCTCGCGGGTCATGGCAACCATGCTAACCCCGGGTGTTGACCCCTATGCAACGGCTGTTTCGTACACCGTTGGCTGGATCTAGGTTCCCGTCCCTAGATCCATCCGGCCTTGTGGGCCTTGATTCCGGCCTGGAACCGGCTCTCGGCACCGAGTTCCTCCAGCATCCAGGCAATGTGCCGGCGGCACGTCCGGACGCTGATACCCACCCGGCGGGCGATGGCTTCATCGGAATATCCGGCGGCCAGGGCGGTCAGGACCGAGCGCTGGGTGCTGGTCAGCTCGTCCCGGGCCGGATTCTCCGTGAGAAACGGCTCGGCAAGGCCCCAGGCGAACTCGAACAGCAGGCCAAAGATGCGGATGAGGTTGGGATCGCGGATGACCAGGCCGGCAACGTCTCCGGGATGCAGTTGGCGGGCAACCACCGCGACCTTCTCATCAAAAATCAGTGTCCGCAGCGGCATGTAGGGAAGTGTGCGGAACTGGCCGCCAGCCGCAGTGATGGTTTCCACCGCCTTGCGGGTGGGAACGTGGTCCCGGGTGCTGGAGTGGTAGAGCGTCTGCCGCTGGACGCCGCTGCGCAGCAGGTCCAGGTCCTTCTGCACACTCTCTTCGTGGATGTCTGCATTTGCCCCCTGGCCCGGACGGGCAATCAGGACGCGGTCCGTGGCGCTGCGCCCGTATTCGATCAGGACGCGCTGGACCTTGTCCTGGTCCTCCACCACCTCCACCGAGGAATCCGCCGCGAGCCGCTTGCGTGCCTCCACATAGGCGGGGGTCAGGGCGGCCATTTCCCGGCGCCGGGAATTGATCCGGCCGCGCAGCTCCAGCAGTGCCCGCTCGTCCGGATCCACCAGTTCGGCCAGTGCCACGTCAGGGGAGACGGCGGTGTAGCTGGGGCAGTCCGCAGCCTGCGCCAGCAGCAGGCACCGGGAGGTCAGCTCGGCAATGGCCGCGTCAATGGAGCGGCTGGTGTATCCCAGTGCCTCCGATGCATCTTCAGCCGTCCACCCGGGACGGCTGACGGCAAATCGGTAGACGTCCAGCGAAACCTGAGACAGCACGGCGAATCCTTTCAAAGCAGCAAGCTGAAGCCCCCACGGCTACCCTACCCAGCACAGCATGTTTCCGGTCCGCTCGTTACGAAAGTGCTTTATGTCGCCAACACACTGTGGAAAGTCGGACATGTCCGGTTAATGCCAACGACGGCGGCGCTGCCGGTACAGGAAGCAGAGGTGGGGCATACCCGTTCAGGCGTCCGATTTTGGCACGGGTATGCCGGGTTCCGGTGCCGGAAGCGGCCATGTCCGGAACAGGGCAGCGGAGCCTATTTACAGACGCGTCAGCGGCGGGGGAAGCTTTCGGAGTCAAATCAAGGTGCCGGCTGAGCAACAGCCAAGAGATTCAAGGGGGACAGCAATCATGAAGAGCTGGGATTGGTTCTAACCATCGGCCCCCGAGGGGCCGAACACAGGAAATAACAACAATGCAGGCCCGCCCCAGCGGCGGTAACCAACCCCGAGGGGAAAGATCCACATGAGCCAGCTAGCTGCAGTTCGACCAGCCTCACGGACGCAAACCGGCACTCATTGGTGGTCACTTTCCATCCATACCGGGGGCTTCGATGTAGCGGACGGCATCATTGGAGAATTGGTTACCCCGCTGGCGGCGCAGGCGCAGGTCCTGGGAGCCCAGCGCTGGTATTTCACCCGGTGCTCGGATCCGGCCTTTGCGCACGTAAAGATGCGGGTGCTGGCAACCACCGAGACCTTGGACCGGCTGCAGTCGCTTTTGCCGGCCCTGCAGGAACAATCCAGCGGAGTGATCGGCCATCTGGAGACCAGCCAGCAGCTCACTGAACCCGCCACCGACCGGCTGAGCCCGGGCGGCGGAGAGCCTCAGGACCCGCGGATCGAAGCGGACCTCGCAAAGTACGGCGGGGTGGAGGGGCTGTCCCTCGCCGAAGAAGTATTTGAACTTTCCTCGGATCTGGCCAGCTGGGCAACCGCGCGTTTCCCCAAGGTCCAAAACCGGTGGGCGCTCGGGTCGCTGCTGCTCTTCGACGCGGCCCGGAGCATGATGAAGGGACCGCGCGCCTCGGCCTGGCCGGACCGGCGCCGTTTGTCCTGGGACTACTACTGGGACAGCCACCTGCGCAGCTGCACCGCCGGGTTTGGCCCCCGGGCGGCAGGCGTGCGGCAGGCAATGACGGTTCAGGTAGGCGCCAAGGTAATGCCGACGCACCGGCTAATGGCAGCCACTGCAGCAGAATCGGCCGTTGAAAACTGGCGCCGCCGGTGGTTCCGCGGCATCGACACTTACCTCTACCGGGCGGACAAGGCCCGGCTGAGCCGTAGCGCCCAGCACTTGACGGTATATCAAGCCCATATGCTCCTCAACCGCCTTGGTCTCAGCCTGCGGGAAGAAGCCGCCATGGGGCTGTACGCACGCACCTGGAGCCCGGAACGGGAATCAGTACTGCTGGATAAGCGCTGAAACGTGCGCACAATTGGGAAGGGGGCCCAGCCTGTGGCCGAACAAGAAGAGGTAGTGGTGGCAGACGCCCAAGACCTGGGTCTGGTCCTGGGCTGCTCGGAAGATCTGCTGGCCGATATGAAGGACAGCGGACTGCTGGAACCCTTCGGTGAAGCGTGGAATGTTGGGCCGGCCCGCGAATATCTGCGGGATGCTGCGTGGGCGGATCAGGCCTGGTATTGAGGCGCCGGGGTCCGCTGGACCTGTGCGGCAGAAACACAAAAGGGACGGACCATGTGGGTCCGTCCCTTTTGTGTTTGTCCTGCGAAATGGTGCCGGTTTTGACGCCTAGGCTACGGAAATGGAAGCCTCGGCGAGGACGCGGACGGCTTCATTGAGCTGGGCCACCGTCTCGGGGTCGTCCTTGGGGTGGATTTCCGCATAGCGGGTGACCGAGCCGCCAATCGCCAGGCGCACTTCCTCCACGACGCGTGCGCCGGCAATGCCCACGGACTTCCGGGCATCATCCTGGGCCCATACGCCGCCGTACTGGCCGAAGGCCGCACCGATGACGGCGGTCGGCATTCCGGACACGGCGCTGGCGCCGAAGGGGCGGGACAGCCAGTCGATGGCGTTTTTCAGTACTGCGGGCATGGTGCCGTTGTATTCCGGGCTGATCAGCAACAGGCCGTCGGAGGCAGCAGCCGCTTCACGCAGGGCCAGCGCGGGTTCGGGAACCAGGCCCTCGGCGTCGATGTCTTCGTTGTAGAAGGGGATCTCGCCCAGCCGGTCAAATACCTTCACGTCAACGCCCTCAGGGGCACCGCTTGCGGCCACTTCGGCGAGCTGGCGGTTGATGGATCCGGCGCGGAGGCTTCCGACGAGGGTCAGGATGGTGGTGCTCAAAATAGGGAACTCCTGTCTAGGCCGTGCCGATTTCCCCCGGGCACGGACGCGGTTCTGTCTTCGATCGCTTAAACGGACCGCGGTCCGGATATATTCCCTCCGGGTTACACTTGCGCGATGGAGGCAAGCCAGCCCGTACCGTCCGGCATCCGCGGGGATGCGGAGCGCAACCGGCTCCGCCTGCTGGAGGAGGCCCGGGAACTCGTGGCGGCAGGCGGCGCCGATGCGCTGACCATGGAAGCCCTGGCCCGGCGGGCCGGATTGGGCAAAGGGACGGTCTTCCGCCGGTTCGGCAGCCGGTCAGGACTGATGCAGGCGCTCCTGGAGCACGTGGAGGCCGGTTTCCGCGCAGACTGGATGTCCGGTCCGCCGCCGCTGGGGCCCGGCGCGCCGGCACTCGCCCGGTTACAGGCCTTCGGCTCGGCACGCCTGTCGCTCCTCATGGTGAACAGCGAATTGGCCCGGGCAGCCGACGTCGACCCCCGCACCCGCTACCGGAACCCGTCCCGTGCCCTCGCCGTGGCGCATCTGGCCGGGTTGCTGCGGGAAGCGGGTCGGGTGCGGGACCCCGAACTTGCCGCCTACCAGCTGGCGGCGTTCCTGGACGCCGGGCTGCTGCTTCATCTGCGCGGGGAGGCGGGAATGGACCAGACGCGGCTTGAGCAGGGCTGGACGGATCTGGTGGCTGCCCTTGTCCGGGCCTAGCCCGGGACTGGCCGGGGACTAGTTGTCCGGATGCTCCAAACCGAGGGAGGCGATCAGGGACCGCAGCGCCCGGCGCAATTCCTGGCTGTCCTCTGCGTCCAGGGTTACCTCCGCCTCGGCCAGCTGTGCGCACTTGATGGCCTCGCGGCCGGCTTCGGTGACGGCCCAGGACAAGACGGCCGGGTCGGTCCCGCCAGCCGTCTCCGGGTCCTCCTGCACACAGCCCCGCTGTTCCGCATATCCGGACGAAACAAGGGAAGACAACTCCCGCCGGACGGCCGGCAGCGGCTGCCTGGTACCTGCAGCGAGCGCGGTGTCCTTTACGGCGTCACCCGTTGCAGCTGCTGCCAGGAGGGTGAGCAGGGTGAAAGAGTTCCGGTTCAGGCCAAAGCGTTCCAAGGCGCCGTCGGACGCCACATGGGTGACATGGGCAGCAGCGGACAGAAGCCGGGGGAAATAGCCCGGGGTGGCCGGAGCGGTGTGGGATGCGGAAACGGAATCAGGGCCGGGACTGGAATCGGACTGCTCGGAGTTCCCGGACTGGTCGGGGTTGACGTGTCGAAACGGCACTTGTTCCTTGGGGTCTAAAAGAGGGTGCGGCTGTGCAGAAACAGGCCTCGGCCACGTCTTGACCAGAGGACAGCTTACGGTGGACTATCCGGCGCTGACAAGCGGGATTATGGCGGCGGACGGCTTGGCGGAGCCGGAACCGCCCGTCACCGTACAGTCACCCGGGGACCCGAATACCGGTGTGATGAGCACCTCAGATAGCTTTGTACGATGCACATCAAGGACCGGATCGAAGAAGCCCCGATGAGTCGGCGGCAGGTGGCCATCATTGCCATCTGTACAGCCTTGTACATGATCGACGGTTTCGACGTCCTGGTGATGGCCTTCAGTGCAAGCCATGTGGAAGAAGAATGGGGGCTGAACGGCGCGCAGCTGGGCTACCTGCTCAGCGCAGCACTGGTGGGGATGGCGGTGGGCTCCATCTTCGTCTCCACGGTTGCCGACATCTTCGGCCGGCAGCGCACCATGCTGGTCGGTGTGTGCATTGTCGGACTGGGGATGTTGGCGTCCTTCTTTGCCCCGAACTATGCGGTGCTGCTGGTTCTTCGCCTGCTCACCGGCTTGGCCATTGGCACACTGCAGGCGACCATCGGCGTTTTTGCCTCGGAGTTCTCCAACGCAAAGCGGCGCTCCACCGCCCTGTCCATTGTCACCATCGGCCAGCCCATTGGCGGGGTGCTGGGCGGGCTGGCCAGCGGCGTGCTGATCAGCCAGTATGGTTGGCGGTCCGCGTTCCTGCTCGGAGCGGTTGCAACCTTCCTGATGATTCCCCTGGTGATGAAGGTGTTCCCGGAATCGGTGGATTTCCTGCTGGCCAGGCGCCCGGCGGACGCACTGGCGCAGCTCAACCGCAGCCTGCGCTCAATAGGGCAGCCGCCAGTGGATGCCCTTCCGGACGCCGTACCGGTGCGGCGGAAGACCTCTCGGTTTGCCGACGTCCTCACCGGTTACAACACACGGCGCACCATCCTGCTGTCCCTGGCCTATTTCATCCTGATGGCCAGTTTCTACTTCGCGAACTCCTGGACACCCAAGCTGATCACGGCCAGCGGGTTCACTGCCCGGGACGGGATCAACGCCGGTGTCCTCTTCAGCGTCGGCGCCATTGCCGGCGGCATAACGCTGGGCCTGTTCGGTGCGCGTTTCCCGATGCGCAAGGTCCTGGCGGTGTTCTTTGTGGCCGGAGCGGCAACCTTTGTGGTCTTCGCGAATTCAACCACCGGATCAGTGGGCTGGGCCCTCTTCGCCGCCGCGCTGGTGGGCTTCGGCTCCAACGCGCCGATTGCCGGGATGCTTGCCATTAGCCCCACCTACTACACCAGCGAGGTCCGGGGCACGGCGCTGGGCCTGGTGATCGGCATGGGCCGGCTTGGGGCCATCATTTCGCCCATCCTTGCCGGCGCCCTGATCGACGGCGGCTGGAGCGCCGGGGACCTCTACTTCCTGTTTGTGCTCCCCATGGCCCTGGGCGCCGTCGTTATTTCCAGGCTGGGCAAGCCGGTGCTGCACGGTCCGGTCGAGAAGCACCCGGCCCCCGTCCGCTAGCGGGGCACAGCCCGCCAATATGGCCGGTACCCGGGTCCGCGCGAACGGCTGCGGACCCGGGTACCGAGCCGGGTTAGGACGCGACCAGTTCCGGCCAGTCGGCGGCAAGTTCCAGGCCGTGCGCTGCCGAGACGGAGGAATGCGTCACCTTGCCGCCGGCGATGTTCAGGCCGTGCGCGAGGTCCGGATATTTCTGGAAGGCAGCGGCAACACCGAGGTTGGCCAGCGCCACCGCATACGGCAGGGTCACATTGGTCAGCGCGTAAGTGGAGGTGTTGGGCACCGCGCCCGGCATGTTGGCAACGCAGTAGAACAGCGAGCCGTGCACCCGGAACGTGGGATCCTCATGGGTGGTGGGGTGGCTGTCTTCGAAGCAGCCGCCCTGGTCCACGGCGATGTCCACGAGGACGCTGCCCGGTTTCATCCGCGCCACCATGGCGTTGGTGACGAGCTTGGGCGCCTTGGCCCCGGGAACCAGGACCGAGCCGATCACCAGATCCGCGTCCACCACCGCGCGTTCAATCTCGAATGCGTTGGAGGCTACGGTCTTGATCCGGCCGGCGTACAGCGCATCCAGCTCCCGGAGCCGGTCAATGTTGATGTCCAGCACCGTGACATCGGCATGGCCTCCGACGGCGGCTGCAGCGGCGTTGGTGCCGGCCACGCCGGCACCGAGCACCACCACTTTGGCGGGCCGCACGCCCGGCACCCCGCCGAGCAACAGGCCCGGACCGCCGGCCGGAGCCATCATGGACTGGGCGCCCACCTGTACCGAAAGCCGGCCGGCAACTTCGGACATGGGGGCAAGCAAGGGCAGGGTGCGTCCGCGCTGCACGGTTTCATAGGCAATGGCGGTTACACCGCTTTCCAAGAGTGCCGCGGTCAGCTTTGGCTCGGCGGCCAGGTGGAGGTAGGTGAAGAGGATCAGGCCCGGCCGGAAATGCCGGTACTCGGAGGCGATGGGTTCCTTGACCTTCAGGACCATGGCGGACTGGGACCAGACGTCGTCGGCTGAGTCCAGGATCTGCGCCCCGGCCGCGGTGTATTCCGCATCAGTGATATTGGAACCGGTGCCGGCACCGCTCTGTACCAGCACCTCATGGCCGTGGGTGCGCAGTTCATGCACGCCGGAGGCAGTAATTGCTACGCGGAATTCATTGTTCTTGATTTCCTTGGGGATACCGATGATCACAGTATTGCTCCGTCAGTAGGGTCAGCCGGCGAGGTGTCCGCCGACACAGCCCCAGCATAGATGCCCATCCGGCGTGCCGGCAGACCGCTGCAGGACCGGTTTCCCGGCGCTTGTCCGGGTCAGCCGGCGTTGCCCTGCGGGCGGGCTTCCTTAGCGGCCTTCGCGGCCTGCTGGGACTCCAGCCAGGACTGCACGTCCTCCATCCGGATCCGGCGGTGCGAACCGCGGTACTCCACCGGGATGATGCCGGCGTCGGTCAGGTTCCGCAGATAGGTGTGCGATATGCCGGCAGCAGCGGCGGCCTGCGAGGTAGTCAGCAGAGGCATGGGTCCGGCCGGCAGGGGTGCGTCCTGGCCGGCGTCCGCCGGAGCGGGGGCCGCGGTGGACAGGGTAACGGGGGACCCGTCCGCAAGGCGCGAGAGCAGGTCCAGTACGGCGTCGCGGGCGGTGTCCGGCAGGCGCAGTGCCGTGCCGTCCACGAAGACCGTTACGTCGCCGGCGGCGAGGGCCCGCTTCAGGGCACGGATGTCTTTGTCCGGCAGCGCCGGTACGGTTCGGGAACTCTGGCTCATGGCCCTAATCTTGCCAAACGAATCTGCCCCCGGCAGCCACCCAAGCCGTGTGGGATCCGCCTGGACATGATCAAATGGCGGGAGGAACGGGCGCCGCAGCACCGGCCGGGCGGAAACACGGCGGCCGCAGGGCAGGGATTTCAAGGGAGAGTTCATGGCTATCAACGGCAGCAGGTCCATCCGCGGCGCAGTCCTGGAAACCATTGGCGCCCCGCGCCCCTACGCCCGGTCCCGGCCGGTGGCCGTCCGTGACCTGATGCTCGACGCTCCGGGCCCGGGAGAGATCCTCGTGCGCATAGAAGCTGCCAGCCTGTGCCACTCGGACCTGTCCGTGGTGAACGGCAGCCGGGTCCGGCCGCTGCCCATGCTGTTAGGTCATGAGGCCGCCGGCAGGGTGGAGGAGCTGGGGGAGGGGGTGGAAGACCTGGCCGTGGGCCAACGCGTGGTGATGGCTTTCCTGCCGCGCTGCGGCGAATGTGCCGGTTGCCGCACAGACGGCAAAATGCCGTGCCTTGCGGGTTCGGCGGCCAACAACGCCGGCACCCTGCTCGACGGCGGCATGCGCCTGCACGGCGAAGACGGGGAGGAGGTGCGCCACCACTTGGGGGTCTCCGGCTTCGCCAGCCACGCGGTGGTCAACCGTAAATCCGTGGTTCCCGTGGAGGATGACATCCCCCCGCAGGTGGCAGCCCTGCTGGGCTGCGCCGTGCTTACCGGCGGTGGCGCGGTGCTGAACCCTGCCCGCCCGGGCAAGGACGACGACGTCGCGGTGGTGGGACTCGGCGGCGTCGGCATGGCAGCCCTGCTGACCGCACTTTCCCTGGGGGTCCGCAGTGTGATCGGCATCGACTCCCTGCCGGAGAAACTGGCCCGGGCAAGGGAACTGGGGGCGGACGCCGTCTACACTCCGCAGGAGGCGCTCGACGCCGGGATCCGCCCTGCCCTGGTCATCGAGGCCGCCGGGCACCCCCGTGCGTTTGAAACTGCCGTTCGGATCACCGCAGCCGGCGGCACCACCGTGACGGTGGGGCTGCCTGCTCCGGATCAAACTGCCGAAATTCTGCCGTTGACCCTCACTGCGGAGGCACGCACCATCATCGGCAGCTACCTCGGTTCCGCGGTTCCGGCCCGGGACATCCCCGTTTACGCCCAGCTGTGGCGGGAGGGGAAGCTGCCGGTGGAGGAACTGGTTTCCTCGACCATCACCCTGGATGACATCAATGCCGCCATGGACACCTTGGCGGACGGAAAAGCCATCCGCCAGGTGATCCTGTTCGAGGACCCGGCAGCCCCGGTATCCCGTGGCTAGGCCGCCGCTGCGCGGCTGGGAGCCGGACATCCTCGGAGAGGGCTTCGAGCAGCTCACCCTGGACCTTCCCGGCGGCAACGTTGCGACCCTGGTCCGCTACACGCCGGCCCCGGGAAACGAGGTACTCCCCGCCGGTGTCCGGCAGGTTCCGGAACTGATGCTTTCCGGCGTGGATGCCGGCAGCGAAGGCTTGGATGTCCTGTACGTGCACGGCTGGTCCGATTACTTTTTCCAGACCGAGCTCGCGCGCTATTGGGCTGCGCAGGGGGCCCGGTTCTTCGCCCTGGACCTGCACAACTACGGCCGCAGCCTGCGCCCCGGGCAGGAACCGGGGTATGTGCAAAGCCTCAGCGATTACGACGCGGACCTGGAAGCGGCGCTGGACGCCATGGGCCAGGGTGCAGCGGACGCCCGGCCCCTGCTCCTGCTGGGCCATTCCACCGGTGGCCTCACCTTGTCCACGTGGGCCTACCGTCACCCGGGACGGGCCGCGGCACTGATCCTGAACAGTCCCTGGCTGGAGTTCCAGGCAACGGAACTGGCCCGCCGCATGATCTCCCCGCTGGTCAGCATGCAGGCACAGCGCCGGCCGCGGATGCCGCTGCCTCCGGTGGATCCGGGCATCTACAGCCGGACGGTGTCCGCGGCTTTTAGCGGCGAATGGAACTACAACACACAATGGCGGCCGGTCCGTGGCTTTCCGGTGACCGTGGCGTTCCTCAATGCGGTGTTTTCCGCTCAGGCCACCGTAGCCACCGGGCTGCGGCTGAACGTGCCCGTGCTGGTGCTCCTCTCGGACAAGAGCTACCTGCACCCGCGCTGGTCTGAAGATGCCGAACGATCCGACGTTGCCCTGGATGTGAATGTGGTGGCCCACCGGGCGCTATCGCTGGGCCCCTCGGTCAGCGTGGTGCGGATAGCCAACGCCATGCATGACGTGTTCCTCTCTGCCCCGGTGGTCCGGGCGCAGGCCTACAATGCCATCACTCGGTGGTCCGGCGGGTACCTGCGGGCCCGCGCCTAGTCAATCAACTCGTAGGCGGGAAGGGTAAGGAAATCGGGGTAATCCGCTGACAGGCTGATCGAGCCGATCAGTTTGCTGGCCGGCTCGAAATACCCGGTGTACATCTCCTCTGACACCTCGCCGCGGAGCCGCTCGGTCTCCTCCGCCAAGAGCCGGCTGACCAGGTCCTCGGTCACGGTCTCTCCGGTGTCCTCCAGGACTACGTGGTTCCGGACCTGCTGCCAGACCTGGGAACGGGAAATCTCGGCGGTGGCGGCGTCCTCCATCAAATTGCGGATGGCCACGGCGCCGTTGCCAGAAAGCCAGATGGCCACATAGTTGACGGCCACGTACAGGTTGGAGCGCAGCCCGGCCTCGGTGATCGACCCGCCGGCGGTGCTGACATCGAGCAGGTCCGAGGCGGTAACGGACACGTCTTCGCGCAGCCGGTCCACTTGGTTCGGCTTGTCGCCCAGCACGCCGTCGAAGACCTCCGTGCAGGTGGCCACCAGATCCGGGTGGGCCACCCAGGAACCGTCAAAACCGTCACCGGCCTCCCGGGTCTTGTCCGCCTTCACCTTTTCCAGCGCAGCTGCCGTGGTTTCGGGTTCCCGCCGGTTGGGGATGAAGGCAGCCATGCCGCCCATGGCGAAGGCACCCCGGCGGTGGCAGGTCTTCACCAGCAGCTCGGTGTATGCCCGCATAAACGGTGCCGTCATGGTCACGTCCGCGCGGTCCGGCAGGAGGAAGGACTTCCCGGCGTCGCGGAAGACCTTGATCATGCTGAACAGGTAGTCCCACCGCCCGGCGTTCAGGCCCGAGGCGTGCTCCCGCAGTTCGTAGAGGATTTCCTCCATTTCAAAGGCCGCCGGAATGGTCTCGATCAGCACGGTGGCGCGGACCGACCCCTGCGGCGCGCCCACGTACTCCTCGGCAAAGCCGAAGACATCGTTCCAGAGGCGGGCTTCGAGGTGGCTCTCCATCTTGGGCAGGTAATAGTACGGTCCCTGGCCGTTTTCCAGCAGCTGTTTCGCGTTGGCGAAGAAGTGCAGGCCGAAGTCCACCAGCGCACCCACGGCAGGTTCGCCGTCGATCTGCAGGTGTTTTTCCGGCAGGTGCCAGCCGCGCGGGCGCATCACGACGACGGCGAGCGGAACGTCCGTGCGCAGTGAGTATTCCTTGCCGTCCGGTGAAGTGTAGGAAAGGTCGCCGCGGGCTGCACGGTAAAGGTTCACTTGGGAATCCACCAGGTTGTGCCACGTGGGCGTGCAGGCGTCCTCAAGGTCGGCAAGCCATACCTTGGCCCCCGAATTCAGGGCGTTGATAGCCATCTTGGCGGGGGACGCCGGACCCGTCATTTCCACCCGGCGGTCCTGCAGCGCGGCCGGCGCCTCGGCGACCTTCCAGTCACCGCTGCGGATATCAGCGGTTTCGGAAAGGAAATCCAGCGTTCCGCTGGCCGAGACCTCCCGGCGGCGGACAGCGCGGGCGGCCAGGCGCTCGTCGCGGGTGCTGCGGAAGCGGCGGTGGAGTTCTTCAATGAATTTCAGTGCTTCGGGAGTCAGGATGTGCTCCGCTCCCTCCGCGGGGGAGGAGTCGGTTACTTCAACGGCCATGATGGTTCTCCTGTGAACGGTGCCCCGGCGGAGGGGGAGTGGCGGAAACCAGCGGGAAAACAGGCGGGTGATCCCGGTTACTTCTTCCGTATCGTGGATATTATTGTCTGGTAAATGGAAGTTCAAGGGTGCCGTCACCGCCACTGGGTCATCGCGGCCGTGAGGTGTTCCCGTGCCCGGGCCAGCCGCCCGCGCACCGCCGGCGGGCTGATCCGCAGGGCGGCACCGATCTCCGCATAACTCTGGCCGTGGACCTCGCGCAGCAGCCAGCAGGCCCGCTGGTCCGCCGGCAGCAGGGACAGTGCGCGCCGCAGGGTTTCAAGTTCTGCGGAAACCTCGGCACTGTGGTGCGGATCGGCTCCGCGCCGGGTTGCCCCCGCATCCAGTGCCGCTGCCAGGTGCTCGGTTCCGGGCAGGTCCTGCGGATGCGCAGTGCGGTGGCGGAGTACGTCCAGGCAGCGGTTGGTGGCGGTGCGGTAAACCCAGCCGCCGAACGCCTCGCCCCGGTCCAGTGTGGGCAGCATCCGCCAGCCGGCCGTGAGGGTGTCCTGGACTACGTCCTCGGCGTCGCCGCGGTCCCGCAGCATCCGGTAGGCGAGCCGGAACAGCCGCCCCTGATAGAGGGCCACCAGATATTCGAAGGCTGGGAGGTCGCCGCTCCGGGCCTGCGCCACCAACGCAGCCTCGTCCGGGAGGGAAAGTGCGGTCCCGGCACGGCCGCGGGGAGAATGGTTATGTGCCGCCTGCGGCAGCTCGGATCCTGCCATGGTGTCCCTGTTCCGTCCGGCAGCGACCGGACCATGCCCCGATTTTCCCAGAGGGCGGACCCGGGCGGAACAACACCGTCCCGGGCGGCGGGAAAGATAGCCAAACTTTGGCTTTCGCCGTGACGAATCCGGCCCGCGCACGTCATTAATTCTGTAAGGGACGTGCGCGGTGAGTCCGCGTTGATACGCAGGAGATGATTTCCATGGCAGATCCGTCAAAGACCCCCACGCCGTCAGCGCCGAGTCCGCGGGGCGCGCAGAGCATCGAAAGCGCACAAGGGATGCAGGGAGCACCGGGGCAGGGAGCACAGGGGCAGGGCACACTGAGCACCCCGGAAGCGCCGGCGCCCCCAGACGCCCAGCGCAGGTCGGGGCCGCTGCAGACACCCCGGGGCGACACCACCATTGAGGAAACCGTGGTGCAGAAGCTCGCCGGCATGGCCACCCGAGAGGTGCCCGGGGTGTATGCCATGGGCAATGCGGCGCGCCGGGCCTTCAGTTCCATGACGGAACGGATACCGGGTTCGCAGACAAATGTCAGCAACGGCGTCTCGGTGGAAAAGGGTGAGCGGCAGGCGGCGGTGGACGTCAGCATTGTGGTGGAGTACGGCTACTCCGTAGTGGAGGTCAGCCAGGGCATTCGGCGCAACGTCATCCGGTCCGTGGAAAACGCCACCGGGCTGGAGGTCCTCGAAGTGAACGTCAACGTCACCGACGTGCACCTGCCCGGGGACAACCAGGACGAGGACGACGACAGCCAGGATGCCAAGCCGTCCAAGAGCCTTGAGTAAACAACAACCAAAAGGAGGACTCCATGTCTGCAACGCGGTGGTGTCTGGTAGTCGGGCTGGTGCTGGGAATCGTGCTGGCCTTCGGTGGTTGGGTGCCGTTCCTCATCACGCTCCTGTTCGGCTTGATTGGACTGATGGTGGGGCTGGTGGCGGACGGGAAGGTGGACGTCCAGGGAATGCTCGGTAGAGCGTCGAGCCGATGAGTATGCCCTCGGCGCAGGTGCCGCTGCGGCCGGCCCGGGACATCAATGACCGCGGGGAAACCGTCCTGGCCCGGCGGGTGCTCGAAAAAACCGCCAGCCAGGTGGCCCGGGACGAAACCTTCGCCGGCGGCAGCAGCGGAGGCTTCCTGGGCATAGGCGTACGGGCGGACCTTTCCGCCCGGCCGGATGCCAGCGTCCAGCTGGCCGGCAATATCGCCAGCCTTAAAGTGACGGTGGGACTGCCTTATCCGGTGCCGCTGCGCCAAGCCACGGAACAGTTGCGGCGGCGGATCACCGAACGGGTCACGGCCCTGACCGGGGTGCAGGTGCGGCAGGTGGACATCACGGTGGCCTGGCTCCGTCCGCCGCAATCCGAACCCCGCCGGAGGAAGCTGCAATGAGTGCCAGAATCCATCCGCCGGTGTCCATGCGCCGCCGGCCCAGCCGGTCCGTACCGGCAACGATCACCGCTGTCCTGCTGCTGGCCCTCGGAGTGGCCCTGGTGTGGGCCGCGGTGCTCCGGCTCGTCAACGGAAGCTGGCCGGTGTTCGTCACTGAACCCCTGCGCTGGCTCCGGGAGACCAGCTGGGACAGCACCCAGGGATGGACCGCCGCCGTCATCCTGGGCGTGCTTGGCCTGATCCTGCTGCTGTGCGGCATCATTCCGGGCGAGTACCGCTCCCTGCCGCTGCGGGCCAAGCCGGTGAACATGCCGGGGATGCCGGGAGCGGCGGACACCGGCGGAGTACCGTCGGTCCGGGGCGGCGAAACCGTGGTGATGAGCCGCCGGGCAGTTGCCCGGCTTGCGGCCTCCACATGCGACCACATTGACGGGGTGGCATCAGCTTCCGCCACCGCCTCCGCGCGCCGGGTCCACCTGGACGTCACGACGGCGCTGCACGGCACCTCCGACCTGGAGCACTGGGTGGTGGACGGGGTGCGCTCCCGCCTGGCGGCCACCGGCCTGGACCCCGTGCCGGAGGTTACCGCCAGCATCCGGACCAGGGAGTAGGAAGGGCAGTCCTATGAGAGCACATGCCGGACCAGCGAACCGGACCTGGCTGATTGTCCTGGGGATCATCCTCCTCGCCGCCGGGGTCCTGGCTGCACTGATCGCAGGAGGAGCGCTCAAAGGCACGGCCGCTGCGGACCCGTCGGAACCACTGCTGGCGGACGGGGAAGGTTTCCTCAGCGGGGAGTACGCGCCGTGGGGTGTCCTGCTCGCCGGAGTGGTGCTGGGGCTGCTGGGCCTGTGGTGGCTGCTCGCCCAGATTCCGCGGAACCGGGCGGCGGGAACGTTCCGCCTGCAGGAAGACCCCACGCACGGCATCACGGTGTGCGACCCGCAGATCCTGGCGGCCGCAGCCAACCGTGAAACCGCGGAGCTCCCCGGCGTGGTGGGCTCAACCGTCCGGCTGCGCGGCACAGCCGACGAACCGGACCTGGCCATGAAGGTCACGGTGAACTCGGATGCCGATGTGCAGGGCGTAATCGGCCGGATCCAGCACGAAGTAGTCCCGCACCTGGTTTCCGCGCTGGAAGTGCCGCTGAATACCTTCGGGCTGGAAATTGACGCAAGCGCCAAGGCGGGCGCCCCGGGAGGCGGCGCAGCGGTCAGCTCCCGGGGGACAGTGGTTTATTAGCCGCGGACCGGTGTTCCGGCGTCGGCCAGTCCGGCGTCGGCCAGTCCGGCGCGCTCGCGGGCGACGGCGTCGCGGTGCGCTGCCACCCGTGCCTGGTGCACGGGAGTGCGGCGCAGGAACGCGTACACAATGCCCAGGAGGACAAACCAGATGGGGGTCACCAGCAGGGCCTGCAGCGTGTCCGGCTGGGTGGTAAGGGCCCACAGGAGGAACGCGAAGAACGCGAACACCACGTAAACCATGACGACGCCGCCGGGCATCGGAAACTTCGACGCCGCGTGCAGCTGCGGGCGGCGCTTCCGGTAGACCAGGTAACTGGCCAGGATGATGGACCAGACGAACATAAAGCACAGCGCCGAAATGGTGGTCACCAGGGTGAAGGCCGCGCTCACCGACTCGCCTGCGTACAGCAGGACAACGCCGGCCAGCAGGAAGGTGCAGGAGAAGAACAGTGCGTTCTGGGGGACCTTGCGCCGGGACAGCCGGCCGAACGGCCGGGGGGCGTCGCCGTCGTGCGCCAAACCGAAAACCATGCGCGAAGTGGAATATATCCCCGAGTTCGCCGACGAAGCCGCGGAAGTGAGCACCACAAAGTTCACCACGGCCGCAGCAGTGCCGAGCCCGGCGAGTGTGAACATGCCCACGAACGGGCTCTCGTCGGCGCTGAACTCGTCCCACGGCACCACTGCCATGAGGATGGCCAGGGCGCCTACGTAGAAGAGCAGGATGCGGATCGGAATGGAGTTCACGGCGCGCGGCAGGTTCTTTTCGGGATCCTTGGTTTCGGCGGCGGCGGTGCCCACCAGCTCGATGCCGACAAAAGCGAACACGGCAATCTGGAAGCCGGCAACAAAGCCCATGGGTCCGGTGGGGAAGAACCCGCCGTGCTCCCAGAGGTTCCCGAAGCCGGCCGTCACGCCGTCGCCGTGGGTGAAGCCGGTAAGGATCATCACCAGGCCCACCACAATCAGGGTCAGGATGGCCACAATCTTGACCAGCGCGAACCAGAATTCGGTTTCACCGAAGGCCTTCACCGAGGGCAGGTTCAAGGCCAGCAGCAGCAGGATGCAGGCCAGCGCCGGAATCCACAGTGGGGCGCTGCCCCACCAGAAGGTCACGTAATGGGCAATCGCCACTACGTCGGCAATGCCGGTGACCACCCAGCAGAACCAGTAGGTCCAGCCGGTGAAGAAGCCGGCCCAGGGGCCGAGGAGGTCCGCGGAGAAATCGCTGAAGGACTTGTAGTTGAGGTTCGAGAGCAGCAGTTCACCCATGGCCCGCATCACGAAGAACAGCATGAAGCCGATGATCGCGTAGACGAAGATCACGGACGGGCCGGCCACGGAAATGGTTTTGCCCGAGCCCATGAACAGGCCGGTGCCAATGGCTCCGCCGATGGCCAGCAGCTGGATGTGGCGGCTGGACAGGGAGCGGGCAAGATGCGGCTCGGGGGAGTTGTTTTGCGGCGCGGAAACAGCGCTGTCGCTCGGGGGGCGGGTAATGCGCTCAGACATCAAAATCCTTCTAATAGGCACCCGCCGGCAGCTAACCGCCGTAATCGCCTATGCCGCTCCCCGGGGGGACAGCACCCTGCTGTTGGCGCTGCCGCCGACATTTCAGTTTGAAAGCCGCTTGCTGGCCCCGTCAAATCAAGGGATTGTGACGTTGCAGGTCACAGGGCACATTCGAGGCCGGCTGCTCCCCCGCGCCCGGGTGTGTCGAGGGGTTGAGGCGGTGCAGGCGGCAGGTTAGAGTTTGCTGTGTCACATGCGTGTGACACCTACAAATGAACATGCCTTTATCAGCCGTGGCGGGAGAGTCCTGCCGGATGCACATGAGCATCGCGCCGGGCGCCGTAGGAGCAAACCCTCCCCGGGAATCTCTCAGGCCCCTGTACCGCCAGGGCGAGGCAACTCTGGAAAGCAGTTCCGGCACGGCCGGAACTCACCGACGGTGCAAGCGGAAGTACACCCGCGGAATCTCTCAGGTCCAATACAGAGCGGGGAGGAGCCTTCGTTAGTTGGCGTACCCCCGTCTGCCTTTCCTGGAGCCCCTCATGCCTGTAGATCCGTCCTCCCCTACCCTTGCCGCCGCGTTTGCGGACCGGCATATTGGTGCCCGTGCCGACGCCGTGGAAACCATGCTCAAGGCCGTGGGGTATGACACCCTGGACGGGCTGGCAGACATGGCCGTTCCCGCCGCCATCCGCCAGGGCTTCCCGCTGGTGCTGGATCCGGCAAAATCCGAAGAGGAAACCCTCGCCGCCCTGCGGAAGATCGCCGGGAAGAACAAGACCGCCGTCCAGATGATCGGCCAGGGCTACTACGGCACCCACACTCCGCCGGTGATCCTGCGCAACGTCGTGGAGGACCCCGCCTGGTACACCGCCTACACCCCGTACCAGCCCGAAATCTCCCAGGGCCGCCTTGAAGCGCTGCTGAACTTCCAGACCATGGTCCAGGACCTCACCGGCCTGCCCATCGCCAACGCCTCCCTGCTGGATGAAGCCACCGCCGTGGCCGAAGCCGTGCTGCTGATGCGCCGCTCCAACAAGGCCCACAGCAACGGCGCCATTGTGCTGGACTCCGAAGCCTTCCCGCAGACCATCGCCGTGGTGAAGGGCCGCGCCAAGGCGCTCGGCTTCGACGTCATCGTTAGCGATCTGGCCAACGGACTCCCCGAGGGTGAGCTGGCCGGCGTCGTCCTGCAGCAGCCCGGCGCCTCCGGTGTGGTCCGCAACCAGGCGGCCCTGATTGCCGAAGCCAAGGAACGCGGTGCCCTGGTGACCGTGGCCGCGGATCTGCTGGCCCTGACCCTGATCACCCCTCCCGGTGAGCAGGGCGCGGACATTGCCGTGGGTTCCGTGCAGCGCTTCGGTGTCCCGCTCTTCTTCGGCGGCCCGCACGCCGCCTACATGGCCGTGCGCAAGGGACTGGAACGGTCGCTGCCCGGGCGTCTGGTCGGCGTTTCCAAGGATTCCGCCGGCACCCCCGCCTACCGGCTGGCCCTGCAGACCCGCGAACAGCACATCCGCCGGGAGAAGGCCACGTCCAACATCTGCACCGCGCAGGCGCTGCTGGCCATCGTGGCGTCCATGTACGCCGTCTACCACGGACCCGAAGGCCTGACGGCGATTGCCCGCCGCGCGCACGAGTCCGCTCGGTCCCTGGCCACCGCCCTGCGGGCCGCCGGCGTCGAGCTGCTGCATGAGTCCTTCTTCGACACCGTGACAGCCCGCGTTCCCGGCCGTGCCGCGCAGATCATTGCCGCCGCCGAAGCGAAGGGCATCAACCTGCGTTCAATCGACGCTGACACCGTGGGCATCTCCGCGGATGAGACCACGACGCCGGCCGTCATCGCCGAGGTGGCCGCCGCGTTCGGTGCCTCCCCGGTGGATTCGGCGGACGGCTTCGGGCTGCCCGCGGACCTGCTGCGCACCTCGGAGTTCATGACGCACCCGGTGTTCGCCTCCTACCGCTCCGAAACCCAGATGCTGCGCTACCTGCGCCGCCTTTCGGACCGTGACCTGGCCCTGGACCGGACCATGATCCCGCTGGGCTCCTGCACCATGAAGCTCAACGCCACGGCCGAAATGCAGGCCATGACCTGGCCCGAGTTCGCCTCCATCCATCCCTTCGCCCCGGATTCCCAGACCGAGGGCTGGCGGGAACTGATCGCGGACCTGGAACAGAAGCTGGCCGTCATCACCGGCTACGACACGGTGTCCATCCAGCCCAACGCCGGCTCGCAGGGCGAACTGGCCGGGCTGCTGGCCATCCGCGGCTACCACCACTCCCGCAATGATGAGCAGCGCACCGTCTGCCTCATCCCGGCCTCGGCCCACGGCACCAACGCTGCCTCCGCCGTCCTGGCCGGGATGAAGGTGGTGGTGGTTGCCACCGCCGACGACGGCGCCATCGACCACGCGGACCTGCGCGCCAAGATCGACGCGCACCGGGAGAACCTCGCCGCGATCATGATCACCTACCCCTCCACGCACGGCGTGTTCGACGACGACGTCCGCGACGTTTGCGAGGCCGTGCACGAGGCCGGCGGCCAGGTCTACATTGACGGCGCCAACCTCAACGCCCTGGTCGGGCTGGCCCAGCCGGGCGAATTCGGCGGCGACGTTTCCCACCTGAACCTGCACAAGACGTTCTGCATCCCGCACGGCGGCGGCGGTCCCGGCGTCGGACCCGTGGCAGCCAAGGCCCACCTGGCACCGTTTATGCCCGGCGACGCCGCCACTTGGACCGACGGCGAGGACATCCCCGTCTCGGCGTCGCGCTTCGGCTCCGCCGGCGTGCTGCCCATCTCCTGGGCCTACGTGAACCTCATGGGCGGTGAGGGCCTGACCAGCGCCACAAAGCACGCCCTGCTTGCGGCGAACTATGTGGCCGCCCGCCTGAACGAATACTTCCCGGTGCTCTACACCGGCAAGGGCGGACTGGTGGCGCACGAGTGCATCCTGGACCTGCGCGAACTGACTGCGAAGACCGGCGTCACTGCCGAAGACGTGGCCAAGCGGCTGGTGGACTACGGCTTCCACGCCCCCACCCTGTCCTTCCCGGTGGCCGGCACCCTGATGGTGGAGCCCACCGAGTCCGAGGACCTGGGCGAAATGGACCGGTTCATCGACGCGATGATCGCCATCCGCGCCGAAATCGACCAGGTGGCGGCCGGGGACTTCACCCTCGAGCAGAGCCCGCTGCGCAACGCGCCGCACACCGCCACCGTGGTGGCCGGCAATGAGTGGGACCGCGCCTACCCGCGGGAGCAGGCGGCCTTCCCGCTGCGCAGCCTGCGGACGGACAAGTACTTCCCGCCGGTGGGCCGCATTGACGGTGCCGCCGGGGACCGGAACCTGATCTGCTCCTGCCCGCCCATCGAAGAGTTCGAGAACTAGGGGATACTCCAGTGACTGAGAAATACACCGCGCTCTACGAGGCGCACAAACAGCTGGGCGCCTCCTTCACCGACTTCGGGGGCTGGCAGATGCCCCTCAAGTACAGTTCCGAACTGGCCGAGCATAAGGCCGTGCGCAGCGCCGCCGGCCTGTTCGACCTCTCCCACATGGGCGAGGTGGAGGTCACCGGTCCCGACGCCGGAGCGTTCCTGGACTACGCCCTGGTGGGCAAGCTTTCCGCCGTGAAGCCGGGACGGGCGAAGTACTCGCTGATCACCAACAACGACGGCGGAATCATTGACGACCTGATCAGCTACCGGCTGGCTGAGGACGCCTATCTGGTGGTCCCCAATGCCGGCAACGCGGACACCGTGGCCGCCGAGCTGGCGGCCCGCACCGAAGGCTTCAACGTCACCGTGAAGAACGTGTCCGCCGAGACCTCGCTGGTAGCGGTGCAGGGACCGGCCGCCGAGGCCATCCTGCTGGCCCTGGTTCCGGCCGGGCAGCGCGACGCCGTCACAGGTATGAAGTACTACGCTGCCGATACGGTCACTGTTGCCGCGGGGGAGCGCAGCCTGGACCTGCTGGTGGCCCGCACCGGGTACACCGGCGAGGACGGGTTTGAGATCTACGTCCCCAACGACGACGCCGCGGCCCTCTGGGAAGCGCTGCTTGCCGCCGGCTCGGACTCGGGCTTGGTTCCGGCAGGTCTGGCCTGCCGCGATTCCCTCCGCCTGGAGGCCGGTATGCCGCTGTACGGCAACGAGCTCACCCTCGACACCGATCCCTACGCGGCTGGCCTCGGCCCCGTGGTCGCCCTTTCCAAGGACGGTGACTTCGTGGGCCGTGCAGCCCTCGAAGCCCGCAAGGAAGCCGGTCCGGCCCGCACCCTGGTGGGTCTGAAGGGTTCCGGCCGCCGGTCGGCCCGCAGCTCCTATCCGGTCCTGAAGGACGGCAACGTTATCGGTGAAGTCACGTCCGGCGCCCCCAGCCCCACACTCGGCTACCCTGTCGCCCTGGCCTACGTCGACGCCGCCCATTCAGCCCCCGGCACACTCCTAGACGTCGACCTCCGCGGCAAGCCTGAATCCTTCACGGTGGTGGAGCTTCCGTTCTATAAGCGCGAGAAGCGGTAAGGCGAGACACGTTGGTGGTACGGCATTCGTGTAGCCCCGCATCGCCGAGCGAGGAACGAGCGAGGTGTCTAAGGGGCGGCGAATGCCGCCCCGCGGGCACTCGGAACCTAGACTTTGAACCAGACACGATCAACCTTTCGAGAGGCCCAAGATGAGCAAAGTAAACGCAGGACTCCGCTACTCCGCCGAACACGAGTGGGTCGACTCCTCCAGCCCCATCCGCGTCGGCATCTCCGCCGTCGCCGCTGATGCCCTCGGCGACGTGGTCTACGTTGACCTGCCCGCCGTCGGCGATACGGTCACAGCCGGCGAAACCTGCGGCGAGGTTGAGTCCACCAAGTCCGTCTCGGACCTCTACGCCCCGGTTTCGGGCGAGATCGTGGAGATCAACCAGGAAGCCATCGACAACCCGGCCCTGCTCAATGAGGACCCGTACGGCGCCGGCTGGCTGTTCACCGTCAACGCCACGGCCGAGGGTGAACTGCTCAGTGCCGAGGAGTACGCAGAGAAGAACGGCGGCGAACTATGAGCGATTTCCTCAACTCGTCCCTAGGGGACGTTGATCCCGAGGTAGCCGAGCAGATCGACAACGAGCGGCGCCGGCAGCAGCAGGGGCTGGAAATGATTGCCTCCGAGAACCACACCGCGGTGGCCGTCATGGAGGCGCAGGGCTCGGTGCTGACCAACAAGTACGCCGAGGGTTACCCGGGACGCCGCTACTACGGCGGCTGCGAATACGTGGACGTCATTGAGCAGCTGGCCATTGACCGCGCCAAGGAGCTCTTCGGAGCCAACTTCGCCAACGTGCAGCCGCATTCCGGCGCGCAGGCCAACGCCTCGGTGATGCACGCCCTGATCCGGCCCGGCGACACCATCCTGGGCCTGTCCCTGGCGCACGGCGGGCACCTGACCCACGGCATGAAGATCAACTTTTCCGGCCGGCTCTACAACGTGGTGCCGTACAACGTCTCGGAGACGGACCACCGCGTGGACATGGCCGAGGTGGAAGCACTGGCCAAGGAGCATCAGCCCAAGCTGATCGTGGCCGGCTGGTCCGCCTACGCGCGCCAGTTGGACTTCGCCGAGTTCCGCCGCATCGCGGACGAGGTGGGCGCCTACCTGATGGTGGACATGGCGCACTTCGCCGGCCTGGTGGCCGCGGGCCTGCACCCGAGCCCGGTGCCGCACGCGCACGTTGTCACTACCACCACGCACAAGACCCTCGCCGGTCCGCGCGGCGGCATCATCCTCTCCAACGACGCCGACATCGCCAAGAAGATCAACTCTGCTGTCTTCCCCGGCCAGCAGGGCGGCCCGCTGGAACACGTCATCGCCGGCAAGGCCACGGCCTTCAAGATCGCCGCCACCCCTGAGTTCCGCGAACGGCAGGAGCGCACGCTGGCCGGCGCTCGGATACTCGCCGAACGCCTGCTGGCCGACGACGTCGCCGCCGCGGGGATTTCTGTCGTCTCGGGCGGAACCGACGTGCACCTGGTGCTCGTAGACCTGCGCAACGCCGAGCTCAACGGGCAGGAGGCCGAAGACCGGCTGGCCCAGATCGACATCACCGTGAACCGCAATGCCGTGCCTTTCGACCCGCGCCCGCCCATGGTCACCTCCGGCCTGCGGATCGGCACCCCGGCACTGGCCACCCGCGGTTTCGGCGAGGACGCGTTCCGCGAGGTAGCCGACATCATCGCCTCTGCACTGGTCGCCGGACCGGAGCAGGACCTGGCACCGCTGCGCGAACGGGTTACGGCCCTGGCGCAGTCCCACCCGCTGTACCCCGGCCTGGCGGACCTTTCCGCAGCACCGGCTGCAGCACACCGTTAGGAAATACCCCTTGGCTGTTGGCGTTTTTGACCTGTTCACCGTGGGCATTGGCCCCTCGAGCTCACACACCGTGGGTCCGATGCGTGCCGCTGCCGTGTTCGCGGAGGAACTGGTTGCCGCCGGCATCCTGTCCGCCGTGGCCGGCCTCCGCGTAGACCTGTACGGGTCCCTCGCGGCGACCGGCCGCGGCCACGGCACCATGACCGCCGTCCTGCTGGGGCTGGAAGGATTCGCTCCGGAACTGATCCTGCCCGAACAGGTGGAGGACCGGCTGGCGGACATCCAGACCACCCGGAAGCTTCAGCTGTGCGCCCAGGTTCCCGGCGCCGTCGCCCGCCCGCTGGAATACGGCGAGGCGGACATTGTGCTGCACCCGTTGACCGTGCTGCCCCGGCACACCAACGGCATGAAGTTCGCGGCGCTGGACGCCGACGGCGCGGTGCTCCGGGACGCGACCTTCTTCTCCGTAGGCGGCGGCTTTATTGTCCGCGACGGCGAGGAGCGGGCCGACGCCATGGAACTGGAGGCCAGCAAATCCGAGCTGCCCTATCCGTTCCGCACCGCGGCCGAACTGCTGCGGCACTGCACCGGCACCGGGTTGAGCATCAGCGAGGTGATGCTGGCCAACGAGCGCGCGGCCCGGTCCGAGGCGGACATCCGCGCCGGCCTGCTGCACATCCGCGACGTGATGGAGGAATGCAAGAATTCCGCCATCCGGCGCGAGGGGCTGCTGCCCGGCGGGCTGAAGGTCCGCCGCAGGGCCCCGGCCTGGCACACCCGGCTGCGGGCCGAGGATCCGAACCGGGATCCGAAGTTCTGGCAGGAATGGGTGAACCTGGTGGCGCTGGCCGTTAACGAGGAAAACGCTTCCGGCGGGCGGGTGGTCACCGCGCCCACCAACGGTGCCGCCGGGATCATTCCGGCCGTGATGTTCTACGCCACCCACTACGGCCCCGGCATGGAAAACGCCACGCAGGAGCAGAAAGACGACGTTGTGGTCCGGTTCCTGCTGGCAGCCGGTGCCGTGGGCGTGCTCTACAAGGAGCAGGCCTCCATTTCCGGCGCCGAGGTGGGCTGCCAGGGTGAGGTGGGGTCGGCGTCGTCCATGGCCGCAGCCGGACTGGCGGAAATCCTGGGCGGCACCCCGGAGCAGGTGGAAAACGCCGCCGAGATTGCGATGGAACACAACCTGGGCCTCACCTGCGATCCCATCGGCGGGCTCGTGCAGGTGCCCTGCATCGAACGCAACGCGATTGGTGCCGCCAAGGCCGTCAACGCGGCGAAAATGGCCCTGTGGGGCGACGGCGACCACCGCGTTTCCCTGGACGAGGTCATCGTGACCATGCGTGAAACCGGCCGCGACATGAGCTCGAAATACAAGGAAACCGCGCTCGGCGGCTTGGCCGTGAATGTGGTGGAATGCTGATTCCGTCCCCGTAACGGGTTGAGGCTCCGCCGTCCGGGTGCTAAACCGTAAGTACACTTACTGTTGGTTCACCGGAAGGAACGCATCATGGCGGAACGCGGCAACAGCACTCACGGGCGCCGGCTCGATGACGAAATGAAGTCTGAGACCTCCGGGTTGACCCGAAACACCCATCCGGACCATGTGGCGGAGTGGCGCCAGCCCGAGCCAATGCCCGACGACACGGATTCCGAGGACGTGCTGGCTGCCCTGGACCCGAACGGCACCGCACCCGCCGGTGGGGCAGCAGTGGCCTTTACCAGCGAAGCAACGGAGGCCGAGGATGCCTAAGACCGGCAAGAACGGCTCGCCGACCCGGAAGGCCCGGCAGGGCTAGGGGCCGAACCAGCCGGGGCCGGCGGCCGGGGACTTAGCCGCGGCCGCCGAACGGCATCCCGGCGGCGGTCAGCACCAGCGAGCGGACGTTCGCCGACGCCGGGGCAGAGGCCATGAACAGCACGGCCGCTGCGGCTTCCTCCGCCGGGAAGCACGGCTCCTGCGCCCGGGTACCGTTGGCCTGCAGCGCGCCCTGGCCGCCGCCGATTCCGCTGAGCAGTTCCGTAGCGGCATTGCCGATGTCAATCTGCCCGCAGGTGATGCCGAAGGGGCGTCCGTCCAGGTCAATGGACTTGGTCAGCCCGGTCACCGCGTGCTTGGTGGCCGTATAGGCGGCCGACAGCGGGCGGGGCGTGTGCGCCGAAATGGACCCGTTGTTGATGATCCGGCCGCCCTGCGGGGACTGTGCCTTCATGTGCCGCACCGCAACGGCGGTGCACAGCATGGTGCCGGTGACATTGACCGCCAGCGTCCGGTTCCAGTCCTCAAGGCTGAGTTCGTCAATGCTCCCGGTGGGGCCGAAGGTCCCCGCGTTGTTGAACAGCACGTCCACCCTTCCGAACGCCCCGACGGCCGCGGCGAAAAGCCGTTCGACGTCGTCGGGCACCGTAACGTCGGTGGGTACCACGAGGGCCCGGGGAGATCCGTCCGCGGTTTCGCGCAGCTCCGTTTCGCGGCGGCCCGCCAGCACCACCTGGAAGCCGTCGGCCAGGAAGGCCCTCGCGGCGGCACGGCCAATGCCGGAGCCGGCACCGGTGACCACCGCAGTGCGGGGCGGGGCGGCGTCGTACGGCTGCGTGGGCAGGGGATTCGTGTCCATCCTCCGATTCTGCCTTGCCGTCCCCGCCGGCCGCACCGTTTCCCCGAACCGGTCGGTTCGCTTCGACTGCCGCGGAGGTTGGCGGCGGACGCAGCCGATTCCCGGCGGGGTCTGGTGGGCGGTGCGCTGCCGCCCTACGATACCAAGGACAGTCTCGGTGGTTCCTGGCAGCGCACTACCCCCAACAGCGGATCGGGATCATTCCATGTCGACCATGAAGTACACCGCGGAACCGGATGGAACGTTCGTTGCCCCCCGGGTCGTGCCGGTATCCAAGGGCCGAATTGTCGTCAGCTGGATCACCTCAACGGACCACAAGACCATCGGCTACATGTACCTGATAGCGTCCTTTGTCTTCTTCTCGCTGGCCGGTGTGATGGCCCTGATCATCCGGGCGGAACTTTTCGAACCCGGGATGCAGATCCTGCAAACGCGGGAACAGTACAACCAGCTGTTCACCATGCACGGCACCGCCATGCTGCTGATGTTCGCCACCCCGCTCTTCGCCGGGTTCGCCAACGTGATCATGCCCCTGCAGATCGGGGCGCCGGACGTCGCGTTCCCGCGGCTGAATGCCTTGGCGTTCTGGTTCTTCCTGTTCGGGTCCTCCGTGGCGATGGCGGGGTTCCTCCTGCCCCAAGGTCCCGCCTCCTACGGCTGGACTGCCTATACGCCGTTGTCCAGCACTGAATTCAGCCCCGGTGTGGGCGGAGACCTCTGGGTCTTCGGACTGGCGCTGTCCGGTTTCGGCACCATTCTGGGCTCGGTCAATTTCGTCACCACCATCACCTGCCTGCGTGCCCCGGGGATGACGATGTGGCGGATGCCCATTTTCACCTGGAACACCCTGGTCACCTCGATCCTGGTGCTGATGGCCTTCCCGCCCCTGGCGGCGGCCCTGTTCGCCCTCGGTGCGGACCGCCGGTTCGGCGCGGACATCTTCAACCCGGAGCGCGGCGGGTCCATCCTCTGGCAGCACCTGTTCTGGTTCTTCGGCCATCCCGAGGTGTACATCATTGCCCTGCCGTTCTTCGGGATCATTTCCGAAATACTGCCGGTCTTCAGCCGGAAGGCCATCTTCGGGTATAAGGGACTGGTATTTGCCACCATCGCCATCGGCGCCCTGTCCATGACCGTCTGGGCGCACCACATGTATGTGACCGGGTCGGTGCTGCTGCCGTTCTTCGCCTTTATGACCATGCTGATTGCGGTGCCGACGGGGGTGAAGTTCTTCAACTGGATCGGCACGATGTGGCGGGGATCCGTAACGTTTGAGACGCCCATGCTGTGGAGCATCGGCTTCCTGATCACCTTCCTGTTCGGCGGGCTGACCGGCGTCATCCTGTCCTCCCCGCCCCTGGACTTCCACGTGTCGGACACCTACTTCGTGGTGGCGCATTTCCACTACGTGGTCTTTGGAACTGTGGTGTTCGCAATGTTTGCGGGCTTCTATTTCTGGTGGCCAAAATGGACCGGAAAGATGCTTAACGAGCGGCTCGGGAAGCTGCATTTCTGGCTGCTTTTCCTCGGCTTCCACACCACGTTCCTGATCCAGCATTGGTTGGGCGTGCTCGGAATGCCGCGCCGTTATGCAGACTATTTGGTGGAGGACAATTTCACCGGAATGAACCAGCTCTCCACTATCGGGGCGGGCATTCTGGCGCTGTCCATGATTCCGTTCTTCTGGAATGTGTACATCACCTGGCGGCACGGCAAGAAGGTGGAAGTGGATGATCCGTGGGGCTTCGGCGGATCGCTGGAGTGGGCCACATCCTGCCCGCCGCCGCGCCACAACTTCACCTCCCTGCCCCGCATCCGCTCCGAGCGGCCGGCTCTGGACCTGCATCATCCGGAATTGATGGCCCGCGCGAACAGCGCCGCGAATTCCCCGGCGGAGAAACTCTTCGGTGCCGCCGACATGGGGAGCGAAGAGCCGCAGAATCCCGATCCGCGGCAATAGGTCGGCGGCTCCACGCAGCACCGCACCGCCCGCCGCCGCGGCTCCCGCTCCTCACGGACGGGAACCGCGGCGGCTGCTGTGTCTAAGATGCGCCTGAACCGTTGACCCTGCGCACAGCCCGGGCCTAGTGTCGGACCCATCCTCACCGCGTACATGCGCCCGGGGCAGCCCCCGGGAACACCAAACGGCGGAGGGCAAACGGTGTGGAAACAAAAACAAGGGAGTTTTTGTGAAGACGCAGGTAGCCGCATTCCAACAGCCGCTCGAACCCATCGCCGGATCCCTGGCCCTGTCCGCAATCCTTGCAGCGCTGCCCCTGCTCCTGTTATTCGTGATGCTGGGCGTGTTCCGGATGAAGGCCTACCAGGCGGCCCTGATCAGCCTGGTGCTCTCCATCCTCCTAGCCATCCTCGGCTGGCGGATGCCCGTGGGGCAGGTCCTCTCCGCCACCGGGCTTGGCGCGTTCTACGCCGTCTTCCCCATCCTCTGGATCCTGATCAACGCCCTGTGGATCTACAAACTCACCGTAGCCACGCCCTGGTTCGAGGTGCTGGGCCGCACCATCCGGTCGATCTCCGATGACCTGCGCATCCTCTCCATCCTGATCGCTTTCTGCTTCGGCGCCCTGCTGGAATCCTTGGCCGGATTCGGTGCTCCGGTGGCCATTGCTTCGGCCATGCTGATGGCTGCCGGCATGAAGCCGCTCAAATCCGCCGTCGTGGCGCTGCTGGCCAATACGGCGCCGGTGGCCTTCGGTGCCATGGCGGCACCTATCATCGCCCTGAACGGCGTCACCGGCATCCCGCTGCAGGAACTGTCCTCCATGACCGGCCGGCAAACACCCTTTATAGCGCTGGTGGTTCCGCTGATCCTGGTTTTCCTGGTGGACGGCAAACGCGGGGTGCGGCAGACCTGGCCGGTGGCCCTGGTGGCCGGGGCGGCCTTCGGGCTGTCCCAGTTCGTGGCGTCCAACTTCTTCATTGTGGAACTCACCGATGTGGTGGCCGCCGTGGTCACCGTGGTGGCCGTGCTGCTGATGCTGCGGGTCTGGCAACCGGTGGAAATCATCGGAATGACCGGGGAAACCCGGGAAGCGGAGGAGGCCGGGGAGCGCGTAGCCGAAACCGCCGGCGCGGATACTCTCACCGGACCCGGCCGCAGCGACCCTCTGGCCGCGGGAGCGACGGGGGCCCCGGGCACCGGGGGAGCCACCGCCGTCGGCGACGGCGGCCGCGTCCCCAAAGAAGACGGCGGGGCGCGCGGCAGCGGTGATACCGGTGCATCCGCGGGGACCGGCCGGCCTTCCGGGCATGACGTGTGGATGGCGGTTGCCCCCTACCTGGTCATTATTGCCGTGTTCTCCCTGGCCCAGGTCCCCGGCATCAAAACCTGGCTGACCAGCATCGGCAGCACCACGTTCTCCTGGCCGGGCCTGGACGTCACCGGTTCCAACGGCAAACCCGTGGCCGCCCAGACCCTGCGCTTCGACCACATCCGCGCCACCGGAACCCTGCTGCTTTTCTCCGGCATCATCACCATGATCCTGTACCGGATTACGCCACGGCGCGGGGTCCGGGTGTACGGCGAGACCCTGGTGCAGTTGCGCTGGACCATCCTGACCGTCTGCGCCGTCCTGGCCCTGTCCTTTGTAATGAACCTGTCCGGGCAGACCACCACCTTGGGGGTCGCACTGGCCTCCGCCGGCGGCTTCTTCGCCATCCTGTCCCCGCTGCTCGGGTGGATCGGCGTGGCACTGACGGGCTCCGACACCTCCTCCAACTCCCTCTTCGGTGCCCTGCAGGTGGCGGCGGCGAATGAAACCGGACTCTCACCCACGCTGATGGCCGCCGCCAACTCCTCCGCCGGCGTGATGGGCAAGATGCTCTCGCTGCAGAACCTGGCCATTGCCGCCGCCGCCGTGGGCCTGAACGGCGCCGAATCCACGCTGCTGCGCAAGCTCATTGGCTGGAGCCTTGGCCTGCTCGCGTTCCTCACCCTGCTGATCTGGCTGCAGTCCACCTCGATCCTGGGCTGGATGGTGCCCTGAGCGCCCCGACCGCAAACGCCCCGAAGCAAAAGGAGTCATCCCGTGAGTACGCACTCCCTCGATCCGGATCCCGGCAACGCCCTGGGCGGACCGGGTTTCCTCAGCACATTTCCTTCCGTGTCCGTCCTGGAAGAGGACCGCAAGCGGGTCAGCACCGACCGCTCCGGGTATGTCCCCGAGTCGCTGCCGGACGGCGTGGTGTTCGCCCGGACCGCCGACGACGTCGTCACCACCCTTCAGCTGGCCACCCGGCACCGGATTCCCGTGGTGCCCCGCGGTGCCGGCACCGGTTTGGCAGCCGCATCCTCCGCCCGGGCCGGTGAACTGGTGCTGGATGTCTCCGGCATGAACCGGATCCTGCGGATTGACCCGGAAGAGCAGTTGGCCGTGGTGGAACCGGGAGTCCTGAACGCAGACCTCAACGCCGCGGCCGCCGAATACGGGCTGTTCTACGCCCCGGATCCGGCCAGCACGGCCATCTGCAGCATCGGCGGGAACATTGCCACCAACGCCGGCGGCATGCGCTGCGCCAAGTACGGCGTCACCCGCGAATCGGTGCTGGCCCTGCGCGTTATCCTGGCCGACGGACGGGAGCTGCGGACCGGCCGTGAAACCATAAAAGGGGTCAGCGGCTATGACCTGAATGCCCTGATGATCGGCTCGGAGGGAACGCTCGGGGTGGTGGTGGAAGCAACCCTGCGGTTGCGCCCGATGCCGGTGCACACTGCCACCGTGGCCGCGTTCTTCCCCGACGTCACGGCCGCCGCGCGGGCTGCATCCGCCGTCGTCGCCGCCCGCATCCAGCCCTCGGTGATGGAACTGATGGACGGGCCCACGCTGGAGGCGGTGGACATGGCCATGGGCACCGACTACCGCGCCAAGGGCGGAGCGTTCCTGCTGGTGCAGACCGACGGGTACGGCGCGTTCCTGGAGCAGGACGTGGTGATGGGCGTTGTGTCGCCGCTGGGCAGCTGCGAGAAGGCGGTGGATGACGAGCACGCCGCGGCCCTGATAACCGCGCGGCGCGAAGCGATTCCGTCGCTGGAGAAGCTGGGACGGGTGTCCATCGGGGACATTGGGGTGCCCCGCGGCAAGCTGGCCGAGGTGGTGGGCGGGCTGGAAGAGATCTCCGCGCGCACGGGGGTGCGGATCTTCACTATCGCGCACGCCTCGGACGGCAACCTGCACCCGATGATCGTGACGGACCCCGAAGAATCGGTCACCGCCGGACCGGCCAAGGCGGCGCTGGGGGAGATGTTCTACCTGGCGCACCGGCTGGGCGGTACCTTGACCGGGGAACACGGCGTCGGGCTGTTGAAACGGGACTGGCTGGAAGACGAGCTGGGCGGAACCTCGCTGGAGGTCATGAACACCCTCCGCGCCGCACTGGATCCGCTGGGCATCCTCAACCCGGGCAAGGCCATCTGAGAGTTCCCGCCGTTTTCGGTGGCGCCCGCGGCCCCGGCTGCCTAGTCTGTGGGCACCGTTCCCGCCCCGCTAAGAGAAGCCATGCGCCGCCTGCCACTGGTCACCGTTGCCGACAAACTGGAAAACGCCGGCTGGCTGGATCCCGCCGCCTCCTGGGTGGCCCGCTCCGTGCGGACCGTGCTGCCCACAGGGGTGAAGGACGTGCTGCACGGCGTCCCGCTGGGCCACCCGCTGCACCCGCTGATGATCGTAGTGCCGTTGGGCGCCTGGGTGTCCGCCGCTGTGCTGGATGTGCTGCCCGGCAACGAGCGGGCCGCCCGGACACTGATAGGAGTGGGCGTGTTGTCCGCCGCTCCCACTGCGCTCGCCGGAGCCGCGGACTTCGCCGAGTTGGATACTGAGCAGCAGCGCACCGGGGTGGTGCACCAGCTCTCCAACATCCTGGCCCTCGGACTCTATTCAGGTTCCTGGCTGGCGCGGTTCCGCGGTAGCCAGGGACTGGGCCGGGCCCTGGGTTTTGCCGGCCTGGCGAGCACGATGATCGGTGGGTTCCTCGGTGGGCACCTGTCCTACCGGCAGGGTGCCGGGGTGAACCGCAACGATGACCTGCCCGAAGAGGTATCGCCCGGATGGCATTCCCTGGGCCCGGTGGACTCCTTTGCCTCCGGCACACCGCAGCGGGCAAGGCTGGGGGAGGTGGACCTGATGGTGCTGAAGCGGACCGACGGCGCCGCCGACGGTTCCATTTCCGTGTTGGCCGACACCTGCAGCCACCTCGGCGGACCGCTGCATGAGGGGGAACTGCGCCAGGAGAAGGGCCAGCTGTGCATCATCTGCCCCTGGCACGGCAGCACCTTCGCCGTGCAGAGCGGCGAAGTGGTGCACGGGCCGGCCACGGCGCCGCAGCCCTGCTTTGCCACCCGCGTCCGTGACGGGCTGCTGGAAGTGAATCTGAACGGATAAGCGCCTGCCCCTCCCGCGCGGGCCGCGACACTCCTAGCCTAGGGTTACGGCCCCGCCCGGGTCCGTAAGGCAGGCACCGCAGGGAGGAACCCGCTAATGCGTACCACCACACTGGGAACCAACGGACCCGAGGTCGGCGTGATCGGCCTGGGCTGCATGGGCATGAGCTACGCCTATGACATGGAAGCCAAACGGGAGGAGGAAACCTCCATTTCGGTGATCCGCGGCGCCATTGAACTCGGCGCCACCTTGATCGATACGGCGGATGTGTACGGTCCCTACACGAACGAGGAACTGGTGGGCCGGGCCCTGAAGGACGGCTACCGGGAGCGGGCCGTGCTTTCCACCAAGGTTGGCCTGGAGGTCAGCAACGCGGCCCCGGCGGCGGGGACCATGCCCGGGTTGGTGAAGAACGGCAGCCCCGACCATATCCGCCAGTCCATCGACGCCAGCCTCCGCCGGCTGGGTACGGACCACGTGGACCTGTACATCCTGCACCGGGTGGATCCGGAGGTGCCGCTGGAAGATTCCTGGGGTGCCATGGCGCAGACGGTCCGGGACGGCAAAGCCCGCGCCATCGGCATTTCGGAGGCCAGCGTGGAGGAGATTAAGCGGGCGCAGTCGGTGCATCCGGTCACCGCGGTGCAGTCCGAACTGTCGCTGTGGACCCGGGACAGGCTGGCCGACGTCGTGCCCTACTGCGTGGAGAACGGGCTCGCGTTCCTGCCGTTTTCCCCGCTGGGCCGCGGGTTCCTCACCGGGCGGTTCACCTCCTTTGACCAGCTCCCGCCGGATGACATGCGCCGCCGTCTTCCGCGCTTCCAGCAGGAGAACCTGATGGCGAACCTGGCCATTGTGCAGCGGGTGCGCGACGTCGCTGAACGGGTGGGCGCGACGCCGGCCCAGGTGGCGCTGGCGTGGGTGGTGGCCCAGGGACAGCGGGTCATCCCCATCCCGGGGACCAAAACACCCAAATACCTGCGCGACAACGTCGCGGCCGGGGATTTGGTGCTCAGCGACGAGGACCTGGCGATGCTGGACAACGCCCCGCAGCCGGAGGGCAGCCGGTACTAGCGGGACGGCCGGAACCGTTTGCACCGAGTGCAAACGTGCACGTAGTGTAGTAAGCGTGCTGAACAGTGTTCCGTCGGAAGACCGCCGCAAGGCGCTAAAAGACCGCCACCGGCAGGCCATTGTGGCAGCCGCGGCGGCGCTGATGCATGAGCGGCAGAGCACCGATTTCACCGTGGACGAGCTGGCCCAGGCCGCCGATGTTTCGCGCCGCACAGTGTTCAACCACTTCTCCTCAGTCCGCGACATTGTGTCGGAAGTGTGCAGTGACGTCCTCAGTTCCGCAGTGGAGAGCCTGATCGCCGTCCCGGCCTCCGACGTCGGACGCCCGGCCATGTTCGACGAAATTGCCGAGGCGTTCCGAGCAGCGGACCTGGTGGCGCCCATGGCGTATCTGACCCGGCTGCTGGGAGACGGGCCCATTCCTGCTCCGGCCCAGACGCAGGCACATCCGATTGCCCTGCGGGCGTTCACCGAACTGAGCGAACGGCTCTCCGCGGCTATGCTCGGCCGGTATCCGGAAGCCAACAAGCTGGGCGTGGACCTGCTGGTCGGTGCCCTCACCAGCGGTCTGGGCGTGCTGTACCACCACTGGCACTGCGCCACCGGAGCCGTGGATACCCCCGAATCCCGCCGCGTCTGGGCAGAACTGCTGGACGCGCTGCTTGAAAAGGTGCGCTCCGGCTATGTCCGGGACCCGGCCTCCCCCAAATCACTCCACCCGTAGTTCCCAACCCACCATAAAAGGACAGACCCTCAAATGGCTGAATTCCTCTACCGCCTCGGAGCCGCGGCCGCCCGCCGCGCGAAAACCGTGCTTGCGGCATGGATCGGAGTGCTTGTGGTTGCCGGAGGAGCTTTTATGCTCTTCGGCGGCACGCTTGCCACCGGCTTCTCCATCCCGGACACCCCCACCACGCAGGTCACCAACCACCTGCAGGAGAAACTCCCGCAGGCTTCCGGCGGCTCCGGCTCCGTGGTGGTCAGCACCGAGGACGGCTCGGCCTTCACGGATGCCCAGAAGCAGGACATCTCGGCACTGATCACCGAGGCTGCGGACATTGACGGCGTGGAAACCGTCGTGGACCCGTTCAGCACCGAAGCGGACCGCGCCGCCCAGGCCCAGCAGCTGCAGTCCGGCCAGGCGCAGGTCGACGCCGGCCGCACCCAGATCGAGCAGGGGCGGGCCCAGCTCGAGGACGGCCAGGCCCAGCTCGACGCCGCCCGGCAGCAGGCCGAAGCAGCCGGTGCCCCCGCCGAAATGCTGGCGCAGCTGGACGCTCAGCAGGCCACGCTGGACGCCAGCCGCGCCGAGCTTGATGCCAAGAGCGCAGAACTGGAAGCCGGTGCCGCCCAGGCCGAACAGGGTGCTGCCCTGTTGGACGCGGCCGCCGAAATCCGCACTGTGTCCGAGGACGGCAGCGCGGCAGTGGTCAACGTTGTCTTCAGCGAGACCCAGATGGAGGTCGAGCAGGAAACCAAGGACGCTATCGTAGCGGCCTTCGAAGATGAGCCCGTCGACGGCGTGCAGGTGGACTTCTCATCCGAGGTTTCCGCCGGTGTGCCCAGCATCCTGGGTGTGGGCGAGGTGGTTGGCCTGGTGGTCGCCGCGGTTGTGCTGGTGGTTATGCTGGGCACCTTCATCGGTGCCGGCCTGCCGCTGGTGACCGCGCTGATCGGCGTGGGCGTTGGCGCCGCCGGTGCGCTGGCTTTCTCCGGCGTCGTCGAAATGGCGTCCGTGACCCCCATCCTGGGCGTTATGCTCGGCCTGGCCGTGGGCATCGACTATGCCCTGTTCATCGTCAACCGGCACCGCCGCCAGTTGAAGGCCGGTTATGCGCTGGAGGAATCCATCGCCTTGGCCAACGGCACCTCCGGCAACGCCGTGGTGTTCGCCGGAACCACCGTGTTCATCGCCCTGCTGGCCCTGAACATCACCGGCATCCCCTTCCTGGGCCTGATGGGCACCGTGGGCGCGGCCTGCGTGGCCATTGCCGTGCTGGTGGCCACCACGCTTACTCCGGCACTGCTCAAGCTGGCCGGCCGGAAGATCCTCAGCCGCAAGGAGCGGGCCGCGGCGGAGAAGGACCACGGTGCCTCCGCTTCGGCCGGCAAGCCGGAAAGCATCCCGGTGAAGCAGATGTCCACGCTGCGTGCGGTACTCACCGTGGTGCTGTCCATCGCGGGGCTGCTGGTCATCGCCATTCCGTCGCTGGACCTGCGCACCAACCTGCCCGACGGTTCCTCCGAGGCCCACGACTCCAGCCAGTACCGGGCCTACGAAACGGTCTCGCAGAAGTTCGGCGAGGGCCAGAACGGTTCACTGCTGGTGGTTGCGGACCTTCCCGGCAACCCCACCGAGGAAGAATCCGCGGCGGCGCAGGCTGAGATTGCGCAGAAGCTCTTCGACCAGGATGACGTAGTGGCCGTGGCCCCCGTCGGCTCTTCCGAGGACCGCACCGTCACTGCCTTCCAGGTGATTCCCGCCGAAGGCCCCACCAGCGAATCCACCGAGGAACTGGTGCACACCCTGCGGGACCTGTCCCCGCTGGAGACCGAAAACGGGGACGTGGAGCTGGGTGTGGCCGGCACTGCCAGCGGCAACATCGACATCTCCGAGAAGCTGTCCCAGGCCCTGCCGATCTACCTGGGCGTAGTGGTGGGCCTGTCCCTGCTGATCCTGATCCTGGTCTTCCGGTCCATCTTTGTTCCGGTCATCGCGACGCTGGGCTTCATCCTGTCCTACTTCGCCGCGATCGGCGGCGTGGTGGCCATCTACCAGTGGGGCTGGCTCGCCGGCGTCTTCGGCGTGGAAACCCCGGGCCCGGTACTGAACTTCCTGCCGACCATCCTGGTGGGCATCCTGTTCGGCCTGGCCATGGACTACATGCTGTTCCTGGGCACCGGCATGCGCGAGGCCTTCGTCCACGGCTCGCCGGCCCGGGTGGCCGTGATGCAGGGCTTCCGCAACGGACGCTCGGTGGTGACGGCTGCGGCCATCATCATGGTGTCCGTGTTCGGCGGCTTCATCTTCTCGCACAGCACCATGATCCGGCCCATCGGCTTCGCCCTGGCCTTCGGTGTCCTGGTGGATGCCTTCGTGGTGCGGATGCTGCTGATTCCGGCCCTGATGCACTTGGCCGGAGACAAGGCCTGGTGGCTGCCGAAGTGGCTGGACAAGATCCTGCCGGACGTCGACGTCGAGGGCGCGTCCCTGGAACGCCGCCATCCGCACGCGGAGGACCAGCCGGCGTCGGACAACGTCGAGGCGCACGCGCGCAGCTAGCCTTCTACGGATAGCCAAAACGGCAGGTGCCGCTTCCCCAAAAAAGGGGGAGCGGCACCTGCCGTTTGTGTTGGAGTGCTGCCCGCTGGGCTAGACCGCGGTGTGCGTGTCCGTCCCGGCAGCACTGGCTGGTGCCGTGTCCGCCGCCGTGTCCGGAACTGCGTTCGAAGCCTTGCGGGTCAGCAGCAGGTAGGACGCCGCGGCCAGGACCAGGAAGCCGAGCATGGCTGCACCCATCGGCACGCCGGTATCCTCACCCCAGAGGCCCACCAGCGGGGAGACAAGGGCGGCGAGCAGGAACTGCAGGGAGCCAAGGAAGGCCGAACCGGTGCCGGCGTGGTGCCCTGCCTCCTCCAACGCCAGCACGGTGGCGTTGCCGAAGATCATGCCCATGGAGCCCTGGAACACGGCGAACAGCACCAGGGTGGGAACCATGGGAGTGCCGTTGGCAACGGTGATGAGCATTCCGGCGGCAGCCAGGAGCCCCACAGCCAGGCCGATGCTGATCATGGTGCGGTAGGGCGCCTTGCCGGCCAGCGCGGCGGCCACGGCGCTAACGATGGTGATGGCGACGGCGTTCATGGCGAAGATCAGCGAGAACCGGGTTTCGGACAGGCCGAGGATGTTCTGCACCACGAACGGTGATGCGGCAATGTAGGCGAAGAGCCCGGCGAAGGAGAAGCAGAAGGTCAGCAGGTAGCCGGTGTAGTTGCGGTTGCGCAGCACGATGCCGGCCACCTTGAAGGTGGTCTTGAGGCCGCCGCGGTTCCGGTCGGCGTCGTTCAGCGTTTCCCGAACGCCGAACAGTGCCCCCAGGAACATCAGCAGCACGAGGATGGACAGGACCCAGAACACGGTCCGCCAGCTGCCGGCGGACAGGATGGCGCCGCCCGCCAGCGGGCCCACCACAGGTGCGATGACGCTGATCATGGTCAGCACGCCCAGCAGTTTCGCGGCGGCCGGGCCGCGGGAAGTGTCGGAGACAATGGCACGGGCCAGCACAATACCGGCCGCACCGCCCAGGCCCTGCAGGAAGCGGGCCGCTGTGAGGATTTCCACGTTCGGTGCCAGGGCACAGACCACTGTGGCCAGCAGGGCAACGAAGGAACCGATCAGCAGGGGCTTGCGGCGGCCGACACCGTCCGAGAGCGGGCCGATGAGCAGCTGGCCCAGGGCCAGGCCCACCAGGAAGGCCGTCATGGTGAGCTGGATGCCGGTGGCCGTGGTGTCCAGATCCTGTGCCATGTGAGGGAAGGCCGGCAGGTACATGTCGATGGACAGCGGCGCCACTGCGGTTAGCAGGGCGAGGATTCCCGTCAGCAGTGCGCCGTTGGGGCGCTTGGCGGGTGGAGCGGGGAGCGGAGAGCTCGTCATGGAGGGGTCTTTCTTTCTAAACCGTCAGAATGCCGAACGAGCATAACATATGCCAACATATATATGTAAGTATATGCGCTAGGATGGTCAGCATGAGTATCGACGGCGAGCCCGAGGCGCAGCGCTCCGTGGCCGACCTGCTCCGGGACCTTTCATGGAACATCCACCGCAGGGCGCCGGAGATCACCGGAATTGATCCGCTGCCGGCCACCGAACTGGCCCTGCTGAAGCATGTGCTGGACGCACCGGGTCTCACGGTCACGGAAGTGGCGCGGCTCATGGGGCTGAAGCAAAGCAACGCCAGCGCCGCAGTGCGGACCCTGACCGAGCGGGGCCTGCTCACCCGGACCAGCAGCCCGACCGACCGGCGTGTCAGCCACTTGGTGCCCACCGAGGAGGCCCGCGCACAGAATGAAGCCATCGCCGCGGCCTGGTCCGGGCCCGTCCGTGCAGCCATCGAGCAGCTGGACGGCAAACAGAAGGCAGCGCTGGAGGCTGCCTCGGAATCGCTGGGCGCGTTGAACCGGTTGCTTCAGGCCAAGGGGTAGCCGGGTACGCAACCGGCATCTAGGCTTCACGCCATGGCTATTGCTCGCTATCCCACCACTGTCCTTGACTGCCCCGACGCAGTTGCCCTTGCCACCTTCTACGGCGCCCTCCTCGACTGGAAGGTGAACCTGCACGAGGATGAGCCCTACGACAACTGGACCGAAATTTCCGACGTCACCGGGCAGCGCTACTGCTTCCAGCAGGTGGAGAATTACACTCCGCCGGTCTGGCCGGAGCAGAACATCCCGCAGCAGATGCACATTGACGTGGATGTGGATGACCTGGATGAGGCCGAGGCAGCGGTGCTTCTGCTCGGGGCCTCCAAGCATACGCACCAGCCCGGCACCAGCTTCCGGGTGTTCCTGGATCCGGCCGGGCATCCGTTCTGCCTCTGCCAGGCCTAGCTCTTCAACTTCTGCTGCCGGTTTAGACTTTTGCTGCCGGTTTGAACCGGCAGCAACAGCGCAAACCGGTCGCAAATCCGGTTAGCGCGCGGCGCTGTGTGCGGCCAGCCGGGCAAACGCGCCGTCTGCGGCCCGCAGCTCAGCCGGGGTGCCGCGCTCCACGATCCGCCCGGCGTCGAGCACCACCACCTGGTCCGCGTTTTCCACGGTGGAGAGCCGGTGGGCGATGGTCAGCGTGGTCCGCCCGGCGGAGAGGTGTTCCAGCGCCGCCTGCACCTGCGCCTCGGTGGTGTTGTCCAGGGCGGAGGTGGCCTCGTCCAGCACCAGCACCGGCGGATTGCGCAGGATGGTGCGGGCAATGGCCAGCCGCTGCTGCTCGCCGCCGGAGAAGCGGTGCCCGCGGGCGCCCACCATGGTGTCCAGGCCCTCGGGCAGGGCACCGACCGTGTCCGCCATCCGGGCGGCGGCCAGTGCGGACCAGAGCTGCTCGTCGCCGGCGTCCGGATCCGCCAGCAGCAGGTTCTCGCGCACGGAGGCGTGGATCAGGTAGCTCTCCTGGGAGACGACGCCGACAATCCGGGCCAGGTCTTCGGGGGCTATTTCGCGCACGTCCACGCCGTCAATGAGAACCGTGCCTGAGCTGGTGTCATTCAGCCTCGGCAGCAGCGAGGCCAGCGTGCTTTTGCCGGAGCCGGTGGCGCCGACGACGGCGGTGGCTGTTCCGGCCGGAAGGATCATGTTGATGTTCCGCAGGACGTCCGCGCCGTCGTCGTACGCGAAGCGCACGTCCTCGAACCGGACCTCGCCGCGCACTGCGGCCGGATCCAGCCGGACCGGGTTGGCTGCGGGGCGGATCTGCGGCACCAGGTCCAGGTACTCAAAGATCCGGCTGAAGAACGCCAGGGCGGTCACCCACTGCACGCCGATGTTCAGCAGGCCCATCACCGGGCGGAAGATGGCGCCCTGCAGGCCGGTGAACGCCACCAGGGTGCCGATGGTCATCCCGCCGCTGGTGGCGGGGAAGCCGGCGGCCAGGTAGATGACTGCGGGGATGGCGGCGAAGACAATCTGCATGGTGGCCATCCGCCAGCGCCCGGCCAGCTGGCTGCGCAGCTCCAGGCCTACGAGCTTGTCCGAGCGGTCGCGGAAGCGGGCTGCGTCTCGCGGGATGGTGCCCAGGGTCTTGGCCAGCCGCACGCCGGAGACCGAGAGGCCTTCCTCCACCTGCGTGTGCAGGGCGGCGAGTTCGCGCTGGCGTTCGTCGGTGACTTCGCGGCGGATTTTCGCCACCCGGCGCGAGAGCCAGATGGCCGGTGGCAGCACCACCAGGGAGATCAGGCTCAGCCCGGGGGAGAGAGCCACCATGGCGACGGCGGTGGCGACCGCCGTCGTGAGGTTGGAGGCCACACCCGTGGCGGTGGTGGTGACCACGGACTGCATGCCGGAGATGTCGTGTGTGAGCCGGGACTGCACTTCACCGCCGCGGGTGCGGGTGAAAAAGCCCAGCGACTGGGCCTGCAGGTGGGTGAACAGATCCACGCGCAGGGTGTGCATCACCCGTTGGCCCATGCTGGTGGCCATCCAGGTCTGCACCACGCCGATGGCTGCGGTCACGGCGGCCACGGCCACCATCGAGGCGGTGAGGAGGGCGAGCAAGCGGATGTTTTGCTGCGGCAGCGCATTGTCAATCACGCCGCGGACCAGGAACGGCTGGGCCAGGTTCACCATGGAGGAGGCGCTGATGAGCAGCACCACGACGGCGATGGTCCCCTTGTGCGGGGCGAAGAGCGCGGCGATGCGGCGCAGGGAGACGGGGTGCTGGTTCAGTTGCTTCCGGTCCGCCGGGTTGAGTTTTGCGGGGCCGCGGCCGCCGCCTGGTCCGCCGCCGGGCCTGCCTTCTCCTGCTGGGCTGCGGGGTCCGCCGGAGCGGTCGGTATCGAGTCCGGGTATAGCCATGGGTCCTCCTATGCTGCCGGGATCGTACGCGGCAGCTATTGCAGAGGTTACCTCACTATGTGGTTACCGCAAAATGGGTAGACTGGTGCCATGACTGATGCTCGCGCCGATCCGGCCGCCCTGGGAGAACTGATGCACGGTGCATTCCGCGGGCTGCGCAAACGGTGGATGCTCCAGCTCGCCCCGTTTGAGCTGACGCCGCACCAGTTCCGGGCGCTGAATGTTGTGGGCCGGGCCGGGGAAAGTGCGGGGGGCCCCGGCGGCGGCGGGCCGGACGGCGGCGGGCCGGGGCTGCGGTTGAAGGAGCTGGCCGAGCGGCTGCATATTGCGCCGCGTTCAGCCACCGAGGTGGTGGACCAGCTTGCCGCCAAGGGGCTGGTGGAACGCAGCGCCCACCCCGCGGACCGGCGGGCCACGCTGCTCACGCTGACCGTGGAGGGGGAGAAGCTGCGGGAGAAGGTGTTGGCGGACCGCAAACGCGAGGCCGACGAGTTCTTCTCCGTGCTGGAACCGCAGGATAGGGCCGAGCTGGCGAGGATCTTGGGGGAACTGACCGGCGGCGTACCGACGCAGCGGTAGCGGGCGGCCGGACTGGGGGGGGGGTGGCACCCGCACAGGAGGCATCCCGGAGTGAAATTTGTCATATCTTGCGGGGAACCCGAGCTGCCACTGAGGATGGCATGGAAAGATCAGTAGGCTGTGGGACGTAGAGACCCCTACAGACTTGCGGTGCGGTTAATCACAACCACCCCGCGCGAAGAGGGCTTCGCCTGAGAAACGAAGCCCTCTTCGTAAAGCCTGCATCCCGGTCAGACCGGGATATTCGAGCATTGGCCCGGCGAGCACGTGCCCACTTCATGCAAATGCATGAATTTTTTTATCTACCGATGCTCTGTTACATTTCCAGCGGAGAGTCAAATGCGTTTCTCAGGCGCATCTCCGGCACCGGCAATCTCACCGGTGGTTTATGAATCAACACAAAGGTCTCTACCTCCATGCGTAAAGCAACCCGTATTTCACTTACCCTCGGCGTTTCAGCTGCCCTGCTGAGCACTTCTGCCATTCCCGCTTCGGCAGCTGAGGATGGTTCCTCGGCCACCATCGAGGTTCAGGGCGGAATCCTCGGAATTAACGTTGTCCAGGCCCTTGAATCCACGGAACTGAAGCCCGGCACGCCCGCAACCTTCGCTGTTCCCGGCGTCGCGGTGGCCGATGACCGCGCCGTCCTCGGCAGCTGGAGCGTTTCGGTGTCCTTGAGCGACTTCACAACTGAGGTTGCCGGGGCGAAGCCGATCCCGGCCGCCGGCGCCACCTATTCAGCCGCAGAAGAAAGCCTTACGCACACGGGTACTATCGAATCGCTTGTCTCGGCTCCCGTCACCCTGGCTGGCGACAGCGAATCAACCAGGGCGGAAGACGCCGTACTGGCGTCGGGCGTCCGCGGCAACAATACGGCTGAATGGAATGCCACCCTTAGTGTCCCGGTTCCCGATGACGCCTTGGCTGGAACATACAAGGCAACTCTGACCCACTCGGTCCTTTAGCGCGGCTGTCGTCCCGGGAGGCCCGGCTTTCCGGGACGACACCACTTTTGCGATTGGCCGGCTAACCCGCGGCCGCCGTTTTCCGGCGCTATTCCCAGCGCTGTATTCGCTTTTTCATGCCGTATTTTTCTGCTGCCTGCCAGGGGTCTTTTTTTGCGTACCTTATATAGCGGTTTACTTGCCGCGCTTTTCCTGTTCGCCCCCGCCACGGCGTCATATGCCGCAGATACTCCCCCGGCCGGGGGAATCGGCATCCGGCTGGTCGACATTCCCGAGGCCAGGCAGGCGGATCCGAGGGCCCGGTCCTACATAGTGGATAACCTTCCGCCCGGAACAACTGTTAAGCGCCGGGTCGAGGTGCAGAACAACTCCACCGAACGGCAGTCCATTGCGCTTTATGTCTCGGCCGCCGAGGTAAGGGACGGCTCCTTCACCGGGTTGGCGCGGGAGGACCGGAACGAACTCACCGGATGGATCGAGACGGATACGCCGGTGGTGGACCTTGCGGCAGGTGAGAGTGCCCAGGCTGTGGTGGAGATTGCGGTGCCGGGCGACGCACCCGAGGGTGAGCAGTTTGCCGTCCTGTGGGCGGAGGTCCGGTCCGCGCCTGCACCCGATACCCAGGTGGTCACGGCCAGCAGGGTTGGTATCCGCGTCTACCTCTCCGTAGGTGCCGGCAACGGGCCGCCCGCTGCCTTCACCGCGGGCTCCCTGCAGCCAGGACAAAACGTGGACGGCGTCCGCCGGATCACCGCCGAGGTGAACAACACCGGCGGACGAACAATCGACGTGCAGGGGAACCTGACACTTAGCGCCGGGCCGGGCGGTCTCTCGGCCGGCCCCGTTTCCCTGGACAGTATGGTCACCATCCCCCCGGGAGAATCTGCGCCGGTGACGGTCACCCTGGATCCGGAGTTGCCCTCCGGCTCCTGGCACGCCCAACTGGACCTGAAGAGCGGGCTGGCCACGGCCCAGGCCGAGGCGGATCTGACGTTCAACGGCACCGAGGCGGTTCCACCGGCCGAACCGGGGAACGGTCCGGCCCTTGCTGCCGCGGTGGCGGCTGCCGTTCTCCTGGTTGCCGGCATGTTCATTTGGCTCTACCGACGCAGGCGTTCCGGAGGGACCCCCCGGCGCCCGTAAGCCCCGGTTGGATCCCGGGCTCTACTGCAGGACAAGGGAATACGTCAGGTTTTCGGAAGGCAGGCTGAAAGTGAACACGGAAAAGGTTCTTTACCGTAACAACGTGCAGGTTTTGGGACCCGCGGAGGGCCCCGCGCTTGTGCTGGTGCAGGGATTCGGGTGCGACCAGGTGATCTGGGACCGGATGCTGCCGGAGTTTACGGACAAGTACAAAGTGGTCCTGTTCGACCACGTGGGCACCGGCGGCGCCGATCCCACCGCCTACGACGCAGTGAAGTATGCAGCATTGGCCGGCTACCTGAGCGATCTGGAGGAGGTTTTGGCCGCCCTAGATCTCCAGGACGCTACCATCGTGGGCCACAGTATTGCCGGCACCATGGCACTGGCCGCTGCGGTGGACAATCCGCGGATCGGACGGCTGGTCCTGCTTTGCACCTCGCCCGGTTACCTGAACGACGGCGAATATGCGGGCGGGCTGGACCCGCAGGACATAGACATGGTCCTGGATGCGACGGAGGCCAACTATCCCTTGTGGGCCACAGCTGCGGCCGCTGCTGTGGCCGGGACACCTGCCGGATCCGCGGCGCGCTCGGAGCTGGCCGAACGGTTATGCCGCCTGAATCCGGAATACGTCCGAGACTTCCTGCGGATGTCCTTCACCACGGACATCCGGCATCTTCTGCCCTTGATCCACACGCCCGCGTTAATCCTGCAGACGCCCCTGGACCCGTTGACCCCGGGCACGGCAACGCAGCACCTGCGCGATCATCTTCCAGGCGGCACCTTTGCATTGCTGGAAGGCCGCGGAAGCATGCCGCACGTCAGCTCTCCCGGGGCAACTGCACGGGCCATCCTGGAGTACCTGGGCGAGGTCCACGGTGGCTAGGACACTGCGGAAAACCGCCACAACGCGTAAATCCGCGCGCCTGCGGAAAAATGCCGGGCCCCGGGGAGCGGAAACAACTCCCGACTATGCGGCACATTTCCATGAGGCACCCTCCGGCTACCTCATCCTGTCACCGGATGGAGCAATCCTCGACGTCAACGAAACATTTGCCGGCTGGACCGGGCACCGGCGGGAAAAACTTCTCGGCGGCAACGTCGCGGAGCTAATGCCCAGAGCAGTTCAGGTGGTGTTCGCCTCCTACGTGGTACCGCAATTGGCAGTGGCCGGAAGCGTCAACGAACTGGTAGCGGATCTGCTCTGCAAGGACGGAGAATACCTCTCCGTCCTCCTTTCCGCCGTACGGTCCACCCGGCCGGACGGCGGAACAATAGACCGCGTCACCGTGGTCAAGGCCTCTGCCCGCCGAATCAGGGAACGCGAGCTTGTGGATGCCCTGGAAAAGGCGGAGGCCGCAGAAGCAGCCCGCGCAGAGGTTGAGGCGGAACTGCGGGAAAAACAGCGGGCGTTGGAGGCAAAGAACCGGCTCCTGCAGGAGGGCCTGGCTGAGAAAACCACGGAAAACGCTCTGCTGGAAACGGTGCTGAATGCTGCTGATACGGGTCTGCTGGCAGTTGATGCCCAAGGGAACGCAGTGCTGTCAAACGACTATCTGTCTTCCATCTGGCCGTCGGCTGCGGGGGTGCCCCTTGGTCACAAGCCGGACCAGGTCTTGGCTGCGGACCGCGTGACGCCCCTGCCGAAGGCGGAAAGCCCCGTCCTCCGGGCTTCTTCGGGTAAAGTCTTTACGGATCAGCAGCTGTGGCTGGGTACCGGGGACAACCAAATCGCAGTGAGTGTTTCGGCCAGCCCCATCAAAGCCAACGGTGCGTTCTCCGGATCGGTTTTAGCGGTCCACGAGGTCACCCGGTTGGCCCGTGCCGTCGCCGCGCAGGAGGAATTCGCCGCCAACCTTTCGCACGAGCTGAGGACGCCGCTGACCTCGATTATGGGATACCTAGATCTGGTGCTGGAGGACAGCAGGCTGGCACCCCACCTGCGCGGCGCGCTGGATGTTGCGGTGCGCAATTCTGAACGCCTCTTCGCGACGGTTTCCGGCATGGTGGCCGTGCCTTCGGAAACCAGCAAACCGCAGCGCCGCCCGGTGAACCTTGCGGATGCTGTCCGCGCGGGTATCACCTCAGCCCGTTCAAAGAACCGCCAAGTCGATTTCCTCACGGATGTCCCGGTCTCCACTGTGGTGGATGTTGATCCGCAGAAGCTTTCCCAGGTGGTCGGCAACCTGCTGGTCAGTGCGGTGCAGGCTTCGCCGGCGGGTGGAACCGTGTATGTGCATCTGTGGCAGCAAGGGCAGACTGTCTGCCTTCGGATTGCCGATACCGGCATGGGATCCGGCGAGGCCGAAAAGGAAAAGGCTGCACCGAAGTTCGCGCGTTCCCGCCGTGCCCTTGCTTCGGTTACTCCGGGGGCAGGATTGGCGGCAGCCAAGAGCATCATCGAAGAGCATGGAGGTGACCTGACCTTCGTCAATAATCCCGGGGAGGGGACCGTTTACCGGGTCAACCTTCCGGTCAGCGCGGAGATTGCCGCCCTCAACCGGTAAACCGGTCCGCCGCGTAGGCCCGCGCCCGGGCGGCGCCGCCTTCGGGAACAGCAGTGGCCGGCAACCCGAAGGTTGCCGGCCACTGCTGCACTGTATTCCCTAAACCTCAGGGACGCTCATTGAGCTTGGTCAGCAGGTCCGCGAGCTGCTGCACCTCGGCCGGATTCCACGTTTCCAAACGGCCCCGCAGGCGGGATCGCTTAGCCGAATGCGAGGACTCGAACCGGGCCCGTCCCTCGGGGGTCAGGTCCAGGAGCTGGGCCCGCCCGTCAGAAGGATCCGCGCGCCGGCACACCAGGCCCAGGGCCTCCAGCTGTGAGACGGTCCTGCTCAACAGCGCCTTGTCCACCTGCAGGGCTTCCGCCACCGCCCCCTGCTGGCATTCCGTGCCCTGGTACAGGGTCATCATGACCGTGAACCCGAGCGGCTGCAGCGAGGGGTGGACAGCCAGGGCTGCGTCCTTGAAGGTCCGCCGCGTTGCGGTCAGCATGTGCGCAAACTGCCGCTCGACTGCCGCGATCGAGGACTCCATGGTCGCCTCAGCGGCTTCCTCGGCCGCCGGCGTCGTCACGCTAGTTCTCGCGCTTTCCGCCAGGAACATCCGGATTCTGGCCGGCAGCGGCCTGCGCATCCGCGGTGATCCGATCTGTAGTGTCTCCCGCGGTGTGCTCAGCGGTTTCTAGGGCTGCTTCGCCGTCGACGGCGGTGGTGGCACCCTTCGATTCCGCCTGCATCTTCTCGTGCCGGGTCATGCTGCCCAGTTCCAGGTTTGGCAGGAACAGCACGGCCAGCAGCGTGAGGAGGCCCAGCGGAGCGGCGATCATGAAGATGTGCGCAACGGAGGAACCGTAGACGGATTCCACGATTACCCGCACCGGCTCCGGCAGGGCGCTCACAGCTGGGATGGCCCCGGAAGTCAGGGAAGCGGCAACTTCCTTGCCCTGTTCGCCCAGCGACATGATGGCGCCCATCAATTCGCCCTGCTTTTCCGCCATCCGGTCGGTGACCTGGGTGGCAAGCACGGCGCCCAGCGCCGAAACGCCGATGGTGCCGCCGATGGTGCGGAAGAAGTTGATGCCGGAGCTGGCCACACCCAGGTCACGGGTGGGGACATCGTTCTGCACCACCAGCACCAGGTTCTGCATGACCATGCCCACGCCGGCACCCAGCAGGAACATGTAGAGGGAAACCAGCCAGAAGTTGGTGTCGTATTCGATGGTGCCCATCAGCACCAGGGCTACCGTGAGGATGACCGCACCGGAGACCACGTAGGCCTTCCACCTGCCGGTCTTGGTGATCATCTTGCCTACGAGGGTAGAGACAATCAGCAGGCCGCCCATCATCGGAATGGTCATGATGCCGGACATGGTTGCCGAAGCACCGCGGGCCAGCTGCATGTACTGGGACAGGAACACAGAGGTGCCGAACATTGCCACGCCGACGGCGAGGGAGCCGATCACCGAGAAGGTGAAGGTGCGGTTACGGAACAGGGTCAAGGGGATGACCGGCTCGGAGGACTTCAGCTCCACGAACACAAAGGCGGCCAGGCCCACCAGGGAACCGCCCACCATCCATGCGGTGGCAGCACTGATCCAGTCGAAGTCGGTGCCCACCAGGGAGACCCAGATCAGCAGTACCGAGACCGAAGCGGCCAGCAGGATGATGCCGGCGTAGTCAATGGTGACCTTGCGCTTCTTCAGGGCGGGCAGGTGCAGGGTCTTCTGAATCATAAAGAGCGCGACGGCGGCCAGCGGCACCGCGACGTAGAAGTTCCAGCGCCAGTTGACGGAGTCGGTGATGACGCCGCCGATCAGCGGGCCGCCCACGGTGGACAAAGCCATCACCGCGCCGAACAGGCCCATGTAGCGGCCGCGCTCACGCGGGGAAATGATGTCCGCCATGATGATCTGGGTCAGCGCGCCCAGACCGCCGGCGCCGATGCCCTGGATCACGCGCATGGCGATCAGCCAGTCCGTGTTCTGCGCAAAGCCTGCCGCGGCACTGGCGACAATGAAGATGATCAGTGCCAGCTGGACCAGGACCTTGCGGTTAAGCAGGTCGGCCAGTTTGCCCCAGACCGGAGTGGACACAGCGGTGGCCAGCAGGGTGGCGGTGACCACCCAGGTGAAGGCGGCCTGGTCGCCTTCGAGGTCGGAAATGATCACCGGAAGCGAGGTGCTCACCACGGTGCTTGCCAGCATCGAGACGAACATGCCCAGCAGCAGGCCGGTCAGGGCCTGGAGGACTTCGCGGTGTTTGCGTTTTGCCGCGGCTTCAGCCTCGGCGCGGGCATCCTGCAGGGCAGGGGAGACGGACATGCACACTCCAAAAGTGGTTGACGGATGTCAAAGGTTGATTTAAGTCAACGATACGCCGCCGCCCGGTGTGCGCTGTACATATCCGGCGCCAGTGTGAGGGAACTAATACCCATTCGTAGGCAAGTTTCCAGGGATCGGTGGCGAGGGCCGCAGCACTGGCCCCGGCGGTGCCGCTTCCTACCAAACCGCTGATTTGGCTGTCCTTGCGTTAAACCTGCGCCTTTCTTGAGAGTTCCGTGCAAGTATCGGTGCCCCGTGGGAGGTAGAGACCCCGCGGAGTGGCGGTGCCGTTCTGTGCCCCGCGCGCGGTGGGCTCCGTCTGAGAAACGGAGCCCTCCGCGCAAAACCCTGTCCCGGCCAAAACTGCCGATTTCGTTGCCGTGCGGCAGTCTGCAAGAATTTCAGCGGGGATAAGCGTACTTACCAAGTGCGTCTCCACTGCCGGCCTCTCATCGGCAGCAGGCACAGTCTCAACGTAAGGTCTCTACTTCAATGCGTACCGCTGTCCGCAGGCTCTCCGCCGCCGCGAGCCCCTGCGCTTCGCTGCCCTTTTCCCGCCAAACCTTTCGGCGGCAGCATGAACGCTGATGCAGTCATCCGGAGAAACAACGTCCGGGTGCTTGGACGCCCCGACGGCCCGGTGCTCGTGCTGGTACAAGGCTTCGGCTGCGACCAGGTGGTCTGGGACCCGATCCTGCCGGAATTCACCGATACCCACCGGGTGGTGCTGCTGGACCACGTCGGCACCGGCGGCGCGGATCCGGAGGCCTACGACCCGCTCCGGTACGCATCCCTGGAGGCGTACCTGGCAGACCTGATGGAGGTCCTGGAGGTCCTGGACCTGCAGGACGCGACCATTGTGGGCCACAGCATCGCGGGCATGATGGGATTGTCCGCAGCCACCCGGACCCCGCGGATCGGACGGTTGGTCCTGCTGGGCGGTACGGCCCGCTATCTGAACGACGACGGTTATGTGGGCGGTTTCGAGCCCGCAGAAGCTGAGGAGCTGCTGCGCTCCGTGGACGCGAACTACCCGCTGTGGGTGGCGGCCGTCGCGCCGGGAGTGGTGGGCAAGGAACCCGGCTCCGGCCTCAGTTCATACTTTGCCGACCGGCTGTGCCGGTTGCACCCGGACTATGTCCGCGACTTCCTGCAGATGTCCCTGGCCGCGGACGTACGGCACCTGCTGCCCCGGGTGCGGGTTCCGGCCTTGGTCCTGCAAACCCGGGATGATCCGCTCAGCCCTGCGTCGGCCTCCAACTATCTGTTCGAACATCTTCCCGCCGGCACCCGCACAATGCTGGCGGTCCGGGGAAACCTGCCCCATCTCAGCGCACCCCGCCTGACGGCGCAGGCCGTCCACGACTTCCTTAAGACGGAACGACATGCCTAACGACTACGAGGCCCATTTCCACGAAGCGGCTTCCGGATATCTCGTCCTCGAAACGGACGGCACGATCCTGGACGTCAACCGCAAGCTGCTGTCCTGGACCGGGCATACGCGTGAACACCTCCTGGGCGGCAGCATCCTTGACCTGCTGCCGGTGGGGGACCGGGTGCTGTTTGCCTCCCACGCCGTGCCGCAGCTGGCGGTGTCCGGCTGCTTCAACGAGATGGCCGTGGAGCTCGTGGCTGAGGACGGCAGCCGGATTCCGGTGCTGCTCTCCGGTGTCCGTGCCCCCGGAGCCGGCAATGACGGCGACGCCGGCCCGGACCGGATTTCCGTATTCAATGCCTCCGAGCGCACACGCTACGAGCGGGATCTGGTGGAGGCCCTGCGGAAGGCCGAAGCGGCCGACAATGCCCGCGCCGCGGCAGAGGCAGAAGTGCGAAAGAACCAGAAGGCCCTGGAGGAAAAAGACGCCATCCTGCAGGAAAACCTGGCCGCGAGCCGGAAGAGCCAGGCGCTGCTGGAAACGATCCTGAACGCCGCCGACGTCGGCCTGCTCGTCCTGGACGCACACGGCGAAAAAGTGCTGGCCAACACGCACCTCATGTCCACCTGGGGCCAGATCATGGGGGACACGGAGGTCTTCGATCGAGGCAGGATCCTCTTCGGTCCGGACCGGGTGACCCCCGTCCCAGCCCTCGAACGGCCCGTACGCCGTGCCGTCGCGGGCGAGTCCTTCTCCGACGAAGTCGTCTGGTTTGGTCCCGGCAGCGGCAACCAGTTGGCCCTGAACATTTCCGCCCGCCCCATCCGGACGGACGAAGAGCTCACCGGCACCGTGATCGCCTTCACCGACGTCACCCGATTGGTGCACGCCGTCACCGCGCAGGACGAATTCGTCGCCAGCGTCTCGCATGAACTGCGCACCCCGCTGACCTCCATCCTGGGCTACCTGGATCTCGCCCTGGACGAAGAGGGGCTGCCGGAGCACGTCACTGCAGCGTTGAACGTTGCCCTGCGCAATGCGGAGCGGCTGCTGGGCTTGGTCTCGGACCTGCTGTCCGTGGCGTCCGGCACTACCAAGACGGAGCGGCGGCCGGTGAACCTCGCCGAAGTGGTGCGGGCCGGCATTGTCTCGGTTGCGCCCAAAGCCCGGTCCAACCGGGTCGAGCTGCGGCCCGACCTGCCCGAGTCACTCACCGCCGAGGTAGACCCGCAGCGGTTGGCGCAGGTGGTGGACAACCTGCTGTCCAACGCGGTGAAATACTCGCCCGGCGGCGGCACCGTCAGAGTGCGGTTGTGGCAGGACTCAGGAGATGTGCTGCTGGAAGTGGCAGACACCGGGGTCGGGATGAGCCAGGCCGAGCAGGAACAGGTCTTCACGAAGTTCTTCCGCAGCCGCGGGGCGGTGGCCTCGGCGGTTCCCGGCGTCGGGCTGGGCCTGGTGATCACGAAGAACATTGTGGAAGCGCACGGCGGTACCCTGACCTTCACCAGCGCGCCCGGACGGGGGACGACGTTTACGGTTTCCCTGCCCCAACCCTGAGTGGAAGCGGCGCCGGCTTCCGGGCAGACTGAAGGTACGCGAAAGTCCCACCTTTAGAGAGGCTCCGATGGCTCAGCCAGCCCACGGTTCCACCACCGCCGCACCCGGTCCGCGTGTTCCCGAGCCGCGGTTCCGGATCACCCGGGACGGACTGCGCGCGTCCATGTGGTTCTGGCCGAGCTGTGCTTCCCTGGCGGCGCTGCTGGTCACCCTGCTGCTGATGCCGGTCCGGCCGGGCGACGACGTGGCCTGGGCCCGCTGGATCTGGCCCACCGGCGTCGACGCCGCGTCCAGCCTGCTGCAGACCGTGGCCACCAGCGTGATGACCGCCGTGACCGTGACCTTTTCCCTGACCGTGGTGGCGCTGCAGCTGGCTTCGCAGCAGTTCTCGCCCCGGCTGCTGCGCGAATTTGCCCGCGACGTACGCACCCAGGCGGTCCTGGGCGTGCTGCTGGGAACGTTCCTGGTCAGCATCACCGGTTTGCACGGGATGGACGCGGACCGGCCGGTGCCCGTGCTGGTGGTGGGCCTGGTCTACGTGCTGGGCATCGCCTCCGGGATTGTGCTGCTGCTCTTTATCGGGCACATTGCCCGGTCCCTGCGGGTGGACACCATGATGCGCAGCGCGCACCAGAGCTGTCTGGCCGTGCTCCGCGACACGTATCCGCTCTCCGAAACGGGCGAGGTGCAGGAATTCCCGGTGCCCGACGGCGGCACCCTGGTTCCCGTGGGCCGCAGCGGGATTGTGCAGACGGTGGACTGGAAGCCGCTGATGGCCGCCCTGGAAAAGCACGGGCTGAAAATGCGGATTATGGTCCAGCCCGGCGACCACGTGACGCTCGGCTCCCCGGTGGCCCGGGTGTGGGTCGACGACGGCGGCACCGTGCCGCTTGCAGCGGTCCGGAACGCCTTGGCCGAGTCCCTGGAAATCGGGTACGAACGCACTCCCGAGCAGGATGCGGCGCTGGGGCTGAGGCAGCTGACCGACATTGCGGTGAAGGCCATCTCGCCGAGCATCAATGACCCCATCACTGCAGCCCATGCCACCGGGTACTGCGCGGACCTGCTGGTGGACCTGCAGCGCCGCCGGCTGGGACCCGAAGCGCACCAAGACGCCCACGGGGTGCAGCGCCTGGTCACCGACGGCCGGGACTACCGCTATTTCCTGGACCTGGTCTGCGGCCCGGTGCGCCGCTTCGCCCATTCCGAACCTATTGTGCTCACCGCCGTGCTGCGGCTGCTGCGCGACTGTGCGGCCACCGCCGTGAACGAATCGCAGCGGGCGGAGCTCCGCCGGCAGAACTCCCTGGTACTTGAGACCGCGCGCAACCAGATGGTGGCTGCCGACGACGAGGAGATCCGTGACATGGGCCGCCGGGTGGAGGAGGCGCTCGCGGGGAACCTGACGGCCGCTTTCACCGACCGGGCCGGCGAGACCCGGTCGGTCTAAAGGGCCGCCGGCGCTCCTGCCGGTTTGCGCATTCTGATCAATCCGTTATCCAGCCCTGCGTTGGGCCCATTTCGGAGTCACTTCCGCCGCGTCAGATAACTTCTCATCCAGCTCTGAGTCATCAAGGGAGGACGATTCGATGATTGGATGAAACAACACTACGAGCCGAAGGAATTTGAGGACCGTATAAAGCAACGCGACCTCGAAGACCCATCGAATGATCAGTACTGCTCCAACAGCAACTCCGGGCTTCTCGACATCGATGGCCATGGCAGCGAGGGAGGCAGCAGCAGCGGTGATGGCGGCCAAATAGATACTTCTCCAATTGTCCGCAAGCGGTTTCCCCCCTGCCTTTTTCAGCATCTTCATCCGGTCTCCCTTGCCCGCAGCTGCTTGTCCTATAACAACACCGCTGAAGGCACCCAGCAGGGAGACGACGATTGCCGCCGACGAGTACAGCCCTCGTCTTTCTGCAGTGGACGCGTAGCCCAGGAAGTCGAATCCGCTCGTCGTTAGGACGAGAGCCACGTGTCCGACGAGAATTAGACACGCGGCGAATGCGTCGATCCATATATGGTCGACCCAGGCATCGGCGATCCAACGGACCATGTTCTTCATCGCGGACCCCTCCTGCTCGGCTGGCATCAGTGTAGGGGGCAGCGACGACACATTTGAGTTATCCACCCACTATCCTGCGTAGTTCGTCGTCGTGGTCCGCGGCTGCACTTAGAATGGCGTCAACGGCCGAACCGTTCCGAATAGGGCTGCCGTCCTCGGACAACGTAGCAATCTTCCTTTTTGCAGTAATCTTTTGGTTCACAAAGTTCACTTCTTCGGTCGTTGCCTCTTCGTCTGCATCCAGGTAAATCAGCTTCGCCTTGGCCGACTGTACGTCTGCTCCAGCGGCCGCGTCCAGCAGGGTTCCCGCTTCCTCTCTCAACATATGGCGCCCCTCCGATTGCGCCTTTGCCCGGGAGGCTTGCAGGATAACCGTCACTGTCATAGGACCATACTGCTGCCGAATTGTCCGGAGTACCCCAGATAGTTTGGAGCCGTGTGACTCAAGCGCGTCAGCTTTGCTGGTATGGATTCGTGTTTCAATACGAGAGGTCTCCGAAGACAAGCTCAGTTTTCGGCTCGTATCCTCGGAAACGATCGGTAGCACTTCGATTTTCTTTGTCAGCAGATCAATACCGTTTATCCACTCCGCCACAGCTGTTGGACTTGGTGCGGATGGTGAGCCTTGGATCAGTCCTATTATGTTCCCAAAGTTTAGAAAAGAGACGATTGAAGTTTCGAGAAGAGCGGAGTCATTCAGGTCGAGATCCTCCACCGAATCGGCGCTAGGTCGATAGACGCTAATCCACGCGCTCTCGTCACGCACCCGCATCATCTTTAGGTGCAACTCACCGTTATGAGAGATCGTCTCGCCGATGAGAGTGCGGTTCCTGCCCTCGAAAACTCGGTCGCCTAGCTTCGTACCGTCGAGAGCGGCGAGTGTACGAGACCAGTCCACGTGATTCATTCGCACGGTATTGCCTTTCGGGTCAACCTCGACAATCTCGTAAAACCCTATCGTCCGTTCGCGTTGCTTTACGTGCTTTAGATCGCCCGCCACTCTAATGACCCCCAACCGCGCCTCAGCGCAAATATCACTCACCACAATGAAGTTTGTGAGACAAGTAAACCATTCACATCGCTGTTTCAGGACCTACATCTAGATGGTCAGGAGGCCGGGCACCGAATCTAAGGATGACCAAGACGAGGCGATGGCGAGTTGGGTGCACGGGACTTTGCACTGATGTTCACAGAGCAAGCTGGGAACTAGTAGCGTTGCTCTGCTGTCAGCGTGCTAGGTCTCAGATATTCGTAAGAGTTCATTGATTTGCGGACGTGGGAATATTCCACCTGAAAAATGTTTCTGACCTTTCGATACGTTCCGGTATGGACCGGGGGCGTAGGCGGGTGTAGGTTTGCGCGAAGTTAGAAGCAAGACCTGACCACACTCTGGGGGAGCTCCGATGACTAGCCATGATCTAGAATACTTAGCTTCGCTGGTTCAAGGGATGGAGTCTCAGTATCCCGGCAGTAAAGCTTGGGACGATAGTCCATTTAAATGGGTTTTAGCACAGCCATCAGCGACAAAAGGGTCCATCTCACGGCGATTAGTAACCGGTTGGGCAAACCTCTATGGGATGTTCCCTCAGCAGCTGACTATAAAAAACCAGATCTATTTGGACTTCGGCGGCACTCTTGTTCAGGTCAAGTTCTCGACCCTCTGGGATACCGGATATTACCGGTTTCAACAAATCCGGCAGGGAGACTATGACTACTGCTTATGCCTCGGCTTGTCACCGTTTGATATGCACGCTTGGTTAATACCGAAGTCTGACCTCGATATATTTGTTATCGGGACCAAAGGTCAGCATACCGGAACCGGGTCCGGAGAGACTTGGTGGCTTGAAGCATCTCCTCGGAACATGGAACCTTGGCTAGAGGAGTTCGGTGGGCAGCTGGACAGTGTTGCACAAAGATTTCAAGAAATTGGTGGTCAGCGGAGCCTGGGTCATTAGGCCGGAGGGGCCCGCGGGGGCCTTCGGCCGCCTTCATCGGCGGGCAGGACAGATCCGGCCCGTATAAAAGGGGCCGGCAGGGGAAAATACCCCTGCCGGCGCTCTGCTCTAACTAGGTGCTGCTTGCACAAGATCCCACCGAGTGTGGCGTGGGTGCCGGATGGGGAAACACCAACCGCCGCAGCACCAGAGTGTGGGAAAACCCGGGGGCTAGAAGGCGGTCCGCGCGCGCCTAGCGCAGGCCCAGCAGCTCCTGGGCCAGGACGAACATCCCCATGACCAGCACAAAGAGCCCGAAGCCGCGCCGAAGTGCGGCTTCCGGAATCTTTCCGGCCAGCCGGGCGCCGACGAGGGAGCCGAGGACGGCCAATACGGTAACTGCGCCTACCAGCGGCCAGTTAAGGTTCACGGTGGTGAGGTAGCCGCCCAGTCCGGCCAGCGACTGCAAGGAAATCACCACCAGCGACGTTGCGACGGCGGCTGGCATGGTCAGCCCGCCCAGCAGCGCCAGCGCGGGCACAATCAGGAAACCGCCGCCTGCACCCACCAGTCCTGCCACCAATCCGATGACCAGCCCCATCAGCAGTACCTTCGGCGCCGGCTGCTCGCCCGTCCGACTGTCGGCCGGGGCACCCCTGCGGCCGCGGATCATGGCCACGGAGGCAGCCAGCATCATGGCGGCGAACGCCACCATCAGGACGGTCTCCGGCAGGCGGCCTCCCACCTGGCCGCCGCCGAAGGCGCCGACCATGCCGGCCGCGCCGAACAGCAGCCCGGTGCGCCACATCACCCTGCCCTTGCGGGCATGCCCGAGGACACTCACCGCGGAAGTCGCGCCGACAACGAACAGCGAGGAGGCAATTGCCTCGCGGGGATTCAGCCCGGCGACGTAGGTGAGTATCGGCACGGTGAGGATGGACCCGCCACCGCCGAGCAGGCCGAGCGAAAGCCCGATCAGCACGGAGAGCAGCAGGGTTGCCGCGAAGGCGACTGTCATGGAACGGTCCTTAAAGAGGGAGGAACAAGAGCGGAAACGCCGCTTAGCGGACGGCGGGCAGCTGGGCGATGGCCGAGGAAGCCGTGGGATCGGCGGCGCTCTTGTTCCAGGGCATCTTGGACAGGGCCTGGCCCAGCCATGCGGACCTGGCGTTCCAGCGACCAGCGCCGGGCGCCCCGGACGACGACGCCGCCGGCCGCTGCGAAACCGGGCACGCCGTCCTTCAGGACCCTGGCGGTGTCGATGCCTGCAGCGTCCAGGTGCTTACGGGCCTGTTCGGCGCGGACGCCGGACTGGCAGACCAGTACAACCCGGCTGCCCAGGCGTTCGGCCAGCTCCGTGGTGTGTTCGGACAGCAGAGGAAGCGGGACGTTGTAGGCCCCGCGGATGTGCAGGGATTCAAATTCTGCGGCGGACCGGACATCCAGGATGACCAGGTCCTCATGCGCGCTGATCCATTCGCGGAGGGTGGCGGCGTCAAGTTCAGCAACGGCGGGGGTGGGCGCGGAGGCCATGGCGGTCTCTTTTCGGGTGGTTGGAGGAGGTTCCGGAAGCTTTCCAGGAGGGGCCGGGCCCAGTCCTGCTAAAACCCCGGGGGGTATAGTTGGGGAAGAATTCCACGTGAAGGAGAAGGTTATGCAGCTCGACACCACCGAACTCGCCCCCGTCGTCAACAGGCTCAAGCGGGCACAGGGCCAGCTGGCTGCAGTGACCCGGATGCTGGAGGAGGGCCGGGACTGCAAGGACATCGTCACGCAGCTCGCCGCCGTCTCGAAGGCCCTGGACAAGGCAGGGTTCGCGATCATCGCGTCCGGCCTGGAACAGTGCCTGACCAATGAGGACGGATCCATGGACAAGAAGGACCTGGAAAAGCTCTTCCTGTCCCTGGCCTAATCCGGTGTGAAGGGGATGCTCCGCGATGCGGGGCACCCCCCTTTTTGCGTGTGTTGCCTGCAGGCGGCGGTTAGGCCTCCTGGGCGTCCTTCCACTGCTTCCAGCCGGCGTAGCTGCCCTCGAGCTCGACGACGTCGAACCCTGCGCGGCGCAGCGTGCTGGCGGCCACCGAGTTGCGTACACCGCTCTGGCAGTACGTCACGATGCTGGCCCCGGCCGGCAGCTGGTCCTGGTTCCACAGGACCCGCCCGGCGCTGAGCTGGCTGGAGCCGGGGATGTGGCCGTCAATGTGTTCGGTTTTGTTGCGTACATCCAGTACCAGTGCGGCGTCGAAGCCGGCCAGGTCTTCCGGAAGGATGCGCTGCGGGTTGTAGGAGGGCAGGCCTTCGAGGCTGGTGGTGTAGCCGGCTACCTTGTCGATGCCCACACGGACCAGGTGGTCCCACATTTCGCGGGCGGCTGCGGCGTCAGCGGCGAGGAGGACCAGCGGGCGGCTGTCCGTTTCCGGGTCCACGGCCCAGGCGCCGAAGCTGGCGGTCTTGTTGCCTGCAGGGATGTTGACGGAACCGGCCACGGTTCCCGCATGCACGGCGGTGTGGGGGCGGGTGTCCACAAAGGTGATCCCGTCCTCCTCGAGGCCGCGCGCGACGTCGTCGGCCGTGAGTTCTTCCAGCTCGGGACGTTCGCCCATGACGGCAGGGCCCTGCCGGTTTTCACGCTTCATCCGGCCGAAGTAGGCGTGGGCATCCGGCTGGCCGTTGAGCAGGTCATCCACGAAGCCCTGCTCATCATTGGCTGCCAGGTACGGCCCCCACCAGGAGTAGAGCCGCTCGTAGCCCACGGTCGTGGAGGGCAGGGCGCCCAGGGCCTTGCCGCAGGCGCTGCCGGAGCCGTGCCCCGGGTAAACGGCGATGTGGTCCGGGAGGGTGAGGAACTTCTGCTGCAGGCTGCGGAAGATCTGCCGAGCGCCCTCGAAGCGGGTGTCCACTCCGGCGGCGGCTTCATCCAGCAGGTCCGGCCGGCCGAGGTCGCCGGAGAACACGAAGTCGCCGGAAAGCAGGTAACCGGGGTCCTTGCTGAAGGCGCCGTCGGTGACCAGGAAGGAAAGGTGCTCCGGTGTGTGGCCGGGGGTGTGGACGGCCTTGAGGGTGATGTTGCCCAGGGCCACGGTGTCGCCGTCGTGCAGGCGGTGGGCCTCGAAGCGGTACTGCCAGTGGGTGCCGCCTTCGCCGGAAACATACATCTCGGCGCCGGTGGCGGCGGCCAGTTCGCGGGTGCCGGAGAGGTAATCGGCGTGAATGTGGGTTTCCGTCACTGCAACAATGCGCATGCCGTTGGCGGCGGCTAGTTCCAGATAGGGGCTGATGTCCCGGCGGGCGTCCACCACCACTGCCTCGCCCTTGCGCTGGCACCCGATGAAGTAGCTGGCCTGGGCCAGATCCTCGTCGTAGATGCGTTCGAGCAGCATGTTGTCTCCTTTGTGTTGCGGTTAGACACCCCCGGGGGTATCCGATCTGCTTCAACCGTAATACCCCTGGGGGTATGGTGCCAAACCCGGGCGCCTCAGTTTTGCATACCCCTAGGGGTATCTGTCAGGATGATGGAACAAGTGCTTTAGCAAGTCGAAGAAGGAGTTCAAAATGTGCCGAGCAGTCAGCTGCCGCAAGTGCGGCAAGACCACCTGGGCCGGATGCGGCAACCACGTGGACCAGGTCATGAACAATGTCCCCAAGGCGGACCGCTGCACGTGCAGCACCAATGCCGCGACGGCCGTGGGCGCCCAGGCGGGCGGATCGAGCTGGCTCGGAAAGCTGTTCGGCCGCAAGTAAACGCACCAATACCGGGAATGCCGGCGCCGGGCGTGGCAAGCTATGCCCATGGAATCCAGCACCGGCATCCCGCCCTGGCCCTCGACCGACCCGCAGTACGGCAATGTGCGCCTGCGGGCTTTCCGCGATGAGGACGCCCCAATGGTGATGGAGATGGCCCGGGACGAGTACTTTCCCACCGTCGGCAGCCTGCCCGCCAACGCGGACCACGAGCAGGCGCTGGAGTGGCTGGAGCGGCAGCGGCAGCTCCACGACAAAGGATCGGGTTTCTCCTTCGCCATCACCGACGCGGAGACGGACACGGTAGTGGGACAGGTCGGCCTGTGGGGCTGGGAACTGCCGCACGGCCGCACGCAGGCGGGCTACGGAATCATCCCCGCTGCCCGCCGCCGCGGCTACGCCGGAAACGCCCTGCGCGCGGTGGCGGAGTTCGCCTGGTCCATTCCCGAAGTGCAGCGCATGGAGCTGTACATCGAGCCGTGGAACGCCGCTTCCATCCGCACCGCCGAATCCGCCGGTTTTGAGCGTGAAGGCCTGCTGCGCAGCTACATGGTGATCGCCGGGCAGCGCCGGGACCTGCTGGTTTTCTCCTCGCTCAGACAGCCTTAGGCTACGGAGTGGCTGCCGTCGCCCGGCATGTCCGCCAGGCCGTGGGCCCACACCCCGTGGAAGTGATTGACGGGTCCATGGCCGGTCCCGACGTCCAGCTCATCAGCGGTTTCCAAGGCCTCCTGCAGCCAGGCCTTGGCCGCCTGCAGCGCCACTTCCCAATTCCCGGACCGCGCATACAGTGTGGCGAGTGCGGAGGACAGCGAGCAGCCGGTGCCGTGCGTGTTCACGGTGTCCACTCGGGCCGAGCTCACCTCGGCGGTGCGTACCGCGCCGTCGCCGCCGATGCTGACCAGCGCATCCGGGGCCGCCGGGCCGGCAAGGTGACCGCCCTTCACCAGCACCGCCACCCCGTGGGCCCGCGCCAGGCGGACGCCCTGGCCCAGCGCCTCGTCCCAGCTGCCGGCGCAGGCGTCCCCCACCAGTACCGCGAGTTCGGGAAGGTTGGGGGTCACCAGATGCACCCCGCCCAGCAGCCGCCGCATGGCATCCTCGGCATCGGCGTTCAGCAGCCGGTCACCGCTTGTGGCAATCATGACCGGATCCAGCACCACGGCGGGCGGACGGACGGCAGTCAACCATTCAGAGACGGCCTCAATAGTTTCCACAGTGCCCAGCATGCCGATCTTCACGGCGTCAATAACGACGTCGTCGCTGACGGCGGTGAGCTGCTCGCGGAGGAACGCCACCGGAGGCGTGTGCACCGAGCGCACGCCAACGGTGTTCTGCGCCACGAGGGCGGTGATTACGGCCATACCGTAGCCACCGGTGGCCGCAATGGATTTCAGGTCGGCCTGAATGCCGGCTCCGCCCGTGGGATCGGTGCCGGCAATGCTCAGCACCCGGGGGACTTTCACCGGTTCCATGCCGCCACCAGTTCCTCTGCCGCCCTGCGGGGATCAACAGCAGCGCAGACAGCTGAAACCACGGCAATTCCGGAAGCGCCGGCGGCGCGCAGCGCAACGACGTCGGCGGGCTGGATCCCACCGATCGCAACGCACGGCAGCGGCGAGGAGGCAGCGAAGGATTGGAAACCGCTTATTCCCAACGGTTCGGGGTGGTCCGGTTTGGTGCTGGTGGGCCGGATGACGCCGGCACCCAGGTAGTCCACGGTCCCGGCGGGGAGCGCGCCAACGGCAGCCAGATGCCGCTCCGTGTTGGCGGTCAGCCCGACAACGGCGTCCGGTCCCACCAGCCGCCGCACCGCGCCGGCGGGCAGGTCGCTTTGGCCAACGTGCACCCCGTGCACTTCGGCGCCCGCGGTCCGGGCAGCCAGGTAAATGTCCACCCGGTCATCAACCAGTACCAGGGCGCGGTCCCCGATGGCTGAAGCCACGGCCAACACCAGCTGGTAAAAGTCGGCAGCGGAAGCCTGCTTTTCCCGGACCTGCACCGTCCGGATGCCGCCGGCCACGGCGGCCCGCACGGTTTCGGTCACGCCCCGGGCCCCGCACAAGAGGGTGTCGGTAACGAGGTAGATGCCGGTGTTCCGCGCACCTTCGCGGAGGCGGCCGGAGTCCGGGAAAGATGCAGTGTTCACGCGGCGGCCAGCCGTTCGGCTACGAGCTCCGCATCCAGGTGCCAGAGGGCGTCGAGGAAGATCGGAGCGAAGCTGCCCGGGCCGGACGCGGAGGCTGCGGCATGCTCGGCCGCCACGGTATAGGCCGCAGTGGCGGCGGCCGCCGCCACCAGCCCGCCGCCGTCGGGCCCGGCGTCGCCGGCAACCGCAAGGAACGCCGCGGTAACCGCGCCAAGGGCGCAACCGCCGCCGGTGACCTTAGTGAGCAGGGAGGTCCCGTTGCTCAGCCGCAAGGTGTCCGTGCCGTCAGTGATGACATCGGTGGCGCCGGAGACGGCCACGATGCAGCCGTACTTGGCTGCAAGCAGGGACGCGGCAGGCAGGGCGTCCTCGGGGTTATCGGTGGCGTCAACACCGCGACCGCCCGAGCCGAGCCCGGCGAGGGCCATTATCTCCGAGGCATTGGCGCGGACGGCGGTGGGGCGCAGGGCCAGCAGTTCCGAGGCCAGGGCGGTGCGGACCGGAAGGCTGCCCACGGCCACCGGGTCAAGCACCCAAGGCGTTCCGGCGGCATTGGCTGCTTCGGCGGCTTCGAGCATGGCTGTGCGCTGGTCGGCATGCGGAGTGCCAAGATTGATCAGCACGGCGGAAGCAACCCGGGCAAACGGGCCCGCCTCGCCGGGGATATCCGTCATGGCCGGGGCGGCGCCGAGTGCCAGCAGCACGTTGGCAGTGAAGTTGGTGACCACGGCGTTGGTCAGGCATTGCACGAGCGGCGGTTCGGCGCGCAGGCGCGACAGATGGTTGGAAACGGTTAACGGTGTCAGGCGAATAGTCATCCGCGACATCCCTTCGCTAGTTCTAACTAGATCAGGTTCAACGGGTTTCATCTCAGCCTTACGGCACCCCGTGTCACTGGAACCGACTCTACGAGCACGGCTGGGGAAAGGCAAAGGGGCGGTGCCTATGCCCGGCGGCCCTCCACCGGCACCAGACCCAGGCCGGCGCAGCCGCTGGCCAGATCCTCGAGGCCGAAGGCGCTGAGGGGACTGGCCACACCCGGGTCCAGGTCCTGCCGGTCGCGCAGCTGCTCCGCTCCCCAAGCGATCAGCTCACCGGTCAACGTGTAGACATTGGGCCCGGTGAGCTGCACGGCCGAGAGCAGGCTTCCGTCCCTCCCAGTCACGGCGGCCACCACCTGTGTACGGGTTTTTGCGCGCCGGGCGCTGTCCGGTCCGCCGGGTTTCCCGATCAGGGGAGCGGACAGGTTCTCCAGCAGGCGGCGGCCCCGGGCCGACTTTCCGATCGCATGGCTGGCTGCGGATGCCAGGCTGATTGCCCGGCTGAGGGAAGGGAACCAGCCGTTGTACACCGACACGCTATCCAGCTGGGGGAAGGCATCGGGTAGGAACAGGACTTCCGTTCCGGGAACCAGGAAGCCCGCTTTGTGTCCCCGGCGGGAACCGCTCACCGGGAAAACATGGACATCTGCTGCCACCCGTTCTTCCACCAGATGCCCGTCCCTCAACCGCACTGCGGGCAGGAACAAGCCGTCGCGCATGGTGGTCCGGGTACCCTGGCTGAGCCCTGGACTCAGCGCGCCCGCGGTGAAGTATCCGACGTCGAGCCTCCGTCCGGCTTCTCCGGCCTGCTGCGCCGCCAGGGCGCCGGCCAGGATGCCCGGTACGTAGTCATATCCGAACGCAGGCAACAGCACGGCGCCGGTTTCCTCTGCCTGCCGTCCGAACCGCTCCTGCAGGGTGCGGACAAACCCCACCTCGCCGGTGGTGTCGATGTAGCGCGCACCGGCCTGCACGGCAGCTTCCGCCACCCCCAGGCCGAACCGTTCAAAGGGCCCCACGGTGGTGATCAGCACGTCGCCGGGATTCAGCAGCCGCCGGATACTGCCGGTATCGCCGGCATCTGCGGCAGTGAACTCCAACCCGCCGTGGTCCCGCGCCAGGGAAGACAGTGCGGCGGTATTGCGTCCGGCGAGGACGGGACGCACGCCGCGCCGGATCAGCGCGTCCAACACCAGGGTGCCGGTATATCCGCTGGCACCGAGAAGGACGAGGCGGCCGCTCACTTCTGGTCCTGTGCCTTCGGTTCGTAGCCGATCAGCCAGTGCAGTCCGTATCGGTCAATGACCTGACCGTCCGAAGCGCCCCACGGCTTGGGGCCAAGCGGGTCCACGATCCGGCCGTCGGCCGCAAGCCGGCTAAACCAGCTATGCAGGAGTTCCGGTTCGCCGGTCCCGAGCAGGGAGAGCATGACCCCCTCCATCCGGACGTTCTGTTCCGGCCCGTCGGTATCTGCTCCGGCCAGGGCGACAGGGCCATCCAGGACTCCGTGCGCAACCGCGTCCGGCGCGCCGCCGCTGCCGAAGTCCCGGTTCGTATGCAGCGATAGCTCACCGCCGAACACTCCGGCATAAAAGGTGAGGGCTTTGCGCGCAGTGCCCGGAAACAGGACGTAAACCATGGGTGCCGTCATGCGGCACAGCATACGCTGCCGATACCGCTGCGGGGACCGTGGCCGTTGACTCCCCGGCATGGCCAGCGGACAGTGGACCCATGCCAGGCATCGGTGCACCGCTGTGGGACAAACTGTCCGAGACCGTTGAATCCGGCTGGTGCCCGGGGCTGGTGGCGGGTATCCGGCTTAACGGGCAGACAGAGATCTTCGCGACCGGTTCGCTGGGTGTTGGGCGGTCCGCGCCAATGGGCGAGGACACCCCGTTCCGCATTTCCTCATTGAGCAAGCTGCTGGGCGGCGCCCTGGCCCTGAGCCTGCTCGCAGACGGCACCCTGGAACTGGATGAGGACGTGTCCCGCATGTTCCCCGTGCTGGGGCACCTGCGCGTGCTCGCCACACCCGATGCGCCACTGTCCGTCTCGGTCCCCGCCCGCGGGCCGATCACCCTGCGTCACCTGCTGACCTTCACCGCAGGATTCGGCATCGACTTCGCGCCCACACCCTACGCCGCCGCCACCCGCGACCTGCTGTGGGGTCCGAACCCGCCGGACCTGACTCACGAGGAGTATCTGGCCCGCCTCGCTGCTCTGCCGCTGGCGCATCAGCCGGGGGACCTGTGGATGTATCACTCATGCGCGGACCTCCTCTCGGTGGTGATGGCCAAGGCCGCCGACAGCTCAGTTGGTCAGTTGCTGCAGGAGCGGGTCAATGGACCCTTCGGGCTCACCGGCACCGGGTTTCCTACCGGAAAGGACACGTTCCCTACCGTGTACGAGGCAGTGGACGGTCAATTGAAGGAAGCGGTCTCCTACCGGGACGCCATGGCAGCGCCCCCGATATTCGAATCACTGGCCGGTGGCCTGGTGTCCACCGTGCCCGACTATTTGCGGTTCCTGGCACAGCTGGCCGACGACGCCGTGCTGCCCGCGTCCCTGCGGCAGCAGATGACCGATGACCAGCTCACCTCCCCGCAGCGGACCGGCATGATCGAGATGTCCGGGCCGGATGAATCCTGGGGGTTCATGACCGCGGTGCAGACCGGGCCGGGCGCCCCGTGGTCCGAACCCGGGATGTGGGGTTGGGCCGGCGGTTCCGGCACCAGCGCCGCGGTGTATCCCAACGGCGACGCGGGTGTGGTTTTCACCCAGCGGTTTATGAGCGGACCGCAGGACAGCTTCGACTACTTCTGGGAACCGTTCGGTGCGCTGCGGGCGAGCGTCTGCCGGTAAGGACTATCACCAGGGCGCCGTCACCACGGATCGAGAGCCGGGGCGGCAGCCAAGGGCCCGCGGCCCGCAAGCCAGGCCATGAACATCCGCCGGTCCGAGGCCGAGGCAAGCCGCTCCGGAACCGTGGCCAGCAGCACCGGCAGGTCCCATTCCACGTATTCTTCGGGCCAGTCAGCCGGTCCGTATCCCAGTCCGAGGTCGGCATGGTGCATCTCCACTTCGCGCAGCCGGTGCGCCGGACAGGCCGCCACCCCGTAGTGCTCGCTGCCCAGGAAGTGTCCGTTGGGGAAACCTGCCTCGGCATATCGGGCCAGGACGGTCTCGAGCATTGTTTGGCTGTTCGCGAGATCGCTGATGATTTCCTGTGCGGACCTGCCCGCCCCGGCCTCGATGTCACCTTCCCGCTGCGCTGTGCCGCCCGGGTACTTGGGGACATCCCGGCCGTCGAGGGCGCCGTCGATCCGTCTGCCAAGGCCGTCGGCGTTGCGTGCCAAATGGGTGAGGACGTGTCCAACGGTCCAGCCCGGCAACAGGCTGGGCCCGCGGACCTCGGCGTCGGTCAGGCCCGCCACGGTGCCCAGCAACCGTGCCTGCGCCTCGGCGCACAGCTGGGTTGCACGTTCGGGATTCGCGTCAAGGGTGAGATTCCCGTCAATAGTCATGGGGCCACCAGTTTTCCTCCCTCACCGCCCGCGTTGGCAGTGACGGACGCCAGCCTAGCGCGGGCGGCCGGGCGCGTGTCCCGTTGCACCACCTCGGGATCCGGGCGGAGTAGGGATAACCCCCCCCCGTGTGAAGCTTGCGGGACGCGATACTTGACCCTGACACAGTGGCAGGCAGGAGAACTGAAGCATGTTATCCATCGGAGCGTTCGCACAGATCGGGCAGGTGACCCACCGCATGCTGCGGCACTGGGACACCGCCGGGCTGCTCGTTCCCGCCCACGTGGATGAGTTCAGCGGTTACCGTTCCTACGATCCCGCACAGCTGGAGCGGCTGCACCGGATTGTCGCCCTCCGTCAGCTCGGTTTCGGCCTGGAGGACATTGCCTCCATCCTCGAAGCCGGTGTGGACGCAGGCCGGATTGCGGACATGCTCCGCGTCCGGCGCGCCGAGGTGGAACGCGAGCAACGGACGGCAACCGCACGGCTCATCGACGTCGAGCGCAGGCTCCACCTCATTGAAAAGGAAAATGCCATGTCCCAGATCGAAATCATCTCCAAGTCCCTGCCCGCCGTCCGGCTGGCCGCCCGCACCGCCGTTGTTGCCGAACAGCCGGAGGTAGCCGGCGTTGTTGGGCCGCTTTTTGATGCAGTGGGGGCGGCGCTGTCCGCGGCGGGTGCTTCCCTGGATACACCGATCGCCCAGTACGAGATGGGCGAGGAGGGTATGCGCATCCTGGCCGGCTATGTCGTCGGCCCGGCCACTCCCGAGGGCGTGGAAGTGGTGGACCTGCCCTCGGTGCCCGCGGCCATCTGCGGTGTGCACTTGGGCGCCATGGACCGGATTGGGGAAAGCTGGCAGGCCGTCCATGCCGAGATCGTTGCCCGAGGGTTTGCACCCTCCGGACCGTGCCGTGAGGTGTACGTCCGTGCGGTATCCGATGACCAGGCGGACTGGGTGACGGAGCTGCAGCAGCCGGTGGAACGGGTCTAATCTCCCGCGGGCCAGCGTGCCGGCCCGTGGACCTCCCCGAGGGGGAAGCCACTGATAAACACCCCGGGTTTCCGGCAAAAACAGTGCTGTGCGTTGACAGAAATCGTGCATTCCAAATACGCGTAAAAAAGTTAGAACTGCTCGAAGCAGTATGGGCAAATACTCTATTGCGCTACTTGGCTCCCGCGTAGTCTCAATCCCGCTACCAGCAATTCACCCGGAATCTTTCACCACTGCCGGGCCAGCGGATTAGCGAACGGGCCAGGCCTCTTGCCATCGGCGCTGCGTCCATTCCCCCGCCAGGCCTGCATCCGGCCATGCCTGCCGCCAGGCGGGTATGGCTCACTCAGCGCACCCTCGTCGGCAGGAGCACCACCGCCATGAAACGACTCCCCCACATCCGTGTACTAAGTTTCCTAGCTGTTTTTGTCCTCGCATTTCTTGGAATCGCCGGGCCTGCACAGGCCGTGACTCTTCCGGCACAAACGTCCCCCGCCCTGGGGGCCGGCAAGGTCAGCATTTGCCACCACCCCCAGGGCCAGCCGGAGGGTGTTTACAACTACCAAAACGTGAGTACGTCCTCGGTGTTTGGCGGCAATGGCCATGACAGCCACCAGGGGGACATCGTGCCGCCCTTTGAGGGCTACAACGGAAGCGCTACGTGGCGTGAGGACCCGGCCCGGGCCGCGCAATTCCTGGCCAACGGCTGCTCTGACACGCCACCTACCACCTCACCCGCTCCCACCCCCTGCCCCACAACGGATACGCCGACGCCGAGTCCGACCACGGGCACGCCGACGCCGAGTCCGACCACGGGCACGCCGACGCCGAGTCCGACCACGGGCACGCCGACGCCGGGTCCGACCACCGGCACGCCGACGCCGGGTCCGACCACGGGCACGCCGACGCCGGGTCCGACCACGGGCACGCCGACGCCGGGTCCGACCACGGGCACAGCCACCCAGGGTGGCGGGGGTGCAGCATCTGGCGGCGGAGGCGCAGCCAACTGCACCTGTCCGGACGCCGCAGCGGCAATTTCAGCTGCTGAAGCTGCAGGGCTTCCGGTTGCCACGGTGGGACCTGATGGTGCGCTGGTTGACCCGGTAAGCGGCAACACGGTGCGACCCTGCCGCAGTGCGCTGGCCTATACCGGCACCGACGCCAGCGGCTCCCCCTCCCAGATGGCGGTCCTGGGTCTGGGCGCTCTGGCGGCCGGCGTTGTGGTCATTGCGCTCACCCTCATGCCACGCGGACGGCACGGCTAAGCGCCGGAGCATCTCCAGGGGAACGCGGCAGCCGGGGCCACAGCGCGCCTGCCCCCTCCCGCATCAGCCCGCACGCTTGTAGTGTCGGAGGGGTCCAAGGAGTCCCGTGCCGGTTCAAACGGCACGCCGGCTGCCGCATCCCCAAGGGAGATCCCATGGAAGTGGAACCGCGCCACCCGAGCGTCAAAGGTCCGGCCAACATGTTCACCGGCGACGTCTGGTTTGAGGTCATTGCAGCACCGAAGCCGGCCCCCTCGCGGATGCGGGTGAACGCCGTGCATTTTGCCCCCGGTGCCCGCACTGCCTGGCACGCCCACGCCGTCGGGCAGACCCTGCACGTCACCGAGGGGTACGGGCTGGTCCAGTCCCTGGGCGGACTCATTGTCCAGGTGCGGCCCGGCGACACCATCTACACGCCGCCGGGGGAGTGGCACTGGCACGGTGCCGCCCGGAACAGCCTGATGACTCATCTGGCCATGTGGGAGGCGCCGCCGGTGGGCCAGGAATCCGAATGGGGAGAGCTGGTCACCGACGCGGAATACGGCGCCCTGTAACCACGGTCAGTATCCGCTGCAGCCCCGCCACGAAAGGAAAACCCCGATGGATACCTTCACCCTGAATAACGGCGTGGAAATGCCGGTCCTTGGTTTCGGCGTTTACCAGGTCCCGCCGGAGGACACCGAGCAGGTGGTGGCCAACGCGCTGGAAGCGGGTTACCGCTCCCTGGACACGGCGGCCGCCTACCAGAATGAGGACGCCGTGGGGCGGGCCGTCCGCAGCAGCGGCATCCCGCGGGACCAGCTGTTTATTACCACCAAGCTCTGGATCCAGGACAACGGAGAGACGGGCACCGGCCCGGCGTTCCAGAATTCGCTGCAGAACCTGGGCATGGACTACGTGGACCTGTACCTGATCCACCAGCCCTTCGGCGACGTGTACGGGGAGTGGCGGGTGATGGAACAGATCTACAACGACGGCGGCGCCCGGGCCATCGGGGTCTCCAACTTCACCTCGGACCGGCTGCTGGACCTGATCATCCACAACGAGATCACCCCGGCCGTGAACCAGATCGAAACGAACCCGTTCTATCAGCGGGCGGTCGAAAACGAGATGATGACCGAGCACGGTGTCCGGCAGGAGTCCTGGGCCCCGTTCGCGGAGGGAAAGAACAACCTGTTCTCGCATCCGACACTTAGTGCCGTTGCGGAAGCCCACGGCAAGTCCATTGCCCAGGTGGTGCTGCGCTGGCTGATCCAGCGCGGCATCGTGGTGATTCCCAAGACCGTGAACCCGGACCGGATGGCCGCGAACCTGGACTCGTTCGGTTTCGAGCTCAGTCCGCAGGAAATGGCAGCCATCGCCGATCTGGATACCGGGAAGTCCATGTTCTTCGACCACACGGACCCCGAGGCCGTGGCCCGGCTCAGCGGCGTGAAGATGGAGTGATTACTCGCCCACCGGCGGTATATGCAGGTCCCGCACCAGATACAGCCAGGGAAAGGCCCGGCAGCCCAGCTGCCAGCCGTCCGTTTCGTAGTAGTGGACCGGACGGGTCCAGAGGACACGGCGGTGCTCCCACTGGGTGTCGGTCTGCAGCATCCGGTGCCGCAGCAGCTCGGCCCCCACGGTCCGCCAGCCCAGCCGCCCCGCGAGCTCCAGTTCGCGCAATTCGTCGAAGGCGGTGACGGGACCAAGCCAGCGCTCGCGGGCATCGGGCTCCGCGGCGTCCGGGTGTCCGCCGAACCGCTGCTGGACCGCCTGCCGCGTCATGCCAAGCTCCCGGCCCAGGGCAGCCCAGCTGACGCCTGCACCGCGGGCCGCCATGACGGCCCGCCGCTGCAACTCCTGGCTGGCCCGCTCCGCTGCGGCGGCCCGTGCCACCAGGGCTAGATGCTCCTCCTCACTGAGGGCACCGGCTTCGCCGCGGTCCCCGAGGATCAGGCTGCCGATCTGTTCCTGCAGATCGGTGACCGGTTTGCTGCCGCTCACGGCTGCCCGCCGCCCTTGGGACCCGGCAGCGGCCCGGCGGAACCGCCGGTGTCCCGGCTGGGCAGCCAGTATTCGGTGCCGCTGGCGTCCGTGCTTCCCTTCCACACGAAGGCCACGGCGACGTAAATCCCGGCCGCAAGCAACGTAATCCCGGCGCCCAGGCAGAAGCCCTCCCACAAGCTGGCCATGTCCAGCAGCAGCCAGGCAGCCAGGAGCGCGGCGCCCACAAGGATGAGGGCGACGGCGTAAACAATGTTGAAGGTTCGGGATGCTCTCATGTGTCAATTAGAACTTGACATCAGGCAGGCGTCAACGGTTTCTTGACATCGTTTCTTGGCATCGACTGATCCTGGACGAGTCGGGGACAGGCGCCGCCTGCCGGGTTAGGGTAGGGGCGTCGAGGCGATACGCCGGGACGGAAAGGGTCAGCATGGAACGATCGGTGTTATCGCTGTGGTCCTCGGGGTCGGTGCTGTCCGTCGGTTCCAAGAACTCCGTGCTGTCCATTGGCAGTGTGGGATCCGTCTGCTCTATTGGGTCGATCGGTTCCTTCGGGTCCCTGCTGGCGATCGGCTCCGCCCTGTCCGCCGCCGCGGTGATGTCCTGGCTGTCCGTCGGGTCCGTGATGTCCTCCCGGTCCAAGGCGGGAATCATGGCCGCCGGGGCTGGAACCGCTCCGCGTATCCAGCCTGGCCCCCGTACTCCGGCGCAGTCGCGCTCTCAGGCGCAGTCTCGCTCTCAGGGACAGTCCCGCCGTCGTACGCGCTCGCGCCGCCGCCGTTCCGCCGCCCCGAACCGCTGATCGGAAGGAACCACGTGCCGCAGCAGGACATGTCCCGGCAGGACACCCCGGCCCACCCATATGCTCCGCAGCAGGGAGCCCCCGCAAGCGCGCCGGACGAACAAACGCCCGGGACCGAACCGGTCCGGCTGGGCTGGTCCGGCGGGATTGCGCTGACACTGGGATTGGCCGGTTTCTTGCTCACCATGCCGATTGCGTACGGCTTGTTCCGGCTGTCCCTGGAGGTGGACGGCTGGACTTTCGGCACCGTGTGGATGGGGCCGGGATGGCTGGCCGGGCTGCTGATCAGCGGTGTGGTCCTGCTGCTCTCCTGGCGCGGCGGCAATCCCAAGGCCGGTGCCTGGTTGTTCCTGGGCATGTTCCTGCTCTGGGTCCTGATGTGGCCGCTGATGGCACTGGCCGGCACGCCCTAGCCCGCCTGCTGTGCAGGAGCCAGTGCCCGGCGCAGCTCACTGCATAGTTCTGCCAGCGCCTGCGATGCGCTGCGGAACAGGCGCGGAAACGCGAGGTAGCCGTGCGGCATGCCCACGTAGGTGCTGACGCGCACCGGTACACCTGCAGCCCGCAGTGCCGCCCCATAGCGCAGTCCGTCGTCGCGCAGCGGGTCGTGCTCGGCCACCTGGATCAATGCCGGCGGCAGGCCGGTGTGGTCGGGAGCGAGCAGGGGAGAGGCATAGGGGTGCTTCCGGTCCTCCTTGTCCGGCACGTAGAGATTGCCGTAGCGGTGCATGTCGGACTTCGTGAGGATGGGGGCTTGCGCGTTCTCCTCAATGGAGGCACTGCCCATGGTCAGGTCCGTGGCGGGATACACCAGGCCCTGGAAGATGATTCCGGGCCCGGACCGGTCCCGGGACATCAGCGTCAGGACCGCAGCCAGGTTGCCGCCGGCACTGTCGCCCACCACGGCGAGGCGGCCGGCGTCGGCGTTCCATTCCGCGGCCCGCCCCGCGACATCACACAGCGCGGCGTAACAGTCCTCCGCCGCGGCCGGCCACGGGTGTGTCGGGGCCAGCCGGTAGGCCAGGGAGACGACGACGGCGCGCGCGTCCCGGGCAATGGTGCTGGCGATGCCGTCATAGACATCCAACGTCCCGGTGGTCCAGCCGCCCCCGTGAATCAGGACTACCAGCGGCAGTGCTTCCGCGGAGTCCGCCGGCCGGTAGACGCGGACGGGGATGCGGCCCTCGTCGCCGGCGGCAGCGTCTTCCCGGACGTCGACTCCGGGTGCAAGGCCGCCCAGCAACCAGTCGGTCACGGGGTTGTGCCGGATGCTCCGCTGCTGGTTCGCCAGGATCTGCTTCTCGCTCAGGCGTGAAACCGAGACCGCCCCCAGCACCTTGCCCACCAACCGGACCCGTAAATCAAGCTTCGCCATGCCCGCGCCTTTCGTTGCACCCGTCCTGCCGTGACAGGGCTGAATATAGCCCTACTGCATGGAGGTGCCGGGTTCCGGCAACGGCACCGCGTGGCCGAAGCGGAAGAGGTTCTGCGGATCATAGACGGCCTTGGCCTCCTGCAGCCGCTCGAAGGCTGCCGGCTCCCAGGCGCGCCGCCGGTCCCGGGGATCCCCGGCCGGACCGTGCATGTTCACCATGGTGCCGGTGGAGTACGCGGCCGTGGCCGCACTGAGCCGTTCCAGGGCGGAAGCAGTCGCGTCAGCGATGGGCGGTGCGTTGAGCCCCACTGTAAACAGGTGGAACGCGGATCCGCGGCCGGGTACCACATCCTCAATGTCCGGCTCAGTGTCCATTGCCCCTCCCATCTGCCGGATCTCGGTCATCATCAGCGGGGTGTCCGAGCCCGGGCCCACCTGTTCCAGCAGCTCCGCAGCGGGCAGCGAGGACAGCAGGGCGCCGCGCTCCATAGTGGGCATCGGGCCGTCCGGATCCATGTGGATGCTGCCAATGCCTGAGTAGTCCATGGGGCCGATGGTGTCCATAAACGGCACGGACACCCGGCGCATAGGTTCAATCAGCAGGTCTCCCTCTTCGCGGCTGCCGAAGAGCGCGAACCGCACGTGCACCGGCGCCGTGCCGCGCAGTTCCTCGGGCAGGAACGGGACATCCGGCAGATGCAGGAAGGCCAACGATGCGGAGGCGTCCGAGGGCAGCTGCGCCGTCCAATCCAGGAAGGCCTGCAGCACCCCCGGTCCGGCGGCTTCCGGATACATCAGGCCGCCGCCGTAGAACTCCTGGAACGGTGTCAGCTCGTGCGTCATGGCGGTGATGATGCCGAAATTCCCCTTGCCGCCGCGCAGCAGCGTGAACAGCTCGGCGTCGTCGCCCTCCGAGTCCACGTGCCGCATCCGGCCGTCCGGGGTCACCACTTCGATGCTGCGCACATGGTCGCTGCCGAAGCCCAGGGCGCGGCCCATCACCGGCAGCCCCCCGCCGGCGGAATATCCCACAATGCCCACGGTGCCGGAGGAGCCATGGGCTCCGGTCAGGCCCAGCGGCACGGTCTGCTGCAGCAGGGTGCGCCACCGGACGCCGGCCCCTACCGTGGCGGTGCCGTCGTCGGGGTTGATCACCACGTCCTGCAGCCGGGAGGTATTAATCAGCAGGCCCTCGTCCATGGGCGAGGAAACAGAATGTCCGGTGGCCTGGACCGCCAGCGGAATGCCACGCTCGCCGGCCCAGCGGACCGCGGCCTGCACGTCGGCGGCGCCGGCCGCGCCCAGCACCGCCTCGGGGCGGTGCATCAGGGTGGGGTTCACTGTCATGGTGTCAGTGTCATAACCCGGATCCCCGGGGAAACTGACGGGTCCCCGGACGGCGGCGCGGAGGTCTTCGAGGTCGGTGTCGGTAAGCATGGTCTTTTCTCTCGGTGGGGCGCACGGCTGCGCGGTTCGGCAGACCACCCCGGCCTGGTTAAACGCTAGGGAAGCGGAAGGCTGCCTGTACATCCCCGGCTCGGAAGTTCGCGCCGGGAACCCGCCCGCCCGCCCCGGCCCGCCGCCGTCGTTCCGGCTAAGCGTTGCCGCGCCCTCCGGGACCGGGCAGAATCGGAACGACGGCGGGGCGGGTCCCGGCGGCGGAGGGAGCACCAATGAGCACGGACACCGGCGCGCGCACGGAAACCGAAGCGGGGCATGCGGCGGACCGCCATGACGTCATCCGGGTGCAGGGTGCGCGCGTGAACAACCTGCAGGACATCAGCATTGAGATCCCCAAACGGCGCCTGACCGTGTTTACCGGCGTGTCCGGGTCCGGGAAAAGCTCACTGGTGTTCGGCACCATTGCCGCGGAATCCCAGCGGCTGATCAACGAAACCTACAGTGCCTTTGTGCAGGGTTTCATGCCGTCCCTGGCCCGGCCGGATGTGGACCTGCTGGAGGGGCTGACCACGGCGATCATCGTGGATCAGGAACGGATGGGCTCCAACCCGCGCTCCACCGTGGGCACCGCCACCGACGCGAACGCCATGCTGCGGATCCTGTTCAGCCGGCTGGGGCAGCCACACATCGGCCCGCCCAACGCCTACTCCTTCAACGTGCCCTCCGTGCGCGCCTCCGGTGCCATCACGGTGGAGCGCGGCGACGGGAAAACCCGGGCAGAGAAAGCCACCTTCAACCGGCTGGGCGGCATGTGCCCGCGCTGCGAGGGCACCGGTGCGGTCACCGACTTCGACCTCACCGCCCTGTACGACGACGCGAAGTCCCTGTCCGAGGGGGCCATCACCATCCCGGGCTACAGCATGGAGGGCTGGTTCGGGCGGATCTTCGCCGGCTCCGGCTTCTTTCGGATGGACAAACCCATTGCGAAGTTTTCCAAGCGCGAGCTGCATGATCTGCTGTGGAAGGAACCCACCAAAATCAAGGTGGAGGGCATCAACCTCACCTATGAGGGCCTGATCCCCAAGATTCAGAAGTCCATGCTGTCCAAGGACCCGGAATCCATGCAGCCGCACATCCGCGCCTTCGTTGACCGGGCCATCACCTTCAGCACCTGCCCGGACTGCGGCGGCACCCGGCTGGCCCCGGAAGCGCGGTCCTCGAAAATCGGTGGGAAAAACATTGCCGATGTCTGTGCCATGCAGATCAGCGATCTGGCCGGCTGGGTCCGCGGCCTGAAGGAACCCTCGGTGGCGCCGCTGCTGGCCGGACTGCAGCACCTGCTGGACGCGTTCGCGGAGATCGGGCTGGGCTACCTGTCCCTGGACCGGCCCTCGGGCACCCTGTCCGGCGGCGAATCGCAGCGGACCAAGATGATCCGCCACCTGGGCTCCTCCCTCACCGACGTCACCTACGTGTTCGACGAACCCACCATTGGCCTGCATCCGCATGACATTGCCCGGATGAACCAGCTGCTGCTGCAGCTGCGGGACAAGGGCAACACCGTGCTGGTCGTGGAGCACAAGCCCGAGACCATTGCGATTGCCGACCACGTGGTGGACCTGGGTCCGGGCGCCGGAACCGGCGGGGGCACAGTCACCTTCGAGGGGAGCCTGGCCGGGCTGCGGGACAGCGGCACCCTGACCGGCCGGCACCTGGGGGACCGGGCGCGGCTGAAGGAGGCGGTGCGGCCGGCGTCGTCGTTCTTCCAGGTCCGCGGCGCGGACACCAACAACCTGCGCAACATCGACGTCGACATTCCGCTGGGCGTGCTGGTGGTCCTCACCGGGGTGGCCGGCTCGGGCAAGAGTTCGCTGATTTCCGGGTCCGTGTCCGGGCGGGAGGATGTGGTGACCGTGGACCAGGGCGCCATCCGCGGCTCCCGGCGCAGCAATCCGGCCACCTACACGGGCCTGCTGGAACCCATCCGCAAAGCGTTCGCCAAGGCCAACGGAGTCAAGCCGGCCCTGTTCAGTTCCAATTCCGAGGGTGCGTGCCCAACCTGCAACGGCGCCGGGGTGGTCTATACCGAGCTGGGCGTGATGGCCACGGTGGAATCGGTGTGCGAAACCTGCGAGGGCCGCCGGTTCCAGGCTTCCGTGCTGGAGTACCGGCTGGGTGGCAAGGACATTGCCGAGGTGCTGGCGCTCTCGGTCACCGACGCGCAGGAATTCTTCGGCGACGGCGAGGCCCGCACCCCGGCCGCGCATAAGATCCTGACGCAGCTGGCCGACGTCGGTCTGGGCTACCTGCACCTTGGCCAGCCGCTGACCACCCTGTCCGGCGGCGAGCGGCAGCGGCTGAAACTGGCCACGCACATGGGCGGCAAGGGCGGCATCTACGTGCTGGATGAGCCGACCACGGGCCTGCACCTGGCCGACGTCGAGCAGCTGTTGGCGCTGCTGGACCGGCTGGTGGAGTCCGGGAAGTCGGTGATTGTCATTGAGCACCACCAGGCGGTGATGGCGCACGCGGACTGGATCATTGACCTGGGTCCGGGAGCCGGGCGCGACGGCGGCACGATCGTGTTCGAGGGAACGCCGGCGGACCTGGTGGCCCAGCCGTCCACGCTGACCGGAGAGCATCTGGCAGCATACGTGGCCGGCTAGCTTTTCCCTCCGTTTTGGGATTCTGCTGCCGGTTTGGGAAATCCCTCCGCTGCGGAACGGCAGGAATTTCCCAAACCGTACGGTTTTTCCCAAACCGCGGGGTTTACCCCGACGTATGCCGGAAACCGGCCCAGAAGAAGCCGTACTTGTCGCTGCCGGCCCCGGGCAGGTCGTCCTTGAACTCGCGCACCACCGCCGCCAGCTGGGCCCGGAAGGCTTCGAGCCGGTCCGGGGTCAGGTGCAGGGTGTAGGACGCTTCGCCGAAACGGTCCGCTTCCGGTGCCGCCGCATAGGAATCCAGTCCGGAGCGCAGGATGGCGTTGCGGACGCTCATCGACTCTGCGCTGGTGCCCGGGAAGGACAGGGTAGCCGTTTTGCCGGTGGCCAGATACGGCACTTCCCGCGCTCCACGCCTGCCGGCGCGCTCGGCCTGGACCACGATGAACCCCTGGTCCACAAGGCGGTTGATGTGGTGCAGGGTCGCCCCCGGCGTGGTGCCCAGCTCGGCGGCAATTTCCTTGTTGGTTTTGGCTTCCCCGCGCAGTGCCTGCAGAATCCGGATGCGCACCGGGTGCGCCAGTGCTTTTGCTTCCGCTGCCGTGGCGTCCCTGTCCCGCTCCATGGGAAAAGCATAGACGGCACCGCCGAACTGATCTATTGTTCTGGATCACAAGTGATCTGGACTTCTGGATCAGTTCAAAATGGGGGGATACGCATGAGCTCTGCCAGCACGGACCTGCGCGCTGCGCATCAACCCACCCGGCTGCCGGGGGCGTACCGCTGGTGGCTGTTCGGGTTCATCTGGACGGTGGCGGGCAACGCCGTGCTGACCTTCGGCTTGGCCTGGGTGGCGGCCGGGACCAGCGGCACCGCAGCCGGACTGGTGCTCAGCGCTGGACTGTTGCCTCGCCTGCTGCTGTCGCTGTGGGGAGGGTCGGTGGCAGACCGGTTCGGGGCCTGGGCGGTGATGGTTACGGCAGACGGTCTGATGGTGGTGGTCTGTGCCGTGCTCACCGTGGTGGTGCTGTCGGTGGGAACGCCCTTGTGGGTCCTGATGACGGCTGCCGGGCTGATGGGTGTTGCGGATGCGTTTTACCGCCCGGCCTCCGGCGCCTTCCCCCGCTACCTGGTCCCGCCCGGCCAGATGCGGCAGGCCGCCGCAGCCCGGCAGATTGTGCTCCAGCTGATCGGCATCGCGGGACCGGTGCTGGGAGGAGTGGTGGTGATGGTGCTGTCCCTGCAGGGCGGCACCGCGGCAGCCACTGCCGGGTTCGCCGTCATGTTCCTGATTCTGCTGTCCCTGCGCACCCGGCGGCTTCCCGTGGCCCGTGCCTCCAGTGGCAGGAACCTCTCGGTGGCGGTCCGGGACGGGCTGGCCTATGCCCTCCGGACACCGGCGGTCCGGGTGATCCTGGTGCTGCTGGCCTTCATTGCCGGCTTCGTCATTCCGCTGACCGGGCTGCTGCTGCCGCTGCTGGCCCAGGACCAGGGCTGGCCCGGCGCCGCAACCGGCAGCATGGCTGGAGCCTACGGCGCGGGCGTGCTGCTGAGTTCGGTCCTCTTCCTGCTCCGCCCGCACTCCCGCCTCACCCGGATGCCTGCACTGGCCGGCACCGCGGTCACGGGACTGGCCATGCTCGCCGTCGCGGTGGTTCCGACGCCGGGGTGGGCCGGGGCGGCCTGCGTGGCGGCAGGCTGCGGAACCGGGTACTTCGTGGCGAAGGCGGCGCCGGTGCTCCTGACCGAGGTGCCGGACGAATACCTTTCCCGGATCCAGTCCATCAGCCTGTTTGTGCAGACGCTGCCGGTGCTGTTCGCGAACAACCTGCTGGGCCGGCTCAGCGATACAAGCGGTGCCTGCGCTGCCGTGCTGGTTTCCGGCGGCGCGCTGGTGGCCGTAACCCTGACATGCGGCACCTCCGCTGCAGCCCGCCGGTTGTAGTGCGGGCAGCTGATTTTCCCTGCCGGTTTGGGATTCTGCTGCCGGTTTGAAGCGGCAGCAGAAGCGGGAGACGGCAGCAGAAGCGGGAGATGGCAGCAGAAACGGGAAGCTGCAGCGTCACGCCGTGTGCGGACCGATCCCGGCGTTTGCCCCACCACCCGCAGGAAGGCCCGGGCGGAGGCTGCCCCGGATCGGTAGCCGAGCTCGCCGGCCAGGGCGGAGATCGACGTCGAGCCTTCCAACAACCGGGACTGCGCCAGACCCATCCGCCACCTGGGGTTTGGGATTTTGCTGCCATTTTGGGAAATCCCTCCGCTGCAAACCGGTCGATTCTTCCCAAACCGGTCGAATCTTCCCAAACCGGTCGATTTCCGTCCCAACGGAACGGGCCGGGAAATTGTGACCTGTGTCATGCCTCCCGTACAGTGGCTACACCCCTCCGGCTATCGAACGGCGTGCCCGAATATCGAACACGCTTGAAGAAAGCCGTGCGGCGGCACCTACGGCACAACGAAGTGAGGACATCCGTGCAGTTCCACCACCACGGCTACGTATCCGGCGACCCGCGCATCGAACCCGCCGCCGGCGTCGGCGTCGACCGGCCCGCAGACTTGCCCGGGGAAGTGGACGTGCTGATTGTCGGCACCGGCCCCGCCGGCATGCTCGCCGCGGCGCAGCTGTCCCAGTTCCCCAACGTCACCACCCGGATTGTGGAGCGCCGTGACGGGCGGCTGGTGATCGGCCAGGCCGACGGCATCCAGGCCCGCAGCGTGGAAACCTTCCAGGCCTTCGGATTCGCTCAGGAAATCACCGCCGAGGCGTACCGGATCACGGAAATGTGCTTCTGGCGCCCGGACCCCGAGGACCCCTCGCGCATTGTCCGCGCCGGCCGCGCCCTTGATGATCCGGCCGGGATCAGCGAATTTCCGCACCTGATTGTGAACCAAGCCCGCGTGCTGGACTACTTCGCCCGGTTCATGGCCAACTCGCCGGCCCGCATGGCCCCGGACTACGGCCTGGAATTTGTGGGCCTGGAGGTCGACGACGCCGCCGAGTATCCGGTCACCGTCACCCTCCGGCATACCGCCGGCCCGCTCGAGGGCACCGAGCGGACGGTGAAAGCCAAGTACGTGGTGGGTGCCGACGGCGCGCGCAGCAAGGTCCGCGACTCCATCGGTTGCACCCTGGACGGTGACCAGGCCAACCACGCCTGGGGCGTCATGGACGTGCTGGCCACCACGGATTTCCCGGACATCCGCACCAAGTGCGCCATCCAGTCCTCCAACGGCGGGTCCATCCTGCTCATTCCGCGCGAGGGCGGGCACCTGTTCCGCATGTACGTGGACCTGGGCGTGGTCCCCGACGACGACAACGGGGCGGTCCGGAAAACCACCATCGACGAGATCATCGCCAAGGCCAACGGCATCCTCGCCCCCTACACGCTCGATGTCCGCAACGTGGCCTGGCACAGTGTGTACGAGGTGGGCCACCGGCTCACGGACCGGTTCGACGACGTGCGGCCCGAGGACCTCGGCGCCCGTAGCCCGCGGGTGTTCATTACCGGCGACGCCTGCCACACGCACAGCGCCAAGGCCGGGCAGGGCATGAACGTGTCCATGCAGGACGGCTTCAACATCGGCTGGAAGCTCGGCCACGTGCTGGACGGCCGCAGCCCCGAGGCGCTGCTCTCCACCTACTCGGCCGAACGCCAGGTGGTGGCAAAGAACCTCATCGATTTCGACAAGGAATGGTCCAGCCTCATGGCCAAGAAGCCCGAGGAGTTCGAGAACCCCTCGGACCTGGAGGACTTCTACGTGCGCACCGCCGAATTCCCGGCCGGGTTCATGACCGAGTACACGCGCTCCCTGCTGGTCGCCGAGGGTACGCACCAGGATTTGGCCGCCGGCTTTACCCTCGGCAAGCGCTTCAAGTCAGCGCCGGTGCTGCGGGTCAGCGACACCAACCCGGTGCAGTTGGGCCACCAGGCCCGGGCCGACGGCCGTTGGCGGATCTACGTGTTCGCGGACGCCGCGCCGGCCGGCACGGACTCGGCCCTCACCGCGTTGGCCGACTGGCTGGACACCGCCCCGGAGTCGCCGCTGGCCGCTACCCCGGCAGGCCTGGACCGCGACGCGTGGTTCGACGTCAAGGTTATTTACCAGCAGGACCACACCGGCATTGACATCAACGCCGTGCCGGCCGTGTTCAAGCCGCAGGTCGGACCGTTCCAGCTCAATGACCTGGCGAAGGTCTACGGCACGGACCCGGCGGCGGACATTTTCGAGGCCCGCGGCATCTCCCGCAGCGGCGCCGTAGTGGTGGTCCGGCCGGACCAGTACGTGGCCAACGTGCTGCCGCTGACGGCCACCGCGGAACTGGCGCAGTTCTTCACCCCGCTGCTGCCGGCCCGCCAAGTGCAGCACTAGGGAAGTGCTGCACTAGGCAAGTTCCACCGCAGACGACGACGGCGGCACCTCGGGCGGTACCGCCGTCGTCGTCGAAGTGGTCAGTATTTTGTGGAGTCGTCCAGGAGGGCAGCTATTGCGTCCAGGGTTTCATTGTCGACTTCGGCCAGTGTCCGTGTGGCGAATTCCTTGACCTTGGCGCGGCGCATGGCGGCCAGAAGTTCCAGTTCATGCTGGATGCGCTCAGGTACCTTGCCGTCCGATTCGAGCAGGTAATCAGGATTAACGTCGAAGAATTCGGCCAGGGCCGCCAGGACTTCCGAAGGCTGCCGCACGGTCGCGTCCCCGGCTTTGATGTGGTGCCAGCGGGTGCGGGACAGTTTGACGCCTTTGTCCGCCAGGGCGGACTGGATGTCCTGGAATTCGTAGGGCCTGCCCTCGGCGGTGACCACCACGTCCAACAGCAGATCGATTTTCCGGGCAAGGATCTGGGCGTCTTTTAGGTTGCGCTGCGCGGCGCTCTCACCGGTCACGGTTTTATTTCGCCTCCGAAAAGTCTTCGATGGAGTGTTCTCCTGCCAGCCCGAGGGAATGGCACCAGGCAGTGACGGCCTCATCCCATAACGCCGGGGCGGAATTCCATTCCAGCGTGTGATGGGCACCGGCAAACTCAATGAGCTGCACAGAGGCCAAGTGCCTGGACGTGAATATCCGGGAAAGCTCTACGGGCACTGATTGATCATCTGAGCCATGAAGAATCATAGTCGGGGTCGCTGGATAGCTTTGCATGGTGACGCCCGGCATCTGGTGCCACCGGATTACCGGTTCGCCCCGGGGGCGAAGAATATTGACGGTAGACGGCAGCCAGCGGGCGGCGAATTCCGGGCAGCCGGCCTTCCGCAAATGTGCGGTGATGATGGCGGGCCAGTCCAGGGCGGGGGAGACGAGGAGGGCACCGGCCGTGCTCCCGTCCGGGGATTCCTGCAGAACGCGCGCGACAATGGAGGCGCCCAGCGACCAGCCAACGAAGATGATCCTGCGGGCTCCGCAGGCCAGCGCGTAGCGGCGTGCTGTTTCGATTTCGGTCCACTCGCTGACACCTAGGTGACTGCGCCGCTGCCGCCCGGGAAGGTCCAGTGAGGTCCGGTAGGAGGGAAGCAGCGAGGTGTAGCCGAGCCGGGAAAACGCCCGGACTCCACGCAGGCACTGGCTCCGCGAGCTCCCCAGTCCGTGGACGTGAATGACCCATACATCACCGGGACCTTCGGCGGGGAGAACCCAGGCGGGCAAGCCGCCGATCTGCACGTCCTCGTACCGGAAACCGAAATCGGCCGGGGTTTCCCCGAGGTGGCCGCTGAGCTGTCCCTTGCCGTCGTGGAGAACACGGGCGGGATCGCCTCGTTCCACGGTCCGCCGCAGTCCCCGGAGCGGCTGCCCAGGGAAAACCCGGGGTGGGGTGGCACAGGTTGCGGCGGGCGGTTCGAGGACGGGAGGCCCGAGGACGATGAGTTCGCCCCCGGACGCGGCGCGCATGCTCAGGCGCCCCGGGTGGGCCGCGAACCCGGCGGGATCAAAATCCAGGTACATGCGTGAATCCTGTTGGCCGTGGCCGCGGACCGGAACCAGCCGCCTGCTCTGCGCGGCATCGGTTGCCTGGGCGCGGATGAGAGGCCCGGCCAGCAGCGGGAGCGCGGCGACGGCTGCGGCGGAGGCCAGAAGCGCCGCCTTGAACCGGTTCACCGGACGGCCCGGCCCTGCTGCAAGCACAGCGCTTCCGCTCGGGCCAGGACGGACTGATGCTCCACGGACAGTGCGGGCTGGCCGCTGACATTTATCCAGTCATGGATCTCGATCACCAGGCGGTGAATCGTGTCGGTGGCGTCCCGCGCGGTTTTCTCGGGACCAGCGGCAACACTCCCCGCCGTGGTGCCGAGCAGGCTGACCGCCGGAGCCATGGCTACGGTGGACAGCCACAGGGCTTTTACCTGCGGTTCCAGTTCCTGAATCTGCCGGCGGACGCTGAATTCGCTCAGGACCCTGCCCAGTGGCGGAACGGCCAGGCCGGACGCCAGCAGCAGCACCGTCAGGGCATAGGAGATGTCATAGACCGTGCCGACAGCCCGCATCAGGCTTTCGGCACCCGCTACGTGGGCTACATCCATCACGATCACCGATGAGCACAGCCCCATCCCGGCGCAGCAGCCCCAGCCGATGATCCTAAACCCGGCCCGGAAGCGCCGTCGCCGCATGTGCGGCACATTCCGGATGCAGGTGAGCAACGTTCCCGCCAGCACGGCAAAGAGGTACAGGTACTGGATACCCGAATAGATCGCCGCGGCCGTCTGATCCCCGTAATCCAGCATAAAAGTGGTTGATACAGCCGGATCGTCAATGAAAGCGAAGCTCACCACCATAACGAGGATGGTGGCGCCGGCAGCGGCGGGAATCCAGCGCTGCCCCGGAGCCGCGCCGGTGTCTCCGGCCGCTGCTCCGCGGGCGATTGCGCGGGACAGATAGTAAATGCCGGCAATCAGGAAAATATTCGAGACCAGGTCCAGGGCATTGGGCCAGGGCAATTGGTGCGCCGCCCACAGATAAACGCCATTGATGTTGGTGGTAAGCGACGCAGCTATGACGACGGCGGCTTTCAGCATGGTGTTGTCGGGTCGGGAACGCGCACGCAGCAGCAGGGTCAGGACAAGCAGCCACATAAAGACGGAAACAAGAATAGTGATCATTCGAAATAGGCCTCGTAGCTGTAGATTTCCTGGCTGGATTCCCTGATGGCGGCGGCTAGGAGGTCTGCCAGGTATTCGGCTGTGGCTTCCAGATCGGACCGGAAATCCCCGCGGGCCAGGGCCTTTGCCACCACTTCACCGGAAAGCTCCTGGAAAGCCTTGATGCCCTGCCAGGTGGCGCCTTCAGCTTCATCGTGCCTGAGGATCATGTGGGCCAGTTCGTGGAGGATCATTTGCTGGCGGTGCAGCACGCCCCTGGTGGCGGAGTGATAGACCACGTCCACATGCTCCCGGGGAATCCACAGTCCGCAGATCTTGGTGCCCGTGAGTTTGTCGCTTTCAATGATCACCATCCGGCGGTTACGCAGCACCTGAACACGTTCAATCAGGGAATCAAGGGTGACACGGGCAGGCAGCCGGAGGCGCTGAAACGCTTCCTGTGCCGTTTCGTGCAGGGTCTTGGACAAATCTGGATCCTCAATTTCCGGGCTGAGCAATTAGTCTATTTCGGAACATGTTCCGATCATGTACGGTGAGGGTGTCGGCCCGCAGCAAATCGTCGCGAAAGTTGGGGGACTTGCGAGTTTTCGCAGCCACGGTCATTTGCGGGCCGACATCCTTCTCCGGCATGTGCTGAAAATAGCGCACTTTGATGCGGAAAGGGTTCAAGGATGGCTTTGTCCAGGCCGGGAGTAACGGCAGTGGCAGACTTGCCGGTATGAATGAGCCTTTTTCGCCGGAGCTGGACTTCGACGCCGCCGCGAACCTCTGGGATGCCTATGCAGCAGCGTTCCCTGCCCAAGCGGCTGCCGCCGGAACCTACAACGTCGAGGCGTTCGGTGACTCTTCGGCCCTGGCCGACGAACTGCTGGCCCTGGTGCTGGACGGCACCAAACGCGCCACTTCCTCGCACGTTGCCGAATACGTGGACGAGGGCGAGCCCCTGCCGCGCATCGGGCTTCACTGGATTGTGTGCGACGGCGACGGCGTGCCGCGGGTGATCCTGCGGACCACGGAGCTTAGGCTCGGCACATTCGACGATGCTGATGAAGCTCTCGCCCGCGATGAGGGGGAGGACGATCTCAGCCTGGACTCCTGGCGGCGGGAACATCAACGGTTCTGGGAGCGCACCGCAGCCGCGCGGGGCGGCAGCTGGTGCGAGTCCGACGAGTTGGTGTTCGAGCGCTTCGAGGTGGTTTGGCCCGCCCAATAGGAGTCTGGAATGCGTCCCCATTATGAGATCACCGCGTACCCGGTGGTCATCCCGCTGGCCGTGGTGGTTTTCACCGTTCTGCTGTGGCGGCTGCACCGCAGGGGGGACCTGACCGTTCCGCGGGTTCTGGTGAGCGCCGTCATGTGCGTCTACGGTGCCGGTGTTATCGGGAACACGCTCTTCCCGATTCAGTTTGCGGCCGGCTCCAGCCCGCGTTGGGGGAGCCTGAACCTGGTCCCGCTGCAGAACGCAGAGTGGGATGACATTTTGCAAAACATCCTGGTGTTCATCCCTCTGGGCATGCTCCTGCCGCTCATCTCCCGCATCCGTTCGGCACCACGGGTGTTGCTCGTGGGGTTCCTGGTCAGCCTCACCATGGAACTGCTGCAGTACGCCAACGCCGTTTTGTGGAACGGCGGTCATGTTGCGGACGTGAATGACCTGCTGGCCAATACCGGAGGAGCTCCCCTCGGGTACGGCATCTACCGGGGAATGCTGCTCCTGCCCGCCTTTCGCCGAAGGCTTCCGGCCGGAGCGGGCCGCCCCGGTTAGGATCCCGGATGCGCCGCCCGTTGAAAGGCCGAGCAGCTGCCCTTGTAGTACTCCCGGAGTTTTGCGGGATTCCCGGCCCTGGCAGGCTCAACTACGGCTGCGTCAAAGACCTCCGGGTTAACCATGTATTCCCGGGATGCCGGCAGGCTCGTGTACTTGGCCAGGTAACCCATGCTTTGTTCCTGTGCTGCCGCGTCACCGGCGTCTGAGGCTGAGATATAGGCGTCCATCCAGGCGCAGAGCCAGTAGGCGGCCACATCGTTGTCCTGGTTGCCGTCCGCGATGCTGATGTCGCCCAGCTTCGCCCGGACCTCGGGGTCGCTGAAGTCGGTGGTTTCAACCTGCCATTCCACACCGGCAGGCAGCGGCTCCGGGAATTCGGCGATGGCTTCGGCAACGGCCTGGTCGTAGCATTCCGGCCTAATGCTCTGCATGCCGGACGGTTCCGTACGCAGAATTTCCCCGCCCGGGCAGGGACGCAGGGTCCTTTTTGCCTGCGACGGGCTTGCACTGGCCTCGGCGCGGGCGCGGGCCTCGTTCATCTCGGCATCGGTGGCACCGCACCCGGCGAGCAGACCGGCCAGCAGCAGCGCCGCGAAAATACCTGAACTCCGAGTTTCCAAGCCGATCCATCCCCCGATAGCGGAGCCCACGGCGGGAACGCGTCCGGCACGTCCGGCACAAGCGTGCCGCAGGCTATCCAGATCCTAACCGCCCGGCGTCGGCATGGCTAGTACCGGTTTTGAGCGGACACGGCGGCAAGGCCGCCTGGTCCGGACTACCCTGCCACCCTGCCGCCCTGCCCGGTACGCAGTTACCAGGGCAGCGGGCCGTCTTCGTCGCTGAACGTGCCGGTGGGACCGTTGGCGGGAATGGTGGCCATCCGCACCGCAGCCCGAGCGCCCTGTTCCGGGGTGCGGGTACCGCGGAAACCATTCAAGTCCGTGGCCACAAAGCCGGGGCACACCGCATTGACCAGGATCCCTTCCGGCGCAAGGCCCTTCGCGTACTGCAGTGTCAGCGAGGTCAGTGCCGTCTTGGAGGGGGCGTAGCCGGCCGCGATCGGGTCGGTATTGGCCGGATCGGAGACCGCCGTGAGCGATCCCGCCACGCTGGAGACGTTGACGATCCGCGGGGTCCGGGACAGGCGCAGCAGTGGCAGGAACGCCGAGGTTACGTTGATGACGCCGAAGAAGTTGGTGTCGAAAACGGAACGGATCTCATTGACGTCCACCGAGCCGGGCTGCTGGGCGGCAAAGCTGACCCCCGGCGTCGCGACGATGCCGGCGTTGTTGACCAGGGCATCCAGACGGCCGAAACGGGTTTTGACCGCGTCGGCGGCGGCTTCCACCGAGTCGCGGTCAGTGACATCCAGGACCACGGCAAAGGCGTCGCCGCCCTCGGCCCGCAGCTCTGCCGCTGCCCGTTCGCCGGCGACGGCGCTCCGTGCGGCCACCACCACGGTGTGGCCAAGCGCGGACAGCTGCCCGGCGATCTGCCGGCCAATGCCCTTGTTGGCGCCGGTGACGAGGGTAATCATGCTGTCATTCATGGGAACTCCTAAAGAAAACTTTTCCTCCGAACTGGAGGACGCCTTCCAGTCTGCCCGCGAAAATCTGTACGCGGAATAACTTAAAGTCCGCATTTATTGCTCTAGAGTACAAACATGGCGAATGACCGGTTGTCGGAAGTGCTGGACTTCATTGAGGTGCGCGGGATCATCTCGGGCAGTACGGCGGTGCACGGGCGCTGGGAGTCGGAAAGCCTGCTGGAGGAGGACCTGAAGTTCTTCGCCGTGGTGCAGGGGTCCATGCGGGTGTCCACCAACGGCGCAGAAACCCCGCTGCTTTTGGAAGCCGGCGAGGTGGCCGTGCTCAACGGCCGCACCTGGCTCCGGTTGGAGGGCTGCAACGGGGGCGGCGCCGGGGAAGGCCCCGGGGACAGCGTGCCGGTCCGGCTGGATCCGCCGGCCAGCGGCACCTTTGTCCGCGTGGGGGAGGGGGAACCCGGCGAGGAGGACATCATCATCGGCGGCCGGATTGCCGTCAATGATGCCGGGCGGGAACTGCTGCTGCAGGCCCTGCCGCCCGTGGCGCACATCCGCTCCGGCTCCGCAGCCGCCCCGCACATGCACGGGCTGATGGAGCGGCTCTTCGCGGAGGTGTCCAACGCGCGGATGGGATCGGAGTTCGCGGTCCGGCAGTACGGGCAGCTGCTGCTGGTGGACGTGCTCCGGGCCTTTCTGGAAGAGGCGGAGCTGCCCAGCGGCTGGCTGAAACTGCTGACCGATGACCGCCTGCGGCCCGCCGTCGCACTGATCCACTCCCGGCCGGACAAACCCTGGTCCCTGGAAGAGCTGGCGCGTGCGGCAGCGATGTCCCGCACCGCCTTCGCTGAACGGTTCCGTGAGGTGGCCGGCACTCCGCCGCGCACCTACCTGAACAACTGGCGGATGCTGGTGGCGCAGCGGGAGCTGCGCTCCGGGGACGTCCGGATCCGGTCGCTCGCCCTGGACCTGGGCTTTTCCTCGGAAAGCTCCTTCAGCACGGCCTTCAAACGCAGCATCGGGGAGTCCCCGCTTCGCTACCGCACCCGGATGCGCGGGCTCGCGGCGTCGAACTAGGCGCCTGGCGCCGTTAGGCTGTCCGCAGCACTTCCGGGCGCGGTCCGGTGCGGTGCCCAACAGCTTCCGGGGGGAATTCCATGAGTCACAGCGCAGCGCAGCCGGGCCGGCCCAGTCACGACGACGGCGATGCCCGCCCAGGCACGTATGCCGGCCGGCAGCACCCGGTCGCCACGCTGGTGCTGATCGCACTGGGAATCGGCGTGTTTGCCGGACTGGTGGGATTGGCGCCCTGGGTCGCTACCGGCATGGTGCTGCCGGTGCAGAATCTGTGGGCCTTCCAGACCATGCCCGAGGATATGCCCGTGGCATTGCTGCCGTTGAGCCAGTACATGGCCATCCGGATCGTAGGCCTGATGGTTACCGGCGGACTGGTGGCTGCCTTAGGCCTGCGCTGGTGGGCTCCGGCCCGCCATTGGACAGCGGTCGGCTGGGCGGCCGCGGGACTGCTGCTGGTGCAGGTCGCCGCCGCGGTGCAGTCCTTTTCGGTCCTGGGCGACGGGCTGCTTATGGGCAGCCTGGGCGACCTTTACTTCTACGGGCTGCTGGCCGGGGTGGTCGCGGCAATAGCGGCTGCGGTGGTGGTGCTCCTGGCCGTTCGGTCGCGGAGCAAGGCCGTGGCGGCGCTGGGGATCGGCTTGGCGGCGGTGCCGGCGGGGGAGTGGCTGTTTGCCTGGGGCGAGGTGTTCTGGGAGTCCTTCGCCCTGCCTCCGGTGGTCTCGATGCTGGGCCACTGGTTCCCGGCGGTGCTGGCGGGGCTGGCCCTGGCCTGGTGTCCGCCTGACCGGATGGGCCGCGCGGCAGTATGGGTGGTGGATCTGGCACTGCTGTGGACGGTCCCGGTCCTGTTCGACGCCGTCGCCGGGGCACTGGGCACACGCGTTTTCCGGGGTGACCTGGCGCTGATGCAGGAATACGCCGCAGGCTCCTTTACGGCAGCGCTGGATTCGCCCGGAGCCGTGGGGACGGTGGTGCTGGCCGCAGCGCTGGGTGTGGCCGGGGTGCTTGTGCGCATGGTTACCCGCCGCACTGCCTAACCGGTCCGCCCAGCCAATCCGCCTACCCAGTCTGCTGCACACGCCGGTGCAGGTGGCGGCGGCCGTGCATACGGGCGTAGATCCTGGCCCGGCTGCTGGACAGGGCCAGGATCAGCAGGATGTCGAAGGAATACCCGAACAGGTTCGAGCCCAGCGGCACCCCGGGCTGGCTGAACACCGTAACCACCTGCAGGATGATGGCCGCGGAGCTCAGGGACATGGCCGAGACCCGGGCAATGTTGCTGCCGCGCAGGATCAGCACGGCCAGCACCGCTTCCACGCCGGCGAACACAGTCAGCGAGACGCTGGCCGGAGCGTAGGCGCTGCCCATATCCGCGAGCCCCTGGCTGTCTTCGCCCAGCAGTTGGGTCACCCAGGGCCCATTGGCAAACCGGGCCAGGAACGGCGAGGCCACCGTGAAAGCCGCGACTCCGCGCAGGAACACCAGGACGGCACCGAAGACCACCGGAGCAGGCCGGTGAAGTGGCAGCCGGGAGAGGGCGCCGGAACCGGTCCGGTTGATCGCCGCCAGCTCCTCCTGTTCTCCGGCCTCCTCCGGTATGCGGGCCAGGTCTACCACCGGCAGATCACCGTCGGTGGCGATCGAATCACCGCCGCCGTTGCGCGAGTGGTAGCCCGAGGAGAAGTTCTTGATGACCTGCACCGAGATCTCCGGGGAGTTCTCTTCCATGGTGGAGACGAGGTAGTCCCGTTCGGCGTCGATGTTTTCGCCGACCCGGTGGGTGACTTGCAGCGTGAACAGGGACAGGCCGACGGCGCGGTCGAAGGACGCTGCCGCCAGCCAGTCGGAGGCAATGCCTCCTGGCAGCATCCAGCCCTCCGGGCAGCGCCAGAACCGCACGTGGTGGCGTTGCCGCGGGTTGCCGTCCACTTCCTGCTCGTAGGCGAAATCCTGTTCCCGGCCGAACAGCAGCAGCGGACTCACCGGCGCATACGGGTAGCTGCGGTGCAGCAGGGTCGAGGAGACAATCCGCCAACTGCTGGACAGCGTCACCGGGTCCGCCAGATGCCAGCCGGCCCGGCCCAGCGCTCCGCGGAGCTGTTCCTCGGTGCCCAGGAACGCAAGGTTGACGGCGTCCCCGAACAAACCGGCATTGGTGCGGGTCCGTCCCATGAAGTAGTCCGGGATGAAGATCTTTGTCAGGATCCGGTCCACCCGCGGCAGCACCAGGTAGGCCAGCGCCGCCCAGAACACGATAAGGAACCCGATGTGCCCCAGCCCCAGCTCCAGCGATCTTTGGAACAGCAGGACGGCGAACCAAATCGCGGCGAGGCCGCTGAAGGCGAAAAAGGCTGAGTCCAGTGCGGTAGCCGCAGGCCCCGGCCCCGGCCCCGGGTCAGTGTCCGGGCCTGGGGCGGCGGCATTTCTGCCTGCGCCTGCAGCGTCCGGTTCTGTCATGAATCCACGCTGACCGCCGCCCCGGCTCACGTCAATGCGCGGTGCTTCCTGCAGGGGCCGGACGTGTCAGAGCTTCAGTCCGCGGTGCCTGCACCCGTGGAGATGACATACTTCCGCATCCTCGCGCCGCTGCCACCGCGGCCGCTGCCGCGGCCAGTCGCGCCGCTGCCGGGACCGACGGCGGGACCGGCCGGGATGCCGCCGGCCCATTCGATGGTGCGGGCGGAGGCGGTGTTCTCCTTCCCGCAGATCAGCAGCACTTCGGGCAGGCCCAGCTCCCGCGCCTCGTCGAGCATGGCCCGCAGCGCGGCCACCGCATGGCCCTGCCGCCGGGCGGAGGGGCGGATGCCGTAGCCGATGTTCCCGGCCCGGCGCACCGCGTCGGCGTCGCCGTGACGCAGGGCGATCCCGCCCAGCACCTGCCCGCCGGAGACGATCCACCGGTAGGTGCAGCCGGTGTCCGCCGCCAGCCGCCGGAGCCAGGCCGAGAACCCGGCGGAGGTTTCGACGTCGTCCTCCGGCCGCAGCCCGAACCCGTCCTCGTGGACGCCCGGGCCCCACTCCGCGCGGGCCTGACGCCAGGCGCCCTCCAGTGCGGCAGTGGGGGCGATCAGCTGCGGCATGCGGCCACTCTAGTTGCTGCGGGTGTCGCCCGGTCGAAACGAGAAGGCACAAATTACCGTTTTTCGCCCCGGAAACCGGTAATTTGTGCCTTTTCGATCCCCGTGACGGTAATTTTTGCCTTTTCGTCCGCACCGGCAGCACGCCTCGCCCCGAGTTGCCCCCGGCACCCGTGCGTGCGACCGTGGAAGGGAGGCCGCGACACGGTCTCCCGGACGAGGGGTGCCGTACCCGGTGTGCGACAAGACGGCCCGTGGGAGATTGCCATGTCATGGATTGTTCTAGTTCTGTCCGGTGTCCTGGAGGCAGTGTGGGCCACCGCCCTGGACAAGTCGCAGGGGTTCAGCCGCTTCTGGCCGTCCGCCATCTTCGTCACCGCGCTTGTCGCGAGCATGGCCGGGCTCGCGTACGCCATGCGCGAACTGCCGCTGGGCACGTCGTACGCCGTGTGGGTGGGGATCGGCGCCACTCTGACCGTCATTTACGGCATGGCCACCGGCGCCGAATCCGTGTCCCTGCTGAAGATCCTGTTCCTGGCCATGATTGTGGGCGGCGTGATCGGGTTGAAGTCGCTGCACTAGACATGTCCTTGGCCTGAACGGCCCGCCCGCCCCGCTACATTGGTGGGCATGACTGCTGCCGGGCTCGTGCTCGAGATTTCCCAACTGCTGGTGGGCTACGCCGGCGCTCCCGTCTGCGGGGCGATCACCGCCTCCGCGTCGCCCGGGGAGATCCTCGGCGTCGTCGGTTTCAACGGGGCCGGCAAGTCCACTGCCGCCCGCACGATTGCCGGCAAACAGTTGATGCTCGACGGCGAGGTGCGGGTGCACGGCCTGCCCGCCAATGAGGACGCCATCCCCTTCCGCCGCCAGGTCGCCGCCCTCTTTGACGAGGACGCCTTCTTCCCGTCGCTGTCGCTCCGCGAACACCTGCAGCTGGTGGCCCGCGGCCATTCCGTGCCGGACCCGGACGCCGCCGTCGACGCGGAACTGGACTTCTTCGGGCTGCAGGACCGCGCCGACGCCGTGCCGGATTCCGTCTCCTCCGGCCAGCGCCGCCGGCTGCTGCTCGCCTCGGCCCTGATCCGCCCGTCCTCGCTGCTGATCCTCGATGAACCCGAACAGCGCCTGGACCCGGTGATGCGCGAACGCGTGGGAGTCCGCATCCGGGATTACGCCGACGACGGCGGCACGGTCCTGCTGGTGACCCACGATCCGGCGCTGCTCCTGGCGACGGCGGAGCGCTGCCTGCTCATAGATGACGAGGTGCGCGAGATCGAACCCGCCCGCGCCGCCGCCGAGATCGCCGGTAAATAGCGCATGGCCCGCACCACCGCGCCCGCTTCGCCGCAGTTCAATCCGGCCCGCTACACCCGTACCGTGTCGCGGAGCCACCGCCGCGGCAGCACCCGCCTCCGGGACGTGCTGCTGGAGGCTTACACCACGCTCCTGGGGGTGGGCACCATCCTGGCGCTGGCCGGGGGACTGGTCCTCGCGCTGCGGAACGAGGTGGCGCGTGCCCTGGGGTCCGGTGCCGGCGGCCGCCGCACCATCGTTGCCGCTGAATGGACCGGCCTGCCCGACGGCGCGGCCGTCACCGTCCTGCTGTTCGCTGCCCTGGCGGCGGTGCTCACCGGGGCCCGGAAGCTGGGGCCGGTGGCGGTGACTTCCGCCGAGGGGTACTGGTGGCTGGGCCTGCCCGTGGACCGCCGGCCGTTCCTCACCGGGAGGCTGCTGCGCCGTGGCGGCATGGTGTGGGCGGCCGGTGCGGTGCTGTATCTGCCGGTCGGGGTGATTACCGACCTGCAGGCGGCATTCGCCGGCCAGCTCGCCGGGGCAGCCGTCTTCGGCTTGGCCGCGGTATGCGCGTTGCTGCTGGCGGCCGTGGGGCAGTCGGCCGGGAACGGCCAGGTAGGCGGGCAGCAGGTAGACGGACAGCCGGGCGGAAATCGCCCGACGGCAGGAAACGGCATCCCGGCCGGACCGTTCGGTACGGCCGGTGCATTGGTGCTGCTGGCATTGCTGGGTTTCCTTCCCCGGCTGGCTGCCGCCGGCGAGTGGTGGCCCGCCCCCGCGGCGCTGGCCGCCGTCGTCGGACTGGGGCTGTGGGTCCAGACGCGGTTGGAGCGGATCCCGGGACGTGAACTGATCCGCGGCGGGGGAGTGTCCGGCCACGCCGGGGCGGCGCTGTATCTGATGGACACCAATGAGCTGGGGCGGGCGTTCGCCGCCGCCCCCGGCGCCCGGACCTCCCGCCGCGCCCGACGCTGGTATGCCAAGGGTGCCCGTACACCGTTCGGCGCACTGCTGCGCGCCGATGCCACCGCGTTCCTGCGCACCCCAGGACTATGGGGCCGTCCGGTGCTGCTGCTCCTGCTGTGCGTTGCTGTCCTGCTGGCAGCCGGACAGCAACCGGCCCTGATGCAGCTGGCCGTCATCCTGCTCACCATCGGCGCGGCCGTCCCGGCCATGGGTGCTCTGGCCCGGCAAACCGCCATCACCCCCGGCCTGGACGCCCTGCTGCCGCTGTCCCCGGCACTGGTGCGGTTGAGCCGGATGACGCTGCCCGCCGCTGCCATGGCCCTGTGGTCCGCCGGGTTCTGTACCGTCCTGGTGTTGCTGGGGGCGGGCAGCCCGGCGCTGATCGGGCTCGGCGCACTCGCCGGAACCGGGCTCGGCGCCGCCGCGGTGCGGGGTGCCTACCGGCCGCTGCCGGACTGGACGGTTCCGCCGTCGGACACCGTGTTCGGCCCGGTCCCGACGGCGCAAACCGGGTCCCTCGCCCGCGGCCTGGACACCATTTTGCTGGCAGCGGTGCCGTTGCTGCTGGGCCTGTTCCTGGGCTACGTTCCGGGTGCCCTGCTGCTGGGCCAGGCTGTGTTTTCCGCCGGCTGCGTCCTGCTGGTGATGTTCTCGAACCCTCGTTAGGACCCCGAACAGGACCCAGCACGTAAATCGGCTTACGGTGCGCCCGGGAACTCGTCATTGCCGGCGTCCTCGATCCAGTCGATGCCGGCGTCCGAGAAGTAGAAGCCGTCGTCGTCGCTGGTGCCTACCCACCAGTCCTCCCCAACCACAGTGCCGCCCGCACCGATAATCTCCTCCTGGATTTCCAGCGGCACCGCTTCACCGTTGTGGTTCACCAGCCACCGCTGGGCCGCGGCCGGCAGCTGCGGCCACCAATGCTCCATATCAGGGTTCGAATCAGCCATGCCAGCACTGTGCCACCGCCACAGTTGACCGGTCCAGACCCGGCGGGCTGCGGCCGGTAAACAGGCCGGGAATTCGCCGGCCGGGACCTGCGGCACCCTTGTATCCGCCGAGCCGGGCGGGTTTGCTGGGCCGATGGGATCCCTGATGTATTCGATCAACTGCTCTCTGGACGGTTACAGCGCCGACGCCAATGGTGACTTCTCCTGGATGGCGCCCTCCGAGGAAATGGTTCTCTCCCACACCGAGGACATGGAAGACGCAGCCGCCGTCCTGTACGGACGGCGGATGTACGAAAGCATGGCCGTGTGGGAAACGGACCCGGCCGCCGTTGCGGGCGCGCCCGGGGCCGAACGGTTCACGGCGGTCTGGCAGGCGACGCCGAAAACCGTGTTCTCCTCCACCCTCACCGAGCCTTGGACGGAACGGACTGAACTGGAACCGGCGCTGACCCGGGAGGCGGTGGAGCGGGCGAAGGTGGCCGGGAATGTCACCATCGGCGGGCCGACGCTGGCCAAGAGCGCCCTGCAGATGGGACTGGTCGACGCCGTCTCGCTGGTGGTTTATCCGGTGATCGTGGGCGGCGGTACCCGGGTGCTGCCGGGCGGATCCCGCATCAACCTGCGCCTGCTGGGGGAGCGGCGCTTCGCGAACGGGGCGGTGCGGCTCGACTACGCGGTGGAATGACCTCCCAGGGCTAGCACCCGCTCGGCAGCGCGCAGCATGGCGACGTCAAGAAAGGTCCCGTCCGCCAGCACAAAAGCGCCGCTTCCGTCACGGGCTGCTGCCTGCACACGCTCCACAATGCCCTGCGCCCGGGCCAGCTCAGCCGCATCCGGGGTGAAGACCCGGCGGATCACCTCAATCTGGCGCGGATGCACCGCGGTCCGCCCGGCGAAACCGAGCGCCCGGCCCGCACGGCAGCTGGCGGCCAGCCCGTCCACGTCCCGGACATGGGCGTAAACCGCCATCAACGGAGCGGGCAGGCCCGCCGCGGCAGCAGCGTTGATGATGCGGCTGCGCGGCCAGGCCAGGCCCGCCTCGCCGGCCGGCCCGGCCGGAATCCCCAGCTCGGCCCGCAGATCCGCTTCACCGGCGGCGATCGAGGCAACACCGGAACCGGCAATCTCAAACGCACGCTCAATGGACAGCGCCGATTCGAGCAGGGCATGCGCCTGCCGCCCCGGCAGCACCGCGCGGAAGGCGGCAACGTCCGCGCCCGACTGCGTTTTCGGCAGCCGCACCCCGAACTCCGGGGGCAGCGCTGCAACGGCGGCGAGGTCGGCGTCGTGGGCCCGGGACCCGCGCGCGTTCACCCGGACCTGGACCGCCGGAGCATCCCCGCCGTCCGCTTCCCGGCACTCTTCCCAGCACGCCGCGAAGTCGGTCAGCGCCGCGCGGGCAGCGTCCTTGCGGGAGGCGGCGACGGCGTCTTCCAGGTCCACGATGACCGCATCCGCCCCGGCCTGCAGCGCTTTGGCGAACCGCTCCGGCCGGTCCGCCGGCGCATATAAGGCCACCATGACCGGCCGGCTCATCCGATGCTCCCGTCCGCCCGCAGCGCGGCGAGTTCCGCGGCCGTGTACCCCAGCCCGGTCAGCACGTTGTCCGTGTCCGCGCCGTGCGCCCGCCCGGTGAACGCAATGGTTGCCGCATCCCGCGACATCCGGAACAGCGGCCCCTGCATGGCCAGGTCGCCGAGCTCGGGGTCCTTGATCCGGTGGATGGTGCCCAGTGCGTTGAACTGCGGATCGGCAACAATGTCTGCGGCATCGTAGACCGGCGCCACGGCGGCTTCGGCGGCGTCGAACGCGGCGATGACCTCCGCACGGGAGTGCCGGGCAATCCAGGCGCCGACGACGTCGTCCAGCAGGTCCGCGTGCCCGGCCCGTCCCGCGCCGCTGGCGAACCACGGCTCGTCGGCGAGTTCGGGCCGGCCGACCAGGGCGACGACCCGCTCCGCAATGGACTGCGCACTCGTGGACACCGCCACCCAGGACCCGTCCTTGGTGCGGTACGTGTTGCGCGGTGCGTTGTTGACGGACCGGTTTCCGATGCGCGGCTGCACGGTGCCCAGCTGGTCCCAGCGGGTGATCTGCGGGCCGAGCATCGCCAGGATCGGTTCGATGATCGCGACGTCGAGCTCCTGGCCCCGGCCGTCCGGGTCCCGGTCCCGGGCGTGCAGGGCCACCATGACCGCGTACGCGGTGGCCAGGGACGCGACGCCGTCCGCCAGGCCGAAGGGCGGCAGCGTGGGCGGCCCGTCCGGCTCCCCGGTGGAGGACGCGAACCCGCTCATCGCCTCGGCGAGCGTACCGAATCCGGGGCGGTTCCGGTACGGCCCGATCTGCCCGAATCCGGTGACCCGCGCCAGGACCAGCCCGGGGTTCTGTGCGGACAGCGCGGCATAGTCCAGCCCCCAGCGTTCCAGCGTCCCGGGGCGGAAGTTTTCAATCACGCCGGCGGTGCGGGCCAGGCGCAGGAACGCGCCGCGTCCACCCGCCGTGTGCAGGTCGATGGCCACTGTGTGTTTGTTCCGGCCCAGCGTTTTCCACCAGAGGTTCTGCCCGTCCTTGGCTGGTCCGTGGCCGCGTGCCGGGTCCGGGCGGCGGGGATGCTCCACCTTCACGACGTCGGCGCCCATGTCGCCCAGATGCATGGCGGCCATCGGGCCGGCAAACAGGGTGGAAACGTCCACGACCCGCAGGCCCTCCAGCGGACTCATTGGGGGCCTCCACCGTCGTCGGACTGGTCCCGGCAGATCCGGAACCCGATGGATGCGGAGGCGTCCAGCCCCAGTCCGGGCAGGAGCAGCTTGGCCGTGAACTCCGGCGGCTGCACCCCGCCGTCGAAATACCAGTTCGAGCCCCTGCTGCGGTGGGCGCTGCCGCCCTTGAGCATCACGAAGCGGGTGCGGCCGTCGGAGTGCTCGGACTCGGTCCAGTTCCACACTTCCGGGGTCCTGCGCCGGAAACCCGGATCGGCGGCCGCGAGCTGCCACTCATCCTCACTGGGCAGCCGGCCTCCGGCCCAGGCCGCGTACTCCCGGGCCCGGGCCAGCGTCACCTTGGTGGCGGGACGCTCCGGATCACGGGCTTCGGCGTGCTCGCCGACGGCGTCGAGGAAGCGGGCGTATTCCGCTTCGCTCACCTCCTCGGCGGCAACATGCACCGGCCGTGGGAGCGTCACGAACCGGTCCAGCGTGCGCTGGTCATGGAGCCGCGGGGACAGCGGCTTCCACTCGTCTACGTAGGGCGCTCCGCCGTACATCCCGGTTTCCCGCATCCGGTAACGCACGGTCAGCGTGTACTCACCGGCCGGCACAGTGACGGCCGAAACGGCGGCGGCCGAAAAGGCAGCCGGTGCCGCCGGTCCCGGCCAGGGCGGGGCGCTGAGCCGCCGGGCGCGGCGGTGCCGGAAGGAGGAATTCCGGACGGCAGGCTCACCGGCGAGGGCGGTTTGAACGGCAGCGATCTCCCCGGGAACCACGGCGCCGGCGCTGACCTGGACCGCTGCGGCTATGCTGTTGGCCGGCACGGTGATCACCTCGGAAGTGTCGCCCGGGTGCAGCGGATCCCACCCCGTTCCGGCCAGCTGATGCTTGGCATCGGTGTCCGAGGTGTTGGCCAGGAGCAGCAGTTTGATGCCGTCGAGGTCGAAGCTGGAGCCCACCACCGGCCCCTCGGTCACGGTGAGCGGTGTCCATTCGCCGTCCACGAGCCAGCGGTGGAAACCGCGCTGGACGGGAACCATGCGGCGCAGCGTGGCCGAATCCCGGTCATTCCAGCCCACCCAGGCGCCGAACACCACTTCCCACACCAGGACGCCGACGCCGTTGAGCCAGGCGGCGCGGAGCTCTTCGGCGTGGTCCCGGTGCCAGCGGCGGATGTGGTGCTGCATGTGCCGGCGTTCAAACCACCGTGCCCGCAGCACGCCGGGAACCTCGGAATCCGCGAACCACTGCGCCCAGGACAGAGTGTGGTCGGCAATGCGGTCGGTGGAGAGTTTCGATTCGCCCTCCAGGCCGATCCCGGGACGGGCCGCATCCAGGGCCGCGACGAGCGAGCGGTCGGCCTTTTTCAGGGTGTCGAGGAAAACGCTGTCCGCCCCGAGCCGGCGGACGGTGGCGGTGAGCTCGGCCGCGTCGTCGCCGCTGCGGCGCGTGCCGATGTCCCAGGGCATGTAGCTCAGGAACACGGCAACACCGGCGCGGCGCAGCGCGGCCGAAACATCCGCGAGGCCGGGCACGTTGTAGTAATCCCACTGGTTCCGGTCATCGATGCCGATCACCGGATACGCATGCCACAGCACAATGCCGTCCAGCCCGCCGAAACGCTCGCGGGCATCGGCGAGGAACCGTTCGGGCGTGAACCGCTGTGCCTCGAAGTCAAAGAACAACTCGTCCCACAACCAGACCTGCGCCACGGTGAAGCACCGGCTGGCCCAGGCGGCGGCGCCGTCGTTGTACCGGGTGGGTTCGCCGTGCCGCTTCCGTGCCCCGTCCCGCCAGGCCGTGAGCTGCAGGCGCCACTGCACCAGATCACCGGCGTCCGCCGGCGCGGCGAAAATCTTGGCGTCGTCCAGCGAGATCGCCACATCCCCGGTGCTCAGGTCCCCCTTGAGCGGCACCCGGGTGGGCAGGTCGACGTCGCGCGGATGCAGGGGATCGAACCCGCCACTCATGCGTTAGTCCTTTCGATGAGACCCGTTGCGTCCGGTACCCCGGTCCGGGACAGCCGGAGTGTGCGTTCGGCCAGGTTCCGGATGGACCGTTCCGCGCCGCCGGGAAGCGATGTTGCGATGCGGTCCTGCAGCGGATCCGTCCACTCCGCACCAATTGCGCCGGCGCCCAGCAGCCCGCCGGCCACGGAGCCAACGGTTGCGCCGTCCGAGTCGGTGTCCCACCCGCCCGCGACGGCGAAGGCAATGGCCGCGCTGAAGTCTCCGCCGTGTGCCTGCAGGGCGCAGGCAATGAGTGCCGCGTTGTTGAGGCAGTGGACCCAGTGCATCCCGGCGAACCCGGCGTGCAATACGTCCAGGGCGGCAGCGTCCGTGATGGTTCCGCGGGCGAGTGCACGCCCGGTGTTCCGCCCCAGGCGCACTGCGGCGGCCAGCCGCGACGACGGCGGCACCACCGTGTCGGCGGCGTCCAGCACGGCGTCGGCGCTGGTTTCGGTGAGGGACGCGGAGCACAGCGCGGCGGCCCACATTTCTCCGTAGATGCCGTTGCGGGTGTGGCTGAGCCGGGCATCGGCCCAGGCTGAAGCAGCAGCGGCGCGGACGTCTCCGGGATGGACCCAGCCGTGCACGTCGGCGCGGATAAGTGCACCGATCCATTCGCGGAACGGATTGTGGTGGGTTGCCGTCTCCGGCGCCGGCCGGGCGTCGAGGATGTTCCGGTACGCGGCGCGCTCGGCGGTGAACACCCGTCCGGCGGGCAGCGCCGCCAGCCATGCCTGCGCGAACTGGTCAGTGGCCAGGGCGCGGCCCGAGGTTTCCATCAGCTCCAGGGCGAGGATGGGAAAGTTCAGGTCATCATCCTCGGGCATCCCCTGGATGTTCTCCAGCAGCGAGGTGGGGGCGGACCGCCGGTTCCACGGCCAGCGCTGCACGATGTCTGCGGGCAGCCCGGCCGCGGTGAAATACGTGCGGATAGGCCAGTTCCCGGTGGCCCGGGCAATCTCTTCAATGCCCTCTCGGGGGATCTTCTCCACGGGTTTGCCCAGCAAACATCCGGCCGCCCGGCCGAGCCAGGCCCCGTGCACCCGCTCGAACGCCGGGGATGTTTTCGCCGCCGGTCCCTTCACAGCCAGCCCCTTCGCCGCCGGTCCCTTCACCGCCGCGGCCCCCCGCGCGGCCGGCGGCAGCAGGGCGGCCGGCGGCAGCAGGGCGGAAATCTCCAGCCAGTCATCCGGCTCGGCGTCGCTGCGCACCTGCAGGACCGCCAGCTCATCGAGCACCCGCCGGGCCATGGCGCGCACCTCCGGGCCCGGATCCGCAACCGCGGCCCCGGACGGCTCCAGCCTGGTGGGTCCGCCGGCGGCGGCCCACCGCCGCTCGATCGGAACGAGGTCCTCCTCGGGAACGCCCTGCTCGCGGAGGGCGGCGAACTCGGCCGGAACCAGGTCCTCCGGCTGCGCCCAGGTCAGCCTCACCGTGCCTCCTCCCGGCTGAGCAGCGACTGAAGCGCCGCGGTTCGCCGGGCGGTGCGGTCCAGATCGGCCCGCGCCACCTCCCGCACCGTCTCCGTCATGGCGGTGACCACAGCGTCCAGGTCGAGGCGGCTGGCCGCCGTCACGTCCGCCACCCAGTCAGCCGGGACGGCGTCGATCCCGTGCAGGCCGCCGCAGACGGCGCCGGCCATCGTCGCGATCGAGTCGGCGTCGCGCCCGTAGTTCACGGCGTCGAGCACCGCGGCCCGCAGGTCCCCGCCGCGGGCAAGCGCGAACCCCAGGGCGGCGGGCAGTTCTTCGATCGATTTGGTGCGCGAGGGCAGCCGCGCGTCCATGGCCGGGGCCCGGTACTGCTCGCCCACCGTGTCATAGGGTGCGACGGCGGCGCGCACCATCCGTGCGACGTCGCACGGATCCCCGCCGTCGGCAGTGAAGGCATCCACGGCGTCGAACACGGCCCGGATCGCCGCAGCGGTGCCGTCGTGCGCGACCCCCAGCACCGCTGCGCGCACGTCCTCCATCGCCGCGCCGGGTGCCGCGGCGGCTGCCACCGCCGCTGCAAACACACCGGCCGCCTCCCGCCCGTAGGAGGACTGGTGCGCACCCGCAATGTCGATGGCTTCGGCGTAAGCGCCGCGCGGATCACCGATGTGCACCAGCCCCACCGGTGCCATGTACATGGCGGCACCGCAGTTCACGATGTTGCCCACCCCCGCCTCCCGCGGGTCGGCATGGCCGTAATGCAGCTTCGCCACGAGCCATTTCTCGGCCAGGAAAACGCGCTGCAGGATCAGCGCATGGTCTTCCAGTTCCGGAACCCAGCGGCGCTCGCCGATCATCAGCGGTACCAGGTCGGCGGCAACGTCGTAGGCATCGAGGTGGCGGCGCCGCTTGGCGTACACCTCCACGAGTGCGTGCGTCATAAGCGTGTCATCCGTGACGTGGCCGTCGCCCTTGTGGAAAGGGGCAATGGGCCGCGCGGTCCTCCAATCGGCCAGGAACGGACCCACAATGCCCTCGACCCGGCCGCCGTGGCGCTCCTGAATCTGCTCCGGCGTCCAGCCCTCCGTGGCGCCTCCCAGTGCGTCCCCCACGGCTGCGCCTGCAAGCACCCCTGCCACCCGATCCTGCAACACGTACATTCCCACTCCTTGAGTACCTCTTAAAGTGACGGCGGTTTAAAGGGCCGGGGGCCGAAAGCGGCGGGCCGGGGGCAAACCGGCCGGCTGCCCTGTCCCTCCCCGCGTCCGGGATCAGCCGGCGACGTCGTTCCACCCGTCGGAGAGCCGGGCGGCCAGTTCGTCGCTGGTGATCTTGTCGGCCAGGTACTGCTGGTAGGCCGGCGTGGCAATGGTGTCCTTCCACTCGGTGTACTTCTCCACCTTCAGGAAAGGCGGTCCTTCCAGGCCTTCGCCGGAGGCCAGCACCTGGGTCCACGCCGGGTCATCCGCCGCGAGCGTCTCGACGCCGTCGCGGGCCGCGCCGGAGGAGGGGATGAGCGCGTCGGCGTAGGCGATCGAGGCCAGGTTGTCGCCGTTCATCAGGAAGTTGAGGAAGTCGGCCGACTCCTCCACATACTCGGAATCCACGTTCACCGAATAGGTTTGCGGGTTCGCGGCCTGCACGGCGCCGGCGGAACCCTCCAGCGGCGGCAGCGCCACCCAGTTCAAGCCCTCCGGGGCGTCGTTGGCGATGTTCGTCGCCTGGAACGAGCCCTGCACCGTCATCGCCACCTTGCCGCCGTAGAACGAGGCGAGCACGTCCGAACCCGACTGGGTCAGCGAGGTGGGTTCAATGGACTTATCCGTGTAGGCCATTTCGTGGATGCGTTCAGGCACCGCCAGTTCGGAATCCTCCACCTGGATCGAGGCATCGGTGCCTTCTCCGTCGAAGAACCCGCCGTCGAAGCCGAGCGAGAGGCTCATCATCGCCGCTGTGGGCGAGGCGAGGCCCCACCCCAGTCCGTAGGTGCTGTCCGTTGTGGTGGCCTTGGCAATCTCCTGCAGCTCTTCCCACGTCATGGTTTCGCCGCTGGGAATTTCGACGCCGGCAGCCTCCAACAGGTCTGCGTTGGCGAAGACCATGTAGGACTGGAGGGTGGAAGGGTAGGCGATGATCTGCCCGTCCTGCGTGACGGAATCCCAGATGCCTTCGGAAATGTCCGACTTCAGGTCCGGGTCAATATAGTCGCTCAGATCCGCGAGGTAGCCGTCGGCGGCGAAGGACACAATGGAGCTGGCCTCGTAGTGGATGATGTCCGGGGCGGTGCCGCCGGAGAACTGGGTGATGAGCTTGTCGAAGGTCCCGTCCCAGCCGGCCTGGACAATCTCGACCTGGACATCTTCGTTCTCGGCATTCCACTCATCCACGATGGACTTCACCGCGGCCTGAGTGGCGGGCTGGTCGGAGAGCGACTGGAACTGGAGGGTGACGGCATCGCCTTCGGCGCCGTCGGACCCGCTTGATGTGCTGCCCTGCTGGCAGCCGCTCAGGGCAAGCACGGCTACGCCCGCGAAAGCGACGGCGCCGATGCCTCGGATTCTCTTCATGATGCTTGCCTTCCTTCTGGTGGATGATGCGGGTTTGCGGCGGGCCATCAGCCCTTGACCGCGCCGGCCAGCATTCCGCCGGTCAGTTTCTTCTGCAGGATGGTGAAGATGATGAGCGAGGGGATGGTCGCGAGGATTGCTCCGGCGGCCAGCGGCCCCAGCTGGGTCTGCCCTTCGGCGCCCAGGAAGGAGCGCAGGGCGATGGGCAGGGTGTAGAGCTCCGGGCTTTGCAGCAGGACCAGGGCGAGGAAGAACTCATTCCACGCCGAGACGAACGTGAACATCGCCGTCGCCACGAGTCCCGGTGCGAGCAGGGGGAGGACGATCCTCCGCAGGATGGTGAAGCGGGACGCGCCGTCCATTTCACCGGCCTCCTCGAGATCCGCCGGTATGGCGGCGACGTAGCCCTGCAGCATCCACAGTGTGAACGGCAGGGTGAAGGTGACGTAGACGAGGATCAGGCCGAACAGGGTGTCATTGAGGTTGATGGAACGCAGCACCAGGAACAGCGGGATGATGATGAGGATGGACGGGAAGACCTGGCTGGTCAGGATCCACACCGTGCCCGCCGCGCGCAGCCGGCCCTTGAGGCGGGCGAGGGCGTAGGCCATCGGCATGGAGAGCAGCACGGTGATCACCATGGTGGCAAGGGATACCAGCAGCGAGTTCCCGGCCGCCGGCAGCAGGTTCTGCCGTGCCAGGGCGGAGGCGTAGTTGCTGAAATCCCATTCGGCCGGCAGCAGGTTAATGGCCAGCGAGTTCAGTTCGCCCGATGACTTGAACGACGCCGAGAGCAGCCACAGCAGCGGGAAGCCGAGGAAAACGAGGAAGCCCGCCAGCGCGGCGTACATCAGCGCCGTTCCGTACCAGGGGCGCCGGGTGATCATGGCCGTGCTCCCTTCGCCTGGCGGAACTGGTTGATGAGGTAGAGCGAGAGAATCAGCAGGATCGCGATCACGAGCACGTCTCCCATCGCCGAGGCATAGCCGATTTCACGGTTCCGGAACGCCTCCAGATAGGTGAACAGCGGCGGGATCATGGTGCGGCCGCCGGGGCCGCCTTCGGTGAGGACGTAGATCAGGCCGAAGGAGTTGAACTGCCAGATGAAGTCCAGGGCGGTGACGGCCAGGACAATGGGGCGCAGGGCCGGGAGGGTGACGTGCCAGAACCGGCGGAACACCCCGGCGCCGTCTACGGCCGCCGCTTCCTGCTGTTCGGTGGAAATGGACTGCATGCCGGCCAGCAGCAGCACAGTTGTCTGCGGGATGCCCGCCCACACGCCCACCACAATGACAGCGGGCAGTGCGGTGGAGAAGTCTCCCAGCCAGTTGGCCCCGGGAATACCCACCGCTTGGAGGGCGCCGTTCAGGGGACCGGAGTTGGGGTTGTAGATCATCCGCCACACAATGGCGGTGACCACCGGCGGCATGGCCCAGGGGATCAGGGCCAGCACCCTGGTCAGGCCCTTCAGCCGCAGGTCGCTGTTGAGCAGCAGTGCCAGGCCCATGGCGGAGACCAGGGTGAGCAGCGCGACGGCGCCGGCCCAGACTATGCCGATGCCGAACGATCCCCAGAAACGGTGGTCGACGAACAATTCAATGAAGTTCCCGAACCCGATGAAGTTGATCTCTGCGTTGCGCTTCAGGGTGGTGTCGGTGAAGCCGAGGGCCACGCCGCTAACGAGCGGGATGACGGAGAAGATGATGATTGGAAGCAGGGCGGGAATCACCAGGGCCACCGCTTCGCGCCGCTGGGCGCGGGCACGGTGGCCAACCCGCTTCCCGGCCCGTGGCGGCGGCGGTGTTTCGCGGGTGGTCCTGGTGGCGGTGGTGCTCATTCGGCTGCCCCATTGGAAGGGCGCGCCTGCGCGGCAGCCTGTGTGATGGTGACCCGGACCAACGCTCTCCTTTGAGTGTTGTAAACGTTTACAGCCAGTGTCCGCGACTGTGCCACCGGCTCACGGGGGTGTCAATAGTTTCGTTCCTCCCGGCGGGCAGGGCACGGAACGCTCGCGCCCTGCGTCCTCCTGGGAAACAATGGGCCGCATTTCCGCCTTACTGAAGGAGCCGGTTCGATGCCCAAGTACCTGATTTCATTTCCCAGCAGCGCCATGGTTGTTCCCACGGGGGACCTGTCGGCGGTGTCGGATGCCGCCCATGCGGTGGTCCGGGAGGCCAAAGACGCCGGAGTGTGGGTGTTCGGCGGCGGTATTGATGAAAGTGTTCCCCCGGTGATGGTCGACGGCGCCGGGACCGTCATCGAGGGCACCTATCCGCAGACGCGGCAGATCGAAGGCGGCTACGCCGTGCTGGAGGTGCCCTCGCGCGAGGCAGCGCTGGACTGGGCGGCGAAGATTGCGCAGGGATGCCGGTGCGCGCAGGAGGTACGCCTGTTCATGGATGATCCCGAAAGCTGACCGTGCCGCTGAAGCCGCGTGCGTCGTCGTCGGCAGCGGCGTTAGTTTGGCCCGCCGGCATCAAGCTCACTGAGCATGTTTTCCAGGCGCAGGCGTTTGCGGTTCAACCGCGCCAACGACGGCAGGCCCAGCGCCAGCATCCGCATCTGGGCGCCCACACCGGGCAGCCCCTGTTCGCGGAGGGTTGCGCTGACTTCGACGCGGTCCTCCACGGAGGACTCTTTCACCAGTGCGCGGGCCCTGGTGAATTTCTCGGAGTTCAAAGGGTGGTCTTGGATGCGGCGGTTCATCGAGTCCAGCTGGCGCTGGAGGGAGGCCCGTTGGGCGTTTTCGTTCGCCATGGCCCCAACCAACCACATCCGGGGCCGCGCTTCCCTAGCCTGCCGAACAGGTTTGGTCCGGGCGAAAGGACGGGGTGGGGCGGAAGCGTGCCTTCGGCCCCCGCAGCCCTTTAGCTGCCGGTTGAACCGGTGTTAGCTAGAGGCACGGGTTGATTCGATGTGCGGCCGCCTCTGTGCGGGAAGGAGATCGACATGACGGAGCACCTCCACAAATTTGCGGATCTCTATCGGAAACAGGGGCCGTGGTGTGTTGCCTATGTCGATGCCGGGGCCGGGGGAGCGCAGGGCGCCGAAGCCGCCGCAGCCCGGTCCGGTGACGTCCGGGCGGGGCTGGGGGAGCAGGGGGCGACGCCGGAGGATCAGGAGGCCATGGAAGGTGCGGTGGATCCCGCCCGCGGGCTGCCCGCGCCAATCTCGCGTTTTGTCCTTGTCCGGGACGGCGTGGTGGAACTGAACGAGCTGCTGCCCGGCCCGCTGGTGGCCCCCATGCAGGTTGCTGTGGGACCCGTTCCGGACCTGCTGCCGCTGTTCAAGCACCGTCCCGAGGAGTTCCCGTACATCGTTGTGGAAGCAACGCGGGAGGACGCTGAGATCCGGTTGGAATACGCGGGCCGTCCCGGACCCGGGACAGTGGCGGGTGTCGAGGGGTCCAGCGACGACATCAGCAAGCTTCCCGCCGGTGAGGGCTGGGCGCAGGACAAGCAGCAGCGCAGGACCGAGCAAACCTGGCGCCGGAACGCTGATGAAGTTGCCGGATCAATCGACCGGATTGTGGACAGCAGCGGCGCCCGGTTGATTGTGCTGGCCGGCGACGTCCGCGCCCGGGGGTTGGTGCGGGACCAGCTGGCCGAGGGCCACAAACCGCTGGTCAGCATGATTGATTCCGAGCTTCGCCCTGAGGACCCGCACCAGCAGCAGTTCGAGGATGAGGTCCAGGAACGCCTTGCCCTGCAGTGGGCGGCCGAACAGGAACAGATCATGGACCGGCTTGCCCTGCAGGAAGGGCAGGCCAATCCCGAGTCGGCCACCGGCATGGGAGCTGTGGTGCAGGCACTCCAGCAGGCCCAGGTGGACACGCTGATCCTGAATGACAGTGCGCTGGCCGACCGCCACCTGCTGGCGCTGGGCGCCGAGCCGTGGCTGGCCACCGCCGAGGAACAGGCGCTGGGCGCGGAAGTCTTGGGGCAGGTTCCTGCCTCATCGGCGCTGCTGCGCGCGGCGGCCCTGACGGACGCGAATCTCCTTCTGGTGCCCGACGGCGTCCTGCCCGGCGGCTCCGACCTCGCCGCACTGCTGCGCTGGCCTGTTGGCCCCGAAGCTCCGGGAGCCAACGCGACCTAGGCGCCGGCCTCCGGGCAAGAAGATAGCCGGAAGCAAGGAGCGCTTCCGGCTATCTCAACAGCGCCGGATGTTTCCGGCGGGTCAGGCTGCTACAGGTTCTGCATGGCGTAGTCGGCCTCTTCGGGCGTGAATTTTTCGCCGTACTCGCTCACCAGCTGCTCACGGACTGCGTCGGGCGACATTGCCATCTCGTCCTGGTACATCCGTGCCTTCTCCAGTGCGTTGGCGTTGTAGTCCGCCTTCACATTGTCGATGGCGTACTGGGCTGCCTCCGGGGAGAACTTTTCGCCGTACTCGGAGGTCAGCTGGGTGTAAAGCGCCGCCTTGCTCATGAACATTATGTTGGAGTACATCTCCGCCTTCGTCAGTGCCGATTTGAACTCGGACGGGACAGACTCCGCCTTAGCGGGTGCGGGTGCGGGTGCGGGGGCTGCGGCCGGGGCGGGGGCGTCCGGAGCGGCGGTCTTCGCCTCGGGTGCGACGGGCGCCTGGGCCGGAACGACACTCTCGTTGCTCTGCTTGGACGCTGCCTGCGAGTCTTCGACGGCCGATCCGATGGCCAGCAGGCCAGTGGAGACCATGACGATCGAAACAATCGCGCCGACAACCCAGAGGGCAACGGTGACAATCCAGGCGGTCTTCTTGTTCTGCTTGTAGCCCTCGAGCGGGCGGCCCTGCTTGTCCTTCTGGTTCCCGGTCAGGGTGATGATCAGGTCTACCAGCGTCCAGATGCCGAAACCGCCGGCCGTAAGGAACTTCAAGACGCCGGTGCCGATCTTGCCTAGGTAAAAGCGGTCGATGCCCAAGTTGCCAAGCAGCAGTGCAAGCACCCATGTTACGACAAAGGATTTCTGGGGGGTCGTAACGGGCATATATTCGGTTGTGGTGGTGCTCATTAAGGGTATTGCCTTTCCGGTGCTGCGGTAATTCATGCTTTGGTAGTTGAATCTGCAGGGACTTGCACCATTGCGGTTCACCGTCAGGTGAAACCAGCGCAGGTGTGCCCTTGCAGATAAGCCGTGCAATCCGATCAAATAGACGTAAGGAGCCGGAGAAATGGCTCCGCCTTTTGGGTACGCCGAATCGGTGGGGGATCGTCGGGCGCAGTAAGCCAAATTAATGAATGTGGCAAGCCAAATTGGCACGGGCGAATGGTCGCGCAGTTATCCTAGCCCACAATTTCCCGTCCGGATGTTTTTCCCGCCCGGGTTTCCTTTCACGGAGATGCCGGGTTCCGCAATATCCCGGATTGTTCGCAGAATTTCCTTTACAGGTTGGGCAGCACGCCGCCCGGAGCGTCAGGAAAGGACAACGGACCGGGTGAGGGAACGCGGGCGGTCCGGATCCAGGCCCCGCGACACGGCCAGGCCGACGGCGAAGCGCTGGGCCACCACGAGGGCCGCCTGCGGATCCAGGTCATGGTGTACGAACCGCGCGCCCGTCGCGGCGACGTCGTCGGCCAGCCCGGCGGGCGGCTCGCCCAGGCTCCACACCAGCCGGCCGGGTTCTGCGATCGCAATGGGACCGTGCCGGTAGTCCATGGCCGGATAGGACTCGGACCAGTACTGGGCGGCCTCCCGCGTCTTCAGGGCCGCCTCGAACGCGAGGCCGACGGCGAATCCGCGGCCGATGAACGTGCACTGGTTGGCTGCGAGCAGCTTGTCCACGGGGATGTCCAGCGCCAACTGAGCATCTGCGATGAGCGGTTCAACGTCCTCGCCGAGGTGGACGCGCAGCAGTGTCAGCACCGACGTCGCGAACCGGGTCTGCACCACGGACTGCTCATCCGCAAACGGCATGGCGATGACATCATCCGCTGCTTCAGCTCCGGGGGATTCGGCCACGGCCGTGATGAGTGTGGTGGGGACCGGGCCGAGCGTCTTGAGGAGGTCAACGATCTCGGTGGTGGTGCCGGAGCGGGAGATGGCAATAATCCGGTCATAGTCCCGGCCCGCCGGGTATTCACTGCCCGCCCAGGCGTCGGTCACCCCGTGGCCGGCACGCTCCCGCAGCACCGCGTAGGACATGGCCATGAACCAGCTGGTGCCGCATCCAACCACCGCTACCCGCTCGCCGCGGCGGGGCAGCCGGCCGGCAATCTCGGGGACCAGCTGGGCGGCAAGCCGCCAGGTTTCGGGCTGGGAGGCTATTTCTGCTTCTACGAAGGAGGAAGGCATGGGCTTCTTTCGGTCTGCTCTGCACCAATAAAAGACTGGTTTTGATCGATATGTGGATAGTTGAGCAGAATCAATCACGATTAGCAAGGCTGGCTGTGAGAATATGAACGGATAACGAAAGGTTGGCCCGAGCATGACCCAGCAGCAGCGCCTGAATGTTGTCCTTGACCTAGTGAGCGAACGGGGAAGTGTGTCGATCGCCGAGGTGAGCGATGTGCTGGGGGTATCCACAGCCACCGTGCGGCGCGACCTCAACACCCTGGCCGAACAGCGCCTGGTCACCCGCACCCACGGCGGCGCTTCCGCCCTCGGTTCCGGTTACGAACTACCGCTGCAGTACAAGATCGCCCGCCAGGCCGACGCGAAGGTGGCCATTGCCCGGGCCGTGGCAGACCTCATCCAGCCTGGGCAGTCGGTGGGCCTCAACGGCGGCACCACCACCAGCGAAGTAGCCCGGATGCTGGGCCGCAGCGAGCGGCTGCACCCCGATGGCGACTCGCCCGGAGTCACCATCGTGACCAATGCGCTGAACGTCGCCTACGAAATGTCGGTGCGCGAGCACATCAAAATCGTGGTGACCGGCGGGGTGCCGCGCCGCCAGTCCTATGAACTGATCGGCCCCCTGGTTGCCAACTCGCTGAAGGACTTCAGCATGGACTTAGCCGTCCTGGGGGTGGATGGGCTCAGCGCAGCCTTCGGCGCCACCACCCTGCATGAAGGGGAAGCGGAAGCCAGCCGGGAAATCGCGGCGGTTGCCCGCCGGGTGGTGATCGCCGCCGACTCCACCAAGCTGGGCCGCAGCACCTTCGCCCGCATCTGCCCGCTGGCCGGCATCGACACCCTGGTCACGGACCAGCCCGTTGCACCGGACTTCGCCGCCGAACTGGCCAACGCCGGGGTAGAGGTCATCGTCGCCGACGCCGGCAAGTAGCCGGCCGCCCAAAGGCGCACCCGCCGGCGCCCGCCGCGGGGCGTGCGGGGCGTGCACAGTGCACGGTTGCGCCCGCGTTCCTGCCGGAAGATGATCAATTTGAGATAGTTCGTGACAAATCCGTGCATCTAATGCAGGATGACGTCATGCACATCGACCGGGACACCCAGCGCACCAGCGAAACTGCGCCCGCCGAAACCTCACCGCGGGTAGCCGTCATTGGGTTCGGCGCCCGCGCCGCCATTGCCGAACACGTGGCTTCCGCCCGTCCCGGGGCCCGCGTCGTCGCCGTCGTGGAACCGGACGACGCCGGCCGCGGCCGTGCCCGGCGCGCCTATCCCGAGGCCGCACTCCACTTCGACGTTGACTCCCTGATTGCCGGCGGCGGCATCGACGCCGCGCTCGTGACCACGCCGGACCACACGCACGAAGAGATCGCCCTGAAGCTGCTGGCCGCCGGGATCGCCGCCTATCTGGAGAAACCCCTGGCGATCACGCTCGAGGGCGCGGACCGGGTCCTGACCGCGGCCGCCGAAACCGGCACCCTGCTCTATGTAGGCCACAACTTCCGGCACTCCGGCGTGGTCCGGGCCATGCGCGGGGTCATCAGCCGCGGCGAAATCGGCGAGGTCAAGGCCGTATGGGTGCGCCACTTTGTCGGCAACGGCGGGGACTACTACTACAAGGACTGGCACGCCGACCGGTCCAAGACGGGCACCCTGCTGCTGCAGAAGGCCAGCCACGACCTTGACGTGATCCACTACCTTGCCTCGGGCTACACCCGGCGGGTGGTGGGCATGGGGGAGCTGATGGTCTACGGCGGCATCACCGACCGCCGCAGCCGCCACGGCGAAACCATGCCCGACTGGTTCTCCTACGAGAACTGGCCGCCGGAGAAGCAGACGGGGCTGAACCCGGTAGTGGACGTGGAGGACGTGTCCATGATGCTGATGACGCTGGATAACGGCGTGATGGCCAGTTACCAGCAGTGCCATTTCACGCCCGACTACTGGCGCAACTACACGGTGATCGGCACCGAGGGCAGGCTGGAGAACCACGGCGACACCGCCGGCGGCGTGATCATGGTCTGGAACCGGCGCCACGAATGGCAGGGCGCCGGGGACGTCGAATATCCCATCGACGGCGCCGCCAGCGGGCACGAAGACGCGGACCTGCTCACGATGACCGAATTCTTCGACACCCTGCTGGACGGCACCCCCACACTGGTCAGCCCGGTTGCAGCCCGCGAAGCGGTTGCCGCCGGTTATCTGGCAGCCGAATCCCTGCGCAGCGGCTCACGGCCGCTGGACGTTCCCGCTCTGCCGGAGCACATCGTCGGGCACTTCTCCCGGCCATCATCCCCGGCGGATCCCCCGCCCCCCGCCTTTACCCACTCCTCGCAATCCACCCTTGGAAGGACTTTCCGATGAGAAACATGTTCCCTTCTGCCGTCCGGCGTACCTTTGCCGGGCACGTCCCCGGCCGTCCGCCCGCCCGGCGCGCCTCCGCCGGCGTCGCGCTCGGCGTCGGACTTGCCCTGGCCGCCAGCGGATGCGGCTCCAACGCGGCCTCTGATGAACCCGCGGAGTATGCGGCCCCGGACAAGGACCTGAGCGCGTCCATCACCTACGGGGTGTGGGACAAGAACCAGGTGGACGCGATCGAGGAAAACATCGACGCGTTCAACGAGGAGTACCCCAACATCGAGGTGACCGTGAACGTCACCCCCTACGCGGAGTACTGGACCAAGCTTCAGACCCAAGCCTCCAGCGACACCCTCCCGGACCTTTTCTGGATCAACGGCCCGAACATCGGCCTGTACGCCTCCAACGGCAAGCTGGAGCCGATCACCGGCGCAGTGGAAGCCGGCGACATTGATCCGGCCAACTATCCGGAGGCGCTGGTGGACCTCTACACCATCGACGACGTGCAGTACGGGGTGCCCAAGGACATGGACACCATCGGCATCTGGGCCAACAAGGCACTCTTCGAGAAGGCCGGCGTCGAACTGCCCAGCGGCGACTGGACCTGGGACGAGTTCCAGAAAACGGCAACGGACATTTCAACGGCGCTGGCGGCCGACGGCGAGTACGGCGGCGCCGGGGGAATGGACGGGCAGACCACGTACTACAACACCATCCTCCAAGCCGGCGGTACCGTGATTGAGGACGGAAAATCGGGGTACGCCTCACCGGAAACGCAGGCCGGGCTCCAGTTCTGGACCGACCTGATCGCCAGCGGCGGCTCCCCGAACATCCAGCAGCTCACCGACACCACCGCAGACCAGTGGTTCACCTCCGGCAAGCTCGCCATGTACTGGGGCGGCAGCTGGTTCCGCTCCGCGCTGACCGACACGGAACTGGAAGAAAACGTTGTGGTCCTGCCGCTGCCGCAGGGCGAGAAGCAGGCCACCGTGATCCACGGCCTGGCCAACGTAGTATCCGCGGGGTCCAAGGAGAAGCAGGCCGCCCAGGCGCTGCAGGCCTTCCTGGCCAGCAAGGACGCGCAGCAGCAGCAAGGTGATGCGGGTGCGGTCATTCCCGCTTTCGAAGGGACACAGAGCGCATTTACGGGCTCCATGCCCAACGCCAACCTGCAGATCTTCCTGGATGCCCTCGATTACGCGCAGCCGCTGCCGGTGAGCAAGAACTCGGCGGCGTGGAACGCACTGGAGACCGATCTGCTGCCGCAGGCCTTCTCCGGTGAGCAACCCGTGGAGAAGATCTCGGCGGATCTCGCCACCCAGATGGACGCGGCCCTGGCCGAGGAATAATCCCATGACAACAGTTGAACGCGGCTCCGGTCCGCCCCCGCTGTCCCCGGCGGTCCGCCGTCGGCGCTTCGGCGGGGACGGACCGTGGCCGTGGCTCTTCATTGCACCCCTGGTGCTCGGAATCAGTGTCTTCTACCTCTGGCCGATTGTGCAGACCGTGGGCACCTCGTTCACCGAAACGGGACCGTTCGGCGGATCCGCTTTCTCCGGCGTCGAGAATTACGTCGAGCTGTTCACGGACCCCCAGCTGTACCGCTCCCTGGGCAACACGCTGCTCTACACCGGCATCGTGATGCTGGGTATTCCCATTGCGGTGTACCTGGCCAGCCTGCTCAACCTGCCGGGCCTGCGTTTCGCAGCGGTGTACCGGGTGCTGTTTTTCCTGCCCTACGTTGCCATGCCCACCGCGGTGGCGATGGTGTGGCGGATGATCTTCAACGGCGACTTCGGGCTGGTGAACTACGGCCTGGGGTTCCTGGGCATCGACGGGCCCTACTGGATCAGCACCCCGTTTTTCGCGATGGTGGCGGTAGCGGTGGTGGGCCTGTGGTCCTCGCTAGGGTTCAGCCTGATTGTGCTCGCGGCCGGGCTGAAGAACATTCCGCCGGAACTGTATGAAGCGGCCGAGCTCGACGGCGCGAGCCGCTGGGGACAGTTCCGGAACATCACCGTTCCGCTGCTCTCACCGAGTGTTTTCTTCGTCACCATCGTGACGGTCATATCCAGTTTCCAGCTCTTTGACCTGCTCTACGCCATCTTGGGCAGCAGCAACCCGGTCCTGCCCAAAAGCATGTCCCTTGTGTACTTCTTCTACCGGGAAGGCTTCGTCAACAACGACAAGGGCTTCGCCGCGGCCATCGCCATGGTGATCCTGCTGATCATCGGCGTCGTCACCCTGCTGCAGTTCCGATTCCAGAAGAAGTGGGTGCAAAGTGACTGACCGACTACTGCCGGCGCGCACGCCCTCCGCTGTTGTGCCCGCGGCCTCCGGCGCGGATGTTCGTACCGGCGACGGGCAGCGGCCGGCCCGGATTGTGAAGGCACAGGCACGGCGGCGCGCACGACGGCGGGGCGGGTCCCACGTTGTGGCGCACCTCGTTCTCGGGCTGGGCGCGCTGGTGATGGCCTTCCCGTTCCTGTGGCAGATTGTGATGTCACTTTCCACCAACGCGGAGGTTCAAAGCGTCACGCCGGTGTTCTGGCCGGCGGAACTGCAGTGGTCCAACTACGCCGAGGTCTTCGAGCGGTTGCCGTTCCTGGACCAGCTGCAGAACTCCGTGCTGATCACCGTGATCCGCACCATGGCACAGATCCTCTTCTGCACCCTGGCCGGCTACGCCTTTGCCCGGATGCGGTTCCGCGGCCGGTCGGTCCTCCTTGCCCTGGTGCTGTCCATCCTGATGGTGCCCTCGCAGGTGTACCTGCTGTCCCAGTACCAGATTGTGCAGGGCCTGGGGCTGCTGGACAGTGTGGGCGGCCTGGTCCTGCCGGGGCTGTTCAGCGCCTTCGGGACCTACCTGATGCGCACCGCGTTCCTGTCCATGCCGGCGGAACTGGAGGAGGCCGCCCGCCTGGACGGCGCCAACCCGTTCCAGATCTTCTGGCGGGTGATGCTGCCGCTGGCCCGGCCCACCATCAGTGTCCTGGCCATCACCACGGTGCTTTGGTCCTGGAACGAACTGCTATGGCCGCTGGTGGTCACCACGTTCAGCGACCGGATGCCCCTGTCCGCCGGGCTCGCGACCCTGATCGGTGACCGGACCACCGACTATCCGGTGGTGATGGCGGCAAGCCTGCTCGCCATGGCGCCGGTGCTGCTGATGTTCATTTTGCTGCAGCGGCGCGTGATTGACGGCCTGGCCTCGAGCGGCCTCAAGTAACCCTTCCTCCAGCAACTCCCTCAAGTTTCCCTCCCAAGTAACCCCCCCTGGAATAACCCTAGGTACCTGGAGAATCATGAAACGATCCTTAGCAGTCCTTTTAGTTGCCGGTCTTGTCACCGCAGCGGACCCGACGGCGGCCGCGGTCGCCGTCGGAATCCCGGGGGAGGGGCCGCCCGGCGTTTCCGTCTCCGTTCCCGGCGACGCGGCCAGCACCGTTGCCTATGAACCCAGCGACTCGGTGATTGCGAATCCGCAGCGCGGTTTCTACCACCACACCGCGACGCACTTCAATACGGCCAAACCGGAGCAGAACACCCCGCTGACAGAAGCCGACCTGGCGGGCCTGCGGTCCAAGGGCATCACCCAGATCCTGCGGGTTGTATACCTGGAGGACTTCGCAGCCAATCCGGTGCTTGACGAGCGGGTCCTGTCACAGCTTCAGGCGGACTATGACACCGCACGTGCTGCCGGGATCTCGGTGATTACCCGGTTTGCTTATGTGGGGGATGACGGCGGCGCCACCCCGCCCTACGGTGATGCACCCCTGGACATCGTCCTGGCGCACATCAAGCAGCTGGGGCCGGTGCTGCGCGCCAATGCAGACGTGATTCCTGTGGTGCAGAACGGCTTCATCGGACGGTGGGGCGAGGGGTACTACACGGACCACTTCGTGGCCGATCCGGCGAACCCGGGCGTGGTGACCGAGCAGGACTGGGCTAACCGCTCCGCCGTTACCCAGGCGCTGCTCGACGAGCTGCCTGCGGACCGCGGGGTCCAGGTGCGCACCATGGCCACGAAACAGCATCTGCTGAACGTTCCGCCGGCCGCGTCGAGCGCGGTAACGGCCGAGCAGGCCTTCACTGATACACCCATCGCCCGGATAGGGCACCACAACGACTGCTTCCTCTCGGATTACGACGACGGAGGAACCTACCTGTCGGACCCGCGGACCCTGGATTACGAGTATCTCGCCGCGGACAGCGTTTACGTTCCGGTCGGCGGGGAGACGTGCAAGGTGGTCCCCTCCCGCTCCGAGTGGGAGACAGCCGCCGTGGAACTCGCCAGGTACCACTACAGCTACCTCAACACCGACTACAACCGGCTCGTACTGGACTCCTGGGGCGAGCCGGCGCTGGCCGAAACCGCCAAGCGGCTTGGGTACCGCTTCGTGATGGAGTCTTCCACCGTTACACCGGCGGAAGATTCGGTTGAGGTTTCCGTCGATATACGCAATGACGGCTGGGCGGCTCCCTATCTCCCGCGGACAGCCATGCTGCAGCTGACCGGCAGCGACGGTACGTCCGTGTCGGTGCCGTTTACGTCCAATGCCGATGCCCGCCACTGGCTTGCCGGCACCACCACCACACTCTCGACTACCCTCAGCCTGTCTGATCCGGCGATCGCAGCCCTTGCCGAAGGCAGCTATTCCCTTTCGCTTGCGCTGCCGTCGTCGGACGCCCGAACAGCCGGTGATCCCCGGTTCGCCGTGCAGGCTGCGAACCTCGGCACCTGGAATGAAACCGACGGCACAAATGCGCTGAACCAGGCCGTCGTCGTCGGGCCCCGCGCCGCGGCACCCTCCGCCGCGCCCGCTTTCGCCGGGGCCGCTGTGCCCTGATCGGCGGTGCCGTTCTGCCGGGGCGCCCGGTGCAACGTACCTGACGGGGCTCCCTGCCCGCCGTCGGATAGAAGGCAGGCCTTCCGCTTTGTGCGGAGGGCCTGCCTTTCCCGTTGCGGCGGTATCCCATCACTACGCGGGACAAACCTTGCCGCCCTGAAACACACTCTGGTGATGGGTGTAACCGCACCACCATTGGCACGAACAATCTTGGGGTTTAAATGAGCCAAACCGCGCAAGCACAGTTTTTTCCCGGAGTGCCGGGAACCCGGCCCATCCAGCAGCAATCCGGCAGCACCGCCGTGTGGTCCATCCTGGAAATAGCGGCGGACCCGCAGCAGGGGACCCGGCAGCAGAGTGCAGAGCCGGAGTATGCGGGGGATGGAATTATCCGCCATATCGTCATTCCGCTTAGTGCCAAGGCCCAGAGCTGGGGCGGGTACAGGTTCGGTTTTTCGCGGAGCAAGGAACCGGACCATCCGGCGGTGCAGCTGCATCTGCTTGCCACTCACGAAACCGTCGAACGGGTCTGGAAGTTTGCGCACGCGCTCGCGGAGGGCAGCACAGCCAAACTCGGAGCAGTGAAGCTCACCCGATCGTCGGATGTCGTGTATCCGCCCCGGCCCGGGGAACGGGTACCCGAGCTCATGGAGGCAACGTTTTCGCGGTTCGGCGGTGCGCAGGGCCTGAAACTGGCATCCGATGTTGCCGAAGTGTCCATGGACCTGGCCCTGTGGGCGGTTAACCGCTTTCCCCGGCCCAGCATGCGCTCCATGCTGGCGGCCCTGCTCCTCTTTGACACCGCCCATGCCATGATGCGCGGCCCCCGGTCCGCTGTATGGCCGGACCGCAGAACCACCAGCTGGGACTTTTACTGGAACACGCATTTGCAGGCGTGCACCGCGTCCTTCAGCGGACGGACGGAACAGGGCCGCAAGGTCATGTTGGCGCAGATGGCACCGAGGATTACGCCGGCACACCGGGTGATGGGAGCCCTGGCCTCCGAGCCGTCAGTGGATCTCTGGCGCAAACGCTGGGCGCAGACCATTGATCTGTACTTGTACCGGGTGGACAAGCAGCGGATTAGCCGCAGTGCGCAACGGCTGGCCCTGGCATCTAGCGGAGTCCTCCAAAACCGGCTCGGCATCCCCCTGCGCGAAGAGGCGGCGCTCGGTATCTACGCCCGTGCGTGGAGCAAGGAGAAGGAAGCCCAGCTTCACGGCCAGGGCTAACCAGGACAACCGCCCGGCCCCGGCGGGCCGGGCGTGCGGTTTCAGAGCCGGCCGGCTGGCGGATGCGGACCGGGACCGCCAATCAGGCGGGCCAGTGCGTCGGCCGGATCCTCGAGTTCGGCGCCGTGCGCAAACAGGATGCGGGCGGGGCCCAGGTCCGCGATGCGTTCCAGTGATTCCTCGGCGCGGGCGGCATCTGCGGTGAATACCTCAGGCCCGCGGACGACGTCGCCCTGATCCGAGGCCGCTGCGTCACCGATGAACAGTGTTCCCGTGGGTTCGTGGAAGAGGCTCACATGGCCCTCGGTATGGCCCGGGGTGGCCAGGACATTGAAGTCCTGGATGGCGGTCCCTTCGCTGATGGGAGTGATTGCGTGCGGTGCCCGGATATCCGGCGCGTCTGCACCGCCCGCGTAAATGGCGGCCAGCGGAGCCCGTGCCGCAACCGCGGAGAGTGAGCCGATATGATCCGGGTGCAGATGGGTCAGGACAATGTCCCGGACGTCGTCGAAGGTCCCGCCCAGAGCCCGGACCGCCGCTGCGATGCCCGCTTCGGTGTCGGCAATTCCGGTATCAATGATGACAATGCCCGCTGGCTGGGCCACGGCGTAGCAGCGCACGTTCATGGCCAGCGGTTCGGGACCTGCAATCCCGGCGGGAACCACGGTCTCGCGCACCGTTTCTTCGACATCCAGGCGGGCGTTTCCGCCGTTGGCAGGTTCGCTCATGGCCACTCTCCTTAGCTGGAATTCGGCCCTTCCAGCGTATTCCGGAGGGACGGCCACGGATACCGCCTAACGCTTTTTCATTCAGTGCGCAGCGGTCAGGATGCAGCGCTCAGGACCCTAAGCATTTCAACGAACCCGGGGAAGCGTCCTTCCAGTTCGGCGGCACGCAACGACATCAGGCAGCGCGTCCCTTCGGGATCGTTTTGAACAATGCCCGCCTCGCGGAGGATCTTCACATGGTGGCTCAGCGTCGACTGGCTCACTCCGAAATCGAACTCACTGCCCTGGTGCACCTGTCCGTCCAGAAGCTCCTTCACGACGGCTAGCCGCACGGGACTTGCTAGAGCATGCATTACCTGGTGAACCGGGATGTCCTTCAGGGACGGGTGAACGACGACGCGCATACAGGGATGCTAGCATTCATCGATTATCGACGAACAACGATATAACTCTTCCGTTGACCTGGAGGTCACCCTTGAGCACTTCCGAACTTAGCCTCTCCGGCATCACGATCAACGCTGCAAACCCCCAGGCCCTTGCCTCCTTCTGGGCAGCGGCCGTCGGCGGGGAACCGGCCGGCAATGACTCCGACATGTTCCTTTCATCCGATGCCGGGAACGGACTGCGGTTCCACTTCCACCGCAGCACCACCACAACGGCCGACGAGCAGAAGATGCATCTGGACTTCCGAGTCGAATGGGGGAAACGGGAGGCCGAGGCCGAACGCCTCATCGGCCTCGGGGCAACACTGCGTTGGGAAGTGCTGGATGAACATCCAGGCATGCGCCTTTCCGTGCTTGCGGACCCGGAGAATAACCTATTCTGCGTCGTAGAAGTCCAGTCCGCTTAGGGGCGGGCGCCGGCGGATCCAGACGGCGGTGTCGGGTGGGAGGAATCCTTCCGGGGTCAGGGGTGATGATGACAGCAGGACGTTTCCGTCCGGCAGCGGGCAGGGTCCATCGCCCATCGCCACGGCCAGCAGGATCTGATCGCCGCGTTCGCAGAGCAGCAACCCATCCTCCCGGACATGCCAGCTGCAGGCGTCGTCGGGCGCGAAAATCCCCTCGGCGAGCAGCTCGGTGCGCAGTCGAAGTGCCCCGGTAACCAGATGCAGGGCCGAATGGGGATCGCCGCGGTGCGCTTCCACGGACCGTGATCCCCAGAACGCCGGCTGCGGCAGCCAAGGCTCAGCTGCACCCGGAGGGGAAAAGCCGTAGGCATTTTCGGGAGCTGTCGTCCAGGGCAGCGGAACGCGGGCCCCGTCACGGGACACCCCGCCGCGCGCCCACATGGGATCCACCCGGGCGTGAACCGGCACGTCGACGTCGGGAAGGCTGAGTTCCTGGCCTTGGTAGATGTAGGCGCCCCCGGGCAGTCCGAGGATGGCAACCAAGCCGGCGCGCGCCCGAAGAAATCCGCGGTCACCGCCGCCGAAACGTGTCACGGAGCGGCTGATGTCGTGGTTCTCCAGCGCCCAGGTGGGCGGCGCCCCGTGTTCTTTGCGGGCGGCTTCGAGTTCGGTGCCGACGGCGGCCCACGCGGCGGCGTCCCAGCCCAGCTTGACGAAGGCAAACGCGAAGGCCTGGTGCATTTCGTCAGGGCGGGTGTACCGGGCGGCGCGGTCCGGTGCCAGGTTCACCTCGCCGACAAGCACCCGCCCCGGGGAGTAGGAGTCGGCAACGCGGCGCCAGCGCCGGTAGACCTCGTGCACTTCCTCCTGATCGGAGACTTTCGGGTTGGAACGCAGGCCGTCGACGACGGGGTCCGCGGTTGGCGCGTCCGGCAAACCGTCGGCTTTGAACAGCGCGTGGGCGACGTCGATCCGCAGGCCGTCCACCCCCTTGCCGAACCAGAAGCGAAGCACGCCCTCGAAGTAGTTGCCCACCGCCGGGTTGCGCCAGTTCCAGTCCGGCTGTTCCGGGGAAAAGAGGTGCAGGTACCACTCCCGGTCCGTCTCGGAGCTCGGATTCACCCGGCTCCAGGCGGTGCCGCCGAAAACGCTTTGCCAGTTGTTCGGCGGGGCGCCGTCGTCGCTCCCGGCCGAAAAGTGGAACATCGCCCGTTCCGGTGAGCCGGGCCCGGCGGCGACGGCGGCTTGGAACAGCGGATGCTCCGATGAGCAGTGGTTGGGCACCACATCGAGGAAGATCCGCAGCCCCAGCGCGTGGGCCGATTCGAGCAGCTGGTCGAATTGGTCCATGGTGCCGAAGAGCGGATCGACGGCGCAGTAGTCGCTGACGTCGTACCCCTGGTCCACCTGCGGGGAGGGCTGGAACGGGGTCATCCAGATGCCGTCCACGCCCAGCGAGGCAATGTACGGCAGGCGGTCCAGCAGACCCGCAAAGTCGCCCACCCCGTCGCCCACCCCGTCGCCGCCGCCGTCGGCGAAGGACCGCGGGTACACCTGGTAGATCACGGCATCCTGCCACTAGCCGTCCCGCTGGGCGTGCAGCGCGGACCCGCTCATTTGGTGCCTCGGGTATGCGGGTTTTCAAACCCGCGGGCCTGCAGCATGCGCTCGACGGCGGTGACGACGGCCTGCCGGCGGGCGGCAACTTCATCACCTCTTTCGTTGAGGTCGGTAAGCCCTTTCGGCGAGAGCTGCCAGGCCTGCGCGATGGCGTAAATGAAAACCAGAAGGTCAACGGGTGAAAGTGGGCGGGCGGTCGCGGCAGCGACGGCGAGGGTTTTGTCGCGGTAGATGTCGCTCGGCTCGGCGGTGGCCTCCGGCCGCTCGAGCTGGGCCCACATGCTCAGGCGGAGGACTTCCGGGAAGCGCTGATGGTGGTCGAATACGTCTCCGGCCCAGCCGGCCAGGTCCTCGGGGCGCGGGGGGACGTTCGCGGCCATGCGCCGCAGCGCTTCCGCGAGGGTGGCGTCAAACAGGCCGCTTTTGCTGCCGTAGTACGCGTAGATCATCCGGACGTTGCTCTGTGCCTGGGAAGCGATCCGCTCCACACGCCCGCCGGCGAAACCGTGGGCGGCAAACTCCACGGTTGCTGCAGCGAGTATCCGCTCCCGCGTGGCTTCAGCGTCACGTGCCATCTGTTTCCCCTTCGATAGGTATTGACCGGCCGGTGCCCGCACACTAGCTTATCGGTAAGTATCCATTTACTTACAGGAGATGACATGACCCGCATAGCCCTCGTGACCGGAGCCAACCGCGGACTCGGACGGGCCACCGCACTCGCCCTGGCCCGGAACAAGATCAAAGTGGTCGCCGCAGCGCGGGGCGATGCGCGCGACGTCGTGGACGAAATCGTCGACGCCGGCGGTGAAGCCATCGCGGTCCGGATGGATGTTGCGGACCCCGCCTCCATCGAGGCGGCCCGCGTCGCGGTGCTTACCGGCATCGGACAGGAATGGGACGCAGCCACCATCGATGTGCTGGTCAATAACGCCGGGGTGGGACTGTTCGCACCACTGGGGGCTATTACGGCGGAGGAATTCGACACCACCTTTGCCGTCAACGTCCGGGGGCCACTATTCGTCACGCAGGTCTTCCTGCCGCACCTGGCGGACGGGGCAAGCATTGTGAACGTGTCGAGTTCGCTCAGCAGGCATGTCAGCCCGGCGACCTCCGTTTATGCGGCGTCGAAGAAGGCGCTCGAAGCGCTTACCCGGAGCCTCGCTGCCGAACTGGGACCGCGCGGCATCCGGGTCAACACGATCGCACCGGGGCCGACCGCGACGGACTTCAACGGCGGAGCCATGCGCGACAGTGAGGCCATGCGCCAGGCGCTGTCCGGGCAGACCGCCCTGGGGCGGGTGGGCGAGCCGGAGGACATTGCCGATTCGATCGCTGCCCTGGTGTCGCCTGAGTTCCGCTGGGCAACGGGAGAGCGCATCGAGGTATCCGGCGGTGTGCTGATGTGAGGAATGGGTGCAGTACGGCAAAAGCGTGGCAGCTGCTTAGAGATATTCCCCCGGCGTTGTAATCCAGGCCGACACCGCGGAAGCGAGGACGATCGCCAGCACAACGGTGCAGAACAAGGCGAACGGCAGCCATTGCCGCCAGGGGGAGCCTGGGTGATGCCGCCCCTTGGCATGCTTCGGCGGGGATTCAGTCCTCAACGAGTGGGTACGCCGGCCGAGTCGACGGGAAAACTCTCAATGACTTTGCCGGTCGCGGTATGACCCTAGCAAAGCGGTGCACGATTGGTGGGGGTAATGAAGGCTTGCCCGGCGGTCCGTCTTGTGGAGCCGGTTTATTCCGTCAGAAAGCGGGCAATCACTGCTGCCGAAGCGTGAAGCTGGTCTGCGAATGAGCCAGATGGTCCGTTTCTGAGGGTACGCACGTACGCGGCGTGGAAGATCCCGGCGGAGAAGACTCCGATGCTGTGGGCATCTGCCGGAGGGGTGCCGCGAAGGGCGAGGCCTGCCGCCAGAGCGGCGGCCATGTCGGCCAGTTTTGTCCGCTCGCGTTCCTGAAGCTCGAGGCTGTTGTCGATGAGGTCCTGGCGGAGCGCCTGGGCTGCCGGGTCGGCAAGGAGGTAATCGCCGACCTGTGCGAGGGCTCCCATGACGGCGTCCCGTGCCGTCACTTCCGGGGCGTACTCCTCGACCAGCCGGGTAATCCGAGGGATATTCGTGCGTGAGGCGGCAAAGAGCACCTCGCGTTTGTCCGAGAAGTGACGGAAAAAGGACCTGCGGGCCAGGCCGGCCTTCTCGGCGATGTCGGTGACCGTGACTGAGTCGTAGCCGTGCTGCCGGAACAGCTCGACGGCGGCCGTGACAAGCCGCTCTTGCGGGTCGGGGTTCCAGCGAGGCATAGGTCCAGTCTATCCATGACGACACTGGGTGCCGTAGGGTGGCCTGACGGCACCCAGTGTCGTCATTGATGGGCGATGGAGGACGACATGGATGACAAGCCAATAGACGAGATCTGGATTTTGGGGGCGACAGGCAAGGTGGGCAGGGCCCTCGCCGGGCGGCTCACTGCAGCACGCATCCCCGGAGTGGTTCTGGTGGGTAGGTCGGCGGAGCGGCTCGCATCGATCGCCGAGACACTCGACGGCCCTATCCGGACGCGGCGGCTTGCGGGCTTCGCCGAGATGCTGGCCGCAGTGCAACGGGAGCGCCCGCTCGTGGTGGTCAACCTCCTCGGTTCCTATGCCGGGACCGCGGTCCCGCTGGCGAAGGCGTGCATGCCGAACGGCAACTACGTCGACCTGTCGATCGACAACGACACCCTCTCGGGCCTCATTGGTCTTCATGACGAGGCCCGCGCCGCGAACAGCTCGGTTATCGGCGGTGCCGGTTTCGGGGTGCTCGCCACAGAGGCCCTGGTCGTGCGGCTCTGCGCAGGCATGCCCTATCCTTCGCGGGTGCAGATCGATGCGCTGAGCTCCTCCGCGTCCGAAGACGGGGTCATGGGGGAGGCGCTCGCCGTAACAGCTGTCGACGTGATGGCCCTGGGCGGACGGGCCTACCGCGAGGGGCGCCTCACCCCGGTGCCGCTCGGCTCGAACCTCCGAAATCATGCGCTTCCGGACGGGACCACCGTGAAGTCCGCTGCGGTCCCCTCAGGCGAGCTCTTTGCCGCCCGTCAGGCCAGTAATGCGCCAACCATAGACTTCACTTCCGCGCTGGCACCGACGTCGCCGTTGATCCGCCCCGCCCTCCCGCTATTGTCCCGGCTGCTTCAGATTCCGTCGATGAGGCGCATGATGATCACCTCAATGGCGACAAGCAAGACTCGAAGGGCGCCGCGCCCCCGCCCGCACTCGTGGGGCCACGCCGTCATTGACTGGGCCGACGGCACCCGCCGCGAGAGCTGGCTGCGCGCCGACGACGCCATGGACTACACCGCCGACGTACTCACCGCTGTCGTCCGGGCCCTTCATGCCGGAACGGCACCCCGCGGCGCCTACACGCCTGCCGCCGCCCTCGGCCTCGGCCTGGCCACGGACGCGGGAGCAACCTTCCTTGACGGCTGAGGACCACCGCATCGTGCGGGCACTGGCACTCCGGCAGTTACCCCATGCCGGCGGACAGCGTGATCTGCTGGGGCCCGCCCGGCGTCGGGAAGCCCGTCAGCTATCTGCGCCCTGCTCCCGTGGGCCGGCCATCTGCTGCGTGCCCAGCACCACGGCCAGGGCCAGGCGGTCGGCATCGGTGCTGCCGGGTTCGGCCGTGTAGACCATCACGTGCAGTCCGTCGCCGGCAACGGTGAGGGTGTCGCAGTCCAAGGCGAGGTCGCCGACGTCGGGATGCCGGATGGTTTTGTGCCGCGGCTGATCCCCGCCCAGGCCGATATTTCCGGCGTCCCATAGCCGGGCAAAGCGCTCGCTGTCTCGGGCTATGGTCCGTGCCAGCTGCCCGGGGCGCGGGTCGGCGGGGTAGCGGGCGGCGGCCATCCGCAGGTCCGACGTCAGCCGGGCCTCCAGATCGGCGAGTTCAGCCGACGTCGAGACGGCCCGGGAGCCGGGGCCGACGAAAAACCGCCACAGGGTGTTGCGCTCAATGCCCCGCCAGGAGGAGGTGTCGCCCATCAATGCGTTGTACGGCTGATTGGCGGTGAGCAGGGTCCAGGTGGCATCGAATACGGCAACGGGGTTGTTGCCGAGCCGGTCCAGCAGCCGCTGAATGCTCGGCGGGATCCGGGTGGGGATCAGTTCCGCTCCCGGAACAGCCTGTCCGGCCAGCCGGAAGATCAGTTCGCGTTCCGTATCCGTCAGCCGCAGTGCCCGGGCGAGGGCTTCGACCACCTGCGCCGAGGGTGAGGTTGCACGGCCCTGTTCCAGGCGGACCAGATAGTCCACGCTGATCCCGGCCAGCACCGCCAGTTCCTCCCGGCGCAACCCGGCCACGCGGCGTCGTGCGCCAACCGGCACGCCAACTGTTTCGGCGGTGAGGCGGTTCCGCCAGCGGAACACCGCCCGGCCCAGATCCAACGTTTCCATCAGGACAGTCTGCCGTGCCCGGACAGGCTTGTCATGGGACTGGCGTTCCTAGGAAAACCAGGAGCCTGCCTATCGGGTCGGACAGGGATCAGGATGGCGGTATGACAACCACACTGATTACCGGTGCCAACAAGGGCCTCGGCAAGGAAACCGCCCGCCGGCTGCTCGCCGCCGGGCACACCGTCTACATCGCCGCACGGGACGAGGAGCGCGGGCGGAAGGCCGCCGCGGAACTCGGCGCCCGCTTCGTGCAGCTCGACGTCACCGACCAGGCTTCGGTGGACGCCGCCGCCAAGCAGGTGGAGTTCGACGGCGGGCTGGACGTGCTCATTAACAATGCGGGCGTGGAGGGCAGGCAGCCGGACAACTCCATCCTGGGAGCCGCCGAAACCACTGCCGACACCATGCTGGAGATTTTCGATACCAACGTTTTCGGCCTGGTGCGGGTCAGTCACGCCTTCCTGCCGCTGCTGCAGCGTTCCAGCACCCCGGCCATCGTGAATGTCTCCAGCGGACTGGGTTCCCTCGCCATGCTCAGCGATCCGGACAGCTATACCCACTTCTATCCCGGCATCGCCTATCCGGCGTCCAAAGCAGTGGTCAACGCCGTCACCATCCAGTTCGCCAAAGCCTTTCCCGGCATCCGCGTCAACGCGGTGGACCCGGGCTATACGGATACGGACCTGAACGGCCATACCGGCACCCAGACGGTGGCAGAGGGTGCCGGCATCATCGTGGCCATGGCCCAGGCAGGACCGCAGGGACCGTCCGGCACCTTCACCTCGAAGGACGGCCCGGTGGCTTGGTGACGAAAGCAGCTTAGAAGACGCGTTCGGCCACGTTCACGCGGGCGGCCGACGCCAGCGCGGACCGGACCTTCTCCGCGGGGGTCGTGCCGGGAACCGAGCTCATCAGCTGGTCATCGGGTGTGCTGGGATCCGCGAGGTAGAGGCGGGTATAGCCCGCGGAGTCCGGCTCAAACCGCCAGCTTTCGGCAAGGGTGCCGGCGTCCACGGCGTCGTAGCCCAGCCCGTCGATGAGCGCCGCCGCCTCTGCCTTGGCCGCACCGTCGTCGGAGGCGATGGGCAGGGCGGAGCGGTCCGCGGCACCGCTGGGGCGGGCAAGAAGCGGAATGTGATGCGCCAGGATGTTATTGAACGCCTTGACGTACTGCGCTCCGGGAAGCCAGCTCTGCACCAGTTCACTGGTGGTGACGGTGCGGTCATCGAGTGCGGCGATGCGCCCGTCCCGGGACGGGTAGTAATTGCTGGTGTCCAGGACGATTTTCCCGTCCAGCAAGCCGGCCGGAAGCTCGGAAACCGCTTTGAGCGGAATGGACAGTACGACGGCGTCGCCGAGTTTCGCGGCATCCTCCACCGTTCCGGCCGTGGCCAGCGGCCCGAGCTCGGTGACCAGGTCTGAGAGCGTTTCAGGTCCGCGCGAATTGGCGATCACCACGTTCATTCCCGCGGCAACCGCGAGCCGGGCGACGGCCGATCCGATGTTTCCGCTTCCGATGATTCCCAGTGTCGGCATTACATATTCCTTCGATAGTGTTCAGCTGGACGGACCGCGGTGTCCTGCGGCCTCTCTATGGAAAGAAACCGCTCCTGCCGTAGAGGAATTCCCCGGGCGGCGGGGCCCTCGGAACTGAAGACCGGACAGGCACCTGAACGGACAAGGACTCCCATGGAACTGGAACTCGATGACCTGCTGGCGGCGCTGAACGCCGGCGAAACGATTACCGCCGGTTCGCCCCTGCATGGGGCCATGCACCACACCAGTCAGGTGGCCCTGCAGATCACCGGCGAACTCAACAGCGGGTATCACGAACCGGCCCGGGTGCGGGAATTGCTGACCCGGCTCACCGGGAAACCGGTGGATGAGTCCGTGTCCCTGTTCCCGCCGTTCTCCTCCGATTTCGGCCGCAACATCGCCCTGGGCAAACGGGTCTTCATCAATGCCGGCTGCCGGTTCCAGGACCAGGGCGGGATCAGCATTGGCGATGATTGCCTGATCGGCCACAACGTGGTCCTGGCGACGCTGAACCACGATCTGGCGCCGGACCGGCGGGCGGATATGCATCCGGCACCGGTCACGCTGGGCCGGAACGTCTGGCTCGGGTCCAACGTCACGGTGCTCCCGGGGGTGAGCGTCGGCGACGATTCCGTGGTGGCCGCCGGCGCCGTCGTCACCAAGGATGTTCCGGCGCGGTCCCTGGCGGTGGGATCACCCGCACGCGTAATCCGGACGCTCGGGGACTAAGCCCGGATCAGAATCAGACGCATTTGAGCCGGCGTTGCGGCCCGGCAGGCACCTCGGCGCGGATCCCGTCGTCGATGCTCACCAGCCCGCCGGTCAGTACGATGCCCATGATTCCCGTCTTGCGCACCACTTTTCCTTCGCTGTCGCGGGGCAGCACCGCTTTAAGCAGCCCGGTCTGGAATCGGTCAATCTGCCGGCAGGGATTCCGCAGGCCGGTAACCTGAACGACGGCGTCGGGCCCTATGCGCAGGAGTGTTCCCGCGGGCAGGTTCAGGAGATCGATGCCGCGGGTGGTGATGTTTTCCCCGAGGTCGCCGGGACGCACCTCGAAGCCGTCCTGCGCCAGTTCATCGAACAGTTCCGCATGGATCAGGTGCACCTGCCGCAGGTTGGGCTCCGTGGGGTGGAACCGCTTTCGAAACACATGCTGCACAGTGGTGCCGGAGTGCGCGTCTCCATCAACGCCCAGCCCTTCCACCAGCAGAACCGATTCCACCCGGTCCTTGCTGAAGTTGTGCTTGCTGCTTCGGCTGACGGAGAGCACCCTCGAATCCGTTGTTGAGGCGCTGCCCGCAGCTTCACTCTCTTGGCTGACAGGTTTGTTCGCGGCCGCTGGAGTGCTGCTGGACGTCATGTGATGGATCATTCCATGATTCGGCACGGTGCCTCCATATTCTGCAGAGGGTATGGACTAGAAATCCGCGGCCAGATGCCGATTGCGTCCCTCAATGAGCTTCTTCAGGTAGCGCGCCAGCACCAGTTTCTCCACTGCCCGCCCGACGACGCCGAACGGTGCCTCGAACTCGATCCGGTCAACCATGGTGGTGCCGGCGGCATCCTCGCTGAAATCGTGGACGTGCCGGAACCGCCGGAACGGGCCTCGGATCTGCTCATCGACGAAGCGGTCCGGCGGCTCCATCTCCGTGACCCGGCTCGTCATCCGCAACGGAACTCCGAAGTGCCAGGCCCGCCAGGTGACTTCCTCGCCCTTGGAGATGAGGCCGGACGTTACGCCCCCGACCGCCTCTTCGCGGGACCGCGCCATCGAATCCTTGTGGACGTCAATACTCCGGGCCCGGTCGAACAGCTCCTGGATCGGCAGAGCTGTCCGAGTGGTGCACTCAAAGTAAACGGTCATGGTTCGAGTATGCAGCCCTGGGCTAACTCGCTTCCATCTCACCCGCAGTAGCGCGGACGTAGCTCTCGAGCACGGATCGCAATTCGTCGGCAGCACGGTTCACGACGTCGATCTCGTCAGGCGCGAACACCGCTAGGGCAGCGTCGAGCTCCTGGGCTAAGGGTTGGAAAAAGGCGTCGGCGGCGTCGTTGATCGACTTTGTGGAGCGCAGCGTCACGACGCGCCGGTCGGTGTGCTCCCGTGTCCGGCTGATGAAGCCCGCCTCCTCCAGGCGTGCCAGCAGGATCGACGTCGCGCCCGGGGACAGCCCGATGCGCGCCGCAAGACCGGCGGGGGTGAGCGGCCGGTCCTGGTCTTCGTGTTCAATGATCTGCACAACCGCCGCGGCGTCGGTGGAATGCATGTGGTTACTGCGTGCGAACAGGCGGACGAGTTCGTTCTGCGCCGCCGTGAAGGCCAGGAGGCTGGCGATGATCTGTTTCCGCTGGGTCGGGGGTCCGGCAACATCTGCCATCGCTGCACACTCACTTCCTGGATCGTTGGTGCCCATAGTTTATTCGCAAAATAATTTTGCGTCATGGCAAAACTCTCTTTGCAAACAAATAGTTTTGTTGCATAATCATTTTGCAACAGCACAACTTGAGGGGCCCGCAGACGGTCTCCTCGTTCCAACGAAGGAGATCGATCATGAAGCCCATTGTCATCATTGGAGCCGGCCTCGCAGGATTGACGCTCGCACGCGTCCTGCACCTCAACGGCATCCCCGCGGCCGTGTACGAGGGGGAACCCTCGATAAACGCACGTACGCAGGGTGGCCAGCTCGACATTCACGACTTCAACGGCCAAGCCGCCCTCGAGCAGTGCCAGCTCATGGATGAATTCCGTTCAATCATCAACATGGGGGCAGAGGCCATGCGGTTCCTCGACTCTGACGGGGAGCTCGTGGGCGAGATCCCCGACGATGGGGAACTGACCAACCCCGAGGTACTGCGCGGCGAGTTGCGCCGCATCCTGGTGGAGTCGCTGCCGGACGGTGCCATCCAGTGGGGTCACAAGGTCGCCTCGATCCATGGCAGCGGTACCAGCCACACCGTCGTCTTCGCCAACGGTTCATCGGTCGACGCGGATATCCTCGTCGGCGCGGACGGCGCCTGGTCACGGGTCCGGTCCTACCTCAACGGCGCAGCCCCGGAATATCTCGGCACCCTCTGGGCAGAGACGTTCCTACACGACGTCGAAGCCCGCCACCCGGACAGCGCGCAACTCGTCGGCCGGGGCGCGATGCTTGCGATGCAGCCCGGCCGGGGGATCTTCGGGCACCGCGAAGCGAACGACATCATCCACAGTTATGCCGTGCTCAAGAAGCCGCTGTCCTGGGCGGAAACGCTCGACACCACAGACCGTGCCCAGGCACTGCAGGTTATTGCCGACCAGCTCGGCGAAGGATGGTCGCCCGAACTCCGGCAGCTGCTGACTGCCGGCGATGCGGACCCCGTCATCCGTCCGATCTGGGGCCTCCCGCTCGGCCACACCTGGGACCGGATACCTGGAGTGATGCTCGTCGGCGACGCCGCGCACCTGACACCGCCGGACGGCGACGGCGCGAACTGGGCCCTCTACGACGGCGCGGAACTGGGCAGGCTGATTGCAGCCTCACCGGATGACGTCGATGCCGCGTTCGATACGTTCGCCGAGGAGATGCTGCCGCGCAGCGCCGCGTCATCCGAGGAGGGCTACCAGTCCTTCGAGAGCACCTTCGGCTACAACGCGCCCGCCACCCTGCGGAACATGATGGAGGGCGTCAAAACCTACGGCCGCGAGTACCACGACTGACCGGAGCAGCTGGCGGCGGCCATTTCAGAGCTGTCATACTATTTGCCGCTGAAAACCGGGAACCGGCTGGACCTGCCGTAGTCGCTGATGCGCAGGCGCCACAGGGCGCTGATGTCCTCGTCGGAAATGGTGAAGTCCACCTGGGCGTTCTCCCGCATATGGTCCGGATTGGCCGTCTTCGGCAGCGGGACCGTGCCCAGCTGCAGGGCGTAGCGGATGCACAGCTGCGGAACGGTCACCGAGTAGCGCGCTGCCATGTCGGCGACGTCGGTGTTCTCCAGGATCTCTCCGTGCGCAATGGGGGAGTAGGCCTCAATGAGGACGCCCTGCCCGGTGCAGTAGGAGAGGAGGTCATCCGGGGTATTGCCCACATGGAACAGCACCTGGTTCACCTGCGGGGCCACCGTGCAGACCTCGATGATGTTCTCCAGGTCCGACTGTTCGAAGTTGGAGACGCCGATGGAGCGGAGCTTGCCCGCCTGCTGGGCTTCCTCCAGCGCCCGCCAGGCCTGCCGGTTGCCTTCGGCGTAGGTGCCGCCGCGCCAGTCGTTCCAGGGCTGGGGGCTGTGGATCAGCATCAGGTCCAGATACTCCAGGCCCATGGTGGCAAGGGACCCGTCAATGGCGGCCACGGCGCCGTCGTAGTCCTTGATCTCGGCGGCCAGCTTGCTGGAGACAAACAGCTCACCGCGGGGAACCCCGCCCGTGCGCACGCCCTCGCCCACCCCGTGCTCGTTGCCGTAGGCCTGCGCGGTGTCAATGTTCCGGTAGCCGATCTCGACGGCGTCCCGGACCGCTTGCGCCGCGGCGTCGTCGTCAATAAACCAGGTGCCCAGACCCAGCTTCGGAATGGGCCGGCCGTTGGCCAAGGTGTACGTGTCATCCAGGACCATGGTTCCTGCTCCTCACCGATCAGCGGAACACGCTCTTGCCTGCCATGGTCCCGTAGTCTGCGGGGAAGGGAACGCGCATTGAGGCGGGACGCGGCTCATCTGAGCGTATTCCGGCACGGGCCGGATGGACCCGGCCGGCGGCAAGTTTTTCCGGCTGCTGGCGGGCGTCGCGGCGGAGTGCTTGCCTGGGAAGGGGCGGGCCGGGCATAAGGAGCGCACCATGACGGCACAGGATCCCCCTCCCGCGTCAGCGTGGCGTCGAGAGCGCGGTAGCGGTGCCGGTCAGGTGCCGGGTGAGCAAGTCGGCTGCCTTCTCGGCCTCCCGCGCCAGTGCTGCCTCTTCGAGCGCGCGGTGCTCGCCGGCTCCGTCGCGGTGCGGTGCAATTGCGGCCGACCAGCGCCGGGCGAGCTCAGTGGCGGTCCACATGCGATCGAAGGTTTCCATCAACACCTCGTTGCCGCAGGCGTCCAGCAGTGTGCGGTGGAAATCATGGTGCGCAGCCGCCCAGGCATCCGAGAAATAAGCGTCACCCTCGTGCTCATACGGAGGCGTGCCGGAGAGCCGATGATGGGCCGCCCGTACCCGGGCCTCCCACTCCAGATCTCCCCGCTCGGTAGACATGCGCAGCATCGCGGGCTCGAAAATTGCTCTGGCCTGCGCCAGTTGCTGCCACCGGTCATCGCCGACGGTGGGGACCGCGAAACCGCGGTTCGGCAGCCGCTCGGCCAAACCCTCGCCGACAAGCCGCAATAGCGACTCCCGGGCGACGGCGAGGCTCACGCCGTGCTGGTCGGCCAACTCCTGGGGGCGGAGTGGCTGCCCGGGCCGAACGGCTCCGTGCAGCACCGCTGCCCGTAAGAGCGAGTAGACGCGTTCGGAGGGCGCTTGGCGCTTGGCGTCGGCGGTGGGTGTCATCTCCCCATCATAGAGCTCCTTGCACATAATCGATTATTAACGTAATAATCGATAGCCAAACACGCCAATCGCGGACAGGAACACCATGACTGAAAACAACCCATTCTCCCGACTGCCGGAAGTTCCGACCTTTCCACTCACCAGCGAGAACGTCAGCGACGGGCAGCCGCTGGCTCTCGCGCAGTGGTCGGGCATGTCCGGAGTGCCGGGGGGCCTCGATGCATCTCCGCAGCTTTCCTGGTCGGGCGCACCTGCAGAAACCAAGAGCTACGCGGTCACTGTCTATGACCCGGACGCGCCCACTGGGTCCGGGTTCTGGCACTGGGCAGTGGCCAATATTCCTGCCAGTTCAACAAGCATCCCGGAAGGCGCCGGCGACGACGACGGATCGCGCCTGCCCGAAGTCGCCGTGCAGCTTCCCAATGATGCGCGTGCAGCTCGGTTCATCGGCGCCGCGCCGCCCGCCGGCCATGGACGACACCGCTACTTCATCACGGTAACGGCCCTCGACATCGACGCAATCGAGGTCCTAGCCGATGCCACCCCGGCAACCCTGGGCTTTCTGATGGCCGAACACACGGTCGGCCGCGCCTGGCTTGTGGGAACCGCCGAGACGCCGGCGGTCTGATCGCGATGGCGATAAACGGAGTACACCTGCCTCGGAATGATCGGGGAGGTACGCCCACAATCGTTATCACTGGCGCCACAGACGGACTCGGCAAGGCGCTGGCGTTCGAACTGTCCGGCCACAGCGGGATTCGATTGGTCCTTCACGGTCGAAGCCCGGAGCGGCTGGAAAAGCTGGAAAAGGAGCTGACCGGCGGCGCGGCGGACATCACCACGGTGCAGGCCGATTTCGCGGAGCTGGCACAGGTGGCCCGGCTCGCTGACAGGATCCGCGGCCTGACCGATGACATATCCGTTCTAGTAAACAATGCCGGCGTGAGCTCCGGCCACGCCCGCCAGCTCAGTGCGGACGGCCACGAACTGTGTTTCGCGGTCAACCACCTTGCACCCTTCCTGCTGACAAAGCGCCTGATGCCCCTATTGCGGGCGGGTGCGCTGCGGGCGGGTGCGCCGGCCCGTGTGGTCAACGTGGCTTCTCTCAGTCAGGCCTCTCTCGACTTCGACGACCTGGCGATGGCTCACGGATACACGCGACAGCGCGCCTACTCAGTGTCGAAACTGGCCCTGGTTATGGCGGGAATGGAGCTGGCAGAACGTTACGACCCCGGAGTCCTCACCGTTAACAGCGTCCATCCCGGCACCTACATGCCGACAAAGATGCTCGATTCGCCGGAACTCAGCATCGACAGTTTGGATACCGGTGTGCGGTCCATACTGCGGCTGGCCTTTGCCCCTGAGCTCGCGCACATTACAGGACGGTTTTTTGACCGGTGGACCGAAACGCACGCCCACCCCGATGCGTACCGGTCAGAGCTCCGCACGGAGCTATGGGAAATCAGCAACGAACTTACGGCTGACTGACACGACGACGGCGGGCCCTCCATACTCTGGAGGGCCCGCCGTGTCCCGCATGCCGGGAGTAGACTCCGCGGACTCAGTAAGCCAGCGGCGGCAACTCAACGCCGCCACAGCGGCAGCCCACCCCAAACCTCGTCACCTCGGCTGGTGGAACCGCGAAGATGGTGCTGCCTGAAAAAGGGTGGAACAAGGTGGGGCAGTGTGGACTGGACGCGCGAGGGTCCTGGCGCTAGGATTCAAAAAACGGTAAAACGAAAAAAACGAAAACACAGAGAAGTGAGATAGGGATGAGTCCGAACGCCGCAGCCAAGGAGACCTTCTTCGCTCCCGAAGCTCCCGAAACGGGGAAACTCTACAACTTCATTGAGGCGCATGCGCAGAAGAACGGGGCAAAGCCCAAGCCGCAGTTCTTCCTGTCTGGCGCCGGCGAGGGCGATCAGGTTGAACTCCCCTATGAAATCTACGAAGTCTTGGTTAAGGCCGTGGATGCCATGCGCAAGGGCCAAGCGGTAACCCTCACTCCTCGATCAATGACGCTGACCACCCAGCAAGCCGCCGAACTTTTGGGCGTGACCCGTCCCACTCTCGTCCGTCTCCTGGATACCGGAAAAATCCCGTACGAAAAGCCAGGTACGCACCGACGCGTCAAGCTTGAAGACGTCCTGGACTTCAAGGAAGTCCGCAAGGCAGAGCAGTACGCGGCCCTCGATTCCCTGGGCGAGATTGAAGATGAGAATCCGGCTAGCGTCGTCGAAGACATGAAAGAAGCAAAGAAGGAAGCGGCACGCCGCCGCCAGCGCGCTCCTAAGTAGTGCCAGAATACGGGCATGTTTACCGCCCTCCTGGACAGCTGCGTGCTGTGGCCGAGCACGCTGCGCGACTTCTTATTGTCGCTGGCTTTCGAGGGCTCCTACCGGTTCATTTTCAGTGAAGCGATTCTCGCTGAGGTGGAGGTCAACGAAGAACGGAAGCGCATAAAGCGAGGCGACAGCCAGCCGGCCGCGGAAGCCAAAGCCCGCCATCTTGCCGAGCAAATGCGTAACCACTTCGCTGATTCGATCGTGACGGGTTGGGAAGGCTGGGAGGGGACCTATGGACTGCCGGACCCTGACGATGAGCACGTGTTAGCCGCGGCGGTAGTCGGAGGGGCCGGATGTATCGTTACTGATAATTTCCGAGATTTCCCGTCCGATAAGGTTCCTGATGGAATTCAGATCACTGGCGTTCAAGATTTCGCTTACGAAACCGTCTCGGTCCACCTTGAGCTTGGACTGGCTGCGGTCCGTGCAATGTCTGAGCGCTCGGGACGAAAAGGAACCAAGCAGACGCCAGCGGACATTCTTGACGAACTGGCAAAGACATACTCCTTGGACGCAACGACCAACCTACTTAGAGGGCTGCTTTAGAAACATCCCCGTTAAGGGACGGCAGGCCTCCCGCATCATGCGGAAGGCCTGCCGTCGTCGTTCGTTCGAGCTAGGAAGCGGCCGGAGCCAGCAACGGGTAGTCCGTGTAGCCGGCGGCGCCGTCGGTGTAGACGGTGGCCTGGTCGATCTCGTTCAGCGGGTGGTCCTCCTGCCAGCGGCGGGCAAGGTCCGGGTTGGCGATGACCGGACGGCCGACGACGGCGGCGTCGGCCAGGTTCTCCTCCAGCAGCATGATGGCGTCCTCGCGGCTGGTGACCGTGCCGAAGCCGGTGTTCATCAGCACCGGGCCGCCGAAGCGGTGGCGCAGGTCCTGGATCATTGCGTCGGCCGGATCCGCGTGCAGGATGGACAGGTAGGCCGGCTTCAGATCGGCGATGCCGTCCACCAGGGCGGTGTAGGTGGCGGTCACGTCGGCGCGGTCGGTTTCCAGCACACCCTGGATGTTGTGTTCCGGGGAGATGCGGATGCCGGTGTGCTCAGCGCCGACGGCCTCGGCCACGGCACGGAAGGCCTCGATGACCAGGCGGGCCCGGTTCTCGGGGGAGCCGCCGTAGTTGTCGGTGCGGGTGTTGGAGACGGGCGAGAGGAATTCCTGCAGCAGGTACCCGTTGGCACCGTGCAGCTCGACGCCGTCGAACCCTGCCTTCATTGCGTTCTGTGCTGCGGACACGAAGTCCTGCACGATGCCGGGGAGTTCGGCTTCGGTGAGGGCGTGCGGCACCGGGAAGGGCTGCTTGCCGTCGTAGGTGTGTGCCATGCCTTCGACGGCGATGGCGCTGGGGGCGACGACGGGGCGTCCGCCGTTGATGTTTTCGTGCGCGACGCGTCCGGAGTGCATCAGCTGGGCGACGATCCGGCCGCCGGCGGCGTGGACGGCGTCGGTGACGCGCTTCCAGCCGGCGACGTGTTCCTCGGTGACCAGGCCGGGCATCAGGGCGTTGCCCTGGCCGGTGAAGGAGGGGTAGATGCCGTCAGTGATGATCAGGCCCATGGAGGCGCGCTGGCGGTAGTGCTCGACCATGATGTCGGTGGGCACGCCGTTGCGGTCGGCGCGTACGCGGGACATCGGTGCCATGACGAGGCGGTTGGGCAGTTCCATGGTGCCGACGGTGAGGGGGGTGAAGAGTTTCAAGTGGGGGTTCCTTCGGTTGCTCGGCTCAGAAGGAGGTGTCCTGAGCTGGGGTTCATGCAGCGTCAACGTGTGGAAAGGCCGCATCTATTCCGTGACCCGGGGCGGGTCACATCAGCCTGGCCCGCGCATCGTGAGCTATCGCAGGGCACCAACGTGACGAGATGAGAGGAAGGGTGTGGCCATGCGGGACGCCTCGGGGTATAGGACAGCCGGCAACTGGTCATTGTCTGCTGCTGGGCGGCAGAGTCTGAGCAGCGGAACACGCCAATTCTGTCTCTCCAAAATGTCCGCGCGGGGTGCAATACTTGACCCACAGTCACACATCGGCACTGGATAGGGGCACAAGATGACTGCTGTAGCCGTCGAGTTCAAGACATCGGAACAGCTAAAGGCAGAGCGGGAGGAGTTGCTCAGGTCAATTGGCATCACCATGGAGGAACTGACCGCCCAGGTCGAATCCAGTTGCCTTGGCGTCAAGGAATTCGGTGTCTATGAGGCCGTGTCAGACATTGACTACTTGCTCGGTGTCTAGTCCTGCCCAAAGGCTCCGCGAACAACGTCTTGAGACGCAGCGGCAAGCCGAGGAATTTGCTTCACGCATAAATCACACTTTGAAAGAGTTCCTCGGCACCGCGGAAGACACCCTCAAGGTCGACGCGGCCGACAGGAAGATCGTCGCTAGAACGATCGATCCGGGAGGTCTGGTCCTAAACGTCGATGGGCAGCCCCGCTTTCGATTGAGCGTCACTTACCACTGCGAGCTGAGCGAATCGCGAAAGTACTTAGCAGTTGATCGCAGCACATTCAATGTCTTTGTCGTTGACCAGGGCATGCCTCTGATCCGGTACGACTACTTGCGGCGTCCTCGTAAAACTCCGGGAGCTCATATCAACTTCCGTATGGATACTGAAGCAGCGGCTACGGCGCTCAAGGTAGCCGGAAATAATAGGAAGACGAAGCAGAGACGGAAACGAGGCCACGGCGATGGACACGGAACACCGTCACAACTTCACTTGCCTGTCGGTGGTCCTAGATTTCGTCCTTGTCTTGAGGATGTTCTTGAATTCTTAGCTACCGAATTGGCCGTTGACTCTGCGTCTACGTGGCAGGACGCACTTACAGAAGGTCGTACGCTTTGGAGGGAAACACAGCTAAAAGCTGCGACTCAAGACAACCCAGAGGCGGCAGCAGAAGCGTTGCGTGAACTCGGCTACCTCGTAGAGTGGGACAGCGCCAGCGGGGAGGTTCCGCAGTTGCGATTGCATCGACTCGGTCAGTTCTGACGATTTCATAGTTCGCACTGCAACTCACAGTGTTGCTGGTTGTGCGGCGATCCCTATGTTCTGAGGGGAACACGCCGGGAAACGATAAGCCTATATCCCGAGACCAAGACCAAGCGACTTCTTTTCCTCTAGGCGACGTCTAAGCTCGGCGCATCCGGGGGGAGGTACAAGTCCAGACGAAACCGCCTTGGCGAGTTCTTCAGCAGCTTCTACCCTTTTTTCTCTGGCACGGCCAACTATAGCTATTACGGCCACGAGGCCGATACCTAGAACTCCTACGGTAGACAAATAGAGATGTTCTGCACTTAAGCGAATAGATATCGCTACCGCAACGAAAAGGATAGGAAATGCAATGGCTCCACGGAATGAAGCTTCCGAGGACGCCTTTTCGTACCGATCTGCGGACACAGCGTTTGCGCTATGTAGATTCAAAGCCACGAGATCCATGGATCCCTTCATTTCATCGAGGAAATGTCGCAAGAACCGGTCGCGAATTACCTCAGACGTGCCGTTGGCCCAAACCTCCGGTGGGTGATCTTCGCCCCACTCGCGAAGCAGTTTCCTCTTGTCCTCTGTTGTAACCTCTCCACTTAGCCCAGTCGCGTTACTGAGATACTCATACGTTTTATCGAACTCAAAAGTTAGTTCATCAAGTTCTGCTCTTACTTTCTGCTCCAGTCGCGCTTGAGAATCGACACTCAGTGACGAAAAATTAGAATACGTGCGATCGAGAAGCATGAATAATAAGCGATCGAATGAGAATATGATACCGACCAAATATGCCAAAAAGGTCGCCCCGGCAATAGCTGCAGGCATGCCGACAAAGGAGATTCCCTGTTGAATATCGGCCCAGAGGGAACCATCGCCGCCGGGACTGGAGAAATGTCCCGCAAATAGTATCCAGATACCGATGAGGACGAGGGCGCCAGATGCTAGGGACGCCTTGACGTCTCGAAAGCCTTCAAGTGCGTTGATCATCACGACCCTAAGAGGTGTTGTAGTTCCACAATGTATTAGTAGACATCATAATTTAGGTCCTCATATGCGGCAAACGAAGTTCTGGATGGATTTTGGGGGAGAAATAATCATCCGCGACCTGCTCATCGCCTGGCGTCATCACCCCGATGAATGCTGGCTCTGGTGCTTTACGCCGAATATTTAGCTGGATCCACTCAAGTCATGCCTGTGATGCCTTGCCTAGACGGAAGTCCTGGAATAAATGAAGTAGTACGTGGGGGGTATTCGGCAGCACTCCGTTTCTATAGACCACTCTAGCGACAACACTTCCCCTTGACGTGACCCACACCACATGTAAGCCTGATCATATACGATTTCGTACTTGATCTAGGAGAGACATGGGCAACGACGCCACCACGGACACGCTTCAGCAGGCCGGCAAGGTCATCGCCGTCCACATCAACTACCCCTCACGGGCAGCAGAACGCGGACGCACCCCGGAACAGCCCTCCTACTTCCTCAAGCCCAGCTCGTCCCTAGCCCTGACCGGCGGCAGCGTGGAACGCCCGGCCGGCTGCGAACTGCTCGGCTTCGAAGGCGAAATCGCCCTTATCATCGGGAAAACCGCCCGCCGTGTGAGCATCGAGGACGCCTGGAACTATGTCGGGGGAGTGACCGCCAGCAATGACCTTGGCGTCTACGACCTGCGCTGGGCAGACAAAGGCTCCAACCTCCGCTCCAAGGGCGGCGACGGCTTCACCCCCGTCGGCCCCGCCATCCTCAACGCGACCGACGTCGACCCGGCCAACCTGCGCATCCGCACCTGGGTCAACGGCGACCTCGCGCAGGAGGACACCACCGCGGACCTGATCTTCCCCTTCGCTCAGCTGGTGGCCGACCTGTCCCAGCTGCTCACCCTGGAACCGGGCGACCTGATCCTCACCGGCACCCCCGCCGGTGCCTCCGTGGCCGTCCCCGGCGACCGGCTCGAAGTCGAAGTCGACGTCCCCGGCACCGATCAGACCACCGGCCGGCTCGCCACCACCGTCACCGACGGCACGACGCCGCTGGCACCCTTCGGCGCGCAGCCCAAGATCGACGACAAGCAGCGCGAAGAAGCCTGGGGCTCCGCGGAAAAGGCCGGCCTCGCCCCCCACGCGCAACAGGCAAAAACACTCACTCCGGAGCTTCGGGCCAAACTCGAATCCGTTGCCACCGCCACCCTGTCCTCCCAGATGCGCGCCCGCGGCCTGAACAACGTCTCCATCGATGGCCTCACCGGCACCCGCACCGGCCGTAAGGTGGTGGGCACCGCCCGCACCCTGCGCTTCGTGCCTAACCGCGAGGACCTCTTTCGCTCCCACGGCGGCGGCTACAACGCACAGAAACGCGCCATCGACTCCGTGGGCGAGGGCGAAATCCTGGTCATGGAAGCCCGCGGCGAAAAGGGCACCGGCACCCTGGGTGACATCCTCGCCTTGCGCGCCAAGCACAACGGCGCCGCCGCCATCATCACCGACGGCGGCGTGCGCGACTACTCCACCGTCGCCGGCATCGACCTGCCCGTCTACTGCGCCAACCCGCACCCCGCCGTCCTCGGCCGGAAGCACGTCCCCTGGGACACCGACATCACCATCGCCTGCGGCGGCGCCACCGTGCAGCCCGGCGACATCATTGCGGCCGACGACGACGGCATCCTGGTCATCCCGCCGGCCATCGCCGAGGAGCTGGTGGAGGCGTGCATGAAGCAGGAACACCAGGAAGAGTTCATCGCCGAAATGGTGAAGGCCGGGCACGGCGTGGACGGGCTGTACCCGATGAACTCCGCCTGGAAGGAAAAGTACGAGGCCTGGGCAGCGGAACAAGTATGACTAAAGAACCCATGAGCGCCGCCAACAGCAGCACCGCCACCGGCTCCAAGTCGGAGCAGGCCTATTCCCAGCTGAAGGACCGCATCCTCGGCGGCGAACTAACCCCCGGCTACCGCCTGGTGCTCAGCACCATCGCCACCGAGATGGGCTTCAGCGTGGTCCCCGTCCGCGAAGCCATCCGGCGCCTGGAAGCCGAAGGGCTGGTCCACTTTGAACGCAACGTGGGTGCCACCGTGGCCGGCATCGACCCGGACCTGTACCTGCACACCATGCAGACCCTCAGCATCATCGAGGGGGCTGCCACCGCCCTGGCCGCCCCGAGCATCACAGCCGATGAACTACAAAAAGCCCGGACGCTGAACGATCAGATGCGCGAGGTGCTGGCGAACTTCGACCCGGTCCGCTTCACGCAGCTCAACACCGAGTTCCACGCCCTGCTCTACGCGCCCTGCCCGAACCCGCACATCCTGGACCTGGTCCACCGCGGCTGGAACAGACTGGATCGGATGCGGTCCTCCGTCTTCCGGTACGTGCCGGACCGGGCGCAGGATTCCGTCGCCGAACACGAGAACCTGCTGGACCTGATCGAAGCAAAAGCCTCCGCGGCCGACGTCGAGCACGCCGCCCGCGCGCACCGCACCAACACGCTCAACGCCTTCCTGGCGCAGGCCCACCAGCCGCCGTCGCCGATCTAAAGCCAAACGACGAAAGAGGACCATCCATGAGCACGCACTTTGTCCCGGAGAACCTGCCCACCCATATCCAGCACTTCATCAACGGCAAGTTCGTTGACTCGATCAACGGCGCCACCTTCGACGTTTTGGATCCGGTTACCAACAAGACCTACGCCACCGCCGCCGCCGGGCAGAAGGAAGACATCGACGCCGCCGTCGCCGCCGCCCGCGAAGCCTTCGTGAACGGCCCGTGGCCCAAGATGAAGCCGCGCGAACGCGCCCGGATCCTCAATAAGATCGCCGACGCCGTCGAAGCCCAGGAGTCCCGCCTGGCAGAAATGGAAACCTTCGACACCGGCCTGCCCATCACCCAGGCCAAGGGCCAGGCGCTGCGCGCCGCAGAGAACTTCCGCTTCTTCGCGGACCTCATCGTCGCCCAGTTCGACGACGCCATGAAGGTCCCCGGCGCCCAGATCAACTACGTGAACCGCAAGCCCATCGGCGTGGCCGGGCTGATCACCCCGTGGAACACCCCGTTTATGCTCGAGTCCTGGAAGCTCGCCCCGGCCCTGGCCACCGGCAACACCGTGGTGCTCAAGCCGGCCGAATTCACCCCGCTCTCCGCCTCCCTCTGGGCGGACATCTTCACCGACGCCGGCGTCCCCGCCGGTGTATTCAACCTGGTCAACGGCCTGGGCGAGGAAGCCGGTGACGCACTGGTGAAGCACCCGGACGTTCCGCTGATCTCCTTCACCGGCGAAACCACCACCGGCAAGACGATCTTCCGCAACGCCGCGGAAAACCTGAAGGGCATGTCCATGGAGCTGGGCGGCAAGAGCCCCTGCGTCATCTTCGCCGACGCGGATCTGGACACCGCCCTCGATTCGGCCCTGTTCGGCGTCTTCTCGCTCAACGGAGAACGCTGCACCGCCGGCTCCCGCATCCTGGTGGAACGCCCGGTCTACGACGAGTTCTGTGAACGCTTCGCCGCCCGCGCCAAGACCATCGTCGTCGGCGACCCGCACGATCCCAAGACCCAGGTGGGCGCCCTGGTGCACCCCGAACACTTCAAGAAGGTGGCATCCTACGTGGAGATCGGCAAGACCGAAGGCCGCCTGCTGGCCGGCGGCGGACGCCCCGAAGGCCTGGAAGAGGGCAACTACATTGCCCCCACCGTCTTCGCCGACGTCGCCCCGGACGCGCGGATCTTCCAGGAGGAAATCTTCGGCCCCGTCGTCGCCATCACCCCCTTCGACACCGAAGCCGAAGCGCTGGAACTGGCCAACAACACCAAGTACGGGCTGGCCGCCTACATTTGGACCTCCGACCTCACCCGCGCGCACAACTTCGCGCAGAACACCGAGGCCGGCATGGTCTGGCTCAACAGCCACAACGTCCGCGACCTGCGCACTCCGTTCGGCGGCGTGAAGGCCTCCGGCCTGGGCCACGAGGGCGGCTACCGCTCCATCGACTTCTACACCGACCAGCAGGCCGTGCACATCACCCTGGGCAAAGTCCACACCCCCAAGTTCGGGACCGACGACGCCGCCAAGGTCGACGGCTAAAGAGTCCCCGACACTTCGCCCGCCTTTTGCAAAGGAGCAAAACCCCATGAGCTTTGAAGTTGCCAACCCCATTCCCACGCCCAGCATCGCCCCGCCGGACATTGTCCGCTGCGCCTACACCGAACTGGTGGTCACGGATCTGGAACGGTCCCGGAAGTTCTACGTGGACGTCCTCGGCCTGCATGTCACCGAAGAGGACGAGGACGCCATCTACCTGCGCTCCCTGGAGGAGTTCATCCACCACAACCTGGTGCTGCGCAAGGGCCCGGTGGCCGCCGTCGCCGCCCTGGCCTACCGCGTCCGCACCCCCGAAGACGTGGACGTAGCCGAGGCGTATTACAAGGAACTGGGCTGCCGCACGGAGCGCCGGGCCGACGGCTTCGTGAAGGGCATCGGCGACTCGGTGCGCGTGGAGGACCCGCTGGGTTTCCCCTACGAGTTCTTCTTTGAGACCGAGCACGTGGAGCGCCTCACCCAGCGCTATGACCTCTACTCCGCCGGCGAACTGGTGCGCCTGGACCACTTCAACCAGGTCACCCCGGACGTGCCCCGCGGCCGCGCCTACCTGGAGGATCTGGGCTTCCGGGTATCCGAGGACATCAAGGATTCCGACGGCGTCACCTACGCCGCCTGGATGCACCGCAAGCAGACCGTCCATGACACTGCCCTGACGGGCGGCGACGGCCCGCGCATGCACCACCTGGCCTTCGCCACGCACGAAAAGCACAACATCATCCAGATCTGCGACAAGATGGGCGCCCTGCGCATCTCCGACCGGATCGAACGCGGCCCCGGCCGGCACGGCGTGTCCAACGCCTTCTACCTCTACATCCTGGATCCGGACGACCACCGCATCGAGATCTACACGCAGGACTACTACACCGGCGACCCGGACAACCCCACCGTCACCTGGGACGTCCACGACAACCAGCGCCGCGACTGGTGGGGCAACCCCGTGGTCCCGTCCTGGTACACCGAGGCCTCCCTCGTCCTGGATTTGGACGGCAACCCGCAGCCGCTGACCTCCCGCACGGAGACCTCCGAAATGGAAGTCACCATCGGCGCCGACGGCTTCTCCTACACCCGCGAACCGGGCGAGGAAAAGGGCTTCAAGGTAGGCTCCCAGCTCTAACCCGGGACGACGACGGCGGGCGCGCGCCGTCGTCGTCCTACCCCGTCTTCAGCGTTACTGAACAGAAAGCAGCACGGTGCTAGATCAATCAACTCTCCAGGCGGTGGCCGACGAACTGGTGGAAGCTAAGCGGACCCGGACCCCGGTGCCGCTGCTGACCGCCCGCTACCCCGACATGACCATCGAGGATTCCTACGCGGTGCAGAACCTGTGGGCGGACCGGTTACTGGCCGAGGGCCGGCAGCTGGCCGGGCACAAGATCGGCCTCACGTCCAAGGCGATGCAGGCCGCCACCGGCATCACCGAACCGGACTACGGCATCATCCTCGATGACATGGTGCTGGAAAACGGCGCCACCCTGGACTGGGATGCCTACACCCATCCGCGGGTGGAGGTGGAACTCGCGTTTGTGCTGGGCAAGCCGCTGGCCGGTCCGCACTGCACGCTGTTCGACGTCCTGGACGCCACGGACTACGTGGTGCCGGCGCTGGAGATCCTGGATTCGCGGATCGAGATGGAGGGCCGCACCATCGTGGACACCATCTCCGACAACGCGGCGATGGGCGCCATGGTGGTGGGCGGCAACCCGGTGCGGGCCGCCGACGTCGACCTGCGCTGGGTTTCGGCGCTGCTTTACCGCAACCAGGGCATCGAGGAAACCGGCGTGGCCGCCGGCGTGCTGAACCACCCGGCCGCCGGAGTGTATTGGCTGGCGAACAAGCTGGCCGTGCACGGCACCTCGCTGCAGGCCGGGGAAATCATCCTCGCCGGCTCCTTCACCCGGCCCATGTGGGTCTACAAGGGCGACACCGTGTTCGCCGACTACGGACCGATGGGAACCATCACATGCCGCTTCGACTGAGCCCCGAGGAAACCTTTGCCGCCCGGCTTGCCGGCGGCCGCCAGACCGGCATGTGGGTGTGTTCCGGCAGCCCGCTGGTCGCCGAAATCTGCGCCGGCTCCGGGCTGGACTGGCTGCTGATCGACGCCGAGCACAGCCCCAACGGGCTCGAATCCCTGCTCGCCCAGCTGCAGGCCGTACATGGCTACCCGGTGAGCGCGGTGGTCCGCCCGCCGTCCGGCGACGCGGTGCTGCTCAAGCAGTACCTGGACCTGGGTGCGCAGAACCTGCTGATTCCCATGGTGGATTCCGCCGGGCAGGCCGCCGAACTGGTCCGTGCCGTGCGGTATCCGCCGCAGGGCATCCGCGGGGTGGGCAGCGCCCTGGCCCGGGCCTCACGCTGGAACCGGATTGACGGGTACCTGGAACACGCCGCGGAGTCCGTGACCCTGCTGGTGCAGATCGAGTCCGCGGCCGCCGTCGAAAACGTTGCCGAGATTGCCGCCGTGGACGGGGTGGACGGCCTGTTCCTCGGGCCCGCTGATCTGGCTGCTTCCATGGGGCACCTGGGCCAGCAGGAGCATCCCGACGTGATCGCCGCCGTCGAGCACTGCATCCGTACGGTGAAGGCCGCCGGGAAACCGGTGGGCGTGAACGCGTTCGCCGAGGCCACTGCCCGGCGGTACATTGCCGCCGGTGTGGACTTCATTCTGGTGGGCGCCGACGTCGCCCTCCTGGCCCGGGGCAGTGAGGGGCTGGCTGCGAAGTACCTCCCTGCCGCTGAGGACGGGGCCCGCGCGAGTTACTGAGCGGGCCGGAGGGTTCGCGGGAATCGAGAAGGCACAAATTACCGTTTTTCGGCTGAAAATCGGTAATTTGTGCCTTTTCGTTTGGCTGCCAGCCTCGGGGTGACTCGGTTTTCCCACGCTCTGGTGCGGGTGGGGCCGATGTTTCCCCATGGGCCGCACCAGTAACACTCCGTGGGAATCTGTGCGGCCGGGGCGGAGTTCCGGCCTGGAAAATCGCCCGGTTCGGGATATTGCTGCCGGTTCGGGAATCTGCTGCCCGTTTAAACCGGCAGCAGAAACCCAAACCGGCAGGGAATGCACAGGTCAGGGATTCGATTCCCCTAGGCTCTTCGGGCTGCGCTCTTTGGGGGGGGGGCGGGCCAAACCCCGGGTTCCGGCCTGCAAAATCGACCGGTTCGGAATATTGCAGGGAATGCACAAACCGGCAGCAAAGCGCCCGGCCCTACCCCTCCTCCCAGCCTGCCAGCCACCCCACCCCAGGCCGAGAAGCCCGGCCCGGAAGGGTATCCGAAACCGGGCATCCCATGTATATTGTTTCGCATGCGAAATAATAACGTGACCTCGATCACTTCCGAACGGATCTCCATCCCGGTTGCCGCCGGTGGAACCATTGCCGGCACCCTGCGCCTGCCCGACGGCGAACCGCGCGCCGCCGTCGTCATCCACCCCGCGACGGCCGTGGCCGAACGGCTGTACACCGGCTTCAGCGAATACCTGGCGGAGAACGGTCTTGCCGTCCTCACTTATGACTACCGGGGGACCGGTGCCTCGGGCAGTCCGAAGGCTAACCGGCGGCTGAGGATGCGCGACTGGATGGACCAGGACGTCCCGGCGGCGGCGGCATGGATGCGCGAGCGGTTCCCGGACCTGCCGCACGTTGCGGTGGGGCACAGCCTCGGCGCTCACGCCATGGCGCTGAACAACGGGCTGGAGGACCTGCACGGATTTGTGGGAGTGGCGTCGCACGCCGGTGTCACCAAGGCCATCGAGGACCGCAAGGAACGGTTCCGGGTGGGCCTGATCCTGAGCTTCCTGGGGCCGCTGACCGGCAAGCTGCTGGGTGCTGTTCCAGGCAAGAAACTCGGTCTGGGCGAGGACATGCCCGGCGGCGCAATGCTGGAGTGGAGCGGCTGGAGCAAAAAACCCAACTACTTCTTTGACGACCCGAGCATGGACGCCGCCCAGCGCACCGCGCAGGTGAAAACCGACGCGCTGGTTATCGGCTTCACCGACGACCCCTGGGCCACACCCCGGCAGATCAACGTCATCTTCAGCCACCTGGTAAACGCCTCGGTGGAGCGGCGCACGTATGCACCGGCCGACGTCGGCGTGCCGGCCGTCGGACACATGGGCTTCTTCCGCCGCGGCATGCGTGAGAAGCTGTGGCCGGAGGTACTCACGTGGTTGACGGACAAAGCAGGGCTGAGCCCGCAGTAGGCCCGGATCAGGGGTCGCGGGCGGCCGGCACTAACGGCGTTCCCGGCAGGAACGACGACGCCGGGACCGGCCCGGGCGCGGTGCGCACCGCCCGCCCGCCGCGCCTGTTTTTCCTGACACTGACCGCCGAACGCCGGCTGCGGCGCTGGATTGCCGGCCGGGGCGGGGAGCGCGGCATCAGCGCCTCCGCGGGCGGGGTGCTGCTGCATCTGGCCTCGCGTCCCGGGGCCAGCACCGGCGAGGTGGCCGCTGCGGTCCAGGCGTCCCCGGCCGGGCTGAGCGGGCTGCTCGCCCGGATGGAGACCTCCGGGCTCATCACCCGCACCCCGGATCCGGCGGATGCCCGTACCATCCGCCTGGACCTGACTCCCGGCGGGCGGGAGGCGCTCGGCGTCGTGCGGGAATCCCTCCACGAGCTGAACGCGCGCATCAATGAGGGCTTCAGCGCCGAGGAACTGGCCACCGTGGCACGATGGCTGCGGCACGTGTCGGAGGCGCTGGACTAACCGGACCGGACGTCCTGCCCGCACCGGACCGGCCGTTCCGGCCCGCACCGGACCGGCCGTCCTGCCTGCACCGGACCGGCCGTCCTGCCTGCACCGGACCGGCCGTTCCGGGAGTGGCATTGTCTAGGATGGGCGCATGCCCCAGAACCCCGCCGATTGGACCCCCGTCACCACGGACCGCCTGCTGCTGCGCCGGTTGGCCCCCGAGGACCGTGACGCCGCGCTGCGCATCCACATGGATCCGCGAACCAACCGGCACAACCCGAATGAGCCCAGCCGGGAACGGTCCGGGCAGCTGTTCCGGGACTTCCTGGCGCACTGGGAGCGGGAGGGTTTTGGCTACTGGTCGGTGGCCGAACGTGCGGCGCCGGACACCGTCATCGGCTTCACCGGGCTGCAGCGGGCCGTGGTGGACGGGCAGGACATCCTGAACCTGTACTACCGCTACGATCCCTCCGCCTGGGGCAAGGGGTATGCCGCCGAAGGGGCGCGCGAGGCCGTGCGGCGCGGCCGGGAGCTGCTGCCGGACCTTCCGGTCATGGCCCGCACCACGGACGCCAACGTTGGGTCGCAGCGCACCGCACTGGCCGCCGGTTTGGAACGCATGCGCGGACTGGACCGGTTCTACGCCGGAGTGCCCGAGGTCTACTTCGCCCTCGGCTGGGAGGCGGGCAGTAGGTCAGTGGGCCGAGTTGCCGGCTAATCCTGCGGCCCAGGCACGTGCGGCGGAGGAGGCAATCCCGTCGATGCGCTCCGGGCCCGTGACATGGCGGAGATTGCCGCCAATCGCCAGATCGGTCACCCCGTGGGCAATCGACCACAACTCCGCTGCACGCTGAACAACGTCCTCCGCCGGGACAAAGGAGGCAACCGCTGCCTCGAGCAGCACCTGCACGCGTCCGGCCTGCTCCAGCAGCTCCGGGTAGGCATCCTTGTTGATGCCCGAACCGAACATTACGGCGAACCGCGTGGGATCCTCGCGCGCAAACACCAAATAGGCCACCGCGATCTGCTCGGCCCGCTCACCGAGGCTGGACCCCAGCCGCAGGCCGGCGAAATAGGTTTCCAGTTCAGTGAAGGATTGCTGTGCGACGGCGGCCAGCATGGCGTCCCGGTCGGCAAAATGCCGGTAGGGGGCACCCGATGACACTCCGGCCCGGCGGGCAGCCTCGGCGACGGTGAACCCCCGGGGGCCTCGTTCCCGGACCAGCTCAATGGTCGCTTCCAGCAGCGCGCTGCGCAGATTTCCGTGGTGGTAACTCGATCGTTCGGCCACAAAACACCCCTTCCATGTATGAGGTTCTCACATTTGCGGTTAGGGTGCATGTAATAAGCACTTACATGGCCGCTTTGTAACCGTTGGAGGAATCATGCAGTTCGAGAACACCACCGCCCTGATCACCGGAGCCAGTTCCGGGATAGGTGCCGAGTTTGCCCGGCAGCTGGCCCGCCGCGGAGCCGATGTTGTGCTGGTGGGCCGCCGTGAAGACGCCCTCACGGCGGTGGCCGCTGAAATCACCGCCGACACCGGTCGAAAGGCCCACGCGGTGCCTTTCGACCTGGACGTGGACCGGGCCGGCGTCCTCCTGAAGGAACGCCTCGACGCCCTGGGCCTCACTGTCGACACCGTGGTCAATTGCGCCGGCGTCGGCCTGACCAAGGCTTTTGTGGAGTCCAGTGAACAGGAAATCCACATGCAGCTGCAGGTGAATGCCGAGGTGCCGCTCGGGATCACCCGGGCGTTCCTGCCGGACCTGCTTGCTGCAGGACGCGGGGCGCTGGTCAATGTCGGAAGCATGACCGGTTACATGCCCGTCCCCGGCATGGGGGTGTATGCCGCCGCCAAGGCATTCCTGATCCGGTTTACGGAGGCACTTGCACATGAGGTCCGCGGCTCCGGTGTGATGGTGATGGTGCTGTCTCCGGGGCCGACCCGCAGCGGGTTCTACGCACGCAGCGGCACCAGCACCGACGGCGCCCGGTTCCAGACCCCCGAACAGGTGGTCCGCACAGCCCTGAAGGCCCTCGATCGCCGCAGGCCTCCGGTCAGCGTCATTGCGGGCCGTTCCAACCGCGTGGTGCGGCGCCTGGTCGATTTCCTGCCGGTCCGCACAGTTCTGCGGCTGGCCGAATCCCGGCCGGCGGCCTAGGCCGGGACAGCGCTCCGGGCCGACGAGCCCTCTGGCACAGCCGGCACGGCCAATAGGTAAACCAGCGCCGCGACCGGCAGCACCACGCCCAGGCTGGTGAACAGCTCCAGCGCCGGCGGGCCGGTGCCGCTGACCACGCCGGTCAGCGTGAAGGTGATGGTGATGGAGGAGAGCATAAACACCGGCACCAGCACCGCCGCCAGTCCAATGCCGACCGCCCGGCCCGCTCCGCGCCGCCGTCGTGCGTGCACCCACAGCACCGGCAGCAGCAGTGCGATCCAGACCCAGTGGTGGAACCAGGAAATGGGCGAAATCGCGAGCATCACCACGGCGTTCGCGGTGACCGCCGCGACCGCGTCCCCGGCCCGGTCCATCCGGCGGATCACCAGGAAGCCCAGGACGACGACGGCGGCGCAGGCCAGCAGCCACAGCGGGCGCTGCAGGGACTCGGGGACGCCCAGATGCGGGAGCAGGGAGTTCAGCGACACGTTGTACATTTCGGACGAATCGCCCACCCGGCTGGGATCGGAGAGCGACTCGAACCAGAACTTCCGGGCCTGCTCCGGGGCGGCCAGCCAGCCGACGGCCACCGTGGCGGCGAAGGTGGCGCCCATGGTGAGAATGGCCCGCCAGTCCTTCCGGGCCAGGAAAATCAGGCCGAACGCCAGCGGGGTGAGCTTGATGCCCGCCGCCAGCCCGATCAGCACGCCGCGCGGCAGCTTTGACGACGCCGGGCGGAGCAGGTCCGCCAGGACCAGCAGCATCAGCAGAGGGTTCAGCTGGCCGAAGCCCATGCCTTCCCGCCACGGCCCGAGGACCCCGATCAGCAGGGTCGCCAGGACAGTGAGGCCCGGCAACCCGCCGAGTGCGGTGACGGCCCGCTCCGGCAGTGCGGTGTTGTCCATCAGGTAGCGGGCCGCGAGGAACGCCACCGCCACCAGGCACGCACACGCCGTGGCGGTCAGCAGCACCAGGCCCAGGGTTTCGGGCAGGAACGCGAACGGCACCAGCAACACGGCCGCGAACGGCGGATAGGTGAACGGCAGGCCGCGGGTGTCGGTCTGCACCAGGCTCGGGTCATACAGCCGGTGCCCGCCCTGGCCCAGCAGGGCGCGGGCGCCTTCGCGGTAGACGGTGAAATCCAGTCCATGGATTTGCGCGCCGAGGACCACCAGGGCCAGCGCCACGGGCAGCCCGAGCCACAGCCAGAGGGCCTGCGCGCGGGTGCGGGGGCGGAGCTCCGCCGTCGTTAAAGCCATGCCTGCCAGTTTAGGCGGGAACGTCGCTAGCCGGCGGCGGGACCATCAGGGTGCCGCGGGTTGCGGCTGCAGGTCCAGGCGCATAAAGGTGCTGTGGGGGTCCTCGGTGTAGCTGCCAAACGGCGGGCACCCGGTGAAGCCGTGCCGGGCGTAGAGCCGGCGGGCCGGGGCGAAGAAGTCCTCCGTGCCGGTTTCCAACAGCAGATGAAGGTAGCCGCGTGCGGTCGCTTCCCCGATGATGCCCCGCAGGAGCGTCCCCGCGACGCCGCGGCCCCGGGCAGCCGTGGCCGTGCGCATGCTCTTGATTTCACCCTGCTGCGAATCGAGTTCCCTCAGGGCCCCGCAGCCCAGCAGGACCCCGTCTTCCCGCACCGTCCAGAACGTGACCGCGGGATCGAGCAGGGCCGCTGGGTCCAGGGCATGCACGCTTTCCGCAGGCGACGTGGCGTACATATCCGCCAGGTGCTCCTGCATCAGCGCCAGGACATCGGGAGCCGCGGGGTCGCCGCGGCTCAAGTCCATGCCCTGCAGTCCAGGCACAATCACCGCGTGCGCGGGTTCGGCTTCGCGGCCAGGGCCCGCTGCGCGGCGAGGATCGCCGACAGGGTTCCGGCCTTGGCATGGTTCTTGTCCTGCTCGGCGGCCGCGCCGGGGGAGCCTGCTGCCGCAGCGGAACCGGACTCGGCGGCGGTCTCCGCCGGGGCCTGCAAGGCCAGGCGCATGAAAATGCTGCCTGGATGCGCCTGGTACTTCCCGAATGGCGGGCAGACCACAAAACCGTGGCGCTGGTACAGGCGCCGGGAGGAGGCGAAGAAGTCCTGGGTGCCGGTTTCCAGCAGCAGGGACGCATAGCCGCGGGTCCGCGCATCCGAGATGATCTGCTGCAGGATCACCTGGCCCACGCCCAACCCGCGCGCGTGCGGGGAGGTACGCATGGAGGTGATTTCAGCGCAGAATTCGGTAATGCCGTTTCCGGGAGCCGGGCGGAACTCCTTCATGGCGCCGCAGCCGAGCAGTGTGCCGTTCTCGCGCACGGTCCAGAAGGTCACCGACGGGTCCTTCAGGTACGGCGGGGTGAGGCCGACGGCGCCGGCTCCCAAGCCGGGGTACAGCAGGTCGCGGTTCTGCGCCAGCAGGGAGATGACGTCGGGCTTGGCCGGATCGTCGCGGAGCAGGCTTACCTGGCGCGGCTTCTGGTCTCCGGACTGGGTGGGCCGGAGGGTGCGCAGGGTGTCGTGGAGCGAGGGCTGCGGGGCAGCCGGGGCGGCCCGCTGACCCGGGGCGGCAAAGGGAAGGGGTGCCGGGGTCTTGATCGGCGGCGTTGGGATGAATTGGGACATTGTTGCTACTTCTTCTTCCAACGAGGGGACGGAGAGGGGAGGGGTTTCCGGCGGAACGGCCGGTGCCGGTGCTGGTGCAGGTGACGATGCCGGGTCAGGCGAAAGTGCCGGGTCAGGCGAAAGTGCCGGGTCGGGGGCAAGGGCTGGCGCCGGTGCAGGTGCCGGTTCGCCCAAGGGAACCGGTACAGCCGCAAGCTGCGGTGCAGGCACGGTTGATGCCTCGGGGGCGGCGTGGACAGCCTCGCCGGGCTCGCGCCGTCGTCGTGCCCAGTTCCGCACCGGCACCACCAGCAGGGCCGCCGCTGCAGCGGCACTGACGCCGTACAGGACCAGGTCCCACCGCGAACCCCCGCGCACGGCAAACGTGTTCCGCAGGGCGGCGGCCGCGCTGAAGGAGGCGATATAAAGCGCCGGTGCGCCCAGCGCCAGCAGCCCCAGGTGCCAGTTCGCCGTGCCCCGCGCCGAGGGAAGCTTGCCGCGCAGGCCGGCCACGAGCACTGCTAGTGCAGCCAGGCAGCCGAACCCCGCCCACGCCATGACCAGCGGAGCGGAGAGGCTGGTGCCGGCGTCGGCGAGCGTGCGGGAAATGTCGTCCAGGGACGCTCCGGGAACCGCGGCCCGGGGGTTCCAGACGAGGATGTGGAACAGTCCGACGGCGGCGTAGGCGCATACAGCGGAGCAGCCGGCGATACCCCACCAGACTGCTGCAGCTGTTGGGCCCCCGCCACGTCTCATGCGCTGAGTCTAACCGCTGCTCCCGGCCGTTCCGCGGCGCCCCTCCAACGTGTCAGGGCGGTGTCACAAACGGCGAAATGCGGCAGCGGTCAGGTGTCCAGCTTGGCCAGCAGGCCCGCCAGCGTCTTCCGTTCGTCCTCATCCAAGGGTGCGAGCAGCCGGTGTTCGGTGGCCACATGGTCCGGTAGGGCGGCGTCGACGGCGGCCCGGCCGGCATCGGTGAGCGCCACCTGCTTGCCGCGCCCGTCGGCGGCGTTGGGGGAGCGGCGCACAAACCCCTGCGCCTCCAGCCGGTTCAGCCGCTGCGCGATGGCGGCGGAGGTAACCATGGAACTGGCGGTGAGCTCGCGGGGGCTGAGCGTGTACGGGGGGCCCGAGCGGCGCAGCGTGGCCAGCACATCAAAGGACGGCGCATCCAGGCCGTGCGCAGCGAAGGTTTCCGCCAGCTCGCCGTCGAACCGGCGGGCCGTGCGTGACAGCCGGCCCACCACGGCCATCGGCGAGACGTCGAGGTCCGGGCGCTCGGCCGCCCACTGCTGCAACACGCTGCCCACATGATCAGTCATGCCCCGACCCTAGCAATTTGCTAAGCACTTAGCTACATTTGCTAAGTGCTTAGCAAAACGTGGACTTTGACGGCGACGACGGCCCTGGCGCCGATCGTCTGGGGTACCACCTACATTGTGGCCTCGGAGCTGCTGCCGCCGGACCGGCCGCTGCTGGCCGCCCTGCTGCGCCCGTTGCCGGCGGGGCTGCTGCTGCTCCTGCTGGTCCGGCGCCTGCCCCGCGGCGGATGGTGGTGGCGTTCGGCAGTGCTGGGGATGCTCAATATCGGGCTGTTCTTCGCCCTGCTGTTCGTTGCCGCGTACCGGCTGCCCGGGGGAGTGGCCGCCACGGTGGGTGCGGTGCAGCCGCTGCTGGTGGCGCTGTTTGCCTCGCGCTGGATCGGCGAGCGGCTCACCGAGCGGAAAGTGGCGGCCGGCGCCGCCGGGCTGGCCGGCGTCGGGCTGCTGGTGCTGCAGGCGGAAGCCCGGCTGGATGCGCTCGGCGTGGCAGCCGCGCTGGGCGGCGCGGTGGCCATGGCCGCCGGGGTGGTCCTGACCAAGAAATGGGGCACCCCGGACACGCTGCTGGCCGCCACCTCGTGGCAGCTGGTGGCCGGCGGGTTGTTCCTGCTGCCGGTGGCACTGCTGGTGGAGGGGCCGCCGCCCGCCCTGACCGGCACCAACTTGGCCGGGTATGCCTATCTGGGTCTGGTCGGCACCGCGCTGGCCTACTCGCTATGGTTCCGCGGCCTGCACCGGCTGCCCGCTTCCGGGACGGCGCTGCTTGGGCTCCTCAGTCCGGTAGTGGCGGCCGCGGCCGGCTGGCTGCTCGTGGGGCAGTCACTCAGCCCCGGCCAGTGTGTGGGTGCCGCGGTGGTCCTGGCCACCCTGGTGCTGGCGGGACCCGCGGGTGTGCGGCGGGGCGCCCCGGGTCCCTCCGGTTTGGGAAATCCCTGCCACTGCGCAGCGGAGGGATTTCCCAAACCGGCAGGAAATACACAATCCGACACGCCAAGGTCGCACTTCCCCGCATAGTCATGTGCAATACATATATTGCTCACATGACTAACCGGGAAATGCGCGAACCCACGTTCCTGATCCTCACAGCCCTGGCCCGCAGCAGGCAGCACGGCTACTCGCTGCTCACCGAAACCAAGAAACTCTCCGGCGGGCGGGTGGCACTGAAGCCGGGCAGCCTCTACACCAGCCTGGACCGGTTGCAGGAGGAAGGCTTGGTGCAGGACGCCGGCGAGGAAGTGGTGGCCGGACGCCTGCGCCGCTACTACGCGCTGACGGATGCCGGGGCCGAAGCCCTGCACGTCGAGGCCGCAAGGATGGACGCCGCGGCGAGCGCCGCCCGGCAAAGCCTGAGCCTGCGGGCCAAGGGGGCAACGGCATGAGCGACGCCCTGGAACGCCGGTACCGCCAGATGCTGCGGGCCTACCCGTCCCGCTGGCGCAGCAGGCACGGCGAGGAACTCGTCGGGGTGATGCTCGACGTCGCTGCCGCCGAGGGAAGGCAAAAGGCCACGCGGTCCGAACTGGCGCACGTTGTGCTGCACGGAGCGGCGGCCCGGGTGAACCAGTATCTGCCCCGACGACACCGGGACCGGCTGGCCGCCGTCGGCTGCATCGGCGGCACCTCGCTGGCGCTGGTGATGCTGGTCCTTGGCGAACTCGGACGCTGGTTCCGGTGGAACAGTTACAACTTGGTGGATCATCCGTTCGGGGCCTTCACTACCCCCGCGGTGATCGTGTTTATCCTCACCCTCACGGCCTTCGGCGCTGTGGCTGCACACCGTCGGACCACCGCGAAGATCCTGCATGGTGCCGCCCTCGCGGCCGCGGTCGGCGTGGGGATTACCCTCGCGGTGACCGAGCCAAGCATTAAAGTCCATCCGCTCGTGTTCTGCTTCTTCGCTGCCGCAAACCTGTTGGCACTGCTGGGCAACCCCGTCCGGACCGCACGGCTGCATGTGTTCATCGGTGCACCGGCGCTGGGCGTCCTCATCACTGCAACCAGCTACCTTCAGGGCGGCGGCGCGCAGCGGACCTTCTGGGGTGGGCCGTACCTGATCAATGACCAGCGGCTGGCGTTCTGGTTCCTGGAACTGCTGGTAATCGCGGCGCTGCTGGTCGCCGTCGGACAACGAATCCGGCCGTGGGCATGCCTGCTTCTCGTCCCGCTGACGTCCCTGCCGCTGTCCGGACTGTTCCTGAGCCTCGGGGGTAACAGTTCCATCGGGCTGATAGGCGTCCAACCGGCATTTTTCTACGGGCTGTGTTCCGTAGCCGGCCTGGTCAGTGCCTGGGCGGCTTGGAAGAGCCCGGTCATCAGCTTTTCCAGGAACAGCACCGGCACCACCACAGCCTGAACCGACCGGTTTGGGAAATCCCTGCCGGTGCGCTGCGGAGGGATGTCCCCAAGCGGCAGGGAACGCGCAAACCGTAGGCATTTCGCGCTCCAAATCCCCGCCGTTTGTGCATTTTCCCGCGGTGCGCAGCGCGGGAAAACGCACAAACTGCGGGGAAATGCCCATCACCTTCGCGCTTGCGGCCCCAGCGAGTCCTCCGTCCGGGCAGGCCCGCGCTGCCGCAGGCTCCGGCTATGGAACCGGTGCCGGAACCGGTGCCGGCTCCGGTGCCGCGAGCTGGGCGCGGATTTCCTCGCCCAGCCGGTCCGTCATGTAGTGCCGCCACTGCGGCAGGCCGTGCACGTCGTCGTGCCAGAGACTGGCATCAATCGTCTCGTTCAGTTCCGCACGCAGCCCGGGCGCGTCCGGCAGAGTTGCAAAGCGCAGCTGGACCGGGCGCTTGGTGGCGGCGGTGACGGTGAGGACAAACCCGCGGTCCTCATCCAGCCGACCAATGAGCAGCACCCCCGAGCGGCCCAGCCGGGTCAGGGACAGCTGCCGGAACGCGGTCCGGGCGCGCAGCGCGGCGGCGGGCACGCTGATGCTGCGCAGCAGTTCGCCCGGTGCCAGCGCGGTGCGGCAGTCTCCCACCACCAGCTCGGCCACGGGAACCCGGCGGGACGTGCCGTCGGGGGAGTGGATCAGGGCAACGCCGTCCAGGGCCGCGGTCAGTGCGGTCATGGGCCCGGCGGGCAGCCCGGTGCAGATGTTCCCGCCTACGGTGGAGACATTCCAGACCTTAAAAGAGGCCACAAAGGAATCACAGCACGGCCGCACCAGCTTCAGGGCCTGCCATTGGCGGTCCGCGGGGACGGCATCGGGAAATGCGTATAGTTCGGCGATGGTGCAGGTCGCAGCGATCTCCAGACCGGCGTCGGACACCGTCAGTGGTTCCCAGCCTGCGCCGGTGATGTCCAGCAGGCGCTGCAGGTCTCCGCTTCCGTTGGAATACAGCACCGTGCCCCCGGCGAGCCAGGCATCGCCCGGACGCCACTGCTGCGGGTCCGCGGTGCGGACCAGCTCGGAAACGGTGGATATGTCCATGATGTCCCTATGAGGTTAATGAGGTGTGCGGGTGGATGGGGCCGCTCACGGCCCGCAGGGGCCGCCCGCTGGCAGCGGTCCCGGATCGGGCGGCCACGATCTCGGCGAAAACGGACACAGCCGTTTCCTCGGGCGTAGCGGCGCCGATGTCCAATCCTAGAGGTGAGTGCAGGGCCTGCAGTTCCGCCGCGCCCAACCCCGCAGCATGCAGGGCCGTCAGGCGCTGGTCGTGGCTGCGGCGCGAGCCCATGGCCCCCACATAGCCCAGATCCAGGCGCAGCGCTTCGGCCAGCGCCGGCACGTCGAACTTCGCGTCGTGGCTGAGCACGCACACCACGGTGCGGGCATCCAACCTCCCCGCCGCCGCCTCCCCGCGCAGGTACTGGTCCGGCCACTGCACCTGGACCGAGTGGGCGGCGGGAAAACGCTCCGGGGTGGTGAACACCGGGCGGGCGTCGCAGACGGTGACGTGGTAGCCCAGTAGCCGGCCCTGCCGGGCGAGGGCGGCCGAAAAATCATTGGCGCCGATCAGCACCAGCCGGGGCGGGGCCAGCCGGGACTCCAGGAACAGTGCGGGAGCGCTGCCTTCGCATGTCCCGCTGCCCGGACCGTCCAGTTCGACGACGCCGGTGCGGCCCGCAGCGAGCAGGGGCGACAGCCGGGCGGCGGCACGTTGCAGGGCACCCTTAGGGAGGGCAGCTCCAGGCCGGACATTGAGCAGCGCGGCCAACTCCGGGCCGTGCGCGGCGAGCAGTGCGGCCGGGGCGGCGGCAGCGGCGGGGTCGGCAACCAGCAGCGGAAGCAGGCACGCGGTGTCGCCGTCTCCGGCGGGGAGCGCACGGATCAGGGCGCACGGGGCGCCGGTCAACGCGGGGAACGTCCCCGCAGCCACGGGCTCCACCAGAACGTCCAGCGTTCCGCCGCAGCTGAGCCCGACGGCGAAGGCATCGTCGTCGCTGTAGCCAAAGACCTCCAGCCGCGCGCGTTCGTCCGCAAACACGTCCTCGGCCACTGCTATAACGGAGGCTTCCACGCAGCCGCCCGATAGCGACCCGGTGACCTGCCCGCTGCCGCTGATGAGCATGGAGGTGCCCACCGGCCTCGGCACCGATCCGGAAGCACGCACAATGGTGGCTGCGACGCATGGTTCCCCTGCGGACGCCAGCACCTCGAGCATCTCCAACACTGCGGCCTACCCTCCAAATTGCAGGGAAGCGTACCACGCTGTTCAGGCGGGCGGGATACCCCGGGGGTCAGCCCGAACCGGGTGCGGCGCCGGCATCGCTCCCGGCATCGCTCCCGGGTGCGGGCCCGGTCCGCGGCCCGGTCCGCGGCCCGGTCCGCGGGCCGGTCCGCCGCCCGGTCCGGGTGAGCAGCAGATAGCCGAGCAGCGCAGCACCCCACAGCAGGAACAGCGGATCCCACAGCCAGGCATGGCCGATCATTGCCGCCCTGTCATAGCCGGTTTCCGGGCGCCCCAGCCCGCTCAACACCGCATGGCTGACGGCCATGTTGGCGCCGCCGTAGAGCACCAGCAGCACCGCACCGGCCCAGCAGGCTGCCCGCCAGTAACCCGCTACGGACAGCTGGCCGTAGGCGAGGGCCACCGGAAGAAGTGCAGCGGCAATTTTGATCAGTGCCACCACTGCCAGGATCAGCCCGGTCCGCCGCGGCTCCAAGACGGACTGCTCAACCGCCCACCTGCCCACCGTGTCCAGCAGCCACTGCCCGCCCACCGCCCAGTACAGACTGAACGCAGCGTGCACCAGACCGGCTGCGCACGCCGTCCAGATGCACCAGAGGCTCAGATCCCGGCGGGTGTCGGCGTCCATCGCCTTCCATTGTGAGAAGCAGGCCAGGGCACCGGAACCCGCGCCGGGCAAACGCCGGACGGTGTTGACAGAAAACTACCGGCCGGTAACGTGGGGGGCTCCCGAAGGTGCCGGACAGAGCCCGGCACACAGAGGAGCGACATGAAGAACGCGACGAAAAGAACGGCCGTCCTATTGTCCACCGCCGGCCTGATGGCCGGCTCCGCGGTCCTGGCACTGCCGGCAGCGGCCGCGATGACCGAGTGCGAACCCGGTGATATTCGAACAGTCTTCGAGCCCGGTTCGGTCATTCCCGGCATGGGAGCGCCGCGGGAATCGGCAACCCTCACCAACTCCTCCGCAGAAGCCACGCCGGTTCCGGCGTCCCGGATGGCTGCTGCCGCGTCTTCCGTCAAGGTCCCCGAGTCCGTCTCCCTGACGGACGTCCTCTCTACCCTGAAGTCGGACCATGGCATTGATGCCTTCGAGGAGCAGACTTGGAGTGCCGGCCAGAAAATTGGCGCCATCACACTGTCCCCGGGCCAGTCGATGGATGTCACTTACGGGTTCAACGAAGTTGCCTTTACCGGCGCGCAGCAGAGCTGCCAGCTGGACGGCCGGTTCGGTTCTGAGACGAGCTTCAGCGGGACGGCGCCTACCGGAGAGTACGTCCGGTACGCGGACCCCTATACAAATCCTTGACACCTTCGGCGCCGCTCGCCCAGACTGTCCGGAATATCAATTGCGTCTGCCGGAAAGATCGATTCAAGTCGGCGCAGCCGATGGTCAAGGGCGTTCAGCGCCGGCTGCCGACGCAGCCCTAGGGAAAGCTGACACCCGTGTCCTCAGAACCAGCGCCGGACGCCCCGGATCACAGGGCGTCCGGACCGGACTTCCTCACCGCATTCAACACCGCACGCTTCGCTGAGGCGGAAGCCATGCTGCGCCCCTGCCTGGACATTCCCCGCTGGTGCAACGAGATTGCCGCAGCCCGGCCCTTCGCCACCGCCGGGGAGCTGCTGAGCTTTGCTGAACTGGCGGCCCCGGACTTCACCGAAGCCGAAGTTGACGGCGCCCTGGCGCACCATCCGCGGATCGGCGAGCGCCCGGCCGGCACCGGGGTTGAAGGCGCCTTTTCCCGCAGCGAGCAGGCCTCCGTCAGCGGCTTGTCCGGCGTCAGGGACCGGCTGGGTGCAGGCAACCGCGCCTATGAGGACCGGTTCGGCCGGGTGTTCCTGATCCGCGCCGCCGGCCGCAGCGCCGAGGAGATCCTGGCCTCGCTCCAGGACCGCCTGCAGCACACGGTAGAAGAAGAACTGCCCGTCATCGCTGCCCAGCTGCGCGATATCGCCATCCTGCGCCTGGACGGACTGCTCCACCCATGACCCGCCACCGCGTCACCGAGGCCGAAGTGCAGGACGGCACCGGGCTGCGCGGCGTCGAACTGGCGGCGCCGGCGTATCCAAAGGCCTCGTCGCCGCCCTCTCCGCCCGCCAGATTCGCTGCTTCCGAAAAGGTCCAGTCATGAGCACCCCGCCCCCGAACACCCCGCCCCCGAACACCCCGCCCCCGAATACCTCCGCACCGCGCTACTACGCCCCCGGTGGCGGCCTGCCCGCCCAAACCGAACTGCCCACCGGCCGGGCCGTGGTCACTGAGGCCTACACGGTGATTCCCCGCGGGGTGCTGCGCGACATTGTCACCAGCGTCCTGCCCGAATGGACGGACACCCGCACCTGGATCCTGAATCGCCCGGTGGCCGGCGGCACCACCACGTTCGCGCAGTACCTGGTGGAGGTGGGCCCGGGCGGCGGCTCGCGTGCTCCGGAACCGGAAATGGAAGTGGAGTCCTTCGTCTTTGTCCTGGATGGCACGCTCACCGTGCGGCTGCTGGGCACCGACCACCCCCTGTCCCCGGGCGGGTTCGCCTACCTGCCGCCCGAAGCACTCTGGGGCGCCTTCAACGATACGGACGAAACGGCCACGTTCGCCTGGATCCGCAAGGCCTGGCAGCCGCTGGCCGGGCGCACCCCGCAGCCGGTGTTCGGCAACGAGGCGGAGATTGAACCGGTGGGCATGTCGGGCGCGGACAACAAGTGGCGCACCACCTCGCTGATCCCCGTGGACGACGTCGCCTATGACATGCACGTGAACGTGGTGACCTTCGAACCCGGGGCAGTGAGCCCGTTCGCCGATACCCACGTGATGGAGCACGGGCGGTACGTGCTGGAGGGCAAGGCCGTGTACCGGCTGAACCAGGACTGGGTGGAGGTGGAAGCCGGCGACTACCTGTCCCTGCGCGCCTTCTGCCCGCAGGCCTGTTACGCCGGCGGGCCCGGCAACTTCCGCTACCTCCTCTATCAGGACGTGAACCGCCAGGTCCTGCTGGGCGGCCGGCGATGAGCGGGCCGGTTTCGGTCCCGGTGGGAGATGCCCGGGCCGGCGGTGCCCGGACCGGCTATTCGGTCAACTGCTCCATCCTCTTCACCGATCTGCCGCTGCTGCAACGTCCCGCCGCGGCGCGGGCGGCGGGGTTCGACACCGTGGAATTCTGGTGGCCGTTCGCCGAACCCGTCCCGCCGGAAGCGGACGTGCGCGCCTTTGAGGCAGCCATCCGCGACGCCGGCGTGCAGCTGGGCGCCCTGAACTTCGACGCCGGAACCATGGACGCCGGGGAACGCGGGCTGCTCTCGCTGCCGCACCGCGGGGCGGACTTCCGCGCCAACGTGCAGGTGGTGGCCGGGATCGGCGAACGGCTGGGCTGCTTGCTGTTCAACGCCCTGTGCGGCAACCGCAGCCCGGAGTATTCCCCGGCCGAGCAGGACGCCGAAGCGCTGCGGAACCTGCGCGAAGCTGCCGCCGCCGTCGCACCGTTCGGCGGCACCGTGCTGCTGGAACCGCTCAGCGGCGCCCCGGACTATCCGCTGAAAACCGCCGCGGACGTCTTCGCGGTGCTCGCGGACCTGCACGGCGCCGGAACGGACAACGCGGCGCTGCTCGCGGACCTGTACCACCTGGCCGTGAACGGCGACGACGTCGCGGCGCTGCTGGCTGGCGGAGCCGCCGCCCGGTTCGGGCACGTGCAGATAGCCGATGCGCCCGGCCGGGGTGCACCGGGTACCGGGCAGCTGCCGCTGACGCAGTGGATCTCCGACCTCCGGGCCGGCGGGTACCGCGGGGAAGTGTCCCTGGAGTACCGGGCACCGCTGGACGGCGCGTTTGCCTGGCTGGAGGATCCCGGCGCCGGTGTGGGGAGCTGAGGTGGAAAGGGGTCCCAACAGAGGGCCCGGCGCACCCAATGAGGAGGGACCCTACTGATACCGGCGTCACACAGGTGAGGGTGCCCACAATGACGGCCGTCGCATTTTAGGAACCGTGCGCCCTGAAAGTAGGGTCTACTTATGGCCCCATTTCGAAACAGCCGCGCGGCTGCGCTCCCCGCAAAACTCTCCCGTTCCTGGCTGCTGGCCTCCGCAGCCAACGAAGCGAACTTTGCACCGGCGCTCGCTTCTGAGGCTGATTCCGTGGTCTTCGACATGGAAGACGCCGTCCCCGCGCCCGGCAAGGCCGAAGCCCGTGAACGCGTTGTCGAGGCACTGTCCACCGGCATGACCGCCTGGGTGCGGGTCAACGGCATCGAAACCGATTACTGGGCTGATGACCTGGCCGCCCTGTCCAAGGCTCCGGGCCTGCGTGGCGTGATGCTGGCCATGACCGAAAAGCCCGAGCAGGTCACCCACACCGCCATGCGGCTGCAGGCCGGCACCCCGGTGCTCGCCCTGGTGGAATCCGCCCTCGGCATTGAAAACGCCACCGCCATCGCCAGCGCACCCGGCACCTTCCGGCTCGCCTTCGGCGTCGGCGATTTCCGCCGCGACACCGGCGCCTCGGACGAGCCGATGGCCCTGGCCTATGCCCGCTCCAAGCTCGTGGTCGCCTCCCGCGTGGGCCAGCTGCCCGGCCCCATTGACGGCCCCACCGTCGGTGCCCTGGGCGAGAAGCTGCTGGACGCCTGCAAGGTCACCCAGAGCATGGGTATGACCGGCAAGCTCTGCCTGATGCCCGAGGCCGCGGACTTCATCAACCAGGGACTGTCGCCGAGCGAATCCGAAATCACCTGGGCGCACGAGCTGCTCGAAGCGCACGCAGCCGGCGCCGTGGTGGGTGACGGCTCCTACCTGCCGCGCCTGGCCCGTGCACAGAAGATCTCCTCGCTGGCCGATTCCTACGGACTGTGGAACGCCTAAGCGGTTTTTAGCCGGCTGATCAGCGGCGGTGTCTCACCGGCGGGTCAGCCAGCCGCGTCCGCCCGGTCCAGCAGCCGCAGCACCATCCGGGTCAGGGCGAACGCGGCGTCCATGTCGTAGTCCGGCTGGCTGATGTCCGCGAACAGATGCGCCGCGCCCGCATACAGGATCAGGTCCGCGTCCGGGCTGGACGCGGCCAGGTTCTCCGCGGCGTCCAGATCGCCCTCCTCCACGAAGTACGGGTCGGCGTCCATGCCGTGGATTTGCACCGGCACCGCTGCGGGCCAGCTGTCGGCGAAGGTGCCCAGCGGGGCGCACGCGCTGATCAGCACCGCACCGCGGGCGCCGGGCCGGGTCTGCGCCAGCCGCTGCGCCGGCATCACGCCGAGTGAAAAACCGATGTAGACCATCTCCGGCGGAAACCGCTCGGCAATCCGCACGCCCAACTCTTCGACGGTGTCCATACCGAGTTCGGCGGCGTACTCGATCCCCTCGTCCAGGTTCCCGAAGATCCGCCCGTCATAGAGGTCCGGAACGGTCACGGTGTGCCCGGCCTCGCGCAGCACCTCAGCGAAGGCGTCCATCCCCGCGGTCAGGCCCAGGGCGTGGTGGAAGAGCAGGACGTTTGCCATCGGTTCTCCTAGGGCTCGACGAGGATGCCGTCCTCGTCCGCGTACAGCACCGCGCCGGGACGGAAGGTGACGCCGCCGAACTCTACGGGCACATCCACCTCGCCGACAGAGTTTTTGGCGCTCTTGCGCGGATTCGAGCCCAGCGCCTTCACACCCAGCGGCAGCTTGGCGACGGCGGTGCGGTCACGGATGGGTCCGTGAATCACGACGCCGGCCCAGCCGTTCTCCACGGCGGCCCCGGCAATCAGATCCCCCATCAGCGCCGTGTTCAGGGAGCCGCCGCCGTCGACCACCAGTACCGCGCCGTCTCCGGGGGAGTTCAGCAGGGATTTCACCAGGCCGTTGTCCTCCAGGCAGCGCACGGTCCGGATGGGGCCGGTGAAGGCAGTGTGTCCGCCCAGGTCCTGGAACTGCAGGGACACGGAGGCCAGCTCGTCGCCGCGCTCGTCATAAAGGTCAGCTGTGCTCAATCGGGTTTCCATGGCACCTACTGTGGCAGAGGCCGTGCCCCGTGTCGGCGCTGCCACGCCGTCGCCGGTAAGTTGCCCGGGCTAGGCCGTGGCGGGCTGGGCGTGGGACTTCAGGACATCCACAATCTGGAGCAGGTCACCCACCGAGCTCGAGCGGTTGTCCCGTGTGGACTGGGGCCAGCCGCCGGGCAGCCCTTCGTTGTAATACAGTCCGTCGGCCAGCAGCGTGATGGCCCGGGCGATGGCCGGATCGCCCACTTCCTGCTGCACCATGTCGAACCAGCTGCTGTGGATCTGCTGCAGCAAGTCGGAGGCCGTGGGATCCGAAGCCTGCGCCAACCGGACCACGCCGATCAGCGCCCGGTCCAGCGGGCTGCCCACGTATACCGAGCTGCGGACCAGGTACCGGGCGGGACCTTCGGGATCCTCCCGCATGGCCTGCAGATCGACGTCGGCCAGCTCGCGCAGCCGCTCGATCAGCGCCCCGGCCATCGCTTCCTTGTTCTTGAAGTGGTACAGCAGGCCACCCTTGGAGACCTCGGCGCGTGCCACCACGGCGTCCAGGGTGGCACCGCGGGGGCCTTCGTTGATCAGCAGTTCCTCGTAGGCATCGAGGATACGGTCCCGGGCGGGACGAGAGTTGGGCATGCTTTTACGCTACGCCATGAGCGGACTCAAATGCGGGCATTTGGAACCATACAGTCTAGACGGTACAGTAGCTAGTCGAGGTTTTCCCTCACGAAATCCAAACACTTCAGAAGGAGGATGCCGTGCTGGCGGTTCAGGAAAGGCCCGCAGAAACGCGCGCTGGTAAGCGCGAATGGTGGGGACTTGCTGTCCTGATGCTGCCGGTTCTGTTGATCTCCATCGACAACAACGTGCTCAGCTTCGCCATCCCGTCGCTGTCCCAGGCGCTGGCCCCCAGCGGCGTGCAGCTGCTGTGGATAGTGGACATTTACGCCCTGGTCCTCGCCGGACTGCTGGTTCCCATGGGCAGCCTCGGGGACCGGATCGGACGCCGGCGGCTGCTAATGATCGGCAGCGTGGGATTCGGCGTGCTCTCCCTGGTGGCGGCGTTCTCCGTTTCGGCCACCATGCTGATCCTGGCCCGCGCCCTGATGGGTGTCTTCGGTGCCATGCTGATGCCCGCCACGCTGTCGCTGATCCGCAACATCTTCACCGTGCCTTCCCAGCGCCGCGTGGCGGTGGCCATCTGGGCAGCCGGTTTCTCCGGCGGCGCAGCCCTGGGTCCGATTGTGGGCGGCGTGCTGCTGGAGCACTTCTGGTGGGGCTCGGTCTTCCTGCTCTCCATCCCCGTGCTGCTGCCGCTGCTGATCTTCGGCCCCATCCTGCTGCCCGAATCCAAGGACCCGAGCCCGGGCGCGGTCGATATCCTCGGCGTCGTCCTGGTTATGGGTTCGATGCTTTCGATCACCTACGGCATCAAGACCTTCGCGCACGACGGCGTGGTGCCCGGCCTGCCGATCATCCTCGCCGGCCTGGTGCTCGGCACCTTGTTTGTGCGCCGCCAACTGCACCGCGAGAAGCCGATGCTGGATGTGCGGCTGTTCCGCAACCCCATCTTCACCGGCTCCATCAGTGCCAACCTGCTCAGCCTCTTCGCCATGGTGGGCTTCATCTTCTTCCTCTCCCAGCACCTGCAGCTGGTGGTGGGGCAGTCGCCCATCGAAGCCGGGCTGACCATGCTGCCCGGACTGGTGCTGACCATCATCACCGGCCTGGCCGTTGTGCCGCTGGTGAAGCACTTGAAGCCCGCCTACGTGGTGGCCGGCGGCCTGCTCTTCAACGCGGCCGGCTACGCCCTGGTGTTCTTCGCCGGGGAATCGGTCACCGTGATGGAACTGGTGGTGGCGTTCCTGTTCCTCGGCGTTGGCGTGGGTGCGGCGGAAACCATTTCCAATGACCTGATCCTTGCCAGCGTGCCGCCGTCCCGGGCCGGATCCGCCTCGGCGATCTCCGAGACCGCCTACGAGATCGGCTCCGTGCTGGGCACCGCGGTGCTGGGCAGCATTCTCACCTCCGCCTACCGCACCCACGTCACCGTGCCGGACGGGCTGAGCCCCGAGCAGGCGGCTTCCGCCGGGGAAACCCTGGGCGGGGCCTTCGACGCGGCGCAGTCCCTGCCGGCGGAGAGCGCCTCGGCCCTGCTGCACTCGGCCCAGGCCGCGTTCGACTCGGGTGTCAGCCTGACCTCGCTGATCGGCGTGCTGGTGATGGTGGCGGCCGCTGCCGGCGCCGTCGTGCTGCTGCGCAAGGCACCCGCCGGGCACTAAAAGCCGGGCCTCCCGGTGCCCTGCCGCGCGGTGCCCGCTAGTCCCGGTGCGGCCGGGCGATCAGGACCGGGCAATAGGCGTGGGACGCGACCGCGGCGCTTACGGAGCCAAGCAGCAGTCCGGCAAAACCGCCCCGGCCGCGGTTGCCCACCACCAGCATTTCCGCTCCCCGGCTGGCTTCCATCAGCACCCTGGCGGGCTGGCCGGCCACCGCTTCCTGGGTGAGGTCCTCCGGAGCTCCGCGGCCCTCGAACGCGGCGTCCACCGCCTCGGCCAGTGCCCGCTCCGCTTCCACCCGCGGTGAGAACTCCGAGGTGGGAAACGGCATGGCCAGCATTGCCGGGTACTCCCAGACGGTGACCGCCTGGATCCGGCAGCCGAGCAGCTCGGCGAGCCGGGCCGCCATGCGCAGCGCGGCAATGGACTCCTCCGAGCCGTCCATGCCCACCACAATCCGTTTCCGGTGTGCCTCAGCCATGGGGGTTCCTTCCAATGTTTGCGTCCAGATACCCAGCAGTGTGCGCTTTATGAAGCGGTAATGGCCAGAGCACGGCGGCCCGGCCCAAATAGGATGTGGCATATGCCTGCCCTACCCGGATCCGCCCGGACAACCACCGCCATGACCACCGGGCTCCTATTGGTCCTCGCCCTGCTCTCGGCCACCGGCCCGTTTGCCACCGACCTGTACCTGCCCTCCTTCCCGCAGATGGCGGACCAGCTGGGCGCTTCGGCCACAGGGGTGCAGTTCACCCTCACCGCGTTCCTGATCGGCATGGCCGCCGGGCAGCTGGTCTTTGGGCCGTTCTCGGACCGGTACGGCAGGTCCCGTCCGCTGCTTCTCGGCTCGGTGCTGTTTGTGCTCGCCTCAGTGGTCTGCGCCGTGGCCCCGAACCTGCCGGTGCTCATTGCCGGCCGGCTCTTCCAGGGCCTGTTTGCCTCCGCCGGCGTCGTGATTGCCCGTGCCATCGTGGCGGACCTGACCTCCGGGCCTGCCGCGGCCCGCACCTTCAGCCTGCTCATGACCATCGGCGGCGTTGCACCGGTGCTCGCCCCCACCGTTGGCGGCATCCTGGCCGGCAGCGTCGGCTGGCGCGGAGTGCTCTGGGTGCTGGCAGGCCTGGCCGCTGCCATGCTGGCCGGGGTGGCCGGCGTCGTGCGGGAAACCCGGCCGGCGGAAAAGCGCAGCAGCGGGCCGATCCTGGGCGGTCTGGCCTCGGTGCTGCGCCGCCGACGGTTTGTAGGTTACGCGGTGCTGTTCGCCTCCACCTTCGGCGTGCTGATGGGCTACATTTCCGCGTCCCCGTTCATTTACCAGTCCCTGATGGGCCTTTCTCCGGCCGGATACGGGGTGGCCTTCGGCATCAATGCCCTTGGCCTGGTGCTGGCCGGATTCATTTCCGCCCGGCTCGCCCGCACGGTGCCGCCGCGCCGTACTGTCAGCATCGCCGTTCCGGTCCTGCTGGGTGCCTCCGCCGTGCTGCTGCTCCTGGTGCTGCTCGATGTTCCGCCGCTGCTGCTGGCCGTGCCGATCTTCCTGGCCGCCTCTTCGGTGGGCTTCATCATGGGCAACACCACCAGCCTGGCCCTGGCCGAGGCGGGGTTTGCCGCTGGCAGCGGCTCGGCCGTGCTGGGCAGCGGACAGTTCCTGTTCGGTGCGATGGTCTCCCCGCTGACCGGGATTGCAGGCGAAGACACCGCCCTGCCGCTGGCCCTGGTCATGTGCGGCTCCGGGCTGGTGGCCCTGTTGGCGCTGCTGGCCACCCGCGCGCCGTCGTCGGCTCCCGACTTGAGCCGGAACGGGAACCGGGCATAGGGTGATAAGCATACTTACGTTCGCGTGAGTGACCGCCTTTTACGGCGGCCCGTATCCGGACCGCCCGAATGGACTGACCTACCGAAAGTGGGAACTTCTGTGACAAACGGCAACAAGACGGACCAGTACACCTTCCAGAACCCCGTGGACCGCTACCCGAGCATCGCTCCGCCCGTGCAGGACCAGTCGGAGCCCGGCCTGGACAAGGACATGACTCCGCATGTGGACCACGGCGAGGACACCTACCGCGGCACCGGGCGGCTCGAGGGCCGCAAGGCACTCATTACCGGCGGCGATTCCGGCATCGGCGCGGCCGTGGCCATCGCCTTCGCCCGTGAGGGTGCCGACGTCGCCATCTCCTACCTCCCCGAAGAGGAGCCCGACGCCGCGCACATCGCCGAGGTGGTGGAGGCAACCGGCCGCAAGCTCGTGAAGCTGCCCGGTGACCTGAAGGACCCCGCGTACTGCAGCCAGCTGGTGGAAGATGCGGTGTCTGCCCTGGGCGGGCTGGACATCCTGGTCAACAACGCCGGCAAGCAGATTGCCGTGGAGAACCTCGAGGATCTCTCCGACGAGCAGCTGGACCACACCTTCAAGACGAACATCTACTCGTTCTTCCGGGTGACCAAGGCAGCACTGAAGCACCTACCGGCCGGTTCCAGCATCATCAACACCACCTCGATCCAGGCCTACCAGCCCTCCGCTGACCTGCTGGATTACGCCAGCACCAAGGCCGCGATCAACAACTTCACCAAGGGCCTGGGCCAGCAGTTGGCACCCAAGGGCATCCGCGTGAACGCCGTGGCTCCGGGTCCGTTCTGGACCCCGCTGCAGCCTTCGGACGGACAGCAGAAGGACGCCCTGCCGACCTTCGGCCAGGACGTTCCGCTGGGCCGCGCGGGCCAGCCGACCGAACTGGCTCCGGCCTACGTCTTCCTGGCCTCCCCGGAATCCAGCTACGTGATCGGCGAGACGCTGAACGTCAACGGCGGCACCCCCGCGCCGTAAGCGTTGGTTTCCGCTTAACCACAGGAAGGGCCCCGCAGCTGCGGGGCCCTTCCTGTGTGTTGTGCGCTGGGTTTTAGCGGCTAACCGTCTCTTCGGTGCGGAAGTCGGCGCGGTCAATGCGGCGGTGGAACCGCATGCCGGCCAGGCCGCCCAGGATGGCGCCGATCAGGGTGACCACCAGGCTCGCGGCCACGGCAAGCCAGGTGCCGGCGCTCACGTTCTCCAGGTTCTCCGGCAGCGGGGCCACGGAGTTCAGCTGGCTAATGCTGCGGATGTCGCTGCCGTAGATCAGGCCGAGGATGACGACGACGGCGGCGGCGATCAGTGCCCACAGCCAGACGGCGAGTCCCTGCTTGAGCCCGTTGAAGCGTGCCATCCGGCCGGCCACATAGCCGCCGGCGTAGTAGGAGAGCAGCAGCACCACAAGCATGATGATGGCGCCGATGATGCCCGCGGACTGGTTGGCGGCGGCTGATTCCAGTGCCGCACCCAGATTCGTTTCAGCGGAGAGGCCGATGGCGGCGCCGATAGCCGCGGCCAGTGCCGAAAGCAGCACCACCATGCCGGTGGCGGTCAGCCAGCCGAAGAAGGCCGAGCCGAACTTCATGCCGCCGAAGCGCTCCTTTTCCCGGGCCAGCAGTGCTTCCCGGTTGGGGAGGGCAGCTTCGCGGACCACGCCGTCACGGTCGGCGTCGTCGTGGCGGGTGCCGTGGGCGTCGCGTACATCCCGGTCTGCGCGGTCGGTGTGCCGGTTGTGGTCCGTCTCCTCCGGGAGGTCCCGGCTGGCCGTTACCGGGGCAACCCGCGTGCGGGTGTCTTCGGCGTGGCGGGAGTCCGTCGCGGGGACCGCGCGCGTGGCGGTTTCCTCGGTGGCGGGGACCGCGCGCGTACGGGTGTTCTCGTCGGCGGTGTGGCCAGCGGTCGGGTGCTCATTCGAAGCGGCCGGTGCAACCCGCGTTTCCTCATATCCGTCCGCGGGCTGGGCCGTGTGGCTGCCCGTACGGCGGCCGGTACCCTCAACCGGATCGGCTGCAGGTACGGAGTCCGTGCGGATCACCCTGGTGCCGGTATCTTCGGTGCGGTGTTCCGGGGCAGTGCGGGCGGCGTCATCGGCAGTGGGCCGGTCTGAGCGGTCCCGCATCGGACCGCCGTCACCGGCGCCGCGGCCGGCCGCGGAAGCGTTAGAGGTGTTCCCTGGTTCGGTGCTCATTACTGCATCTCCTGTTTTCCGTCCGGTGATTCGGGCTGAAGATGCCACCATATAAGCATCCTTACTAATTTCTCCACCCGACGTGGCGGGCAGTTTGCGGAATTTCCGGGCACCGGGCCGCCGAATCGCTCCGTTTTGGGGAAATTCGACCGGTTTGGGAATTCCCTGCCACTGCGCAGCGGAGGGATTTCCCAAACTGGCAGCAGAATCCCAAACCGGCGGCGGATTCCCAAACCGGCGGCGGATTCCCAAACCGGCGGCGGATTCCCAAACCGGCGGCAGAATCCCAGGCTGGCGGCAACACGTCCCGGGCACATGACCTACCCCGGTGAACCCGCCCGCATCCCGTCGCGGCACCCGGTGAACCTGTCCGCAAGCCCGCCAAGCCCATTCAGTGGGCAGCAGATGCGGCCTGGCCGGTCCCGAAGGAGCATCTGCTGCACTATGAACGTCGCGGCGGCGCGTTCCACAGAGTCAGGGCGCACCGGGCGGCCGAATCACTCCGTTTTCGCTCCGTTTTGGGGAAATTCGACCGGTTTGGGAATTCCCTGCCACTTCAAACCGGCAGCAGAAGCCCAAACTGGCAGCAGAATCCCAAACCGGACGCCAAACCACCCCGATGCCGAAATGCGCAGGTGGCCCGAAACCGGTGGAAGACTGGTGCCATGGATCCCGACCTTCTGATAACCCTCGTCGCAGCCCTGGTGATCGCCGTGGGGCTGACCGGCATTGTGGTGCCCGTGCTTCCCGGCAGCATCCTGATCATCATTGCCCTGCTGGGCTGGGCCTACGGCGTGCAGAGCCCGGCTGGCTGGTGGACCTTCGGGATCGGCGCGGTGCTGCTGGTCGCCGGCATGCTCGCCAGCACGTTCCTCACCGGGAGGCAGCTGAAGGAACGGAAAATCCCCACCCGCTCCATCGTCGCCGGTGTGGTGCTGGGCGTCGTGGGTATGTTCACCATCCCGGCCGTCGGGCTGTTCGTGGGATTCGCCGTCGGCCTGCTGCTGAGCGAGTGGCTGCGCCAGCGGGACCTGCGCACCGCCTGGTCCTCCAGCCTGGCTACGCTGAAGGCCATGGGGATCGGCATCCTGGCCGAACTCGCGCTGGCGCTAACCGCCGGCGGTATCTGGGGTGCGGGCGTCTGGGTGCACTTCGCCACCCGCTAGGTCGACGACGGCGGCCAGCCAGTACCGGTGCCGGCAGCACCCTTCCCAGGCGGCAGCGCCCTTCCCGCGCCGCAGCATGGACCAGTAGGCTCTGGACATGAATGAGCCCGGGATCAACCGCCGTCTCCGGGCAGTGGAGGACCTCCTCACCTTGATGGACGGCCTGTTTGTCCAGGACGCAGTGCGGTGGACCGAAACGGCCGGGGGAGCATGGTGGAACTCTTTTTACTCCGACCGGAGCCGTCCGGTCCCGTTCTTCGCGGACAAACCGGATGAAAACCTTGCCGCACTGGTCCGGAACACCCTGCATGCACCAATCCGAGTCTTGGATCTGGGCTCTGGACCGGGACGCAACGCCCTGTTCCTCGCGGAGCAGGGCTGCACTGTCGACGCCGTGGACCTCTCGTCCACCGCGGTCGAGTGGGGGAAGGAACGGGCCCGGGACCGGAATCTCGACGTCGCTTTCACCTGTGGCGACGCGTTTACGCTCCCGCCGGAGGCAATCCCCGGACCTTACGGACTGGTCTACGATTCCGGCTGCCTCCACCATCTTCCGCCGCACCGGCGGATCAGCTACCTGCAGCTGCTTGAGCGCACGCTAGCCCCGGGCGGCTACTTCGGCCTGGCCTGTTTCGCCAGCGGGCAGATGGGATCCGAGCTCCCCGATGACCAGCTGTACCGGGACGGACAGTTCGAGGCGGGCATGGCCTTCAGCCCGGCAGATCTCCGCTGGATTTTCGAGGACTTCGAAGAGATCGCGATTCGGCCCATGATTCCCCAGGGCAAAGACTCGCCCTTGTTTGGAGAACCGTTCCTACTCACCGCACTTTTCCGCAAGCCCGAGGCCTAGAGGCCCGCTGCCCCCGCCCCGACTACTCCGCCGCGGTCACGAATTCCGCCAGGTTCCGCAGCTGATCCACCCGGCACTCGGGCTTCACGTACATCATGTGCCCGGCCTCGTAGTAGTGGTGGCTGAACCGGGCCCGGGCGGCGTCGTCCATCCGCAGGTGCGCCCACACGTATTCCGCGGCGAAATGCGGGGTCGCGCCGTCGTAATAGCCGTAGTCCACATGCACCCGAAGCGCCGGAATGTGCACCAGCAACCGTTCCAGGGTGCCGGTGACATCCACCGGGACGCCCTCGAAACTCTTGTAGCTCCAAGGCCGGACCCGGCCGGTAAGGATTTCGTAGGGCAGGTCATTCTCGTAACCCAGTTCGGCGCGCAGATAGTGGTTGACCGCTGCCGAGTAGGGACCGTTGATTGCCGTCATGCTCGGATCGTCCCAGTTGATCCAGTCCTGCTGGTGCGCCGGCGCCGCGGTGAACCGCCCGTCGATTCGGCCCACCGCCAGGTTCTCTTCCCGCAGTAGCTCGGCCGAGAACATGGAGTAGTCCCAGCGCAGGTTGGTGCGGCGGATGAACCCCTCGCTCAGGGTGGTGATTTCCGCGAGCCGGCGGACGACGTCGTCGTACTCCTGCGCGCCCAGCCGGGACCCCTTGTGCAGGGCCAGCACGTAGTCCCCGGACGCGTACTCTTCGGCTTCCCGCACGACGTCGGCCAGCTCCCGGCCGGGATGGCGGCCGTGGTAGTGCGCAACGGCGGCGTACGTGGGCAGATGCAGCGGATAAGGCGTGTCCCGGCCCGGCGCGAAATCCAGGGTCGCCATGTTCAGCACGGTGGAGACCAGGCCCAGGCCGTTGACCGCCAAACCGTAAGCATCAAACAGCTTCCCCGCCACAGCGACGGCGCGCAGGGTGCCGTAGGACTCGCCCACAAGGTACTTGGGGCTCAGCCAGCGGTTGTTGCGGGTGGTCCATAGCCGGATCACCTCCGCCACCAGGTCCCGGTCCTCTTCGAAGCCGTGGAACTCGCCTGCGTCGTTGCCGTCCACTACGCGGGAGAAGCCGGTGTTCACCGGGTCGATCATCACGAGGTCCGCGTGCTCGAGCAGGGTGTCCGGGTTGTCGACCAGGCCGAACGGCGGCGGAGCCAGCGCACCGGCGTCGCCGGAAACCACCATCCGCGGACCGAGCAGGCCCATGTGCAGCCAGACCGAGGCGGACCCGGGCCCGCCGTTGAAAGCGAACACCACCGGACGGCGGTTGGGGCCGGTCTCGGGAGCATCCGCAGTGTAGGCGACCATGAAAATTTCCGCCTTGGGCCGAAAGCCGTCCGACTTGCCGTCCTTGACCTCTTCCTTGCGGAACACCAGCCGGCCGGCGGTGGTGGTGTATTCCCGGCCTGAGGGCAGCGTGTGGCGGCGGACGGCGAAGTCGTCGCTCACGTCGACCTTGGCGCCGGCCGCGGCGGTGCCGGATGCGGAGGAGGCGGAGGAGGCGCCGTCGCCGGAGATGCCGGAAGCCGGCGGGGCAGGGGTTTCGGGATGTTCCGGGGAGACCATGGCAAGCACACTACCTGCCCGGAACCGGTTTACCCGGTCTCTACGGACGGTTTCACTTTTCGGGGCGGGCAGCGTCCGCTTTGCTCTTCCATGCCTCCGGCCATCGGTCTACGTTGGGACCACCGTGACCGGCCGCGGCTCCCGACATGCGGGTTCTGTCTCGCGCGGCGGTCCCCAAGGTGCGGAGGAATTGCATGTTTTTCCATAAACAGGAACTCCAGTTCAAGTCCACCCCGGACAAGCCAGACGCCGTTTATGCCCGGAAGCTACAGGAGGTCCTGGGCGGCCAGTACGGTGAAATCACTGTGGCCATGCAGTACGGCTTCCAGTCGTGGAACTCCCATATACCGGGCAAATACCGGGATCTGCTCTACGGCATCGCCGCAGAGGAAATGGGCCACGTCGAAATGCTTGCCATCATGATTGCCCAGCTGCTGGAAAAGGCTCCGCTGGGAATTACCAATGACGCCGTCCAATCCGATCCGACGGTAGCGGCAGTGATGGGCGGCATGGACGTGCAGCACGCGATTGTTGCCGGTGCGGGTGCCCGCCCGGTGGACAGCAACGGCAACCCGTGGACGGGCGGTTTCGTCACGGCCAGCGGCAACATGCTGGCCGACTTCACCTCCAACGCCAACATCGAGATGCAGGGCCGCCTTGCCGTGGCCCGGCTCTATCACATGACCGATGACCACGGAATCCGGGACCTGCTGTCCTTCCTCCTGGCGCGGGACACCATGCATCAGAACCAGTGGACCACCGCGGCCCTGGAACTTCAGGCGGAGAACATGGAACAGCTTCCGGTCCCCAGCAATTTCCCGCTGAGCAAGGAATACCGGGAGGTGTCCTACCAGTACCTGAACTTCTCCGACGGCCAGCATGCGTCCGAGGGCTCCTGGGCGAAGGGCCCCACCCCCGACGGGCACGGTGAGTTCAGCTACCACGACGGACCCACGACATCGGCCCCCATGCCGCCGCCCACCCACCCCGATGTACGGTTCTACGGCACCACGGAGGTGCCCAACACCGTGGAGAAGGCAGCGGGCAGCGCGCAGGACAAGCTCAAGAAGGAGTAGCGGCCCCGGGGGCGGCATGACCGGCAGAACCGGGCGCGGCAGCACGGCGCCCGGTCCTGCCGTGCCCGGGCACCGCCGGGGAAGCCGGGCAAGCCGCGCACCGGCTGATTCCCGCCGCGGCGGGCCCCTCGGTAGGCTGGGAAACAAAGCACCCTGACTATCGAGGACGTCCTTTGATTCCGAAACTGCCCGCACCGGACAGCTCCCTGGCCTTCCTGCGCGAGGGCTACACGTTCATTTCATCCCGCTGCGACCGCCTGGGCACCGACCTGTTCCGGACCCGGATTGCCGGCCGCCCCGTGTACTGCATGCGCGGTGCCGAAGCGGCGCAGATCTTTTACGACGGCGACCGGTTCAGCCGCAAGGGCGCCCTGCCGCCCACTGTGGTGCACCTGCTCCAGGACAAGGGCAGCGTCCAGACGCTCGACGGCGCCGCGCATCATCACCGCAAGGCTATGTTCACGGCCATGATGGCACCGGAGTCCATTGCCCGGATCGGCTCCATCTTTGAGGACGTGTGGTGCCGCCGCACCGCCGGCTGGTCCGGGAAACCCGTGGTGCTGCACGAGGAATCCCGCTGGATGCTTACCGCCGCCGCGTGCGAATGGGCCGGCATCCCGCAGCCCGACGCCGTGGTGGACCGGCGGGCCGCCGAGTTCGGCCTGATGGTGGACCAGGCCGGGTCCTTCGGCCCGGCCAACTGGTGGGCGCAGCTGCGCCGCCGCAGTACCGAGAGATGGGCGCAGGGAATCGTCAGCGCCATCCGCTCCGGTTCGCTGGAGGTGTCGCCGACGTCGGCCGCCGGCCTGGTAGCCGGGCACCGGGACCCGGAGGGGCAGCTGCTGCCGGTGGACATTGCTGCGGTGGAACTGCTCAACGTGCTGCGCCCGATTGTGGCCGTGGCCCGCTTCATCACCTTCGCCGGCACGGCGCTGGTGGAACACCCGCAGTGGCGGCAGCAGTTCGCCGGCGGCAGCGACGAGGACCGAGCCGACCTGGAGCCGTTTGCGCAGGAGGTCCGGCGCTTTTATCCGTTCTTCCCGGCCATCGCCGGCACTGTGCTGAAGGACTTTTCCTGGAACGGCCACGACTTCCGGCCAGGTTCCTGGGTGATGCTGGATATCTACGGCACCAACCACGATTCCCGGCTGTGGCCGGATCCGGAGGCTTTCCGCCCCGAACGGTTCCGCACCTGGGATGACAACCCCTACCGGCTGGTGCCGCAGGGTGCCGGGCAGGTGTCCACGGCCCACCGCTGCCCGGGGGAGGGGCTGACCCTGGAACTGGTGAAAACCGCCGTGCGGCTGTTGGCCGAAGGCGGGTACGGGGTTCCGGCGCAGGACCTGAGCATCTCGCTGTCCCAGCTGCCCTCAATCCCGCGGTCCGGGCTGCTGCTCACCGCGGCCGGGCCCGCCGGCAGGGGTACGGTCTAGCCGGCCGCCGGCCCGGGCCCGGGTACGGGGTCGGCGCCGGTGCCCGCGCCGGTGCCGGTCCCGGTTGCAGAATGGCTGCTGTTCTTCCCGAAGTAATGCGCCAGGAAGAAACCCATCGCCACGGCTCCGGCGGTCACGGCCGCGCGGTTCCGCTGGTCCAGTCCGCCCCGGCCCAGCAGCGCGGCGCCGCCCACGGCGTTGACGGCACTCCAGGCGGCGTTGGTTACCGGACCGGAGAGGCCTACGCCGGGCGGCGAGGCAAACGGTGATGGAAACTGCCGGCCCTGCACGGCGCTGACGCCGTGCGGTACAGCGTTGGCCAAGAGCACCCCGGCGAAGAACTTGGAAACCATAGTCATGGGGCGAGCGTACCCCGGAGGTTCTGCCGCCGGTTTACGTTTCTGCTGCGGGTTTGAACCGGCAGCAGAAACCGAAACCGGCAGCAGAAGCGGAACGCTAGGCGACAGTGTTCTCTGCGGGACTCTCTGCGGGACTCTTCGCGCTGCGGGCCCCGGCAGAGGTGAGGTGCGGAGCCGGCTTGGCGTAGAACAGCGACGCCAGCAGCGCCACGACAATCACAGCGGCCGGCAGGTACAGCGACTGGCCCATGGCCTCGGAATAGCCGGCCTTCAGCGCCTCCGGGAACGCGCCCGCGGCAGGTGCGGTGCCGCCGTCGGCCGCCCCGCCGCCCAGGTGCGCGGTCAGGCGGGACTGCATGATCGCAGCAATGGCGCTGCTGCCGATCACCGCACCGAACTGGCGCGTGGTGTTGTAGACGCCGGACCCGGCACCGGCGACGTTGGCCGCCAGGTTGCGGGTGGCGGTCAGCGATACGGAGGGCCAGATGCAGGCGTTCGCCAGGCCCATCAGCAGCATCGGCAGGACCAGCTGCCAGTAGGGGACATCCGGGCTGAGCAGGGCGCCGAGCCAGATCAGCGACGCCGCCATGGCCGCGAAGCCGAACACGGCGATGAACTTGGGATTGCCGCGCTGCACGGTCTTGCCCGCGAGCGGGGCCAGCACACCGGACAGCACCGCCATGGGGGCGAGCAGCAGGGCTGCCTGCGTGGGGCTGAGGCCGCGCACGTTCTGCGCAAAGAGGATCAGCGGCAGGGAGAACGCCGTCACGGCGAAGCCCATACCGGTGATGGAGATGTTGGCCAGGGAGAAGTTGCGGTCCCGGAAGAGCTTCAGGGGCAGCAGCGGCTCGGCCCGGTTCAGGCGCTGCCAGAGGACAAACAGGGCCAGCAGCACAATGCCGGCAATGATCAGCGACCAGACCGAAATGGGACCGGCAATGGTGCCCCAGTTGTAGCTTTCGCCTTCCTGGATGCCGAAGACCAGGGCGAACATGCCCGCGGCGCTGAGCAGGACACCCAGGTAGTCGAAGCGGTGCACTGAGGTGGAGAGCTTCGGTACCAGCCGGTAGGCGAGGATGAAGCCCACAATGCCCACGGGGACGTTGATGAAGAAGATCCATTCCCAGCCCAGGCCGTCCACCAGGACGCCGCCGAGGATCGGCCCGACCAGGGTCGCGACGCCGGCCGTGGCGCCCCACAGGCCCAGGGCGGTGCCGCGCTTTTCCGGCGGGAAGATCCGGGTGATCACGGACATGGTCTGCGGCGTCATCAGTGCGGCGCCGAAGCCCTGGAAGACACGGGCCAGGATGAGCCCGTCAACGCTGCCCGCAAAACCGCACCAGAGGCTGGAGAGGGTGAAGACCACCAGGCCGATCAGGTAGACGCGGCGCGGGCCGAAGCGGTCACCGAGCCGGCCGGTGATCAGCAGCGGCACGGCGTAGGCCAGCAGGTAGGCACTGATCACCCAGATGACCTTGTCCAGGCCGGCGCCCAGGTCCTCCATGATGGCCGGGGTGGCAATGTTAACGATCGTGGAGTCCACCAGGATCATGAAGAATCCGATGACCAGGGACCACAGGGCAGGCCAGGGCCTGACGGTGTCCGGGGAGAGGTTTTTCAAGGTGCGTCGCTGCCGTTCGGAATAGTGGTGTCGGAAAAGGCCGAAGTCCATTCTGGCCCTGCGTGCCCTAGAGGCAAACCCGTGACGGTGCCCGCATATTCCGGCCTCCGGTAATCCGTGCAATCACCAGGCGTTGAAGACCGTGCCGTTGCGCGGCAGCCACGGCCCGGGACCGCCGTCGGGATGCCGGAACGCCAGCGGCAGGCCGCGGCAGGCGGACCAGTCCGTTGAGTCCGTGACCTGGAGGTGGACATGCGGTTCGGTGCTGTTGCCGGAGTTCCCGCATCCACCGATCCGTGCACCTTCGGCGACCAAGGCGCCCGGCACGGCGGCAATCGATCCCCGGCGCAGATGGGCCAGCAGCACATACGGGCCGTCGGGGGCGAGGGCGATGACCACGTGGTTGCCGGCAATGGCATTCGGTCCCTGCCGCACCCGGCCCGCCTGCGTCAGGGCGTAGGCGAGCAGCGCGGGCTGCGAGCGGCGCGCTTCGTGGTCGGGCTCGCCGTCGTGCACGGAGACCACGGTGCCCGACGACGGCGCCAGCACCGGTGTGCCGAACCCGCGGAAATCTTCCGGCGCCTCGGTGGCGAACAATGCCCGCCAGCCCGGCGGACCGGACCGGCCATGCCCGTCCACGGCCACGAAATCTATGGCATAGGTAGTTCCGAACAGGTCCGTGCCGTGGCTGGGGACGCGGTTCGCCGGGCTGTTCTGCGTGAGCCAGCGGCCGGTGAACGGCAGGCCCAGGACAGTGGGTGCCGGTTCCGCCGGCGGCGGTGGCGGCAGGGCGGTGGACATGAGGACCTTCCGTGACTCGCCCGGGTCCTGCAGGGCTCTGCCGGTTGCATCCGGGCTGGGCTTAGGATGCGTGCAACCGGATTCCTGCAGCAAGGGTCTCAAATCGGGGTCCGTCGCACCACACTGTCCGTCTCGAACAATGGAGTTTCAGATGAGCGTCAACGCCGCCTCCGCCGCGCCTTCCGCCGGCCGGATGAGCCGGGAGGAACGCAAAGTCCTCGCCGGAACGCTGGTTGGCACCACCATCGAGTGGTACGACTTCTTTATTTACGCCCAGGCCGCGGGTCTGGTGCTGGCAACGCTGTACTTCGGTCCCATCAATGACGGCCCGCTGGGCCAGGTGGTCTCCTTCGCCACCATCGGCATCAGCTTCCTGTTCCGTCCGCTGGGAGCCATTGTCGCAGGGCACCTGGGGGACCGGATCGGCCGGAAAAAGATGCTCGTGTTCACTTTGATCATGATGGGCGCCTCCACCGCCCTGATCGGGGTGGTGCCCACCTACGCGCAGATCGGTATCGCCGGCCCGATCCTGCTGATCCTGCTGCGCATCCTGCAGGGCTTCTCCGCCGGCGGGGAATGGGGCGGAGCTGCCCTGCTGTCCGTGGAGCACGCCCCGGTGGCCAAGCGCGGGCTCTTCGGTGCGTATCCGCAGATTGGCGTACCCATCGGCATGATCCTGGCAACCTTCGTGATGTACGTGCTGAGCACCAGCCTCACCGAGGACCAGTTCGAAAGCTGGGGCTGGCGTATTCCGTTCCTGCTTTCCGTGGTGCTGATTGCCGTGGGCTACGTCATCCGCCGTTCCGTGTCCGAAAGCCCAATCTTCAAGGAAATCCAGGAGCGGAAGAAGGAGTCCTCCGCCCCGCTGCGGCAGCTGTTCCGGCACAACAGCCGGGAGGTCATCCTCAGCGCCCTGATCTTCGTGGCGAACAACGCGGCCGGCTACCTGGTCATCGCGTTCTTCGCCTCCTATGCCAGCGGCAAGCCCAATCCCGACGGCGGCGGCGGGCTTGGCATGGACCGCCCCTCGGTGCTGTTGGCCACCACCCTGGGCTCTTTCGGCTGGCTGATCTTCACCCTGTACGGAGGCATCCTCTCGGACCGGATTGGACGGATACGCACCTTCCAGCTTGGCTACGTCTGGGTGTTCCTGTGGTCGGTGCCGATGTTCCTGCTGATCGACACCACCAACATTGTCCTGTTTGCGGTGGCGATCTTTGTGCTGACCATCGGCCTGGGCTTGTCCTACGGGCCGCAGTCCGCGCTGTATGCGGAGATGTTCCCGGCCCGGGTGCGCTACTCGGGGGTGTCCATCGGATACGCCCTCGGCGCCATCCTGGGCGGTGCCTTCGCGCCCACCATTGCCCAGGCACTGCTGAACGGGACGGGCTGGTCCCCGGCCATCGGCCTCTACATCATGGTGCTGTGCGTCATTTCCTTCGCGGCAGTTTCGATGGTGAAGGAAACCCGGGGCACGGACCTGCATGTGGAGACCGCGGCCAAGCGGCGTCCGCGCTAGGACCCGGGCTTCGGGCGCTCCAGGACGCCTATTTCGGTGCCCGCCTGGTCATAAATCCGCAGGGTGTCGCCGTCCACGTCGGCGGCGGCACCGCCGGAAAGCCAGGTGTCGATGCCGTGGCAGAGCATCATGGTGGAGGCCATGTCCTGCATGGTGACCCGGTTGCCTTTGACGCTCCAGTGGCCCATCAGCCGGTTGCAGCCGTCGGTTCCGCTGACCCGCCCGTTGGGATCGAAGTCCAGCGACGGTGCTTCGGTGTTGGCCGTGTCGCCCCAGGCCCCGGTGACGTCGGCATCCGGGGTGGCACCGCCGTCGTCCGGGGAAGTACTGCCTGCGACGTCCCCGCACGCCGCGAGCGGCAGCAGCGCGGGCAGCAGCAGGACGGACAAGAGGGCCGGAACCGGCAGGCGGCGCGTCACAGCCACTTGTTCCGTTTGAAGGTCAGGTACAGGACGATGCCGGTGACCAGCATCCCCAGCAGTGCCAGCGGGTAGCCGAACTGCCAGGACAGCTCGGGCATGTTGTCGAAGTTCATCCCGTACACGGTGCCCACCAGGGTGGGAGCGAACAGGATGGCGGCCCAGGAGGAAATCCGCTTGACCTGTTCGTTCTGCTCAATGCTGGTTTCGGCCAGCCGGTTCGAGGCCAGCGTGGAGGACAGGGTCAGCGCGTTTTCCAGGATGGCGCGGTACGCGTTGGCCCGGTCGATCAGGCGCAGCACATGGTCCAGGACGTCGCCGAGGTTGTCCCGCAGTTCGGGCGGAACCCCGTACTGGTCTGCGGCATGCCGCAGTTCCCCCACCACGGTCTGCAGCGGGGAGATGGCGCGCTGGAACTGGATGACCTCACGGGACAGTTCGTAGATGCGGCGGGATACTTCGGCGTCGCCGCTGAACAGCTGGTCTTCGATCTCGTCAATGTCGTTTTCCAGCCCTGCAGCGACCGGCGCGTATTCGTCCACCACCTGGTCCAGCACTGCGTACAGCACGGCCTGCGGCCCCAGGGCCAGCAGATCCGGTTCCTGCTCCACCCGTTTGCGTACCCGGGCCAGGTCCGGGGACTCGGCGTGCCGCACGGTGACCACGAAGTTCGGGCCCACAAACAGGTGCAGCTCACCGAATTCCACCCGTTCGACGTCGTCCAGGTAGCGGGCGGGGCGCAGCACCACAAACAGCTGGTCGTTGTACTGCTCCAGCTTCGAACGCTGGTGTCCGGCGAGGGCGTCTTCGACAATGAGCAGGTTCAGGCCGAATTCCTCGGCGACGGCCAGCAGCTCCACCTCGTCCGGGCGGTACAGGCCGATCCAGGCCATGCCGTCGGAGGTTCGGGTCAGCTCGAAGGTCTCATCCAGGTTGTCCGGGTCGTGGACACGCTTGCCGTCCACGTACACCGCGTTGTCGATCAGCGTCATGGACATACCCCTAGCGTCGAATCCTTGATTACCGTCAGCGGAGCGGCACTGCCGGCCGGACCACTGACCATTATCCCCGTTCCCGGCTCCGCCGGGATCAGAACCGCCAGATGAGCGGCACATACAGCACCGCGGCGGCGAGGAAGACGAAGGAGAGCGGCAGCCCGAGGCGCCAGTAGTCGCCGAAACGGTAGCCGCCCGGCTGCATCACCATGAGGTTGGCAGGGGTTGCGATGGGAGTGAGGAAGGCTGCTGCCCCGACCACGCTGAGCCCCATCATGAACGGGAGCACGCTGACCTCGAGCGTTTGGGCGAAAGTCACTGCTACGGGTCCCATCACGAGCACGGTGGCCACGTTGGAGATGAACTGGCTGAGGATGAGCGCGAGAACGCAGATCACCAGGAGGGCGAGGTGCGGGGACATGCTGCCGGTCGAGTTCAGCACCAGCGAAGCGATCGCATCCGCGGCACCCGAGGACACAAACGCGGAGGACAGCGGGATGAGCGCCCCGATCAGGACCACCGTGTTCCACGAAATAGCCCGAAACCCCTGGGGTACGGTCACCACTCCAAGGAGCACCAGGGCAGCCGCGGCGAGGAGCCCCACGATCACCGGCGGGATGAGCCCGGTGGCCAGCAGCGCGATCGTGGCGGACAGCACCGCGAGGCAGCGGCGCCATCCGCGGCCCAGCGGCACTCCCCGCTGGAGGGTATGCGGAGGTTCGACGGCGATGACATCGGAGGACTGGACGTATCGGTTCAGGGCATCCCAGGGGCCGTGGACCAGCACCGAGTCTCCGGCCCGCAGCGTCAGCGTGCCGGGAGGCGCGGGGGCGTCGGGGCGCACCGCGGTGGTTCCGCCGCGGTGCAGGGCGACGATCACCAGGTCCTCGTCGCGCGTGGTCATGCCGGGACTGACGATGCGCCCGATCAGTGTTGAACGGGGCGCGATGAGAACCTCCACCACGCCCAGCCGTCCCGTGAACAGCCGCTCCGTGTCGAGGTCGGCTGTGTACATCTCCCGCCAGGACCGCACCCGCTCCCGCGGGTCGGTGCCCGCCTTTGCCAGCTGCTCGGGTGCACGCTTCGGCAGGAGCCTTCGCCCCAGCAGTACAACGAGGAGGGTTGTCACGGCGACGAGGGGAAGCCCCACCAGCGCGAACTCGAAGTACCCGAACTCGCGTCCTCCGGAGCTGGCGGAGAGCTCGGAGACGATGATGTTCACCGGCGTTCCCGTAAGGGTCAGCAGCGATCCCGCACTGGCGGCGAAGGCCAGCGGGATGAGCATGTGCGAGGGAATGACCCCGGCCCGCGCCGTTGCAACGACGACCACGGGCAGGAGCGCCGCGACGGCACCGTTAATGCTGATGACCGCGGAGAGGAGCGCGGCGGCAGCCATGATCGTGACGAGCAGGCCGGTGCGGCTCAGCGACGAGCGAAGTTCCAGCTGCTGCCCAACCCAGGCGGTGATCCCCGTGGCGTCCAGGGCCTCGCTGAGCACAAACAGCGAGGCGATGAACAGGGTGATCGGGTCGCTGAAACCCTGCAGGGATTCGTTGAGGGGAAGCACTCCGGTGGCCCACAGTGCCACCGGAACGAAGAGCGCGACGACCACGAGGGGCAGCCGGTTGGTCATGAAGCCCGCTACCGCCAGGGCCAGGACCACAAAGGTGGCGAGCATTGGCGGGATCATGCGGCCGGGCTTTCGGTTGTATCCACGTCTCACCCCTGTGTGTGGTCCCCGACGGTTCGTGCACGCGGTGTTCCCCCGCTTCAATAGCCTGCCCCCGGAACCTTTGCAATGCCATAGCGGCGCCTGCTGAGCCGGCTTAGGCGGATCAGCCGGCCCGGGGGACCGGCTTCGGCCGCGCTGCCGCGACGCTGTCCGCCGCGGAGGGCGTTTCGCGGGCGGTACCCGGAAGTTGCCGGCCGCCGTGCAGGGCGCGCAGGGCGTTGAGGATGGCGGCCAGGTCCACCAGCTCCTGGGTCAATGCCCCGGCTACCGCCGGAATGAACCCGAAGGCGGCGGTCAGCATCAGTGCCAGGCTGAGCGCGATCCCCAGCCAGATGCTGCCCAAAGCCACCCGCATGGTCCGGCGGCCAATCTGAACCGCGTCGGCCACCTTTGAAATGTCATCCGCCACCAGCACGACGTCGGCGGACTCGCTCGCGGCGGTGGATCCGCGCGCTCCCATGGCAATGCCGACGTCGGCCACCGCCAGTACCGGAGCGTCATTGACGCCGTCGCCCACCATGATCACCGGCCGCGGCGCGAGCGTCCGCACGGCGTCAACCTTGCCGGCGGGTAGCAGGCCCGCCCGCACATCGGTTATGCCGAGCCCCGCGGCTACGGCCTCCGCGGTCGCCGCACTGTCACCGGTGAGCATGACCGTGCGGCCGATGCCCAGTTCCGCCAGCCGGTGCAGGGTCGCGGCGGCGTTGTCCCGCACGGCATCGCTCATGATCAGGGTGCCGGCAAAGTGTCCGTCCACGCCGATGTAAACCACCATCTGGCCCGGCTGCAGGTCTGCCGGCCGGGTATCCGGGGCGGTTTCGGCCACGAAACGTTCCTTGCCCACCCGGACAGAATGCCCGTCCAGCACGGCCTCCACACCGTTCGTGGCCGTTTCCCGCGCGTCCGCGGCGGAGTGTGGTTCCAGTCCGCGGACGGCAGCGGCCTGCTGCACGGCGGCAGCCAGCACATGGGAGGAATACTGTTCGGCGGAAGCGGCCAGGGCCAGCACGTCCTCGGCGCTGAAGCCGGGCTGCGGGCGGACCTCCACCAGTTCGGGATGCCCGTGGGTGAGTGTTCCGGTCTTGTCGAACGCCGCGGTGCCGGCCTTGGCGAGCTGTTCCAGTACGGCTCCGCCCTTGACGATGATCCCGGTGCGGGCCGAACGGCTCATACCGCCCAGGAACGCGACCGGGGCTGCGATCAGCAGCGGGCACGGGGTTGCCAGGACCAGCACCTCCGCGAAACGCACGGGATCCCCGCTCAGTGCCCAGGCCAAGGAGGCGATCAGCAGCGACACCACGGTGAAGGGCACCGCAAACCGGTCGGCCAAGCGGACCACCGGCGCCTTCGACTCGGCGGCCTCGGCCACCAGGGCCACGATGCGCTGGTACTGGCTGTCCGTCGTCGTCGCCGTGGCCTGCAGCAGCACGGCGCGGGCACCGTTGACGGAACCGCTCATCACCGGATCCCCGGCGTGCCTGCCCACGGGAAGGGATTCGCCGGTGAGTGAGGATTCGTCGAAGTCCGCGGCAGAGGAGACCAGGATCCCGTCCACGGGAACCACCTCGGCGGGCCGGATCAGCAGCAGGTCGCCTGGCACCACGTCGGTGGCCGGGACATCCACGGCACCGCGCTGGGTGTTTCCGCCCGGAAACCGGTGCGCCTGTTGGGGGGCCCGGGTGAGCAGGGCATCCAGCTCCCGGCGGGCCCGGCCAGCGGCGTAGTCCTCCAGCGCCTCCCCGCCGGTAAGCATCAGCACGATGATCAGCGCGGCCAGGTACTCGCCGACGACGACGGTGCTCAGGATCGCGATTACGGCCAGGATGTCCAACCCGTAGCGTCCGGCGCGGATGTCCCGGATCATGCCCGCTCCGGTTTTTGCCGCTACTGCGCAGGCATAGACGCCGCCCGTCCAGTCCGCGGCGGTGCCCGCGCCGGCCGCCTGCAGTACGAGGAACGCCACCCCCACCAGCACGGTGGCGACCACCAGCGGATAACGCCGGATCAGGGTGCGGCTTCGGTTCATGCGAACAGTGACCATGCCTCTGTTGTAAGCCCGCCGGCACCGCGGTTTCCAGCAAGAGAAAGCTAACCTAACCCCCGCGGAGCGGCCGTTGCGTCCGGGGCGGGCCGTTGCCGCGGAAGCGTGCGGGCCGCCGGGGTTCCGGAGCGGTCCGGGGCGCTAGGCGCCGCGGCGCCGGCTGAGCAGCCCGGACATCAGCAACAGCAGGCCGATTGCCAGCGGCCAGAGCAGGTACATGCTCAGCAGGGCGCCGAATGCGGCGATGACCAGGCAGGTGAGCATGCTCGCGCAGACCAGGATCATGCCCAGCGTGATCCGGATCAGGCCGCGGTGCGGGGACGGAATGGGCGGAAGCCATGCGGGCCGCTCGTCAGTCCAGCTCATCCGGCAATTTTAGGACCGACGGAGTGCCGGCGCACCGGTTAGGCCGGCTTTTTCTGCTGTCGCACACGAACCCCGGCTCTTCCCGGCGGCGGGGTGGCGTGAAAGGATGGCCGCACCCTGCCGCCGACCTTCGGGAGCCTGCCACCATGGACCAAAGTGATCTGCTGATTGACGCCTTCGGCCGGCTGCCCGGCACCGTACGGCGCACGGTGAAGGACCTGGACGCGAAGGCCCTGAACCACCGCCCCTACCCGGAGGGAAACTCCATTTCCTGGCTGATTTGGCATCTGGCCCGGGTGGAGGACGCCCAAGTGGCCGATGCCGCCGGGCAGGAACAGGCCTGGACGGCGGACGGCTGGGCGAAACGCGTGGGGCTGCCGTTATCGGTGGAAGACACCGGCTACGGACACACTTCCGAGCAGGTGGCACAGGTGCAGGTATCCTCGGCCGAGGTTTTGCTGGGCTACTACGACGACGTGCATTCCCGCACTGCCGCGTTTGTTTCCGGACTGTCCGCGGCGGACCTGGACCAGGTGGTGGACCGGGCCTGGGATCCGCCGGTCACCCTGGGCGTGCGGCTGGTGAGCATCCTGGCGGACTGCCTGGAGCATGCCGGCCAAGCCGCGTATCTGCGCGGCCTGGTGCTCGCGGAAGGTTCCTAGGGCCCTGTCGGAGGACCAACTCAGCCCATCGAGGTCAGCAGTTCCTCGCAGGCGTTGACGCAACGGCGGCATGCCTCCGCGCAGATCCGGCAGTGTTCATGCATGGACGCGTGCTGCATGCATTCCTCGCCGCAGGCGGCGCAGGCGGCCATGCAGGCGCGCAGCAGGGTTGCCGTTGCGGGGCCGGACGCTGCGGTACGGGACAGTACCGCCGAGGTAACCGCGCAGATCTCCGCGCAGTCGAGGTCAATGCGGATACAGGCCACCAGGTCACCCAGCATGTCCTCGCCCAGACACGCGTCTGCGCAGGCGTTGCAGACCTGGGCGCACTCCGCGCAGGCCTGCAGACATTCGGCGAGTTTACGGGGGTCCGAAGTGCGGGGTCCGCCGGGATGGTTCTTGAGCATTTCGGTGATCAGGGCCATGGGATTCTCCTTCGTTCCGCAGTGCGTTGGCAGGTCCCGGCCGCCGGTGCGGATGGACCCATTGCCCCACGGTAACGACGCCGGCAGGACATCCCAAGAGTGCCGGTCGTTTGGCCGCTGCGCGACGGCGTGATTAGAATCGGTGTAGCCTAGCGGGGTCGGTTGATCGGCAGAGTTGATCAGGAAAAATGTTGGTCGTTCCGACGCCGTACGGTGCAGTTTGGGGCCTTAGCTCAGTTGGTAGAGCGTTTCGTTCGCAATGAAAAGGTCAGGGGTTCGATTCCCCTAGGCTCCACAGATTCGAAGGGGTCTGTTTCCCGGTTTACCGGGAAGCGGGCCCCTTTTCTGCGCCCCGGGGCCAGGGGTTGCGGGATCGGGATTACGGGTTCGGGGTGGGACGGAGGCAGTGGGGTCCGCCCCGGAAACGAAAAAGCACAATTTACCGATTCTGGGCCAAAAATCGGTAAATTTTGCCCTTTCGTTCGTATGCCAGCCCGCCCGCGAGCGGAACTTCCCACGCAGTGTTAACGGTGGGGCCGGTGTTTCCCCATAGGTCACAGCAGCCCCACTCGGTGGGATCCTCCGCGGGGGCCTCCTGACACCGGTTGCCGTGGTCCTTATAGTCGTGAGCGGGAAAGTCGTGAGCGGGAAAGTCGTGAGCGGGATTCACGCGGCAGGGGGGACGGGGATACCTCGCGCAGTGCCGGCGGCCCTGGCGGCCAGCGTTGGGCGGGCAACCGGGCAACCTGGTAATCCTGGCAACCGGGCAACCTGGCAACCCCGGCAACCTGGCAACCGGACAGCCCCAGCAGCCGGTGGTCAGTGTTTGCCGAAAACGGTCAGTATTCGCGGAAGGTGCGTTCCATGAGGATCCTCGTAACCGGTTCAGCCGACGGTCTCGGGCGCGCTGCCGCCGATGCGCTGCTCTCCCGGGGGCACGACGTCGTAGTGCATGCACGCAACCGGGACCGTGCAGCCAGCCTGGCGCCCCTTGTCAGCCGCGGGGCGGAGATTGTGGTGGGCGATTTTGCCGACCGCGACGCCGTCCGGGAGGTTGCTGCTGAATTGAACAGCGGGGCGCCGCTGGACTCGGTGATCCATAACGCCGGAGTATGGAGGGGCCCGGCCGTGCTGCCGGTGAACACGGTCGCGCCGTATCTCCTTACCGCGCTGCTGGAAGGCCCGCAGCGGCACGTGTACCTGAGCAGCGGTTCCCACTTCGCCGGACAGCCGTCCCTGGCCGGCGCGGACTGGTCCGGCGGCAGGCCCGGGTCCTACGCGGACAGCAAGCTGTTTGTGACCGCTTTCTCGGCTGCGCTCGCACGCCTGCGGCCGGAGGTGCTGAGCAACGCGGTGGACCCCGGCTGGGTGCCGACGCGGATGGGCGGCCCCGGTGCTCCGGATGATTTGGAGCTGGGCCATCAAACCCAGGAATGGCTGGCCGCCAGCGACCAACCTGAAGCCCTCACGAGTGGCGGCTACTGGTATCACCGGCAGCGGCAACAGCCCCACGCTGCAGTCCATGACGAAGCGTTCCAGGATGAGCTCCTGTCCGCCTTGGCTCGGGAAACCGGCACTTCGCTGCAGTCCTAGCCGGGTCAGTACAACTAGGGCTCTTCCAAAGCCTCCATGCAGGCACCCAGTGCCTGTGCCAGTGCCTTGGCCTGCCCGTCGCTGAGCCCGGAGACCATCCGCCGGTCCACGGTATCCACCACTGCTTCGGCACGTGCCAAGTGATCCGTGCCTTCGGGGTCAGTACAGCGGGCAGTGATCTGCCGGATTCCGGCCGTGCCGGCCGCTCGGTGCGCCTGTGATTCAGGAGCCCTTCGGGGGTCTCTTCGGCACCACCTTCACTTTCTGCGACCCGGAAGGCTATGCGATCACCGTGCACGACAAGGCTTAGGGCCGGACGGAGCACGAGATCCTGGCCGCTGGCGACCCGCCGGGTGGTGGACACAACAGGGCAACCGGTTTTCGCTCCCGGTGTCCGGTGCCTAGGCTGGAACCATGAAGGTTACTGGCATCATGCGCCCCATCGAAACCCGGGAACTGGAAGCGGAGGGCGAGAATTTTCTTGACGCCCGGGAAGCCCTGCAAAAGCAGGTCCCGGAAGGCTGGCAATTGATTATGGTTACCACCCACCCGTAAAAGGTTATTAGGCAGTACCGGACGTCCCTAATACTATCTTTTGAGTGATACTCAGGGTTCTGCTAACCCCCGGAATCCGCGGATTTCCGGGGGTTAGCCCGTGTTTGGTGAATAGTCAATAACTGACGTGGAAATCACCTCCCAAAACGTTCGTTTCATTCGGTGACACAGCCCCGCCGGCATGTCATGATTTGGCCATGCCGACCCGCGAAGAAATCGATGCAGCCCGTACGCCCTCCGGTGGTTTCACCAAGCAGCAGCTTGCCGAGTGGGGAATCTCCTGGCCTCCGCCGCGCGGTTGGCGCCGCAAGCTGGAGGAAGAGGTCGAGGCAGCGGCGGCAGCCGGGAACCAGGACCGCATCGGCGCGCTCTAGCCGTACGGAACCCCCCGGCTAGACTCGCGGTCATGACGTTCACCTTCCGCAGGATGACCGCCGGCGACGCCGACGTCCTTACCTCTTTCCTGGCCTCCAACACGTTTCCTTTTCACGCGTCCCCCGCGCCCACCGCGGCGCAGGCACGGGACCGGGTGCAGCAGGGGCACTTCTGGTCGACGGCGGCGCAGGGGTACTGGATCCAGGATGGCAATCAGGACCTGGGGCTGGTGGTCGTTGAGGATCCTGAGGATGAAAACCCGATGTTCGACCTCCGACTGGCTGAGGAACACCGCGGGCAGGGCCGGGGCGCGGGTATTTTGCGGGCGCTTTGTGGGCTCGTGTTTACCGGGCACGCCGGCAGTGTCCGGTTTGAAGGCCAGACGCGGGAAGACAACATTGCCATGCGGAAAACGTTCTTGCGCGCCGGGTTCGTCAAGGAGGCCCATTACCGTCAGGCATGGCCGACGGCGGACGGTTCCCGGGTTGCATCGGTTGCCTATGCGATACTTCGGTCGGATTGGGAAACCAACACAGTAACCCCGCTGGAATTCGACGATTTCCCCTTTTGTGATCCCCAGTAACCGAGGAAACCCTTTGGCAGCTACCACTCCCGCTATTTCTGTACGCGGATTAACGAAACGCTTCGGTAGCGTGGCCGCTGTCGATGATCTGTCCTTCGAAGTGGCCGCCGGAACCGTCTTTGCTTTCCTCGGGGCCAACGGCGCGGGGAAGTCCACCACCATCTCCTGCCTCACCACGGTCCTGCCGTTCGACTCCGGCACGGTGGAAGTGGCCGGAAATGATGTGCTGCGCAGCGGCACCGGAGTCCGTGAAACCATCGGGGTGGTGTTCCAGGACTCCATGCTGGACCCCATCCTGACCGGCCGCGAGAACCTGCAGACCAGGGCGCGCTTCTATTCCCCTGACAAGGCGGCCAACAATGCCCGCATCGAGGAGCTGAGCCGGATGGTCGGATTGGAGGACTTCCTTGACCGCCGCTACAGCACCTATTCGGGCGGCCAGCGCCGGCGGGTGGACATTGCCCGCGCCCTGCTGCACGCGCCGTCGATCATTTTCCTGGACGAACCCACCGCCGGCCTGGATCCGGCCAGCCGTGCTCTGGTCTGGTCCACCATCCACGACCTGCGGGAAAACCACGGCCTCACCGTTTTCCTCACCACGCACTACATGGAGGAAACCGAGGAAGCGGACCGGGTCTGCGTGATCGAGAAGGGCCGGATCATTGCGGACGGAACACCCACCGAGCTGCGGGCAAAGTACAGCCGCAGCATCCTCTCGATCAGCTCCGCCGACCCGGAGGCACTGCGGCTCCTCGCGCGCGGCGCCGGAGTCGACGTCGTGGGTGAGGAGTCGAACGTGCTCCGGCTGGCGGTGGACCGCTCCGACACTGCCCGGGAGCTGCTGGCCGGGCACGGCGAAAACGTACTGGACTTCGAGTTCCGCCACGGCACCATGGACGATGTGTTTCTGGCCCTGACCGGCCGTCGGGGGGAAGCGGAATGAACGTAGTTATGGACATCACCGGACGGAACTTGCGCCTGTACTTCCGGGACCGGCTGAACGTCTTCTTTTCCCTCCTCGGGGCTCTGGTCCTGTTCCTGCTGTACACCCTGTTCTTGGGCAACCAGCAGACCCAGGGGCTGGCCGAGAGCTTTCCGCAAGCCGCCGAAGAGGACATAAAGGGCTTCGTGGACGCCTGGATGTTCGCCGGGATTGTGGGCATCACCGCTATCACCACCGGACTTGCCGCCGTGAACGTGATTGTGGACGACACCGCCACCGGCCGCTTCCGCGACTTCCTGGTGTCGCCCATCAGCCGCGGCCAGCTGGTGCTGGGGTACCTGCTGTCCACGGTAGCGATAGCGCTGATCATGACCACGGTGGTGTTCGCCGTGAGCCTGGCCTACCTGGGCTTAGTGGACGGGGTGGTGCTCGCTGTGGGGCAGGTGGCCCGCTCCTACGGCTATCTGGTTCTCAGTTGTGTTGCGTTCGGGGCGTTGAGCTGCTTTGTGGTGACGTTCGTCCGCACGCCGGGGTCCTTCGCGGCTCTGTCCACGCTGGTGGGCACCATTCTCGGTTTCGCAGCCGGGTCCTACATTCCGGTGGGTGCCTTTCCCGAGGGTGTGCGGAACTTTGTCAGCGCGCTGCCGTTTATGCAGGCGTCCATGGTGGTGCGCCAGGAAATGACCGAAGGGCCCATGGATGCGGTGACGGACCAGCCGGGGGCGGTCGCGGAGGTAGAGCGTCTCTTCGGCATCACCGCCTATGTGGGGGACTGGGCCGTGCCCACCGGATATGTGCTGTTTGTCCTGGCGGCGATGGTGGTGGTCTTTTCGGTCCTGGCCGCGCTTCGGATCCGGTCCCGCATTCGCTGAGCAGCGTCCGACGCCGGTGCAGGTTCGAGGGCGCGGCAGGCACGACGGGGCGGCAGGCACGACGGCGGCCGCTGACGGATCCGTTCGGCGCGTCCGTCAGCGGGCTGCCTCGATCCGCAGGGCCAAGTTTTCCAAGCCTGCGCGGATCATGGAGCCATAGCCGTCGCTGTCCAGCACCTCTGCGGAGGAGAGTCCCAGGACAAGGTGGCGGTGTGCCGGTTCGGGCTCGCCGCGGCGGAGATAGCCATCCCCGAGGTTCAGATGCAGTGAGGGTGCAAACCCGCGGGCGGAGGGGATGCCGAGCGGCACCAGGTCCTCGTCCTTGACGCCTGCATGCTCGGCCAAGGCGGCCTCGTCCCAGGCGATTTCCGCTGCCAGGTCAGTTTCCGTGTCCGCCAGATAGTGCGCCAGGACGCAGCGGTGGGCGTGCTCGCCCGGAACGGTACCCTCCCAGCACTCGAGGAGACGGCGTTTGCCCTCGGCCCGGTCCCCGCTCAGGGCTACCCCCACGGCGTCTGTGATTTCTGCCCACGATGTCATCCGGGAAGCCTAACCGACTCCAGTCAGAAACCCGCAGGCTCAGAACGGTGCAGGCTCCGCACTTGGATGGTCAGCGGTGGGGCGTTCGGTTTCCAGGAAAGGATCAGTGCGGTAGGTGCGTCCGGCCGGTGAGGTCCACTCGATCACACCCGGTGTTGGCTGGTGGGCTTTCCAATAGCCCAGGGTCTTGAAGCGGTGATGCCGGCGGCACAGGTGCGCCAGGTTTCCGTGGTCGGTGGGACCGCCGTCTGCCCAGTCGGTGGTGTGGTCTATTTCCGTGACGGCGGTGCTAACCCTGCAACCGGGGAACCGGCAGGTCCCGTCGCGGGCGCGTAGCCAGCGGGCCAGCCCGGCGGGGACTTTCCGGCGCCTGCCCACCGCGAGGATTTCGCCTGTCTTCGGATCCTGGGCCAGACCTGTCCACCCCACCGCGTTGCGGGCCAGTCGGCGGGCTTCTTCGGCGCTGATCGGACCGTAGCCGTGGAGCTCAGCCGGCTCCTCGTTGGCGCCAAAGAGGGTTTCGGCGTTGATCAGGACCATGATTTCGGCCCGCGGCAGGACTGTTGAGGCGTCGGGATCGGCATCGGCAGGTCCACTGCCCGCTCCGCCGGCTGCTCGACTGCCCGCTCCGCCGGCTGCTCGACCGCCCGCTCCGCCGGCTGCTCGACCGCCTGCACGGTCGGCTGCTCGACCGCCTGCTCCACTGCCTCCTTCGCCGCCTGCTCCGCTTCGTGCACCTGACGGGGCTGAGCCGAGGCCGCCCATCAGCAGCTGGGCCAGGACATCGGCGCGCAGCTGGTCCGCAGTCCGGGAGTCACCGCCGGCCTGTTCACCGCGGGCTGCAGTGCTCAAGGCCGTGTAGATCTGCTGGGCTTCCGCGGCCCGCAAATGCGCCGACAGCCACGACATGCCGTCCTCGTCCCGGTCCAGGACGACGCGCCGCTTATCGAAGGCAGTCAGATGCCGTTCAGGAACAGTCTCCGGGTATTTGCGCTCCCTTAGCCGCCTGGCCTTGGCACAGAACTGGCTCCTCGTTACGCCCTCGGCTTTGCCCAGCAGTTCGGACTCGAACCCGGGAAGCTCCGACGCCGGAATGTTCTCACACTGGTCGAGCACCACTTGAGCGTGCCCGTAGCTGAAGCGTCCGTCTTCCAGTCCGGCCAGGGTGGCGGTATGGGTGCTGCAGAGCCTGTCCGCTTCGAACATCATCCCCTGCGCGGTGGTCTGCGGGACGTTCAGAATGGCTGCGCATTCAGAGGCCGCGAGGCTGAACGCCTGCCCGGCTTCTTCCCGGCCCAAATCCTTGCAGAGACCGGACCGGAAGAGTTCCTCCATATGGTGGATCAGGCGGGCCTCCTGTGCCTGCGTCCACCGAACCAGATGGACCACGCGGGCCAAAACATCGCAGGTGGTCTGTTCGTCAAAGGATTCAAGGTTCTGCAGGGCCAGCAGTCCGCTGAACCCGTCCGGAAAGGCGGTGGCCGCATCCGCGCCTGCGGCAGAATCGCCGGACCGGGAGCCGCCGTCGGCCGCTTCAGCACGGATATCTGCCCGGAAAACCGCGAGTGTGCGCTCCGAGTCGGAGGCATCCGCCTTACCAGCCTGGCCTTTAGCCGACTGGTGTACATACCCTGCTTCTTCGGTTATCCGTTCGGTGTTCCCGAGCTGATCCATGCCCCAAGGATTTCATCCGGCACTGACAATTCCGGCCCCAAAACAGGCGAAAAAGGGGTGCATGCTCACACCAAAAATACCTGTCTTGAGGACCTGGCTACTTACCTTCCCCTGCCGCCGTCCTTGCGGCCGCTGCCGGCTCCTTTGCCTGATCCGGCAGCGCGAATATGCGGCCGGGGTTCCGACCCTAACCGGTTCCCCGCCAGACTTGAAGAAACCCGCGACGCCGCAGCGAAGGGACACCCCATGGCCACCGACTCCGTCCTCATCATCGGCTCCGGACCCGCCGGGTACACGGCCGGGATCTACGCGGCGAGGGCCGGGCTGAAGCCGCGCATCCTGGCCGGCTCGGTCACCGCTGGCGGGGCGCTGATGAATACTACCGAGGTGGAGAACTTTCCCGGCTTCGCCGACGGCATCCAAGGCCCGGACCTGATGGAAAACCTGCGCCGGCAGGCGGAGAAGTTCGGTGCGGTGGTGGAGTACGACGACGTCGTCTCGGTCGAGCTGGCCGGCCACACCAAACGGGTGGCCACTGGAGGCGGGAAAACCTACAAGGCCCGCAGCGTCATCCTCGCCACCGGTTCCGTATACAAGGAGCTGGGACTGCCCGAGGAGAAACAGCTCAACGGGCGGGGCATTTCCTGGTGCGCCACATGCGACGGCTTCTTCTTCCGGAACCAGCCCATTGTGGTGGTGGGCGGCGGGGATTCGGCCATGGAGGAGGCACTGTTCCTGACCCGGTTCGGGGAGTCGGTGACCGTCGTCGTACGCCGCGATGCCCTGCGTGCCTCGCGGATCATGTCCCAGCGCGCCCGCGACCACGGCAAGATCCGCTTCGAGTTCAACAGCGAGGTCACCGCCATCCACGGCACGGACAAAGTCACCGGAGTGACGCTGACGGACACCGTCACGGGGAGCACGCGGGAGGTGCCGGCTACCGGTATCTTCGTGGCCATTGGCCACGCGCCGCGCACCGATCTGCTGGCCGGGCAGGTGGACCTGGACGAAAACGGCTACATCCGGGTGGCCGCCCCCACCACGCAGACCAACCTCGACGGTGTGTTCGCGTGCGGCGACGCGGTGGACCACCGGTACCGGCAGGCGATCACCGCGGCCGGCACCGGATGCTCGGCGGCGCTCGACGCCGAGCGGTACTTGGCAGCAGTGGAAGATGCGGACAGCATTGCCACCGCACTGGTGGAAGGCTCCCTGCAGGGCTAGGCATGCGGGCCCAGCCCTGTCCGGACGTACCGGAGTCCGGACGTACCGGGCCGGGTGCCCTCCTCAGCTCAGGCGCCGGTAAAGGTCAGCACCAGCAGCGTGACGTTCAGTGTGACCAGCAGCAGTGAGACCAGCACGCCCAGTGCCGTGGTCCACCAGTGGTTGCGGTGCACACCCATCACCGCCTGCTGCGCGGTCAGCCAGACCAGCGGTATCAGGGCAAACGGGATGCCGAAGGAGAGGATGACCTGGCTGAGGATCAGGGCCCAGGTGGGATCGATGCCGACGGCGAGGATCGCCAGGGCCGGAATCAGCGTGATCAGGCGGCGCAAGAGCATCGGGATGCGGATTTTCAGCAGCCCCTGCATGATCTCCGCTCCCGCGTAGGCGCCCACCGACGTCGACGCCAGCCCGGACGCGAGCAGCCCCACGGCGAACAGTGTGGCCACCACTCCGCCCAGGGACCCGGCAATGGCGGCATGCGCGCCCTGCAGCGTGTCGGTCCCGTCCACTCCCTGCAGGGAGCTGGCGGCCAGCAGCAGGATGGCCAGGTTCACTGACCCTGCCACCGCCAGGGCAATGGTGACGTCCACCTTGGTGGCCTTGATCAGCCGCGGGGTGGTCAGCGTGTCAGTGCGTCCGGGGAACCGGTCGCGGGTCAGGGCCGAGTGTGCGTAGATGGCGTGCGGCATTACGGTGGCGCCCAGGATGGAAGCTGCCAGCAGCACCGATTCGCTGCCTTCAAAACGCGGGACCAGGCCTTCGGCCACCCCGCCAGCGTCCGGTGGGCTGACGAACACCCCTACCGTGAACCCCACCACGATCACCGCCATCAGGGTGACAATGACGTATTCGAAGCCGCGCTGGCGGCCGCTGTTCTGCAGCTGCAGCACCACAATCGAAATGATGCCGGTAATCAGTCCGCCCAGGAACAACGGCAAGTCAAAGAGCAGCCAGAGGGCGACGGCGCCGCCGATTACCTCCGCCACGTCGGTTGCCATGGCCACCAGCTCGGCCTGCAGCCAGTACAGCCGGCGGGCGGGCTTCCGGCCGATCCGCTCACCAAGCAGTTCCGGCAGGCTGCGGCCCGTGACCAGGCCCAGCTTGGCTGAAAGGTACTGGATGAGCCAGGCCATGATGTTGCCGACTACCACCACCCAGACCAACAGGTAGCCGAACCGGGCCCCAGCGGTCATGTTGCTGGCAACATTGCCCGGGTCCAGATAGGCCACACCGGCTACGAGCGCGGGCCCGAGCAGCCACAGGATATTGCGCGGCCGTCCTGCCGAGCGGGTGCCGGGGTCCGGCACAACGGTCTCTGGGGAAGGGACTGTACGAGCCATGACAGCAACCTAACACTCAAAGTTCGGTGCGCCTAACAATTTTTCCAGGTCTGCCTTGTCACCGGGTGGATTGGTGTTCCGGACGCTGACTAACCAGGTGGCCTTGGATCGGTTCAGGTGTGCTTTGGGCGCATCGGATGCCCGGGGCACTTAGGGCTGGGGTGCGTAGGCCTGCTGACCGGGCTGGTTGGCGAGACCGAAGGGGCCCTTGCTGGCCTGCGGACCGAAAGGACGGAACTGTTTCGGTGGACTATTCGCTGACATTCGATAATTCGCCGGGCGGGCGCTTCCACGGCAGATATCCCGTGACCTCCAGCTGCAGCGAATAACTCAGAAAGGTCCGGATCAGCACAATGACCGCCAGCACTCCCAGTGATTCAAACGTGGGGGTCACGGCTACGGTGCGGATGATGTCCGCAGCGACGAGGAGTTCCAGTCCCAGCAGGATGCTGCGGCCCAGCCGCTGCCGGTAATCCGCGTAGACCCGGGGCTTCCTTTGAGCCAAGGCGACGACGGCGGCAACGCTTGCGGCAATGGCTCCCAGCACTATGGCGGCAACCCCGGCCAGGTCCACCAGCTCCCCGACCGTTTCGATAAAGTGCTTGAAATCCATTCCAACTATCAGCTCCTCCCGGAGCGCCTGCGTCAAGGGTCAGGCGGCTGCTGGGGAGGGGCTGTAGTAAAAACGGAAATCGTCGTACGGATCCCGCCAGGCGGAGTCGTCGCGGGGAATGCGCTGCACCGCCGGTGCCGGTACCCAGCGGTTGTGGGCCACGCCGTCGTCGTCAATCCAGTGCAGGAGCACCTGGGTGCGGGTCCAGGCCACGGCCTTGCCGTCCACGGTTCCGCCGCCGCGGGTGGTGCACCGAACGTACGGTTCCCGGCGGTAATGGGCGTGGGTGACAGGTGTGGTGGGAACAGCGGAGAGGGCGGAGGTGCCGGCGGAGGAGCTCATGGATAAACCATGGCAAGTGGCACTGACATTTCTGCCGGTGCGGGGGAGAGACGGCTAGGAAGCCAGGTCCCGCCATTTCGCAGCAGCACGGCCGGTGAGCTCCGCGCCGCGTTCAGCAGCTCGGCGGGGCATCATGCGGATCACGGGGGCAAGGCCTGCAGCGGGTGCGGTGCCCTCGTGCCGCTCGGCGGCGTTCGCCGGTTTCCCGGGGGCCTTCATGGCAGACCGGTTCAGCACCAGGTAGGCAACGCAAATCGGCAGGAAAAGCAGCGAAATCAGGGTGAGGGCACCGAGCGCGAAGACAGCCAGGGCGGCATGCACGGGGGAACCGAACAGGGCGCCGACCAGGTCAGCAGCCCCGAACAGCATCCACAGCCAGAAGACGCCGATCAGTACAAGACCGCTGCGCGCCCGGCGGTAGAGCATGGCCGACCGCTTCCGGGTGGAAGGCATGGCCTGAGACTGACTGCCCATTTCGGTTTTTCTCCCCAACTAAAGGTCCCTATCTGGACCTATGCAGATAATAGCCGTTTTTGGCCGAATTGGGAGATGGGCTTTTACCGCCGAGGCCACAAGGGCGCTTCCCGCCGGCTCAGCTTCCTGGCTGGGGATCTGCGCGCAGCTGGGAATGCCGCGGACTGTTGGGGTTCAGCAGGGAGTGGCGGTAGCCGTAGAACCCGTACACGGCCATGCCGATCACCAGCCAGATGGCGAACCGCAGCCAGGTTTCCCAGTGCAGCTGCAGCATCAGGAAGCCGGAGGACAAGACCCCGAATGCCGGGATCCATGGCATCAGCGGCAGCCGGAATTCCCGCGGGGCTTCCGGCTGGCGGTAGCGGAGCACAATCACGGCAACACTTACCACCACAAAGGCGGCCAGGATGCCGATGTTCGTCAGGTCGGCCACGGCGCGGATGGGGAAGAACCCGGCGAGCAGGGCCGAGGCACCGCCGGCAATCCAGGTAACCCGCTGCGGAGTGCCGCGCCGGTCGGTGCCGGCGAACCAGCCCGGCAGCAGCCCGTCCCGGCTCATGGAGAACCACACCCGGGTGACGCCCAGCAGGAACGTGAGCATCACGGTCAGGATGGAGAGCACCGCGAAAGCCGAAATGACGGTGGCAATGACCGGCAGCCCCACGGACTGGAAGGCCGACGCGAACCCGGCCGTTGGGCTGATGTCCCCGTAATTCTGCATCCCGGTGAGCACCAGGGTGGCCAGGATGTACAGGACCATGGCCACGCCCAGGGACAGCAGGATGGCCTTGGGCATGTGTTTTTTGCCGTCCTTGGCTTCCTCTGCTGCAGTGCTCATGGCGTCGTAGCCGAAAACGGCGAAGAACACAGTGGCGGCACCGGTGAACACGGCGCCGAATCCGCTGGGCAGGAAGGGCGTGTAGTTGTCCGTGTTGATGAAGAAGAAACCAAGACCGACGATGAACAGGATCAGCAGCACCTTCAACCCCACGGCCACCAGCTCGAACCTGCCGAAGGTCTTGGTGCCGCGGCTCAGGATGAAGGTGATGAACAAGCAGACGACGGCGGCGGGCAGGTTGATCAGACCGCCCTCCACGGTGTCACCGGTCCCCTGCATCCACACCGGCATGTCGATACCGAAGCCCGCCAGGAACTCGGTGAAGTACCCGGAAATACCAATGGCGACCACCGCCACGATGGCCGTGTACTCCAGGAGCAAATCCCAGCCGATGAACCAGCCGATCAGCTCCCCCAAAGCCACGTACCCGTAGGTGTAAGCGGACCCGGCCCGCGGCACCATGCCGGCGAACTCAGCGTAGGAAAGCGCGGCAGCCGCACTGGCCAGACCGGCGACGAGGAAGGAAATCAGCACGGCCGGACCCACCGGGGCAGCGTCCGGTCCACCGTTGGCCACCAGGCCGGCGAGGGTGAAAATGCCGATGCCGATAATTCCGCCCACCCCGATGGCGGTCAGTTGCCACAGGCCCAGGCTTTTGAACAGCTTGTTGCCGGTCTTCTCGTCGTCGATCTCTTCGATGGGCTTGCGGCGGAGGACGGAACCTCCGCGGCCCGCAACTGTGGACATATCTGCTCCGTTCCGTACGCGGCAGTGCCGGGACCGGGTGCCGGGCACCCGCTAGGGCAGAAGTATGGACCCCTGCACTGCCATCCGGGTACCCCTGCGCCGTTATCTGTTCAACCGGCGCGGGCACCGTCGGGAAACGGGCAGGCAGCAGGGCACGCAAGCGTTGCGGGCCCGGAAGCCGGAAGACCGGATCGGACGGGCCGCCTAGCGCGGGCCGCCTAGCGCTGGCCGCGCAGGGCCGCGGCGGCGTCGCTGGCAGTGGTCCGGATCCGGTAGAGGCTCGACGTCGCGGTCATGTACAGCGTGCGGCCGTCGGCGCCGCCGAAGCAGACGTTGCTGACCGTTTCCGGCACCGGAATGTGCAGGAGCACTTCCCCTGCAGGGGAGAAGACCCGCACCCCGTCGCCGCCGGAAGACCAGATATTGCCGTCGGTATCCACCCGGAAACCATCCGGCACGCCCGGGGCCACCCGCACGAAGACGCGGCCGTTTTTCGCCTGCCGCCCGTCGACGACGTCGTAGGCGCGGATGGGGTTGCCCGCAGGCTGCGCCGGCCCGGCGGGGGAGACGGTTTCCTCGGCGGTATCCGAAACGTACAGGACGGACTCATCCGGCGAGAACGCCAGGCCGTTGGGCGCCATGATGTCCGTGATGACTGCGGTCAGTTCCCCGCTGGCCGGATCGAAGCGGAACACGTACCGGTCCCCGTATTCCAGCTCTCCGCCGTGGCCTTCCGCCGGATTGTCGATGCCGTAGGAGGGATCCGAGAACCAGACGGTGCCGTCGGACTTGACCACGACGTCGTTGGGGGAGTTGAAGCGCACCTCGCCGAAGCGGTCCACCAAGGTCTGAACGGTGCCGTTGGTATCGCGCTCAATGGCCCGGCGTCCGTGCGAGCACTGGACCACGGAGCCGTCGGCGTCGAGTGCGCGGCCGTTGGTGAATTCCACATCCCGGCCGTACACGCTGAGCTCGCCCGTGGTTTCGCTGTATTCCAGGATTCGGTTGGACCGCACGTCGCTGTACCGGACAGCATTGCGCTGCGGAACCCAGGTTGGTCCTTCGGCCCAGACCGCCCCGGTGCCCACCTGCTCCAGCTCGGCTCCGTCTTCCAGCAGTGCGTCCATGCGTTGTCTCCTTTTCGCAGCCCCTGCGGGCCCAAGCGTGTGCGGTCTGCGTCCTTTTATACGCGAGGCGGCCGCCGGTCCCAAGCCGGGCAGCACCGCGGATGTGCTCCGGGGTTGCGAAGCGCGCGCAAGGCTAGGCGACCCAACCGTGGATCAGGAGGTCGGCGTGCTGCCGAAAAGCGCGCACCAGGTCCGCGTTGGGCTGGTCCACGTCCCGCACCCACGCTGCTGCCGTCACTGGGTCCTTGCCGAAACGGATGTGCCGTTCCACCAGGCGTTCCACCCGCAGTTCCTCCTCGGGTTCGCAGAACCAAACCTCAGCGCAGCGGGAACGGACCTGCCGCCATTCCGGCCGGTCCAGCAGCAGGTAGTTGCCCTCGGTGAGGATGACGCGTGCGGCGGGGAACACCGGGATGTCCCCGGCCAGCGGCTGCTCCAGGGTCCGTTCAAACCCCGGGGCGTAGACGACGGCGGTGCGCGGAGCGGTCAGCCGCTCCAGCAGTGCGGCGTACCCGCCGGCGTCGAAGGTCTCCGGTGCGCCTTTGCGCTGCAGCAGGCCCAGGCGGGTCAGTTCCCGGTCGGAGAGGTGGAAGCCGTCCATGGGCACATGGGCAAAGCGGCGCGATTCCAGGGGTTGGTCCTCCGGATTCAGGGCTTGGACCAGTGCTTCCACCAGGGTGGTTTTTCCCGCTCCGGGCGCACCGGTGACGCCGACGATCACAGGCCCGTCCGTGGTCCCGGCCAACGCCAGGAGCCGCGTTTTCAACTCGGTCAGGGTGGTAGCACTGGACACGGTCCTTCCGCTCCTCCTCCGTCCCGGTCTGCTCCGGACAGGTCTTTTCTTCATGCAGGTTCCGGTTTGGCCCAGTCTATGGCGGCGATGCCGGTCCACCCGGGACATTGGCCGTGACTTCTCCTACGCTGTGTGCCCAGGAGAAAACCCAAGGGAAAACCTGCCTAGGAGGCGGCCGTGGGCCGTGGACGTACGCTTTTGAAGGCCGCCGCGCAGGGCGCCGTCGCAGGTTTGGCCGGGGTGGCCGTGATGACCGCAGGCGAAAAGGCCGAACAGGCACTGACCCGCCGGCCCAACTCCTACGTGCCGGGCCGGACCCTGCTGAGCATGCTGGGCAGGCACCCGGCTCCGGACGCGCAGCCGCCGATATGGAACCACGCGATGCACTGGGGAACCGGCGCCGTGCTCGGCGGACTGCGCGGCATCTGGTCGGTGACGGGCATCCGCGGTCCGGTGGCCAACACCACGTTCACCGTGGTGCGTCTGGCAACGGACCAGACACTGGAAAACGCCACCGGCATCGGCGCGCCGCCCACCTCCTGGCCGCTGCCCGAAACGGCCGTGGATGTGTGGCACAAAGCCGTCTACGCCTGGGCCACCGGGCTTGTCTCAGACGCCTGGATCGCCCCGATCCTGGAATCCCGGCAGGGCACCACCAGCCACTGACCCGAGGCGTGCGGGCCGCACCCGTCCCGGCCTAAGCTGGGGATGTTGCCTATCCGAGGAGAAATACGTTGTCCCTGCTGACCCCCTTGATTACCAGCGCCGGCCTGATCGGCGGCTACAAGACCGCCCGTGATACCGGGAACCGCCAGCTCGGCGGAGCCGTCCTCGCCGCGGCGGGCGCCGCCGCCTTCGCCCTGTGGAAGCGCGACGCCGGCACGGGCACCGCTGCCGCACTCACCACCGGCTACGTTGCCGCCTTCGGCCTGTCCCACCCGCTGGCCAAGAAGATGGGCGCCTGGCCGTCCGTCTTCACCGTAACCGGGGCCGTCGCCCTGGCTTCGCTGGTCTTCGGCCGGAAGCGCTAGCCGCAGCGAAAAACACAAGTACCCATAGGGCCGGACAGGAATACCTGTCCGGCCCTATCTGTGGGTGGCGGCAGCGGCAGAAAGTAATTCTATTTATCTATTGTGACGATCGTCATAGTCTGTCAATAATGGAGCGTCCAAGCACTGCAACGCAAGGAGCACCGTGGCTACACAGGCACCATCATCGACTGAATGGAACATTCCCCGCCGCACCACGGGCCTGGTGCTGTTTGCCTGCTGGCTGGCAATCCTGGCCGAGGGATACGACGTCGGCGTCCTCGGCGCCGTGCTTCCCGCACTCGCGGAATACAAGGAATGGGACCTCTCACCCCTTGAACTGGGCGGGCTGGGCGCTTACGCACTGGTAGGCATGCTCTTTGGCGCCCTGTTTATCGGCACCCTCAGCGACATCATCGGCCGCAAGAAAATGCTGCTGCTTTCCATGCTGATCTTCACCGTGACGCAGGCGGGCGCCGCGATGGCACCCACCCCGGAAATGTTCGGCCTCTTCCGCTTCCTGGGCGGACTCGGCATGGGCGGCGTCATCCCGGTGGCTGCCGCGCTGACCATCGAGTACTCCGCACCGAAGAAGCGCTCTTTCAACTACGGCTTGATGTATTCGGGCTACTCGCTGGGCATTGTTGCCTCGGCACTGGTCGCCATGGCCCTGCTGCCGGCATTCGGCTGGCGGGCAGTCATTGCCGTGGGGGCGCTCCCGGTGGTCATCCTGCCCGTCGTGGCCTACCTGCTGCCCGAATCGCTGGAGTACCTCGTCTCCAAGGGCCGGATCACGCAGGCCAAAGCCCTCGCCGCACGCCAGAACATCCCCAACTACAACCCCGCACCGCCTGCCCGAGGGACGGCGGCAATTCCCTGGCGCGAAGTCATGGCCACCATGTTCTCCAAGCGGTTCCTCCGGTCCACGGTCTTCTTCTGGATCTCGCTGTTCTGCGGCATGGTCCTGGTCTACGGCCTCAACACCTGGCTGCCGCAGATCATGCGCAAGGCCGGCTATGACCTGGGATCCTCGCTGACCTTCCTTCTAGTCTTCAGCCTGGCCTCCGCCATCGGTGGCCTGGTCCTGGGATACGCCGCAGACCGGGTGGGGCAAAAGCGCATCCTGGTGGTCTTCTACATCCTCGGTGCAGCGGGAATCCTGCTGCTGATGTTCCCCAACTCCATGGTGGTGAACCTGGCCTTCGTTGCCTTCGCTGGCATTGGATCCATCTCCACGTCCTTGGTCCTCACCGGCTATATTGCGGACTACTACCCGGCGGCCACCCGAGCCACGGCCACGGGCTGGGCGCTCAGCTTCGCGCGGATCGGTGCCATCAGCGGTCCAATCATCGGCGGCTGGATCGCCGGTGCCGGAGTTCCGTTCGAATGGAACTTTGCCGTCTTTGCCATCATCGGCCTGGTTGCCGCCGGCGCGGTCGCCATGATCCCCAAGCGGGTTCCCCAGCTGGACGGCCTGGCTGCGGATACCGCCGTACCGGCCGCCTCCCCTGCGGCCGGTTCCACCAAATAAACCTACGGCTGGTGCCCGGCCGCGTGCCGGGCACCAGCCCTGTCCGCGGAGGACCTGCATGAACGTAGCGCAGCTGGTGGGCCGGACCTTGGCGGAACTGGGTGCCGGGCACTGCTTCGGCGTGGTGGGGTCGGGAAACTTCACCCTGACAAATTCTCTGCGCGAGCACGGAGTAGCGTTTACCGCCGCACGGCATGAGGGCGGCGCTGCCACCATGGCGGACGCCTATGCCCGCATGTCCGGCCGGGTGGGCCTCGTCTCGGTGCACCAGGGGTGCGGGCTGACAAACGCGGCAACAGGAATAGGCGAGGCGGCCAAGTCCCGGACACCGGTGATCGTGCTGGCTGCCGAGGCCCCGTCCGCGTCCGTGAACTCAAACTTCAGCATGGATCAGGACAGCTTCGCCCGGTCCGTCCTGGCCGTTCCCGAACGGATCCACTCTGCCCGGACCGCAGTCGCGGACACGGTCAGGGCCTATCGCCGGGCAGTTAATGACAGGCGCACGGTTGTGCTGAATCTTCCCCTGGACGTACAGGCCCAAGCAGTGCCGCAAATTCCTTCGCAGCCGGTCCCCGCCCTGCGGCGGCCCGATCCGGTGCGGCCGGGTGCAGGATCTGTTGCCGCGCTCGCAGACCTGCTGGAAAAGGCCCGGCGTCCGGTAATCATTGCCGGCCGGGGAGGCAGAGGGGCACGGAACGAACTGCTGGCGTTGGCCCGCCGCAGCGGTGCCCTGGTGGCTACCTCCGCGGTGGCCAAGGGGCTGTTCAACGCAGACCCGTTCAGCCTGGGCATTTCCGGCGGGTTCGCCTCACCCCTGGCGGCTGAGCTGATCACGGACGCGGATCTGCTGGTCGGTTTCGGCTGCGCCTTGAATATGTGGACCATGCGGCACGGGCATCTTGTGGGCCCCGAAACCGCCGTGGTCCAGGTCGATCTGGAGGACGAAGCGCTCGGCGCCAACCGTCCGATCACCTTGGGAGTGCAGGGCGACGCGGCCGAAACGGCGACGGCGGTACTTGCGGAACTGTCCAGCCGCGGGAACGCGGCGCGCACCGGGTACCGGACCGACGCCGTCCGCCGGCGCATCGCCGCCTCCATCCGGTGGCGGGATGAGCCGCTGGTGGATTCCTCAGCCGGCGGCAGGATCGATCCGCGCGTCCTGACCCGCAGGCTAGACGAGCTGCTGCCGGCAGAACGGATTGTTGCTGTGGACTCCGGCAATTTCATGGGCTATCCAAGCCAGTTCCTCGACGTTCCGGACGAGTTCGGGTTCTGTTTCACGCAGGCGTTCCAGTCCGTTGGCTTAGGCCTGGCCACCGCGATCGGAGCAGCTGTAGCCCGCCCGGACCGTCTCCCGGTCCTCGGGACCGGAGACGGCGGCTTCCACATGGCCCTGGCGGAACTGGAAACCGCCGTGAGGCTCCACCTGCCGTTGGTCTGCGTTGTGTACAACGATGCCGCCTACGGAGCAGAGGTCCATCACTTCGGTGCGGACAATCCGCATGCTGACATGGGCACGGTGGTGTTCCCGGAAACGGACGCGGCAGCCATCGGACGTGGTTTCGGTGCAGACGGGCTCACCGTCCGAAAGGCCGAGGACCTGGAAGCCGTAACTCAGTGGCTGGCATCAGGCCCGCGCCGGCCGCTGGTCATCGACGCCAAAATCACGTCGGACAACGGTGCCTGGTGGCTCGCCGAGGCCTTCAGCAGCCACTAAGCAGCCACTAAGCAGCCACTAAGCAGCCACTGAGCAGCCCGGCCAAAGAGAGCCTGCCAAGAGCCCGGCAAAAGCACAAAGGGAAAGGTCCCGTCTCTTGTAAAGACGGGACCTTTCCCTTGGAGGGGGCGGTTTATACGCCCGAAGCCAGGACTTCCGCAGACCGGGCGGCGTTTGGTGTCCACCGCACGTGCGTCGCAGCGGATTCCGGTTCCAGTTCACGCAGCAGCGACAGCCGGGGCCGGACGGCGTCGGTCCGGGCACTGGGCGGCTTGCGCCGGCCGGCCTTGAACGGCAGGGGCCAATCCGCTCCCGGCCCCCGGTAGTCCTGCTCCGCCGCGGCCTGCAGCGTCCACTGCGGGTTGTACAGGTGGGTGCGGCCCAACGCGCAGAAGTCGGCGCGCCCCGCGAGCAGGATGGAATTCACGTCGTCGTAGGAGGAAACAGCGCCGACGGCGATAACGGCCACGCCGGCAGCAGCTGCCGCCTGGTTGCGGATTTTGTCCGCAAAGGGTGTCTGGTAGCTGCGGCCGAACGCCGGCTTTTCCTCCTTCGAGACCTGGCCGGAGGACACGTCGATTCCGTCTGCCCCGTGGGCGATGAACGCACGCGCGATCTCCACGGCGTCGTCGTCGGTGTTTCCGCCCTCAACCCAATCCGTGGCGGACAGTCGGACGGTGAGCGGGCGCTCGGCCGGCCAGGCCGCCCGGACGGCGTCGAAAACTTCGAGGGGATAGCGCAGCCGGTTCGCCAGGCTGCCGCCGTATTCATCCGTGCGCCGGTTGGAGAGCGGGGAGAGGAAGGAGGACAGAAGGTATCCGTGCGCGGCGTGGAGTTCGAGCAAATCAAAGCCGGCATCGGCAGCACGGCGGGCCGCGTCGGTAAACTCCGCCAAGACCTGCTGCATGTCGGATCGGTCCATTTCCCGCGGCACGTTGCAGTTCTCGCCGTAGGGAAGCGCCGACGGACCCATCACGTCCCAGCCGTCCTCCAGCGGAACATCAATACCCTCCCACATGAGCCGGGTGGACCCCTTGCGTCCGGAGTGCCCGATCTGCGCACCGATCTTGGCCGTGGACTGCTGGTGGACAAAGTCCACGATCCGCCGCCAGCCGGCAGCTTGCTCATCGGAGTACAGGCCGGTGCAGCCCGGGGTGATCCGGCCGACGTCGGACACGCAGACCATCTCGGTCATCACCAGTCCGGCGCCGCCCAGCGCCTTGCTGCCCAGGTGGGTGAGGTGGAAGTCCCCCGGCAGCCCGTCCACCGCCGAATACATGTCCATGGGGGAGACCACTATGCGGTTCTTGAGTTCCAGGCTGCCGATGCGGGCCGGCTGGAACATGGCCGGTGCCACGTCCTGCACGCCGGCGGACTCGGCGAAGGCCTTGTCCGCCAGGGCGGCGAAGCCAGGGTCGCGGAGCTTGAGGTTGTCGTAGGTGATGCGGCGGCTGCGGGTGAGCAGGTTGAAGCAGAACTGCACCGGATCCTGGCCCGCATACTGGCCGATGTTCTCAAACCATTCGAGCGAAGCCTGTGCGGCACGCTGGGTGGATTCCACCACGGGACGCCGCTCCGCCTCATAGGCCGCCAGCGCGGTCTCCACATCGGGATGCTCGTGCAGGCAGGCAGCCAGCGCCAAGGAGTCCTCCATGGCGAGTTTGGTGCCTGAGCCGATCGAGAAATGCGCGGTGTGGGCGGCGTCGCCAAGCAGGACGATGTTCCCGTGCCGCCAGTTTTCGTTGCGCACGGTGGTGAAGTTCAGCCACTTGGAGTTGTTGGACAGAACGCTGTGTCCCTGCAGTTCGTCCCGGAAGATTTCCGTGATCCGGGCGATTGCTGCTTCGTCGCTGACGCCGGGAGGGAACACCTGCCCTTCAGTTTCGTCGAAGCCGGCCGAACGCCATACATCCTCATGCATTTCGACAATGAAGGTGGAGCCCTGGTCCGAATACGGGTAACCGTGGATCTGCATGACGCCGTGCTCGGTGTCCTTGATGAAGAACTTGAAGGCCTCGAACACAAGGTCGGTTCCCAGCCACATGTACTTGGAACGGCGCAGGTCCAGCGACGGTTTGAAGGAATCCGCGTAGGCGCCGCGGATGGCGGAATTGAGGCCGTCGGCGGCGAGGACCAGGTCATGGGTGCGGCTGAGCTCGGCGACGTCGGGGGCCAGCGTGGAGAACCGGACGTCGACGCCGAGGTCTCCGCACCGCTGCTGCAGCAGTTCGAGCAGTTCCTTGCGGCTCATGGCGGCGAAGCCCTGTCCGCCCACGGTGTGCTGCTCACCCCGGAAATGGATGTCGATGTCCGTCCAGCGGGCAAAACGCCGGGACATGGCGGCGGCAATCTCGGTGTCCGCGTTCCCGATGCCGCCAAGGGTCTCGTCGGAGAACACGACGCCGAACCCGAACGTGTCGCTCGCGGCGTTGCGCTCCCACACGGTCACCTCGTGCGCAGGATCCAGCTGCTTCATCAATGCGGCAAAGTAGAGCCCTCCGGGGCCGCCGCCGACAACTGCGATCTTCATGGTGTGTCCTTTCAATACCGGGTGTCCGGTGTGGATCTAGGCCTGGGCCGTTTCAACGATTTCGCGGAGCTTGAAATGCTGGAGCTTGCCGCTGGGGTTCCGGGGCAACTCGTCGACAAACGAAATGGCGCGCGGATACTTGTACGGCGCGATCACCTGTTTGACGAAGTCCTGCAGTTCGACGGCCTTCGCGTCCCCCGGCGGAACGTTCTCCCGCAGCACCACAAAGGCGAGGACTATGGATCCCCGTTCGGGATCGGGGCGGCCGATCACAGCGCTTTCCAGTACGTCGGGGTGCTGGTTCAGGGCGGCCTCAACTTCCGGGGCGCCGATGTTGTAGCCGGAGGAGACAATCATGTCGTCGGACCGGGCCTGGTAGTAGAAGTAGCCGTCGGCGTCCTGGCGGAAGGTATCCCCGGTGACGTTCCAGCCGTTGACCACATAGTTTTCCTGCCGCGGGTCATCCAGGTACCGGCAGCCGGTGGGACCAATGACGGCCAGGCGCCCGATCTCCCCGGGGGCCACTTCCTCGTCATCGGGTCCCAGGATGGTGGCCCGGAAACCGGGCACGGTACGTCCGGTGGCACCCGGGCGGATATCGCTGCCCGCAGCGGAAATGAAGACGTGCAGCATTTCGGTGGAGCCGATTCCGTTGACCAGTTCAAGACCGGTCTCCTTCTTCACTTCCCGCCACGTTGCCTCCGGCAGATGCTCGCCGGCCGAGACGGCCATGCGCAGCGGGCGCAGCAGATCGGCGAGCCCTTCCTTGATGATGGCCCGGTAAGCGGTGGGCGCGGTGAACAGCACGGTGGCACCGGCCTTCCGGCTCAGTTCGGCCAGCTGGGCCGGAGTGGTGCGCTCGGTCAGCAGGGCGCTGGCACCGAACCGGAGCGGAAAAACCACCAGTCCGCCGAGGCCGAAGGTGAAGGCCAGGGGCGGTGAGCCGGCGAAGACATCATCGGCAACCGGCTGCAGGATGTGCCGCGCGAAAGTGTCGGCATTGGCCAGGATGTCGCGGTGGAAGTGCATGGTGATTTTGGGTGTGCCCGTGGTTCCGGAGGTGGGCCCCAGCAAGGCAACATCGTCGGCGGCAGTCTGCACGTTGGTGAAGCTGGCGGGTTTGGCTGCAGACAGGACGGTGAGGTCGCCGTCGTCGTCGCCGCCCACCGGGACCACCGGCACCTCGCCGGCCGCGGTCCTCATGTCCGCCAGGAACCGGTGGTCGCAGAGCACCGCCGTGGGGCGGGTCAGTTCCATCAGTGTGCCGATTTCCCCGGCACGAAGGGCAGGCATGGTGGTCACCACAACGGCGCCCGCCTTCAGTACGCCCAGCCAGCAGGCCACGAGCCACGGGTTGTTGGGCGCGCGCAGCATCACCCGGTTGCCCGGAACAACGCCAAGGTCTTCGGCCAGTACCCGGGCAACCTGGTTGGAACGCTCAAGCAGCAGTCCGTAGCTCCACCGCTCACCGTCCGGGGTCAGCAGCGCGGTGCGGTCGGCGCCCATCGCGGCAGCGGTGTCATCAATCAGTGCTTCAGCAGCGTTGAGCCGGTCGGGGTACTGCAGTTCGGGAAGGGTGAACTCCAGCACCGGCCATTGTTCCCCGGGCGGAAGGTGGTCGCGCGTGAAGGTGTCCTGATGGGCCGAGGGGGATAGTTCCATGGTGCCTCTTTCCGTAGCTGGGCTGGTGTCCCTGGGATGGGTTAGGAGCGGGGACCGCGGATCATGCCCTCCTGGGCCACCGTGGCCAGCAGGGTCCCGTCCCGGGTGAAGAACCGGCCCGCTGCCAGCCCCCGGTTGTTTTGGGAGGAAACGGCGTCCTGGGCGTAGAGCACCCAGTCATCGACCCGGCCGTCACGGTGGAACCACATGGCGTGGTCCAGGCTTGCGGTGGTCAACCCGGGGGTTGCCCAGGCCAGTCCGTGGGCCCGGAGCAGGGGTTCCAGGATGGTGTAGTCACAGACATAGGCCAGGGCCGCACGCTGGATCGCCGGATCATCGGGGAGTTCCGAGAAAGCCTTGACCCACACGGCCTGGTGGGCGGTGACGCCGCTGCCGGTTTCCAGGTACAGCGGTCCCGGAACATGGCGCATGTCGAAGCTGCGGCCGGCCGACCAGTAGCGGGCGTCGTCGCCGTCGTGGCCGTCCAGCACGTCGGCGGCGCTGGCGAGGGACTCAGGATCCACGCCTGCGTACGACGCCGGCAGGTCCGGCTCATACTCCGGGCCGTCTTCGGGCACGTGGAAGGACCCGAGTGCTGCGTAGACCGGCTTTCCGTTCTGGTAGCCCCGCACCTGCCGCGTGGAGTAGCCGCGCCCGTCGCGCAGGAGCTCCACCTCGTACCGGACCGGAATCCCCACATCCACCGGCCGCAGGAAGTAGCTGTGCATGGAGTGCAGCCGGCGGTCCGCGGCGGCTGACTGCATCATGGCCAGCGCACCCTGCGCCACCATGTCCCCGCCGTAGGCCTTGGGCCAGGGAACGTACTGGGGCATGGCGGTGTAGGCCTGGTCAAAGATCTCCGCCACGGTGGGCTTGAGCTCGATGGCCTGCAGGAAGGTGTCCGAGTTCACGAGCGGCGGTATCCGTCCAGCGTTTCGTCCGGCACGTCGTCCAGGTTGACCACAATGTTTTCCGGGGTCCGCGCGGTGAGCCAGACGAGCTCCTCTGTGACCGACATGTTGGCCTCCACATGGGGCATGAAGGGGGGCACGAAGACCCAGTCTCCGGCTTTCATGTCCAGGTACTCGGAGTAGTCCGCACCGAAATAGATGCGTCCGTGGCCGCGGAGGACATAGCCGCCGGTTTCCGCTTCGCCGTGGTGATGCGGGAGCGACCGGTAACCGGGCACATTGGATACCTGCCCGAACCAGATTTTGGTGGCCGGAGTGTGCTGGATGCTTACGCCGGAGACCCGGACGCAGTCCCCGGACTGGGCGGTGTTGGTGTCTTCCTCCCCGGCCCGCGTCACCACGGGCACCACCTGCCCGTCGGGGCCGGCATAAACGGAGTTGTCTCCTTCGACGCTGTACGCGGTCATGATTTTCCTTTCCTGGCACCGTGGGCGCCGGTGGGTGGATGCTCTAGGCGGTGACCCGGGAGGAGACCCGGATGTGGTTTTCCAGCCGGCCGATCCCGCCCACCTCGGTGGTGAGGACATCGCCGTCGGACAGATAGCGGGGAGGATTCATGCCCATGCCCACTCCGCCGGGGGTCCCGGTGAGGACAATGTCGCCCGGACGCAGCTCGGTGAAGGTGGAAATATAGGAGAGCAGGCGGGCGGCGCTGAAGACCAGGCTGGCCGTATTGCCGTGCTGCATGCGCTCGCCGTTGAGGTAGCAGCTGACCTCCACTCCGGCCTCCGGATCCAGTTCGTCGGCGGTGACGAGCATCGGCCCCAGGGGCGTGCTCCGGTCAAAGGCCTTGCCTTGGAACCACTGCAGTGTCCGGTTCTGCCAGTCCCGCATGGAGATATCGTTCGCCGCGGTGTAGCCGGCAATTCCTGCTGCTGCTTCAGCCTCGTCGGCATGGCGGAGGGCGGTTCCCACCACGACGGCGAGTTCGCCCTCCCAATCCACGCTTTCACTGCCGCTGATGTCCAGGTCCGCGAAGGGGTCGGTGAGGGTGTCCGCGAATTTCGCGAAGAGTGTGGGGAACCGGGGAAGCTCCCGGCCCATCTCCAAGATGTGCTCGCTGTAGTTCAGGCCGCAGCAAATGACCTTGGCCGGCACCGGGAGCGGGTTGAGCAGCGTGGTCCCTTCCCGCGGGACGGAACGGGCGACGGCGTCCGATGCGGCGGCCTGCCGGGTTGCCTCTTCGCGCCATTGGTCCTGCTGAAGCAGGGCGCTGAGGTTTGGTGCGTCCAAGGGGAGGTAGCTTCCGTCCGGCAGCACAACGGCCGCGCTTGTGCCGCCCCCGGCGGCTATGGTTGCCAGCTTCATATGCTCTCCCTGCCTGTGTCTTCCCCGGCCGTGGAAGCAGTCCCGAGGAATATGTCGACTTTGTGACTGGCGTCACGTAGGCTCAATGTAGCACGGTGCAAATGGCTTGAACAGAGGCATTTGCACGCAGGAAAGTGATCCGCTCAGGAGGAAAAACCGCAATGCAGAATAAGGTCATCAACCCCTCTTCGCTGCCCAAACCGTCGGGGTATGCGCACGGCGTGCTGTCGGGGAACACGGTCTATCTGGGCGGGCAGACTGCCCTGGATGCAGAGATGCGGATTGTGGAAGGCGGTGTGGTTGCACAGTTCCGGCAGGCCTTCGGCAATGTGCTGACAACGCTGGCCGAGGCGGGCGGTCGTCCCGAGGATCTGGTATCCGTGACCATTTACCTCACGGATGTGGACGACTACATGGCCAACGGCCGCGAAATTGGCCGTATCTGGCGTGAGATGGCGGGGTCGGAGTATCCGGCGATGGCCGGGATCGGTGTCAGCCGGCTGTGGCAGAAGGAAGCGGTCATCGAGATCCAGGGCGTCGCCGTAATCCAGGACCGGGACTAGCCGGGACGAGCCGGAACTAGGGAACGTCGTCGATGACGGCGGTCGCGTGCGCTTCGGCCAGCGGACCCAGAACGGAGTGCAGCCGGGAAAAGAGGTCGTGTGCCTCCAGCGCATTCCAGTCCTTGGAGAGCAGCTCCACCGGCAGCCCCGGGTCCAGGTACGGGAGCCGACGCCATTCGGTGAGCAGTAGCAAGTGGTCCACGAACGCGCGGGCCATGCGGTCCGCAACGGGCTGCCCGCCGTCGAGCCAGCGTTCCAGCAGCGGTTGCTGGAGGCGGATGAACTCGGCGTACTGAAGCTCGAGCGCCGGCAGGTCCCACCACTGCGCCACATTGGCCCGCATGTCACTGCTGCCAACGTGGTCGGCGAGGAAAAACTCCAGGTACTGGCCCATACCGCGGTTTTCGAAGTAGGACAGAACCGAGGGACGCAAATGTCCGGGGGCAATCCATAGCCCCGGGGTGACTGATCCGAAACCCATCCGCACCAGTGAGCTGCGGATCTTGTGCCGGATATTGCGCTGGGATTCAGGGACGGTGAAGGTGGCGAGCAGCCAGGGATCCTCAATGCCGGCGCGGCGGGGATGGAAAATCCTCTCGTCACCTTCGCGGAAGGTGTCCTGCATCCCGGACGACAGGGCGTATCCGCTGCGGCCCTGGACGGTCACACTTTCCAGGACACCCCGCTTCTTCAAGCGTGAGATGGAGGAGCGCACCCCCGCCGGACCGACACCGGCGTCCTGTAGAAGCCGGATGATGGTGGCCACCTGAATGCCTGCTCCCGGGGTCCGGGCATAGAGGCCAAACAGCGTAACGATCAATTGGTGGTGCCGGGGCACCGTGCCTTCCTGCATTTCCGCCGCAGGCGGCACTTCCTTGATCATTCCGTTATGGTACAACGCGCCGGACCTGCGGCTTGACCCCCGGCCGCCGGGCAGCGCAGCATGTACTGCCGGCCCGGAAATCTGCCGCAAACGGCGGGAATCATCCGCGCGCCGCCGTCGTTATACCCAATGCTGGACCGAGAGGGCCGGCAGTTGAGGTAACACGCAGTTGAAGAAACACCGGAAGTACTTGGCAACTGAACACGGGGATGATCGGTTTCGACGATGTTTGTTGAGCCAGGGGAAGCGGGCCGAGAACGCAGAGTTATCTCGTTAACGCTCTCTGCAAAAAAATAAGTGCCAAACCTATGCGCACTGACTTCGCTCTCGCTGCCTAAGCAGCCGGAGTAGTCCGTCAGCCCGGAGTCGCTCTCGCTCCGGATGCTGGCGTCGTTTAGAGGGCCACTGCTGAATACCTCTGCCGTCGGGGTGTTCGGGACTTTATGACGGCTGGGCCCGGATCAGCCACTCGTTTGCAAGATGGCTGGGGCCGAGAAAATCCGACGCATACTGCGCCCGGAGAAGCCCTGACAATACAACACCGGACGGGGGTTCGATTCCCCCCATCTCCACCGTATGTTGCGCCGAGACATCCTTTACGGGTGAGTCGGGTCAACGTTGACACCCCGGTCTTCGGACCGGGGTGTTTTTCTTTGTCCGGCGGCATGCGCTTCCAACGCCGCGTTGAGCGGGCGCTAATCTGGGGGGAAGAAACTCGGTACGCGTGAAGGGACACCCATGCAGGCATTGACCATTACCCCCGGGCAGAAGGATTCGCTGGACCTGGCGGACCTGCCGGAGCCGGAAGCGGCCGAAGGCAGCGTACTGGTGGAAACGCTTGCTGTGGGGCTGTGCGCCACGGACCGGGAAGTGATCGCGGACGAGTTCGGTACTGCTCCCGAGGGCCGGGACTACCTGGTGATGGGCCACGAGAACCTGGGCCGGGTGCTGGAAGCGCCGGAAGGCTCCGGGCTGGCCGCGGGGGACCTGGTGGTGGGGATTGTCCGCCGTCCCTGTGCGGAGAACTGCCGTGCCTGCGCTGCCGGTGAATGGGACATGTGCCATACCGGCAATTACACCGAGCACGGCATCGAAGCCCTGGACGGCTTTGCCCGCGAACGCTGGCGGGGTGAACCGGAGGACATGGTGAAGCTGAAGCCTTCCCTGGAACGCGTGGGCGTGCTGCTGGAACCGGCCACCATCCTCGCCAAGGCATGGGAACAGGTAGACAGGATTGGCAGCCGCGCCTATTTCCGCCCGCACGTGGTTGCCGTAACCGGTGCAGGACCGGTGGGCCTGCTGGCCGCGCTGCTGGGCATCCAGCGCGGAATGGAGGTGCATGTCTTCGACCTGGAAGAAGGCGGACCCAAGGAAGCCCTCACCAAGGAACTCGGTGCCGTATTCCACACCGAGTCCCTCGCCGAATCCGGCGTCAGTGCCGATATCACCATCGAGTGCACCGGTGCTCCCGCCGTGATTCGCGAGGTGTTGCAGAACGGCGCCAAAAACTCCGTCACCTGCCTGACCGGGGTCTCCGAGGAAGGCGGTGAAGAGTCCTTGGACCTGGGGGCGCTGAACCTGTCCCTGGTGATGGACAACCGGGTGGTTTTCGGAACCATCAACGCCAACCGCCGGCACTACCTCAAGGCGGCGGAGGCACTGGCCAAAGCCGACACATCATGGCTGGACAAGATAATTTCCCGCCGAGTTGCGCTGGCCGACTACGAGCAGGCCTTCGAAGACCGCGACGGCGACATCAAGGTGGTGCTGGACCTGGCCTGATCCGTCCGGGAGGGTATTCAGCGGGGCCGGCTTCAGTGGTAGACAGGAAGAACCAGGGCCGCCCGGCGGCCGCGGCAACCCGCATTGGAGGGACGCTGATGACCAAGGAAACCGACCTTCCCATCATGCCCGGCGGTTCGGACGCCGACCGGGCAGATCAGGACATTCCTACCGTTCCGGGCGCCGGTGACGCCGGCCCGGCCGGGGAAATCCACCGCGACGGTTCAGAGGCGGACGGAATGGACCAGGACATGATTCCCGGGGCGGGCGACGCCGGCCCCAGTGGCCCGGTCTATCCCGAGGGGTCCGAGGCCGACATCCTGGAACAGAAGGCGGAGGTCCCGGTGGATGACGACGGCTATCCGCAGGGATCCGAAGAAGACGATTCAAACGAGCGCTAGCGGGGGTCAGGCACCGTCGGGGTAGTACAAGTCGCTTATGCCGTAGGTGGGATCCAACGGGGAGCGTTGCATCTGGTGGTCCGCGGGGTGTTCCAGGCAGCTGGTGCGCAGGAAGACCATGACGAAGTGCTCCGGGTTGGATTGGCCGCGTTCGTAGGTGACCGTGGCGCGAAGGCCTCCGTTGCTCAGCACTATTTCGCGGACAACGCCATCGGTTTCCTCGGAATCTCCGGCCTCGCGGGAGAAGGTCCATCCCTCCTGTTCCAAGGTGGAGACAAGTTGCTCCAGTGCCGCGTTGGCTGCGGTGGCGTCCTGCGGCGTCGCGCTCAGTTCCGACATCCAGCTTGTTTGCTTTTGTTGTTCCTCGATTTCGGGGCGAAGGCAGGAGATTTCCCGCAGTTTGTCGACCGCCAGTTCTGCGGCGCCTCCCGTCCCCTGCTGCAGCAGGGGAACCAGTTTCTCCAGCTCCTGCTGGATGTCCGCGAACTCTTCCGCGGAAAGAGGTGCTGCCGTGGATGTCTCCGTTTCTTGGGATTCTGCCTGCACCGACGGCGCGCATCCTGCGGCAGCGGCGGTGATCAAAAGTGCCAGTATGACGGCGCCGGAGCGGCCGCGGGACCGTGGAGTCAATTCGCTCACTGTTCCAGGCCTTTCACGCCCAGTTTTCCATTCGCATAACTCCGGGTGCTCTTCGCGGTGTCCTCGATATACAGACTCATGCATCAGTCTGAAACTTCATTTCCATCCCCCTGGATCTGACCGAATGACTGCCCCCGAGTATTGCATGAGTCCATTTGTGCGGCCATGAGCCGAAGTGTCCATACCGCCCTGCTGAGGACGCCCCGGATCCGCCTGGAGCCGCAGACCACCGTAGAATGGACGGCGGCAACACGGCCGGAGGAAACAGCAGGAGCGGCGTGAACTTATTCGACCCGGCGGAGGTTTTCGACGCCGTTGACCTCGCCGGAGTGCTGGCCAACGGGGTGTTGGGCGGAGCCGTGGCACGACAGCTGCGGATGGACCCGGTGGGCTTCATTGTGCTGGCCCTTACCTCTGCCCTGGGCGGCGGTGTACTCCGCGATACCTTGCTGCAGGCCGGTACACCCGTGGCCCTGACCAACCCCGCCTACCTGTTCACGGCCATTGCCGGTGCTTTCATCGCGTACGCCATTGAACTCAAGGGCAAATGGGCCAACCGCTTCCTGATTGTGATCGACGCCCTCGCACTTGGCTGCTGGGCAGCAACCGGTACCGCCAAGGCCCTGGCCGTGGACCTGGACTGGCTGCCTGCCATCCTGATCGGCGTCGCGACGGCGGTGGGCGGCGGCATGATCCGCGACATTGTGGTGGGGCGCGTCCCGGCAATCTTCGGCGGCAACACCCTGTATGCCACCGGCGCGCTGGTGGCGGCCGCCGAAATGGTGGTCCTGTACAGCCTGGGAATGCAGAACGTGGGCATGGGCGTGGCCATCGGCACCTGCGCGGTCCTGTGCATCATGGCCCGGCGCCGCGGCTGGCGGCTGCCCGGCCCGGGCGAGTTCACCGTCAAGCTGCCCCGCCGCACCCGCCCGGCCGAGCGGCAGGCAGCAGGTTGGCCGCGGCCCACACTCCGGCGCCCCCGCCTGAGGCCACGGCCCCGCCCTGCATCCGGGGAAGGCGCCGCGGAAGGAACCGGGCACAAGAACCCGGACCAAGATGACACCGGACGCGAATAACTGCGCTTATTTGCGCTAAAACGCTGATTCCGGACGATTTAGTCCCGAAAAAATCCACTTTTGCAGACTCGCTACGCCGGAGTAGCGTGGCCGTTATGACTGCTTACAAAAGCGTAAATCCCGCCACTGGAGAGACCCTCCAGGAATTCCCCGAAGCCACCGATGCTCAGATCAGCCAGGCCGTCACGTCCGCCCACGAGGCGTACCTCGCCTGGCGCAACGAACCGGTAGCGAGCCGGGCAAAGGTTGTTGCCCGGGTTGCCGAACTGTACCGGGAGCGCGCCGACGAACTGGCCGCACTCATTGCCACGGAAATGGGCAAGCCGCTGACCCAGGCGAAGGGCGAGGTAGCCCTCTCCGCGAACATCTACGAGTACTACGCCACCGAGGGCCCCGGCTTTATGGCCGACGAACAGCTGGCACCCAAGGGCGGCGGCACCGCCGTCGTCCGTACCCTGCCGGTCGGCCCCCTGCTGGGGATCATGCCCTGGAACTTCCCCTACTACCAGGTGGCCCGCTTCGCCGGCCCCAACCTGGTGCTGGGCAACACCGTGCTGCTCAAGCATGCCAACAACTGCCCGCAGTCCGCGCTGGCCATGGCACAGATCTTCGCCGACGCCGGCGTGCCCGAAGGTGCCTACATCAACCTGTTTGCCACCAATGAGCAGGCCGCGGACATCATCGCGGACCCGCGCATCCAGGGTGTATCCCTGACCGGCAGCGAACGGGCAGGCGCCGCCGTTGCCGAGGTGGCCGGCCGGAACCTGAAGAAGTACGTGCTGGAACTGGGCGGCAGCGATCCGTTCATTGTCCTGGACAGCCCGGACCTGGATGCCACCGTCAAGGCGGCCGTGGCCGGCCGCATGAACAACGCCGGGCAGGCCTGCAACGCCGCCAAGCGGTTCATTGTGATGGAGGACATCTACGAGGAGTTCGTGGAGAAGTTCACCGCAGGGATGGCGGCCATGGAACCCGGCGACCCGCTGGATCCGGAAACCCGGTTCGGCCCGCTTTCCTCGCAGGCCGCAGCGGACGGGCTGGTGGAACAGATCCGCAACGCCGTTGAGCAGGGGGCAACGCTGCGCACCGGCGGCGGACACATCGACGGCCCCGGCGCTTACGTGCAGCCCACCGTGCTCACCGACGTCACCCCGGACATGCGGGCCTTCTCCGAGGAGCTGTTCGGACCGGCCGCCGTCATCTACAAGGTGGCCAGCGCGGATGAGGCCGTGGAGCTGGCCAACAACTCACCGTTCGGCCTGGGCGGCACCGTCTTCAGCGCCGATGAGGACAAGGCACTGGAGGTGGCGGACCAGCTGGAAAGCGGCATGGTCTGGATCAACGGCACCGCCAGCACTCAGCCTGACCTGCCCTTCGGCGGCGTCAAGCGGTCCGGCGTCGGCCGCGAGCTGGGCCGCTACGGCATGGACGAGTTCGTCAACAAGAAGCTGGTCCGCACCCCGGCCAAGCGCTGAGGACGGACTAGGCCGCGCGGGTGCTTTCCGGTTCCGCGCTTTCGGGCTCCGGCCGGGAAGCATCCGCGTGGTCGCTGGGTCCGTTGAACACCACGTAGCGGTAGGCGAAGTACCGGAAGATGTTGCCCAGGGCAATGCCCACGATGTTGCCGGAGATGTTGTCCGCGAACTGGCTGCGGTAGCCCAGGACGTAGTGGGAGACGTACAGGCAGCCGGTGGCGATGAACAGGCCCACCAGGTTCGTCAGGCCGAAAAGCAGGGATTCGGTGCGGATGCTGCGGGTCCGCAGCTTGCGGAAAGTGATGTAACGGCTGCCCAGCCAGGAGACGGTGGTCGCTGCCAGGACGGAAATGGTCTTGGCCAGGATGGGGCTGTCCTGGATCAGGGTGGAGGAGAGGATGTTGAACAAGCTCACATCCACCACGAAGGCCACGGCTCCCACAGCCGAGAAGGAGCCGAGGCGGCGGGCGATCACGCGCACCTTGTTGGTTGTAGCCATTACCGAATCCGTTCAACGCGTTCGCACCGGGACGCAGCTTCCTGCCCAAGCCGTGCAATTACGCAGGTGAGGGACTTTTACCTTCGGATGATTGCACACCGTGCATTTGGCCGCAAAATCGGGTCAAACGCAAGCGGAATCAGGGCAGTGTGACCGTAAAGACAGTTCCCTTGCCGGCTTCGCTCTCCATGGCGATGGTGCCCCCGTGCTCCTCCACAATGCGCTTGGTGATGACCAGGCCCAGCCCCACGCCGGGGATCTGTGCGCGGCGGGCGGTGCCGGAGCGGAAGAACTTGGTAAATACCTCCGCCTGCTCGGCTTCAGTCATGCCGATACCGCAGTCGGCCACCTGCAAAATGGTGGCACCCGCGTCAGTGCGCCAGGCGCGGATCGTCACCCGGCCGCCGTCGGGCGAGTACTTGACCGCGTTGGAGAGCAGGTTGTCCAGCACCTGGGAGATGCGTTTGGGATCCACCATGGCCGGCAGGGACTCCGGGACCTGGGCGATCAGCTCGACGGCGTTGATCTCGGCCCGCGGCTCGGCGGAAGTGATGCAGGAGCGGATCAGTTCGCTAAGGTCGGTGACTTCCTGCTCCACGCTGGTGGACCCCGCAGCGGCGGAAAGCAGGTCGGAAACCAGATGCAGGAGCTTCTCCGAGTTCCGCTGAGCGACCTTAAGGGAGGACGCCACATAGGACGGAATGGAATCTTCTTCGTCCAGCGCCAGCTCCAGGTAACCCATGATCGAAGTCAGCGGGGTACGCAGCTCGTGTGAAACGTTGGCCACGAAGTCGTCCTTGGCGGCCACGGCGTTGACCAGCCCGGTGACATCGCTGTAGGCGATCACCGAGCCCCGGAACGCGTCGTCGTCGCCCTTCATGGACCGGGCAGATACGCTCAGGGCCTTCTGCTCCTCGCCCTCGCCGTACCAGACCAGCTGGTCCGAGAAGGACTGTCCGCGGCCCGCGCGCTGCACGGGACGCTGCTCCAGCGGGACCGGCGTAGAGCGGTCGGGGCCGAAAATCAGCATTTCGCCCTCGGTGGGACGCTTGGTGAAGTAGGGGGCGGCCAAACGCTCATGCAGGCGCTGGCGCGAGTTGGTCAGGATCCGCCGTCCGTCCTCGTCAATAACCACCACACCCACCCGGACCGTGTCCAGGATGGTCTCCAGCATGGATTCCTTGCGCAGGCTCTCCAGCAGCGAAGCCTGCAGCACCCCGTCCTTTTCCTGCAGCACCACGGCCTGGGCGGTGAGGCTCGCTTCCGCCGCAGCACGGGCAGACTCGGCGTCCTCAGCCGTGCGCAGCGCCGAGATCAGGTCCCGTTCGTACAACCGGCGCTCGTGCGCGTAAAACGCGACAATCTGGTCAAGGGCGGGCCGGTCGCCGGCTGCCGGCGTGCGGGTGGCGGAAAGCAGCACCGGAATGCGCTGGCCTGCGGGTCCCATGAGGTCGACGGCGAGTTCGGCGAACGCCTTATTCATTCCCAGCTGGGGCATGGCATGGGTGGTGTAGACAATCCGGTCACCCACCGGCAGCAGCTTCAGCAGGCTGGTGCCGCGCAGCTCTTCAATGGATTTACCGATCCATTTGAGCACCATGGCGTTGGCGGACACCACGGTGCCGTCTTCCAGGGTGAGGATGTGCCCGGCGGGTGCGTTGTTGAACAGTTCCTCGTAGTCGAGCGGGAAAAGCCGGTCCACCGCGGGCTACTTTGGCTGCTGCAGGAAGTCGAGGATGATGTCTGCGGTCTCGTCGGGGGCGCTGACGTGGGGAAGGTGCCCGGTGGCCTTCATCTGCACCAGGGTGCTCTGCGGCATCCCGTCACGGAGGTACCGGCCTACGTGCTCGGGGCAGAGCAGGTCCGAGGAGGCCTGCATGATCAGGGCCGGAACGGCAACCCGGGCCAGGAGGTGGCGGACGTCGGAGAGGAACGCCACCCGGGCGAACTGGCGGGCGATGGTCGGGTTCACCCGGCAGAAGCTGCCCTCCAGCTTGGCGCCGAGGGCGGGAGTTTCCGGGTTGCCCATAATGACCGGCGCCATGTTTGCCGCCCAGACCAGGTAGTTGGTGTCCAGGGACTCCAGCAGATCATCGAGGTCGGCCCGGCTGAAGCCGCCTTCATAGCCGTCCTCCGGGTGGTCCATGTAACTGGGGGACGGGGCCACGAGAATGACCCGGCCCAGCCGTGCGGGTGCTGCGGCGGCGGCAGCAATAGCCATCATGGCGCTTACGCTGTGGCCGATAAACGTGACGTCCTGCAGGTCCAGTTCCTCGCACAGTTCCAGGACGTCATCCACATAGCCGTTCAGGCTGGAGTACTTGGCCGGAGAGTAAGCAGCGGCATCGGAATTGCCGGCGCCCACGTGGTCGAAGACAACCACTTTGTACTCATCCGTGAAGCGGGGAAGAACGCCCTCCCACATGCCCTGGTCGCAGCCGAATCCGTGGGCGAAAAGCAGTACCGGGCCGTCGGCGCGTCCCAGCACTCGAACATTGTTCCGAGTGCGGATATCAGTTGTCATGTGCGTTTGCGCCTGCTTTTCTTCTGATGCAATGTCCGCCCCTGCCCCACAGCGGATTCAACTGCACACTTTACAGGTTCCCGGCAGCTCTAGACGCCATATTGGTTCCGTTCGGAAATGCGTTTAGCGTGCGGCTCCGCCGGGGATTTCCGATCTTCAGGCCACTGGTTATCCGCGGCTTCCCGGGCAACCCGGATGGTGGCTATCCATCCCCACACGCTGGTGGTTTTTCCGACGTAGCCGTGCCCGTACCAGCGTTCCTGCCCGGCGTCGTTGGGCTGAGCATCCCCGGTCACCTGCAGGCTTCCACCACCTGCAAACATGCCCAAGCGCCCGACGGCGACTGTACGGGAACAATGTCGCCCACCTCGAGCGCGGTGGCGGTGTGCAGGGAAAAGGGAAAGGTCCGGGCCGGCATGCTGCCATGGTGGCACGGAGGTGCGTAATTCGAATTGCGCAAAACACGGGAATTCCTGTTTTTGGTACTGGAGGCAGGCGGCCTCAATTGCTGCTGCGATCCTGCTCCTTAGCCCACGGCAAAGCGGAGTTCGGCCGCTCCGCCGTTGAACTGGGTGGTGGCCACCAGGTGCATGGGCGGGGTGGGTCCGTCCACCGGCAGCAGCCGCCGGCCGGTGCCCAGGGCAACGGGCATGTAGGTCACCCACAGTTCGTCCAGCAGCCCGGCGTCGGCAAACTGGGCCGCCACATTGCCGCCGCCCACCAGCCAGACGTCGCGTTCACCGGCAGCATCCCGGGCTGCGGCAAGCACCTCGCGCACGTCGCCGGACGCGAACCGCACGTCGGCCTGCGGGGGAGCGGACTCTTCCCGGCTGGTGAGCACCCAGCACGGCTGCCGGTAGGACCAGTTGTCCGGTTCCTCCGTGCGCAGCCAGCGGTAGGTTTCCCCGCCCATCACCACCGCCCCCACGCCGGCAATGAACCGGTCATAGTGCGCCTGGAACGCTTCGAAACCGAACTGCAGCAGCCAGTCCAGGCTGTTGTCCTCGGTAGCGATGAAGCCATCCAGGGACGAGGCGACGTAATAGATGACCTTGGGCATGCCGAAAGACTACCGGCGCCCCCGCAGTGCCGGGCAGTGGACGGTCCCAAACGGTAGCCCCGGGCACCGGATTGCGCCCGCCTTCCGGCGCGCTCCGCCAGCTTCTGGGATAGGTTGGGAAGCACGCACCATAAGCAGCCTGACTATTTTGGATCCGGCCGGCGGACGGCACCGGGCGGGACGCGGAAGGAAGAACATATGAGCGAGCGGCTCGTAGCTGACCTGATTGTCGACCGGTTGAAGGCCTGGGACGTCCAGCGGGTGTTCGGGTACAGCGGAGACGGCATCAACACCGTGCTGGGAGCCATGCGCCGCAGCGGGGACCCCGAGTTCATCCAGGTCCGGCATGAGGAAAACGCCGCCTTTATGGCCGTGGGGCACGCCAAGTACACCGGCGGCGTGGGCGTGGTGATGTCCACCCAGGGGCCGGGGGCCGTCCATCTGCTCAACGGACTGTACGACGCCCGGCTGGACGGGGTGCCCGTAGTGGCCATTGTCGGCCAGCAGTCCCGCAGCGTCCTGGGATCCTCCTACATGCAGGAGGTGGACCTGATGAACCTGACCCGGGACGTGGCCTCGGCCTTCCGGCAGCAGATCAATTCCCCCGAACAGGTTCCGCTGGTGCTGGACCGCGCCTTCAAGAAGGCCCTGGCCACCGGCACCCCCGCCGTCGTCATCATTCCGCATGACGTGCAGCAGGCGCCGGCGCCGGAACTGGAGCAGGAGCACGGCATCCTGGACACCGTCCCGGTGTTCCGCCCGGCCCGCATCCAGCCGCTCGAAGCGGATGTGCGCGCCGCCGCGGACCTGATCAATGCTGGAGAAAAGGTGGCGCTGCTGGTGGGGCAGGGCGCCCGGCATGCCCGCGCCCAGGTGGCTGCCCTGGCCGAAAAGATAGGCGCCGGCATCACCACCAGCCTGCTGGGCAAGCCGTACGTGGATGAAACCGCGCCGCTGGCTGCCGGCACCATGGGCCATCTGGGCACCGCCTCCGCAGGGTACGTGCTGAACAACTGCGACACGCTGCTGATCATCGGCTCCAATGACCCGTGGACCGAGTTCTATCCGACGCCCGGATCCGCCCGCGCCGTGCAGATTGACCGGGACGCCTCGGCCATCGGCAACCGGTATCCGGTGGAGGTAGGCATCACCGGAGACGCCGGTCCAACACTGGATGCCCTGCTTCCGCTGCTGGACGCCAAACCCGACGCACCGTGGCGCGGCAAGGTGGAGGAAAGCGTACGCCGCTGGCACGAACTGGCCCGCGTCCGCGCCATGACCGAAGCGGACCCAGTGAACCCCGAACGTGTGGTCTATGAGCTGAACCGGCGGCTGCCGGCCAACGCGCAGGTGGCGGTCGACGTCGGCAGTTCGGTCTACTGGTACGCCCGGCACCTGCAGCTTCCCGAAGGCGTGCCGGCGCACCTCTCCAGCACCTTGGCAAGCATGGGCTGTGCGGTGCCATACGGCCTGGCCGCCAAGCTCGCTGCCCCGGACCGTCCCGTGGTGGCGCTCTCCGGTGACGGTGCCATGCAGATGGCCGGGGTGGCCGAACTGATCACCCTGAGCAGGCTATGGCAGAAGTGGGAGGACCCGCGGTTTGTCATCTGCGTGCTGAACAACCGGGAGCTGGCCGAGGTGACCTGGGAGCAGCGTGAAATGGAGGGCGACCCGCGGTTTGAGGACAGCCAGTCGCTGCCGGACTTCAAATACGCCGAATACGCGAAGCTGCTCGGCCTGGAAAGCATCCGGGTCGAGGATCCGGAACTGCTGGGAGAAGCCTGGGACGTGGCGCTCGCGGCCGAGCGGCCGTTCCTGATCGAGGTTGTCACCGATCCAGCCGTGCCGCTGCTGCCGCCCTTCCCGGCCGGTGCGGCGCAGGCGGAAACCATGAAGGACGGACTGGACCAGGAAGGCGCCGCCGGTGAACACTCCCGCCGGATGCTGGAAATCTACCTGGCCCAGGAAGAGGGCTTGTACGGGGACCTCTGAGGCCCGGCGCTGAGCCCGTTGCGGCGAAGGCCCCGCGCTCCGCCCGGCGCTCCGCCCGTTGCTGAGCCCGTTGCTGCGAAGGCCCCGATAACGGAACGGGCGCACCCGGCCGGGTGCGCCCGTTCCTCCTTTCGGCGGACCGGACCTGCCTTCGAGGGGGCTAGGAGCGGGTCGGCGCGCCGAGTTCCACGGGTTCTTCGTCATTGAGGTAGGCGGATTCGGAGTGGGCAATCAGGTCAATGCCCTTGAGCTCGCTCTCCTCCGGGATGCGCAGGCCTATGGTCAGCTGCAGCACCTTGGCAATAAGCCACGTGACCGCGAACGAATAGGCCAGCACCGCGAGGCAGGCCACGGCCTGGATGCCCAGGAGCGAGAAACCGCCGCCGTAGAATAGGCCGCTGACCCCGTTGGGGGCGGCGTCCGTGGCGAACAGGCCGATCAGCAGGGTGCCGAGCAGGCCGCCGACAGCGTGGACACCCACCACGTCCAGGGAGTCGTCAAAGCCGAGCCGGAACTTCAGCTCGATGGCCAGCGAGCAGACCAGTCCCGCAATAGCGCCGATGGCCACGGCGCCCAGCGGGCTGACCGCGCCGCAGGCCGGGGTGATGGCCACCAGTGCTGAGATCAGGCCCGACGCCGCGCCCAGGCTGGAGGACCGGCCCAGCCGCATGCGTTCCATCAGGGCCCAGCCGAGCAGTCCCGCGGCAGCCGCGACGGCAGTATTAAGGAATACAACCGCGGCGGAATGTCCGGCGCTTAGGGCGGATCCGGCGTTGAAGCCGTACCAGCCGATCCACAGCAGGCTGGCCCCCAACAGGATCAGCGGGCGGCTGTGCGGCTGGCCATGGCTGTGCGGCCAGCCCTTGCTGCGGCCCAGGACCAGGGCCAGGGCCAGGGCGGCCACCCCGGCGTTCAGGTGCACGGCGGTGCCGCCGGCAAAGTCGATGGCGCCCAGCTGGTTGGCGATCCAGCCGCCCACCACGGTGCCGTCCTCGTTGTCGAAGGCGAAGACCCAGTGCGCGAGGGGGAAGTAAACCAATGTGGCCCATAGTCCGGCAAAGACCATCCACGCACCGAACTTCATCCGGCCGGCGGCGGAACCGGCCACCAGGGCGGTGGTGACGCAGGCGAACATCAGCTGGAAGGCGGCAAACAGCGCCAGGGGAATGGACGCTGCCGGGTCCTCGGTGAGCAGCGCGGAAAGGCCGAAGAACTCTGCCGGGTTACCCAGCAGGCCCAGGCCCCCGAGCGAATCGCCAAACGCTGCGGAATACCCGTACAGCACCCATAGGACGGCCACCAGGCTGGCTCCGCCGAAGCACATCATCATCATGTTCAGGATCCGCCGTGAACCCACCATGCCGCCGTAGAAAAAGGCGATCCCGGGGATCATCAGGCAGACCAGTGCCGAACTGGCCAGCAGCCAGGCCGTGTTTCCAGAGTCCATGGAGGTACTCCCGTTCGGGTCGGGGGCCCGGGTCTGCATGGGCGCTGCGTCAACAGGGCCGGGCAACAGCCGGGCGGGGGATGATGGACGGATCAGCCCCCCGGTACTGACCGGCGCCCCCGGTGGATGCGGGGCACTGATTCCATGGTGGTGCCGGGATGTTACGAACGGGAGCGCCGCCGGGTTAGCGCTGTGTTAACGCTGGCTGGGCACCTGCTGGGAGCTTGCTGAACGTCAGGCGTTGCGGGGCATGCCGCGGCCGAAGGTGAAGGCCCGGACAATCTGGATGATGCCCAGCACCACCAGGAAGATCCCTCCGTAGATCACCAGGACAGCCAGGGATTCCACCGGGATAAAGAGGACCACAATACCGGCGAGGATGCTCAGGACACCGAGCACAATGGCGAACCAGCGGGAGCCTCCGCGGTCGGACTCGGCCAGGCTCATAACGCCTTCCACAATCCAGGCAATACCTATGACCAGGGCCAGCGCGGTCAGGGATGCAGCGGGATTGCGGATGGCGATCACACCCACGGCCACCAGGGCCAGCCCCACCAGGATGTTCAGGATCTTCAGCCCCGGGCCCAGTCCGGTGAAGACGCCCAGCAGGATGCGGATGGCGCCGGCCACCACAAAGTAGAGGCCAAAGAGGACGGCCAGGACCTCAAGGGTTGCCCCGGGCCAGAACAGGACCAGCAGGCCCAGGACCACCGAGACCACCCCGATGGTTGCCAGTCCGAGGCGGATCCCGCGGATAGCGGATTTGGCCAGGGTGAGGGCGTCCAACGCGAACCCGCCCTCTTGATGGAAAGCGCTGCCTGATGTGGACATCAAGACCTCCTGAGAGTTTCCCCCAAGCGGCTCCGGCAAATACCGGCCTGTCCAGTATCTGCCGCGGGCCGCGCCTTTCTCTAGGGAAGGCTGTCGGAACCGGTCAGCACGGCCCGGATCATGCCGGCGACGGCGGCCATGCCCTCTTTATTGGGATAGTCAGGACAGGCCCGGTGCCCCTGGCATGCCAAGCAGTTCGCGCACCTGCGCGTCGGTGGTCTGCGGGAAGGAGCGGTAGGCAAGTCCGACGGCAGGCAGTCCGCTGGGCGCCCACGGCACCACGACGTCGTCGGCCCCGAATGCGGGCAGCTCTGCGGCACCGCCGCAGGACATCGGCGCCGCAGCCACCAGCCGGGCAGGGTCCAGCTGCCGCACGGCGCCCAGCGCGGCGCGCATGGTGGCCCCGGTGGCGATGCCGTCATCCACCACAATGACCGTGCTGCCCCGCAGCCGGCGGGGCGGGGCACCCTGCCGGAACAGCTCCTCCCGCCGCCTCACCTCGGCCAGCTGCTCGCCCGAAGCTGCGTCGAACAGCGCCTCGGCCTCCGGATCGCGGGTCCGCCAGTACGCCAGGACATCCTCGTTGCGCACCATGCTGGTCACCCCCGCAATTCCCGCCACCGCTCCGGCCGCCAGCTCCGGCTGCGGCGGATATCCGACCTTGCGCACCACCACCACGTCCAGGGCGGCTCCCAGGCTGCGGGCCACTTCGGCTGCCACCGGGACCCCGCCGCGCGGCAGTCCCAGCACCAGCAGATCCGTGCTGCCCGCATACCCGGCCAGCGCCGCGGCGAGCTGGCGTCCGGCGTCGGCCCGGTCCTGCCAGCCCGGGCGGGGATTGTGCTGCTGAGGGGGATCCGGCATAACCAGCCATTTTCCGGAAAAGGGGATGGTCCTTTCACGCTAGGCGCGGACGCAGCCGGCCGGTAGGGGCCCTCGTTGCCAAAGCCGCGCCGGGCATAGCAAAGTGGCCGGTATGACGCAGACCGCAGTAATTACAGGAGCAACATCGGGTATCGGGGCCGAGTTCGCCCGCCAACTGGCCGAGCGGGGCTACAACCTCGTGCTGACGGGACGGAACACCGAACGGCTGGAGGCCTCCGCCGCTGAACTGGCCCGGCGGTACTCCGTCAAAACCGAGTACCTCGGCGCCGACCTGTCCACCGACGACGGCGTGGCCGCCGTCGCCGCGCGTGTGCGGGAACCGGACGTGCGCGTGCTGGTGAACAACGCCGGCTACGGACTGAAGAACGACTTCGCGCACAACAGCCTGGACGCCGAAGTGGACCACCTCAATGTGCTGGTCACCGCACCGCTGAAGCTGAGCCACACCGCGCTGAACAGCATGCAGGCCGGCGGGGGCGGACGAATCATCAACGTGGCCTCGCTGGCCGGCTTCCTGCCGCGGGGAACGTACAGCGCCGCGAAGGCCTGGGTCATCAACTTCAGCCGCTGGGCCAACATTTACTACAAGGACCGCGGAATCACCGTGACGGCGGTATGCCCGGGGTTTGTGCACACCGAATTCCACCAGCGCATGCAGATGGACAAGACGGTCTACCCGGGCTGGATGTGGCTGCAGCCCGAACGCGTGGTGCGGGAGGGGCTGGCCGCAGCCTTTGCCGGCAAGGGAGTGTCGATTCCGTCCAAGCGGTACCGGGCGCTCGCCGCGGTCAGCGGTCTCGCCCCGCAGGGGACGGTGGCCCGGATCGCAGGCCGGGGTCGGTAACGGGAAGCGGACGACGACGCGCGGTGCGGGGCGGCGCGACGGCTGGGGGCTGGGGGTCGGCTGGGCTGGGGGTCGGTTGGTCTGCGAGCCCGAAAAGGCAAAAATTACCGTTTTTCGGCCGGAAATCGGTAATTTTTGCCTTTTCGTTTGGTGGGCCGGTGTTGGGGAAGCGGTTTTCCCACGCGCTGGTGCTGGTGGGACGGGTGTTTCCCCACGCGGCGCAGCAGTAACACTTCGTGGGAAATTGGATGCGGCAGGAAAGGCGGGGCGGGACACCCACCCAGACCGGCCAACGCCTGTGACTCGGGACGTCATGCGGGCTGGCCGTTGCCCGGCCACGGGCCTAGGGTGACTGTGCGGTTCCCGGCGGCGCCGCCCCGGCCAGGCGTGATCCGGACCCGGGATGCTGTTCCCCACGGCTGTTCCCCACGGCGAAAGTGAGTCCCATGAGCACCCCCACGGTTTACGCACTGCACGAGAACCCTGAATGGTTTCCGCCCTTCGCCCGGGCCTTCGAGGCCGAGGGCGTCCATGTGGAGGAATGGCTGCTGACCGACGGTGTGCTGGACCTGGATGCGGTCCCGCCGGAGGGAATTTTCTGGTCGCGGATCAGTGCGTCGTCCCATACGCGGGACCACGGATTGTCCAAGGACTATGCCCGGGCCGTGCTGTCCTGGCTTCAGGCACACGGCCGGCGGACCGTAAACGGCCGCCGGGTCCTGGAACTGGAGATGAGCAAGGTGGACCAGCTGACCGCCCTGCGGGCTGCCGGCATCGACACCCCGCGCACCGTTGCCGCCGTCGGACGCCACCAGATCCTGGCGGCGGCCAAGGAGTTCGAGACCCCTTTCATCGTCAAGCACAATCAGGGCGGCAAGGGCCTGGGCGTGCGGAAGTTCGAGTCCCACGGTGAGCTGGCGGACTACGTGGCGTCAGCGGAGTTCGAGGAACCGGCGGACGGAATCACCCTGGTGCAGGAGTACATTTCCGCTGCCGAACCGTTTATCACCCGCGTTGAAATTGTGGGCGGGGAGTTCATTTATGCGATCAAGGCGGACACCGCCCGGGGCGGCTTCCAGCTCTGCCCGGCCGACGCCTGCGCCATTGACCCGGCCACCGGGAGGCCCATCATGCCGCCGGGCGCCACCATTGCCCCGGACGCCGACACGCAGCTGTTCAGCCTGCGGAAGGACTTCGACTCCCCAGTGATCGGGAAGTACCTGGAGTTTGCCCGCCGCAACGGGCTGGAGGTGTGCGGGATCGAGTTCATTGAAGCTGCCGACGGCCGGCTGCTGACCTACGACGTGAATACCAACACCAACTACAACGCCGCAGTGGAGGCCGTTGCCCCGCGGTCGGCACCGCGCGCGCTGGCCCGCTACCTGGCGTCCCTGACCGACTAGCTGCGTCCGCTTGGACCCGTTGACTGTTCCCCCACACCTCGGCGGCGGGACGGAACCGGCGTGGTTTGGGCCTCGTTATTTATCGGTGGAAGCGAGGCCTCGCTATAGTCAGTTTTAGCCAACTTAAGGAGCAACTCCATGTCCGTCGCCGCTGAGCGTGCCTCTGAACCCCTGTGGGTCAAGAACTATCAGAGCGGTGTTCCGGCGCAGATTGAACTGCCCACGGAATCCCTCACCGCCATGATGGAAGAAGCTGTAGAACGCTTCGGCAGCAAGGTGGCATTGGAGTTCTTCGGTGCCGAGACCACCTATAAGGATCTGGGGGACCGGATCAACCGTGCAGCCGAGGGACTGCGCCGGCTGGGAGTGCGCAAGGGCCACCGGGTGGCCATCATTCTGCCCAACTGCCCGCAGTACCTCATCGCGTTCTACGCCGTGCTGCGGCTGGGCGCCGTCGTCGTCGGGCACAACCCGCTGTACACGGAGCGCGAGCTCCGCCACCAGTTCGAGAACCACGGTGCCAAGGTTGCCATCGTGTGGGACAAGGCAGTGGAGAAGGTCCAGGACTTCCCCGGCGACGTTGCCGTGGAAACCATCGTGGCCGTGAACATCACCAAGGCCATGCCGCGCCTGAAGCGTATCGCCCTGACCCTGCCGCTGCCCTCCGTCCGGCGCACCCGCGAGGGGCTGACCGCCAAGACCGAACGCACCACCTCGTGGGAAGACCTGCTGGACAACGCCCCGCTGGCGCAGGACCACCCGCGCCCGCAGGTCACCGACCTGGCCGCGCTGCAGTACACCTCCGGCACCACCGGCGCTCCCAAGGGCGTCATGCTCACGCACTACAACCTGCGTTCCAACGCCCTGCAGGGCAAGGCCTGGATGCACGGCGCGCAGGAGGGCAAGGAAGTTATTTACGGCGTGCTGCCGATGTTCCATGCCTTCGGCCTGACCCTGTACCTGACCTTCTCGGTGCTCACCGGCTCCCGGCTGGTGCTGTTCCCCAAGTTCGACGTGGACCTGGTGCTGACGGCAGCGAAGAAGTCCCGCCCCACCGTCTTCTGCGCCGTGCCGCCTATCTACGAGAAAACCGCCACCGAATCGAAGAAGCGCGGCGTGGACCTGTCGACCATTCGCTACGCGATCTCCGGTGCCATGACCCTGCCGGCCGCCACGGTCAAGCTGTGGGAAGAGGTCTCCGGCGGACTGCTGGTGGAAGGCTACGGCCTCACCGAATCCTCACCGGTGGCACTGGGCAATCCGTTCGCCGAATCGCGGCGCAACGGCACCATCGGTGTGCCGTTCCCGAGCACCGAAATGCGGGTAGTGGACCCCGAGGCGCCGGAAAACGACGTCGAGCCCGGAGCTGCGGGCGAACTGCTGGTCCGCGGTCCGCAGGTCTTCGCCGGCTACTGGAACAACCCGGAGGGCACCGCGGAGGTGCTGCTCGACGGCGGCTGGCTGCGCACCGGCGACATTGTCACCGTGGATGAAGACGGCTTTGTGAAGGTGGTGGATCGGCGCAAGGAACTGATCATCACCGGCGGCTTCAACGTTTCCCCCACCGAGGTGGAGGACGTGCTGCGCACCCAGCAGTACATCCTCGACGCCGCCGTGGTGGGCTTGCCCCGGGCAGACGGCGGCGAGCAGGTAGTGGCCGCCGTCGTCCTGCAGGAAGGTGCCGAGCTGGATGAGGCCGCGCTGCGCGCCTACTGCCGGGAGCGGCTCACCCCTTACAAGGTGCCGCGGAAGATTGTCGCCATCGACGAACTGCCCAAGTCCATGCTGGGCAAGGTGCTCCGGCGCCAGGTGCGGGACTCCCTGCTGCAGGACGCCTAGCTCCATCATCGTTTTCGCGGGGGCATGAGGTTTACGCCTCGCGCTTCGGGTACCTATTGACGGTTCTCCGGCCGAGGGGCTGGAATTGTAAGTGGGCTTGGTATGTGTGCCAGGTCACTCACAAGTCAACCAACCGGCCACCCGGAGCTGCAGGCGGAAACCGACCGCTTCGCTGTTTTCCTCCACAGGCCGGGGGTGAATTACCGCCGGTCAACCGACTCGGCGGATTCGCTGTCGCGAGGAGAACAAGATGATCACGAATCAGCAGGTCGAAGGACTTATGACCGGTTCGGGCAACGTACTGGGCCCGAACGGTGACAGGATCGGTTCCGTCGGCACCTTCTACCTGGATGACCAGACCGACGAACCGGCATGGGTCACGGTCAACACCGGCCTTTTCGGCACGTCTGAAACGTTCATTCCCCTGAGCGAGGCAACCGTTGAGGGCGTTGACGTCCTGGTGCCCTATTCCAAGGAAGAGGTCAAGAACGCGCCGCAGATCGAAAGCGACGGTTCGATCAGCCCCGAAGAAGAAGTCACGCTGTACCGCTACTACGGGTTCAGTTACGACGACGGTTCCACCGAGTCCTTCAGCGAGACGGACACCATCACCACGGACAGCGGAACCAGCGGCATGAGGGACGCCGACGCCGGCCTGGTTTCGGATGAGCGCACCGCCGGTACATCCACCGGGTCGGGCACGTCCAACCTGTCGGACCACTCGCGGTCGGGTGCAAACATCGACGATGCCATGACCCGGTCCGAGGAGCGGCTGAACGTCGGCACCGAAAACCGTGCGGTAGGCAAGGCCCGGCTGCGCAAGTACATCGTTACCGAGACCGTCACCCAGCAGGTGCCGGTCAGCCACGAGGAAGTCCGGATTGAGCGCGAGCCCATCACGGACGCCAACGCGGGCGATGCCCTCTCCGGTGCCGAACTCACCGAGGACGAGCACGAGGTGACCCTGCACGCCGAGGAGCCGGTGGTGTCCAAGCACACCGAGCCGGTGGAGCGGGTACGGCTGGACACCGAGACCGTCACTGATACCGAGAGCGTTTCCGAGGAGGTCCGCAAGGAGCAGATCGACACGGACGTCAACGACAGCGACATCCGGCGCGGGAAGTCGGGCGGGTCCGGGTCCGGCGGGTCCGGGTCCGGCGGCTCCGGGTCGGGCGGCAGCTCGGGCTCGGGTTCCGGGTCCGGCCGCGGCCGCTAGCGTCCGGCACAGCAATTTAGTACGCACGACGACGGTGGGTCCCGGGTTTTCCGGGGCCCGCCGTTTCGTTGTGGCTCCAGGCGGCACGCCGGAAGGTTTCCCGTCCCCGTTGTTACCCGCTAAGGTGGGGCAACTGTCTTCGATTCCCGGGGGAACCGTGCGAAAAACCGCCGCCATTGCGACCCTTGCCCTGATGCTCACCACCGGTTGCAGTGCGGCAGGGACGGAAACCGAACCCGCCGGGGCACCGGCAGCGCCTTCCGCTACCCCCGCGCCTTCCGCCACTCCGACGGCGTCGGCAAAGGATTCACTGGAGCAGTCCTGCCGCAAACTCCTCGGGCCGGAGGGCAAAGGGGTGCTTTCCCAGGCCAGCTATTTCGTGCGAATCAATGAGGGTACCTACGGATTCAACGGGCCGGCAGAAAGCGCCCGCACAGTGGAGAAGCAGATCCGCAGCATCGCCCTCACCGCGCCGGAGGGTCTGGATGTGCAGTTGGATGGGCTGGTCTCGTCCTTGGGTAAGGCCATCATTGCGGCCGAAAGTCAGGCTGCCGGATCGAGCTTCGACATGTTCGCCTGGCAAAGCACCATTGCGGACCTCCAAGCAACGTGCGCGCCCTACGAAGTGGGCTGAGTCCGGCTAAATGCCAGGTCTTGACGGCGTTCCCGGTTACGGATCCACCACTACCTGGACGGCATCCTCATAGATAACGGTTCCGGGATGTGCCGACCGGACTTCCTCCCATTGAACTCCGTAGCGGGCCAAGAGGGCGAGGTACCCCGGAACCCTGGCCAGCAGATGAACGGCCGTGCTCTTGAACCAGGCCTGCGCGTGCGGGTGGAGATCCCGGTCATACACCGAGGGGTCTGACACGCACGGATCCGGGTAGGCGGCGTTGTACCAGGCGTTGGCACTGGCCAGCCACTCACTGTCGTCCCGGGACAGCTTTTCCTCTGCGGCCAGGCTGTTGGCTAAGCCAAAGATCCCCACCCTGTTTCCGCGGCGGCTGAGTTCTGTCGCCTGGTACCTCACAAATGCTGCGTCCATGGACCGAATCCTTGCACGGCGAACGGCGAACGGCGATTCCGGAGTTCCGCACTTCGGAAACCCTGACACTTTGGGAAATCCCTGCCAGTTTGGGAAATTCCTGCCAGTGCGCAGCGGAGGGATTTCCCAAACCGGCAGGAGAATCCCAAACCGGCAGGAGTACACCCCAAGCCCCTACGCCACCAGCCGGGCCGTCCGTTCCAGCACTTCCCGGCAGGCACGGATGGCCGGACGCTGGCTGCCGGCCTCACGCACCGAAGTGAAGATGGTCCGCCGCGGTTTGCCCGGCAAATCCAGCAGCCGCACGGTCGGGGGCCGGCCCGTCCAGACCAGCTCCGGCATCAGCCCGACGGCGTTGCCGGACTCGATCAGCCGAATCTGCGCCTGCAGGTCCGCCGTTTCATACCGCACATCCGGTTCAAACCCGGCCTGCCGGCAGGCCTGCTCCGCCCAGTGCCTCGAAGCTGCACCGCGGGGCTCCATGACCCAGGCCAGGGAGGCAGTGTCGGCAATGGAGCGGATATCCGGCCCGCCCAGGTTCTCCGCAGGCACGGCCAGATGGATGGCGTCAGTGGTCAGCTGTTCCCGGTCCAGCCCGGGATGCCTCGGAGCGGCGTGCCCGGGGTACTGCTCGGCAATAACCAGGTCGAAGTCCCGGGCCCAGGTTTCATACAGTGCCGTTTCCGGTTCGCGCTGGGTCATTTCAATACGCACCTCGGGGTAGTCCCGGCCCAGGATGGTCAGCGCGTCCGGCATCAGCGCCAGCGCGGCGGACTGGAATACGGCCACCCGGACCGTGCCGGCAACCGTGGTCAGCGACTCGGCCAGATCCGCCTCGGCGGATTCCATGGAGTCCAGGATGCGGGCGGCGTGGTCCACCAGGATTTCCGCCTGCGGCGTCAGTGTCACCCGGCGGCCGGTCTTGCGGAGCAGCTCCACTCCCACCTCCTTTTCCAGCAGGGCCAGCTGCTGGGATACGGAGGACGGACTGAAGTTCAGCGCGGTGGCCACAGACGCCAAGGTACCCCGGACCTTCAATTCACGCAGAAGCCGCAGCCGGCGGATATCGAGCACGGGAACCCCTCGTAGAACGTTCAGGAAAGCTGACCAGTATTGGTCGGAAAAGATCGCTTTATCTAATTGAACTACAAGCGGATACTGAGTCAGTACCTCGGGGGAACCCCACTTGTTAGACGAAAAGAGCACCAGGAAAATGACCGACACCTTTGAGGACCGCGCCACCGCCGATGCCGTCCCCAACGCCGCGCTGGCAGAGCAGTCCGTAGCCCTCGTCCGCCGCTGGCTCACCGAGGCCGCAGCCGTCCCCGTGGACGCCTCCGCAGCGCAGCTGGCCGGCGTCCTCAAGGACCCCGACGGCCTCGGTTTCACCGTGGGCTTCGTGGACGGCGTCGTCCGCCCCGAAGACATCCGCGTCGCCGCCCGCAACCTGGCCGCCCTGGCCCCGCGCGTGCCCGGCTTCCTGCCCTGGTACATGCGCGCGGCCGTCCGCGCGGGCGGCATCCTGGGCCCGGTGGTGCCGCAGATCGTCATTCCGGCCGCCCGCAGGGTGCTGCGCGAAATGGTCGGCCACCTGATTGTGGACGCCACCGACGCCAAGCTGGGCAAGGCCATCGCCGGCATCCGCAAGGAGAACATCCGGCTGAACATGAACCTGCTGGGCGAAGCCGTCCTGGGCCAGCATGAAGCCGCCCGCCGGCTCGAGGGCACACACGCACTGCTGGCCCGCGACGACGTCGATTACGTCTCCATCAAGGTCTCCGCCACCGTGGCCCCGCACTCGCCGTGGGCCTTCAACGAGGCCGTGCAGCACGTCATCGAGTCGCTGACTCCGCTCTTCCGCCGCGCCGCGCAGTCCCCGGTGAAGAAGTTCATCAACCTGGACATGGAGGAATACAAGGACCTGGAGATGACCATGGCGGTCTTCACCGGGCTCCTCTCCAACCCCGAGTTCCGGGATCTCGAAGCCGGCATCGTGCTCCAGGCCTACCTGCCGGACGCCCTCTCGGCCATGATGCGGCTGCAGGAATTCGCTGCCGCCCGCCGTGCCGAAGGCGGAGCCGCCATCAAGGTGCGGGTGGTCAAGGGCGCGAACCTGCCCATGGAGCAGGTGGAAGCCTCCCTGCACGGCTGGCCGCTGGCCACCTGGCACACCAAAGCGGACAGCGACACCAACTACAAGCGGGTCATCAACTACGCCCTGCACCCGGACCGGATCTCCAACGTGCGGATCGGCGTGGCCGGGCACAACCTGTTCGACGTCGCCTTCGCCTGGCTGCTGGCCGGGGAACGCGGCGTGCGGGACGGCATCGAATTCGAAATGCTGCTGGGCATGGCCGCCGGCCAGGCCGAAGTGGTGCGCCGCGACGTCGGCAGCCTGCTGCTCTACACCCCGGTGGTGCACCCGGCGGAGTTCGACGTCGCCATCGCCTACCTGATCCGCCGCCTTGAAGAGGGCGCCAGCTCCGAGAACTTCATGTCAGCCGTCTTCGAGCTGGCCGAGAACGAGGCCCTGTTCGAGCGGGAAAAGCTGCGTTTCCTGGCCTCGCTGGAGAACCTGGACACCGCCGTTCCCGCACCGCACCGCGTGCAGGACCGCAGCATGCCGGCCGCCGCTGCCGCCGCGGACAGCTTCGACAACACTCCGGACAGCGATCCGTCGCTGCCCGCCAACCAGGCCTGGGGCCGCGGCATCCTGGCGCGTGTGCCCGGCTCGGACCTGGGCGAGGCCGCTGTGGCCGCCGCCGCAGTCAGCACCGAAGCCGAGCTGGAAGCCGTCATCAACACCGCCGTCACCCAGGGCAAGGCCTGGGGTGCGCTCAGCGGTGCGGAGCGGGCCGAAGTGCTGCACCGCGCCGGTGAAGTCCTAGAGGCCCGCCGCGCCGACCTGATGGAGGTCATGGCCGCCGAGACCGGCAAGACCCTGGACCAGTCGGACCCCGAGGTTTCCGAGGCCATAGACTTCGCGCACTACTACGCCGAGCTGGCCCGTGAACTGGACACCGTGGAAGGTGCCCGGTTTGTGCCCTCCCGCCTGACCGTGGTCACCCCGCCGTGGAACTTCCCGGTGGCCATTCCCGCCGGCTCCACCCTGGCAGCGCTGGCCGCCGGGTCCGCCGTCGTCATCAAGCCCGCCCGCCAGTCCGCGCGCTCCGGCGCCGTGATGGTGGAAGCCCTCTGGGAAGCCGGCGTCCCGCGCGACGTGCTGCAGATGGTCCAGCTGGGCGAAAAGGAACTGGGCCGCCAGCTGATTTCCAACCCGGCCGTGGACCGCGTGATCCTCACCGGCGGCTACGAGACGGCCGAACTGTTCCGCTCCTTCCGCCCGGACCTGCCGCTGCTGGCCGAGACCTCCGGCAAGAACACCGTGATTGTCACTCCGAGCGCTGACTTCGACCTGGCCGCCCGTGACGTCGCCGCCTCCGCCTTCGGGCACGCCGGGCAAAAGTGCTCGGCCGCCTCGCTGGTAATCCTGGTCGGCTCCGTGGCTAAGTCCCCGCGCTTCCGCAACCAGCTGGTGGACGCCGTGCAGTCCCTGAAGGTCGGCTACCCGGAGGATCCCACCACGCAGATGGGCCCGATCATCGAACCGGCCGCCGGCAAGCTGCTGCGCGGCCTCACCGAACTGGGCGTTGGGGAAACCTGGCTGCTGCAGCCCGAACAGCTCGACGAGAGCGGCCGGCTGTGGAGCCCGGGCATCCGCACCGGCGTCCGCCGCGGCTCCGAGTACCACCTCACCGAGTACTTCGGCCCGATCCTGGGCGTGATGACGGCGGACACGCTGGAAGAGGCCATCGAGATGGCCAACGACATTGACTACGGCCTCACCGCCGGCCTGCACTCGCTGGACCCGGCGGAGATGGATGTATGGCTTCACCGCATCTCTGCCGGCAACCTCTACGTGAACCGCGGCATCACCGGCGCCATTGTGCGCCGCCAGCCCTTCGGCGGCTGGAAGAAATCGGCCGTGGGCGCCGGCACCAAGGCGGGTGGCCCCAACTACCTCATCGGGCTGGGCAACTGGGAAGCGGTAGACGGCACCTCCGAGGCAGCCCTTGAGCTCCCCGCAGCAGCGCCGGCGGCACGCCTGGTAGCTGCGGCGGAATCGGCCGCGTCGGCCTTCAGCGCCGACGACGCCGCCTTCCTCCGCCGCGCGGCGAACCGTGACGCGCAGGCCTGGAACAGCGAATTCGGCACCGCCAAGGACGTCTCCGCACTCTCCGCAGAGCGCAACGTGTTCCGGTACGTTCCCGTGCCGGTGACTGTCCGCCTGTCCGAGGGCCAGCCGGCGGCCCGGCTCGTCCGGGTGCTGACCGCAGCGCTGACGGCAGGGTCAACGGTGGCCGTATCCACCGCCGTCGACCTCCCCGCCGGCGTGCGGGCGGTCCTGACCGAACTCGGGCTCCAGTTCCGGGTGGAGGACGACGCCGCCTGGCTGGCTTCCGCCGCTGCCTCGCTGAAGAACGGCCGGGTCCGGCTGATCGGCGGTTCCGCCCGGGCCTTGGCCGAGGCGACCGGCGGCACCCCGGATATTGCCGTGTACGCCCAGCCGGTCACCGAATCCGGCCGCTTGGAGCTGCTGCCGTTCCTGCATGAGCAGGCCGTCAGCATCACGGCGCACCGCTTCGGCACGCCGAACCACCTTTCGGATGCGCTGATCTAGCTCCGCGGCCGCCTGCCGGGAAAAGCACCGCAGAAAAGTACAGAAGGGCGGGAAGCCGTAAGCTTCCCGCCCTTCTGTACATTCGCCCGGGCCCGCCCTTGTCCCCGCTGCAATGGCGGCTGATGATGGGGTGGCCGGGGTGTATCGGGCTTCGGCACGCCGTCCGGGAGGCAAACATGCAGCCGCTGCTTATGGGCAAGAACGCCGTCATCTACGGTGGCGGCGGGGCTATCGGCGGCGCGGTGGCGCAGGCCTTCGCCCGGGAAGGGGCCCGCGTGTTCCTTGCCGGGCGCACCCCGGAGCCGCTGCAGGCGGTGGCCGCGGCGATCAGGGCAGCCGGGGGAGTGGCGGACACGGCACTGCTGGATGCCACCAACGAGCGGGCCGTGAACCAGCATGCCGACGACGTAGCGGCCGCGGCGGGAAGCCTGGACATCTCCCTGAACGTAATTCAGCACGGAGACGTGCAGGGCACCCCCATGGTGGAAATGCCCGTGGCGGAGTACCTGCGCCCGGTGGACACCGCGGTGCAGACCTTTTTCCTCACCTCGCAGGCCGCAGCCCGGCACATGATGAGGCAGCGTTCGGGGGTGATCCTGGCCTTCGGCGGGTCCGGGGACCCCGTGCCGGGTCTGTACCTAGGCGGATTGCAGACCGCGTTCGAAGCCATGGAAGCGATGCGCCGGCAGCTCTCCAGTGAGCTGGGGCGCTACGGCATCCGGGTCCTGACCCTGCGCACCGGGGGCATTCCGGAAACCCTGCCGGAAAATATGGAAGGTGCCGGCGAGATTGCCGACACCATCACCAACGCCACCATGCTGGGCCGTGCCGCCACGCTGGACGACGTCGGCTATGCGGCGGCGTTTGCGGCCTCGGACCGCGCTGCCAGCATGACTGCCGCCACACTGAACATCAGCGCCGGTGCGCTGATTGACCGCTGAGGCGTTGCCGCTCTGATCCTCGAAGCGGCACTAGACCTTCCAGAGCGAGAAGTCATCCATGCTGACGGCGGTCCGCACGTCGGTGGATTCGTCGCGGATCCAGACAGTGGCCAGTCCCGGGGCAGTCTCTTGTACGGAGCCGCGGAAATAGGTTTCCCCGCCGCTGCGGGCTTCCACGGTGTCACCGCGGTGAAGGGAACGGATGCTGCGTACGCGCTTGGCACGCACGGTTCGGGCCGAGGGGGCTGAAGGTTGGGCGCTTGCTACCGGCAAAGGGCGTCTCCTAGTGGGTTGATTCCTAGCGGGCTGATATTTATGCCAACAAACGCATATGCATCAAATATTCCCGATCACGCATGCAACCCTCACCCCCGGACGGCAGCCGCGGGTAGGATTCGGCCATGGATATCGTGGATTTCCTGGTCACACGCTTCCAGGAAGACATCTCCGAAGCCCGCAAACTCCTCGCCTCCCCGAACGTTTCCCTCTCCGACCGCTGGTATGAAGACCGCCTGCTGAAGGAATGCGAAACCAAGCTCATGCTCATTGAGATCATCGGCGGAGCACGCCGGCATGCCCTCTCCCGCATGATCCTGGACGAAGAGGACGAGGATGATCCCCGGTTCCGGGAAGAACTGGAATGGACGCGGCTGGCCCTGTCCGCCCTCGCCGCCGTGCACGAGGACCACCCGGATTTCCAGGACGCGTGGCGGCTCACGCAGGAACGCCCCTAACCGGCCACCAGGCGGGCCGTGGGGCCCGCGTATGCGTCGGAGCGCTTTGGGCAATAGATTGGTTCCATGAGTGCAAAGCCTACTGATCAATCTGTGCCGGACACCGATCTGCTCCACCAGCTCGCTGACTTCCACCACGTCGCCACCACGTTCAAGGGCTGGGACGGGTCCGAACAACAGGTCACGGACGCCACCCTGCGCCGGGTGCTGTCCGCCATGGGGCTGGACACGGCTACGGATAAGGATCTGGAACGGTCACTGGCACAGTCCCGGGCCGCCGTCTGGAAGGGGCCGCTGCCGCCCACCGCCGTCGTCCGGCAGGGCATCCCGGGCACTGTCGCGGTGCACCTGCCCGCCGGGAGTTCCGCACAGCTGACCCTCCGGCTCGAAGACGGCAGCGAACAGGACCTGGACTGGCCGGACACCCCCGAAGCGGAACTGGAGGTGGACGGCACTTTGGTGGCCCGCACCGCGGTGCCGCTGCCCGAGGGGCTGGAACTGGGCTGGCACCGACTGGAGCTGACGAGCGGAGCTACCCGGGCTGAGGCGGTCCTGGTGGTGACGCCGGACCGGCTGGGTACCGCCGACGCATTGCTGGCCAAGCGGGCCTGGGGAGTGCAGGCCCAGCTGTATTCGGTGCGCTCCTCCAGGTCCTGGGGCATCGGTGACCTGACCGACCTGGCGGACCTGGCCGCCGTCGCCGGCTCGGACTATGACGCCGGATTCGTCCTGATCAACCCGCTGCACGCCGCCGAGCCTGCGCCGCCCATTGAACCGTCCCCCTACCTGCCCACCACCCGGCGGTTCTTCAACCCGCTGTATATCCGGGTGGAAGCCGTGCCGGAGTACGCCTACCTGGGCGATGCGCAGCACCGGGCGGCCGAGGACACCGCCCGCAGCTTGTATGAGGCCAACACCTCCGCTGCCGAACTGGACCGGGACGCCAGCTTCGCCGGGAAGCTGAAGGTCCTCGAAGACGTCTACCGCGTCCCGCGCAGCCCGGCCCGGCAGCGGCAGTTCGAGGAATTCACGGCCGACGCAGGCCAGGGCCTGGAGAACTTCGCCCGCTGGTGTGCGCTGGCCGAGGAACTGGCGCCGGGCGCCCCGGAATGGGACGACGCCTCCGGTCCGGACAGCGAGTACGTGCTGGCGCAGTTGCCCAGGCTCCAGGAACGGATCGGCTTCTTCAAGTGGCTGCAGTGGATCCTCGACGAACAGCTCGAAGCCGTGCAGCAGGCGGCCCGGAAGGCCGGCATGGGAATCGGCGTCATCCACGACTTGGCGGTGGGGGTACACCCCGCCGGTGCGGATGCCTGGATGCTGCGTGACGTGCTGACCTCCGGCATTTCCGTGGGAGCCCCGCCGGACATGTTCAACCAGCGCGGACAGGACTGGAGCCAGCCGCCGTGGCACCCGGGCCGCCTGGCCGAGTCCGGCTACGCCGCATACCGGGACATGATCCGCACCATCCTCCGGCACGCCGGCGGGATCCGGGTGGACCACATCCTGGGCCTGTTCCGGCTGTGGTGGATCCCCCAGGACGCCGAGTCTCCCGGTGAGGGCGCCTACGTCTACTACGACCACGAGGCACTGATCGGCATTCTGGCCCTGGAAGCGCAGCGTGCCGGCGCCGTCGTCATCGGCGAGGACCTGGGCGTCTTCGAGCCGTGGGTGCAGGACTACCTGGCTGAACGCGGGGTGCTGGGCACGTCCATCCTCTGGTTCGAGCAGACCGAGGACGGCCCGCTGGCCCCCGAGGAGTACCGGGCGGGCGCGCTGACCAGCGTGAACACCCATGACCTGCCGCCCACCGCGGGATACCTGGCCGGAGAGCACGTGAACCTGCGCGATGAACTGGGCCTGCTGAACCGGCCCGTGGAAGAAGAGCGCCAGGCGGACAGCGAGGCGCAGGAAGCCGTACTGGAGGCGCTGCGCCAGCGCGGCCTGCTGCCCGCCGCCGCCGAGGGGCAGGTCGCGGGGCAGCTGCGCGGCGAGCAGATCCAGCAGACGGTGGAGGCGCTGCACGAGTTCATCCTGCAGACGCCCTCGGTGCTGCTCGGGGTTGCCCTGGCGGATCTGGTGGGGGAGAAGAAGACCCAGAACCAGCCCGGGACCGCCGATGAATACCCGAACTGGCGGATACCCCTCTGCGGTCCCGACGGAGAGGCGGTTCTGCTGGACGACCTGGAGAAAAACCCCCGGTTCCGGTCCCTGGCTGCGCTGATGCAGAAGGGGATCTAGGCCTACTCCTCGAGCTTCATGGCCTTGCGCAGTGTCAGCGAGCCGCCGCTCTGCATGACGGCCCGGCGGTAGATCCGTGCCGAGAAGGACAGCAGGCCGTAAGCTGCCGCCAGTGCCAGAACCAGTGAGGCAAGGGACTGCCACAGCGGCACTTCGGTGCTCAGCATCCGGATGGGCATGGCCACCGAGGAGATCACCGGGACAAAGGACGCGAGCACCAGCAGCTGCCCCTTGGCGAATATCCCCGCGAACAGGGCAGCCATGATCACCGCCATCACGGGGGTGGAGCTGCTGTTCAGGTCCTCGTTGCGGCTGGCCATGGAACCAAGCATGGCCCAGCCGGCAGCGAGGATCAGGAACCCGACCAGGAAGAAGACCAGGAACCAGCCCGAGACCGGGATGATGAAGCCCAGCGTCTCCGCGGTTCCGGTTAGGTTCATCGCCAGCAGGGCCGCCCCGGCGTACAGGGCCAGCTGGATGATGGCCAGCACGGTGTTGCCGGCCACCTTGCCGTAGAGCAGCTGGCGGATGGGGATGGCGGTGGCCAGGATCTCCACCACCCGGTTCTGCTTCTCCTCCAGCACCGAGGTGGCAATCGCCATCCCGAAGATGATGGTGGCCATGTAGAAGAGGAAACTGAACACGAAACCGACGGCGGAAGCCACCGAGGAGTTCTCGGCGTCGCCTTCGAGCAGGGCTTCGTCCAGCTTGCTGCCGGCGGTCAGTTCCTCAGCCGTGGTTCCGGCTGCGGCGGCGTTGGTGCTGATGACGTAGCTGGTCAGGGCATCCGCCACCGGTCCGCGCAGTTCCGCATCGATGTCTTCCCGGCCGGTGAGCGTCCAGGTGCCCTCCTCCCCGCGCAGCAGTGCGGCGTCGGCCTCTTCGTCGCGGACCAGTTGCAGGGCGGCGTCCTCGGAGTCCGCGGTCCGGACCTCGAAGGAGGTGTTCCCGTCATTTTCCTGTCCGACGGCGTCCGCGCCGGTGATGATCTCCGAACCGGCGGAATCAGTGACCGCCACGGTGAAATCGGAAGCGCGGGAGGACATGTAGCCGCTGAACAGGACGCTGCCGACAATCAGCACCATGGTGACCAGGGTGGAAATCATGTAGGTGCGGTCCCGCATCTTGACCATGACCTCGCGCAGCGTCACCACGGCCCAGGCAGGGGTGGTGCTGCCTTGTTCGGCGGTTTTCTCCGGGTTCTCTGGTTTCTCCGGGGTACGGGTTGCAGTGCTCATGCGGTCACCTCACGGTAAATGTCGCTCAGGGAGGGGCGGATGGGGGTGAATTCGTGCACCGTACCCCGCGCGACGGCGGAGGCGAGGGTGCGCTGGGCGCCGGAGTCGTCGTCGAACTCCACCAGGGCCGTGGGACCGGCGACGTCAATGACCCTCAGCCCGGCCTCTTCCCGCAGCCAGCCGGCGTCGGGGGAAACCGTGATGCGGTGCCGGCGGGGGACCGCGGCGCGCAGCTCGTCGCCGGAGCCCGCGGCCATCAGGCGTCCCTGCTGCAGCACCACCAGGTTGTCGCAAAGCCGGTCCACCAGGTCCAGCTGGTGGCTGGAGAACAGCACCGGCACACCGGCGGCGGTACGCTCGCGCAGCAGTTCCACCATGGAATCCACGGCCACCGGGTCCAGCCCGGAGAAGGGTTCGTCCAGGATCAGCGCGGTTGGCCGGTGCAGCAGGGATGCGGCAATCTGCACGCGCTGCTGGTTGCCCAGGGACAGCGATTCCAGTTTGTCCTTACTGCGGTCCGCCAGATTGAAGCGTTCCAGCAGGTCCAGGGCTTCACGGCGGGCCGCGGACTGGCTCATCCGGTGCAGCTGGCCCAGGTAGACCAGCTGGTCGATGATGGGCTGCTTGGGGTACAGGCCGCGTTCTTCGGGCATGTACCCGAAGGCTGCCCGCCGCTGGGCGGTCAAGGGGGCGCCGTCCAGCAGCACTTCCCCGGAGGTGGCGGTCAGTACGCCCATGATCATGCGCATGGTGGTGGTTTTCCCGGCACCGTTGGCGCCGACAAAGCCGGTCATCTGGCCGGACGGAATGTCGAACGTCACGTCGTCGACAGCCGTTTTCTCCCCGAAACGCCGGGTGAGGTTGCGGACCTGCAGCATGGCGGCTGCTCCTTTTCCCGGTGTGCCGGGCTCGGTGGTGTTCTGCTGCTTCCGAGTTTAGGCATCCGCCGAGCGGGGCGGATCGCCCGCCAGGGGGAATCCGCGGCGCCTACCCGGCGGCGGGTTTGTCCCCCGCAAGGATGAGCCCGGATTCGTAGGCGAAGACCACGGCCTGCACCCGGTCACGGACCTGGATCTTGGCCAGCAGGTTGGAGACATGGGTTTTGACCGTCGCCTCGGCCACGAACATGCCGGCGGCTATTTCCGCGTTGGACTGCCCGGCCGCCACATTCATCAAAACTTCACGTTCGCGGGCGGTCAGGGTGGCGAGCAGCTTCCGCTGGGCGGCGGTGGCGGCCGACGGCGCGGGCTGCGTTCCCGGGGATGCGGTTCCTTCCGGTGCGGTTGCGGGGCCGCCGCCGGGAACAAACTGTTCCTGGGCCTGCCGGGCAAAGCGTTCAATGACGCGCACCGTCATTTCCGGTGCCAGCAGGGCGTGGCCGCCGGCCACTGCGTGCACAGCTGCCACCAGGTCATCCGGATCGGCGTTCTTGAGCAGGAAACCGCTGGCTCCGGCCCGCAGGGCGTCGAAGAGATAGTCGTCGCGTTCAAAGGTGGTCAGGATGATGACCTTGGCCGTGCCGGCCCGGACGACTTCTTCCGTGGCACGGATCCCGTCCAGCTGGGGCATCTGCACATCCATCAGGATGACGTCCACCGGATGCGCAGCGGCGAAGTCCACCGCCTCGCGGCCGTTGGCTACCTGCCCCACCACCTCGATTTCCTCTTCCACGGAGAGCATCATGGCGAAGCCCGCCCGCACCAGCGCCTGATCATCGGCCAGCAGCACCCGGATCGGTTCCATCTCTGTGTCTCTTCCTTTCTGCCCGGGCACGGCCCGGGCAAATGGCAGCACGCTGCCGCCCCCGGCAGCCACGGTAGCGGGCAGCGGCGCGGGTCGGGAGGGAATCCCCGGCGCGGCCCGGGATGTGACGGGACTGTGACCGTTGGCGGCGGTTCGCGGCTCGGGCCTCAGCGCACCGGGAAGCGGACCCGGACCCGCCAGCCCCCGCCGGATCGGGGACCGATTTCCGTCTCGCCGCCGTGCAGTGCGGCCCGTTCCCGGATGCCGCGGATGCCGAAACCGGAGCCGGCGGTACTGCTCGAGCGGGGCCGCCCGTCGTCGACGGTCTCCACCTCCACCCAGCTGCCGGTTTCCGCCTTACCGGTGCGCAGGGCGACGACGGCGGACCCGGCCGTGGAGTGCCGGCGCACGTTGGCCAGCGATTCCTGGATGGTTCGGTAAATGGACAGGGCCATGGGCGCGGGGACTGCGTCCAAGTCCCCGGGAGTCTCTTCGGAGCGGTGGTAGGTGACCGACAAGCCCAGCTTTTGGTGCTCGGCCACCAGCGCCGGCAGCTCCGCCAGCCCCGGCTCGGGCGTGCGCCTCGCCCCGCCGTCGGACGCTGCGGGTGGTTCCTCGCCGGCACGGAGCACACCGAGCAGCGAACGCATTTCCGCGACCGCTTCCCGGGACGAGGCCTCGATGGTCTGCAGGGCGCCGGCGGTGGCCTCGGGCTTTTTCTCCAGGACCCGCCGCGCGGCACCGGCCTGGACGCCGATCACCGCAATGTGGTGGGCGACGACGTCGTGCAGTTCCCGGGCAATGCGCAGGCGTTCGTCCAGCACCGCCTGCCGTGCCAGCTCCGCGGACTGCGCCTCGAGCTGGGCGGACTGCTTCACCAGCAGCTCCCGCCGGTGGGCAGCACGCCAGGCACCCATCCCGAAAATAATGGCCCCGCCGAAGTATGCCGCGTTGATCAGCGAGTTGTAGATGGCCAGGGATGCCAGGGGCGGGAGGACACCGCGGTAGGTCTCGTCGCCCTCCATCAGGCGTTCCAGCATGCCGTCATAGGCGGAGGACACGGTGAAGGAGAGCAACACCCACAAAGCCATCACGGCAATGACCACCGCAGATCCCATCCACAGGATCCGGCGGTCCCGGGACCACGCCACGGCCGTATAGAGGGCGGCGAAGTAAGCGCCCGCGAACGTCAACTGCGTGCTCACCGACGGGACCAGCAGGGACAGGCACAGGAAGCCGGTGCTGCACAGCAGCATGACCGTCACGGGGAAGCGGCGCCGAACCATCAGCGGCAGGATGATCAGGGCCAAGGCCAGGTGCTGGAGCCAGATGGGCCGGGTTTCACCCGCTGCCGCGCCGATGCCGCGGCTAACCTCCAGAACCAGTGCCGAAACCAGCAGCAGGACCACGGCGCCGACTACGTCGTTGCGCTGCTGATTAGGCGTGGGCCCGGGACGTTCCCAGTCTTCGCCGGTACGCCAGGGGAGGCGGGCGCGCCAGTGCGGCGCGGGCGGGGTTTCCGCACGCCGGCCGGGGCTGTCGAAGGCCAGGGTGTCAATCATGCTGCCCAGTCTAGGAGCCGGAAAGGGTGCGGGGCTCCGCCGCGGGGATGAGGGACGTGGGAGGGAAGGCGCCGTCGTCGGACCGGAACCCGGACACGGATGCGGCCTTGCTGGCGCAGCCATTCCCCGCGCTTTGTCCGGTTCGCCGCGTTTTGCGTCATTCCCCGCGCCGCGCAGTGCGGGAATTGCCACAAGGTGCGGGGAGCGGGAGCGGAACGCCTGCGGAGGCGCCGTCGTCGGACCGGAACCGGCCAGGTTTGCCCGCCCAAGGCTGTGCTGGAGTGCAAGGAGTGATTTACTGCGTAGGTAGCGGCAACCGGGTACGGACGGCCGGGCATCAGCGTGGATGACAGGACTCAAAGCATGTTTGTTGAAGAAGCACAGGCCATTCTTCCGGAGCTGGTGGCGCTGCGCCGCAGCCTGCACCGCGAACCGGAGACCGGCCTGGACCTGCCGCTCACCCAGGAGAAAATCCTCGCCGCCCTGGAGGGCCTGGATCTGGAAATCACCCTGGGGATGAAGTCCACCTCCGTGGTGGCGGTGCTGCGCGGCGCCGAACCCGGACCGGTGGTGCTGCTGCGCGGGGACATGGATGCCCTTCCGGTGGCCGAGCTGACCGACCTGGACTATGCCTCCACCAACGGCAACATGCACGCCTGCGGGCATGATCTGCATGTGGCCGGGCTGGTCGGCGCGGCCCGGCTGCTCAGCGCCCAGCAGGAAGACCTCTCCGGCAGCGTGGTCTTTATGTTCCAGCCGGGGGAGGAGGGCCACGACGGCGCCAGCGCCATGATCGCGGAAGGCGTGCTCGACGCCGCCGGGCAGCGTCCCGTGGCGGCGTACGGCATCCATGTGCGGCCGGGCCCGCTGGGGGTTTTCCGGACCAAGCCGGGCACGCTGATGGCCGGCGCCAACGAACTGCGGATTACCGTCAAGGGCTCCGGCGGGCACAGCTCCCAGCCGCAAACCGCCATTGACCCGGTGCCGGCGCTGACCGAGATCGCCACTGCGCTGCAGACCATGACCACCCGCCGGTTCTCCGCCTTCGACCCGGTGGTGCTCACCGTCACCCAGCTATCCGCCGGCGAGGCCATCAACGTCATCCCCGATACCGCCAGCCTGGGCGCCTCGGTGCGGACCCTGTCCGAGGAATCCCTGGACCGGGTGATCATCGAATCCAAGGCGCTCGCCGAGGGCATCGCCTCCGCGCACGGCTGCACTGCCGAGGTGGACTTCACCATCCGCTATCCCGTCACCACCAACGACGCCGGCCGCACCCGTGAGGCGGTCACCGGGCTGCGGGAAATCTTCGGCGAGGAGCGGGTGCAGGAATCCCGGGACCCGCTCATGGGCTCGGAGGATTTCTCCCTGATCCTGAACGAAGTGCCCGGCACCTTCATCTTCCTGGGCGCCACCCCGCCGTCGCTCAATCCGGTGACCGCCGCCTGGAACCATTCCCCGCGGGTGGTTTTTGATGACTCGGTGCTGGGAGACCAGGCCGCCGCCCTGGCCCAGCTCGCTTACAACCAGCTGACCTAGGACCGGCCGTGAGCAGCAGCGGTGGTGCTAGCCTCGGCGGGATGATGGAAAAACTCCGGGCCGCCGTCGTCAGCCCCGCCCCGCCTACCTCGAAACCCCGGCGCGCCGGCGCCGTCGCGCTGGGTGCGTTCCTGCTGTTCGCCGGAACCTCGCACCTGACCGTCGCCCGGCAGGAATTCCGGGCCCAGGTCCCGGACTGGGTGCCGCTGGACGAGGACGCGGTGGTGCTGCTCTCCGGCGCGGCCGAGCTCAGCCTGGGCGCCGCACTGATCCTGCTGCGCAAACGCCGGGTGCCCGTGGGTCTGGCTGCTGCGCTGTTCTTTGTGGCGATTTTCCCGGGCAACATTTCCCAGTACGTCACCCACACGGACGCGTTCGGGCTGGACTCGGACCGGGCCCGGCTGGTGCGGCTGTTCTTCCAGCCGCCGCTGGTGCTCTGGGCACTGTGGTCCACCGGGGCGTGGAAGGCCCTGCGGGCGGGAACCGGCGCTCGGCACTCCTGACGCAAGGGTGGCCTAGGAACGCCAGGTTTTTGACCAGATGACCTTCTCCTCAACCTCGATGGTGATTGAGGGCGTTCCCACGGGATCGGTTTCGTTTAGGGGCGGGCGTGCGCCCTGCTCCTTGGCCAGGCGGCGTTTTTCCCGGCGGAGCCGGCGCTGGGCACGGCGCTGCTTATCCTGGCGCGCCTCCCGTTCGAATTGTTCCGCTTCCCAGTCCCGGTACCACTGCGGGAGCAGCACGGGGCGGAGGAATTTCGGGAGGAAGAACTGGTGCATCACCGCAATGGCGATGCAAACACACCAGAAGGTGGTGAAGACGGCCTCCGAACCGGGAATTCTGACGCCCATCTCCTGCAATCCGATAAGCAGAAAGCATCCGGTGACCCCTAGCCCGCCCCAGAACAGCACGAACCCCAGGCGGGAATGCTTTGCCGTTGACTGCGCTGTCAAAGCCAGCCACGACGTCCACCGGCCGGTGTATGCCCGCAGCCCCATCACAATCATCACCGGACCGAGGCCCAGGGCCGAGGCGCCGATCAGGATGTACGCATACAGGGGTGAGTCCATGGACCGACACTCTAGGGGACGACGCGCACGGCAGCAGGGATTTGTGCGGTGCGTTTATGCATCCTCCTACCGAGTGACCACCATCACGCCCCTCGGGGTGCACCACTCGCCCTGCCGCGCCGATGGTAGGTAGGGGATGGTGCCGACGGCGCTTATTAGCAGCCCCGTTTTGGCCCCTCCGTAGAAAAGAACATCAGCAATGGCGCAGCACCAACCGGACCATGCCCCTTCCACCACGCTCGGCGAGGATCCGGTGGGCGATGCACCTCTACCGGAGGCGCCTGCAGCGCCTGCAGCACCTGCAGCGCCTGCGGCTCCCGCCTTCGACCTGACTATGCCGCCACCACCGCCCGCACCTCCTGTGCCGGACGAACCGGCGGAGACCAGCGGGACGCGCAAGACCCTGAAGGGTGCCAACGCGGCGAAGCAGTCTCCGGCCGGCGTCCCGGGCGGGCGGAAAGGCAAGCGGATCTGGCTGGCCGCGGCCGGCGTCGTACTGCTGGCCGGTGGCGCTGTGGGCGGGCACTTCCTGACCGATCCGACGCGCAGCGACGAATACGCGGCAAAGGCAGGCGAGTCCGAACAGCGGCAGGCGCGGCTGGAGAAGTCCCAGAGCGACTACAACGCCATGAAGGCTGACTACAACAAGCTCTCCGCGGGCATCTATGACCGGGAGAAGAAGGTGGGGGAGCGGGAAGAAGCGGTTACCGCGGCCGAAGCTGCCGTGAAGGCGCGCGAAACCGCGGTGACCTCCGCCGAAGCCACCAAGGCAGCCAACACCATCACCGACGGCACCTGGACGGTGGGAAAGACCGTCGCGGCGGGCACTTACACCACGACGACGGACGTCGGCTCGAGCTGTTACTGGGGCATCTACCGCAGCGGCTCCAACGGCGACGACATCATCGAAAACGACATTCCCGGCGGCGGACGCCCGTCGGTGACCATCTCGGAGGGCCAGGACTTCAAGTCCAGCCGCTGCGGAAAGTGGGAGAAGCAGTAATGAAGGAAAATGGCATGACACAGAACCCGCAAAACCTGACACCGCCCGTCGCCGACGGCGGCATGCCGGTGCCGCCTCCTCCGCCCGCGGCGCCGGTGAACACGGCACCGGCCGCACCGTACGTCATGGAGCCATACCGGACAGCGCCCGATCCCGTATCTCCGCGGCGCAACTACGCGTTGTTCGCAGGCGCCGGACTGGTGCTGGGCCTGGGTGCAGGATTCCTGCTCGCGCAGATCGATTTTTCGTCCGAGCCCGAGCCCTCAGTGGCACTGACCAACGCGGTGAGCAGCTGCGGGGTTGAGGACACGACCGGCATCGAACTCGGAGACGAGGGGCAAAGCCTGACGATGGACAGCGAGGGCAAGGAATCCTACGGGGCCGATTTCGCCGACATCACCTGCGTGCTGGATGCCATCGACATTCCGGACAGCGTCAGTAACCGCATGAATGCCACCCGGTCCCTGGACGGCCGGCTGACCGCCGAGTGGGATGAGTTCGCCGCGTCTTGGAGCTACCACCCGGACAGCGGGATGAACGTGGTCATCGAGATTCTGGAACCCAGCGAAGACTAGCTGCAGCCTGCCGGGTGCCGGACACCATTGTCGGTACTATCGGGCCAGTCATTAGACAAACAAACCACCGAATGGGGAACGTCGTGGAATTGCCTGGAATCCTTTCTGAAGACCGCACCGGCGAAGCTGCCAAGCTTCTGAGCCGGTACTACACGGAGAAGGTGATCACCGGTTCAATCCGCACCGGCGCACGCTTTGATTCGTGGGCAGGCGGCGGCGACGCGCCGGCAGTAGCCAACGCCGTCACCTCCGACGACCTGCTGGCACTGGCCTTCCTGGGCGTGGAGGTTAAGGGCCCAGCTGTAGTGGGGTTGTTGGACACCCATGCTGCGGAGATCACCCGGCTGCTGGAGCAGATTCCCACGGATGTAGATATGGCCGATGTGAAACCGCAGGACTACGAGCGGTTTTACGGTGAGGGCAGTGCCGCCTGGGAACTGTGGAAGGTGATCCGCGGTTCCAAGGGTGCACGGTGGAAAATGGGGTCCACGAAAACCAGCAAGCTGCTGGCCCGAAAGCGGCCCCTGCTGATACCGGTCTGGGATTCCGTGGTTAAGAAAGAGACCCAGCTGAAAGGCTCGCTCACCCAGTGGTCTGAATGGCATGACCTGCTCACCCGGGACGGTGGCTTGGTGGCAGACCGGTTGGACGCAATCCAGCAGCAGGCCAACCTCCCGCACCCCGTCTCCCGGCTCCGCGCCATGGACGTTGTCCTGTGGATGCACGGAACTGACGGAGGGCTTCTGGAGCCGGCAGCCGGCGAAGCCGATGATAGTGGCGCCGCCTAGCTTCCGGACCGCTGGTTCCTGACCGGATGGCGTTTCCGCTGCCATTCCGGGATTCTCCTGCCAGTTTGGGAAATCCCTGCCGCTATGCAGTGGCAGGGATTTCCCAAACCGGTCGATTTTTCCCAAACCGGCAGGGTTTTCCCCCGCCAGCGCTCATTCCCAGCACCGCCCCTCCACCCACCTCCCGCATCCGGCGTCAACCCCGGCCCCGAAACCGGCGCCAAAGCCCCGCGTTGTTCCGCTATGGGGCCTTTAGGCGCTTAATGTGAGGGTGGTAACGGTAAGTTTGCTTGCTCGTTTTCGCCCCGCCGCCTTCGGGCCGGCGGCGGCTTGGACAAGAAACATACGTACCAAAGTGAAGAGGTCTTGATGTGTGGGAATTCGTGGCGGACAGGTATCCGCAGATCCTGTTCGCCGGATGGCAGCACTTCAGCCTAGTTATTCAATGCCTGGTCCTGGCCACTGTGTTGGCGGTGGTCATCGCTGCACTGGTTTACCGGAACAAGACCCTGACCGGGCTGGCCAACGGCGTTTCCGCCGTCGGCCTGACGCTGCCGTCCTTTGCCCTGATCGGCCTGCTGATTGGCCCCGTGGGTTTCGGTGCCACCCCGGCCGTGATCGTGGTGGCGTTCTATGCCACCCTGCCCGTCCTGCGCAACGCCGTGGTGGGGCTGGCCGGTGTGTCGCCCGCCGTCGTCGAATCCGCCCGCGGCATCGGCATGGGCCGGCTGCGTACGCTGCTGCGGATCGAACTGCCGCTCGCCTGGCCGGTCATCCTGGCAGGCGTACGTGTGTCGGCGCAGATGGTGATGGGCATTGCCGCCATTGCCGCATACGCCCTGGGTCCGGGCCTGGGCGGCTTCATTTTCTCCGGCCTGTCCCGGCTCGGAGGTGCCAATTCCCTGGAATCCGTGGTGGTCGGCGTGGTTGGCGTCATTTTGCTGGCCATGATCCTTGACCTGCTCCTGGTCGGCCTGGGCCGGCTCACAACCCCGCGAGGTATCCGTGTCTGAGACAGAATCCCCCCAAGCTAACGACGGCGGTTCCGTCACCGGAGCCAGCATCCTCTTGGAGGACGTCACCAAGCGTTACCCGGGCCAGGAGAAAGCGGCCGTGGACGGGCTCACCCTGGAAATCCCGAAAGGCAGCATCGTGATGTTGGTGGGCCCCTCCGGCTGCGGCAAAACCACCACCTTGAAAATGATCAACCGGCTGATTGAGCCCACCAGCGGACAGATCATCCTGGGCGGCGAGGACGTCACCGGGATGGACGGCGACCAGCTGCGCCGCGGCATCGGCTACGTGATCCAGGCCGGTGGACTGTTCCCGCACATGACCGTGGCCGCGAACATTGCGGTGGTACCCAAAATGCTGAACTGGGACAAGGACCGGATCAGCGCCCGGGTGGACGAGCTGCTGGAACTGGTCTCCCTGGATCCGGCCGCGTACCGGGACCGGTATCCGAAGGAACTCTCCGGCGGGCAGCAGCAGCGCGTGGGCGTGGCCCGGGCGCTGGCCGCGGACCCGCCGGTGCTGCTGATGGATGAACCGTTTGGCGCAGTGGACCCGATCACCCGCCAGCGGCTGCAGGACGAACTGCTGCACATTCAGTCGGCGCTGCACAAAACCATTGTGTGCGTCACCCACGACTTCGATGAAGCTGTGAAGCTGGGGGACTGGATCGCGATCTTCGAGGAGGGCGCTCACCTGGTGCAGTACGACTCGCCGGAACGGATCCTGGCCAACCCGGCCAACGAGTTCGTGGAAAATTTCATCGGCTCCGGCGCGGGCCTGAAGCAGCTCACCCTGACCCGCGTCAACGAAGTGGACCTGGCCATGCCGGTCACCGCGAACGCCGGGGACCTGGCCAGCGACACCCTTTCCCGGCTGCAGGGCGAGGGCCAGCAGAACGCCGTGGTCCTGGACGGGCGCGGCCGGCCGGTGCAGTGGCTGTCCCGCCGCCAGCTCAGCCGGCTGGACCGGCACACGGACACTCCGGACCTGAAGCTTCCGGTGATCGGCGACCAGGCCACCCTCAACGACGCCCTGGACACCATGCTGGTTTCCAGCACCGGCGCGGCGCTGGTGACCGGGCCGAGGGACCGTTTCCTGGGCCTGGTCACCGTGCAGACGGTCATGGAAGCCATCACCGCTGCGAACGAAGCCGCGCAGCTGGGCTCCTCCGGGGCGCCGGTGGGGATCAACAGCGGCCTCATTGCACGGAACGGCGCCGACGGTTCCGGCAGTACGGTCGACGACGCCGGTGCCGCCGCCGGGCGGGGGTCCCGGTGAGCGCGGCCCAGCCGGCGGTCCCGCTGACGGCCCGGACCCAGGTTGATGCTCAGACCGGCATGGATCCACAGTCCTGGCGGCCGCTGCTGCTGCAGCTGGCAGGCATTGCGGTGGCCTTCGGGCTTCTGATGCTCTGGCTGACCACCGTGGAGCTGAGCGCCACCGAGCGGGCCACCCTGGCACCGGAAGCCCTCTGGGCGTACACCGTGCAGCACCTGCTGCTCACGGGAGTCGCCGCCGTGATTGTGCTGGTGGTAGCCATTCCGCTGGGCATCCTGCTCACGCGCGGTCCGCTGCGCCGCCTGACCGGGCCGGTGATAGCGGTGGCCAACATCGGTCAGGCCGCCCCGGCCATCGGGCTGCTGGTGCTGCTGGCCTTCTGGCTCGGTTTCGGGTTCTGGGCGGCCATTACCGCGCTGGTGGTGTATGCCCTGCTGCCGGTCATGCGCAACACCATGGTGGGGCTGCAGCAGGTGGATCCGCGCATAGTGGAGGCCGGCCGCGGGGTGGGCATGAGTTCCGCCGGGGTGCTGTTCCGCCTGGAACTGCCGCTCGCCGTGCCGGTGATGCTCTCCGGCGTGCGCACCGCCCTGGTGCTGCTGGTGGGTACCGCCACCCTGGCCACGTTCGTCAACGGCGGGGGGCTGGGCATCCTCATTACCACCGGGGTGAACCTGAACCTGGACAAGGTGCTGGTGGCGGGGGCGCTGCTCGTGGCGCTGCTGGCACTGGTGGTCGACTGGATCGGGCGGCTGGTGGAACACGTCGCCCGGCCGAAAGGACTGTGATGGTTCGCCCAAACAACCCTGCCCGCCCAAAACCGGCCCGCCGCCGCCCGAACCTGCGCCGGGCTGCCGGCGCCGCCGCAGCCGGTACCGCCGCCGTCGGGCTCCTGCTTTCCGGCTGCGGCCTGCAACCGGCTGATTCCTACGTGCCCGAGGCCGATCCCGGCCTGATCCAGCCAATCGAGGGCCTGCCGGATCCTGCCCCGCTCACGGTCACCGGCAAGAACTTCACCGAACAGCTGATCCTGGGCAAGATCTCGGTGCTGGCCACCAAGGTTGCCGGGTTCGACGTCACCGACCTGACCAACATTCCCGGCAGCCAGCCGGCCCGCGAACTGATGGTTTCCGGCCAGGCGGACATGACCTGGGAGTACACCGGCACCGGCTGGATTGCCTACCTGGGGCAGACGGAAGGCATAGCGGATAAGCAGGAGATGTGGCAGGCGGTGCATGACGCGGACCTGGCCAACGGGCTGACCTGGGGCGACCCGGCGCCAATGAACAACACGTATGCCTTCGCCATCCGCAGCGAAGCCGCCGAGGAGCTGGGGGTGGACAGCATCTCCGACATTGCCTCCCTGCCTGTCCAGGAGCGAACCTTCTGCCTGGAATCCGAATTCAACTCCCGCCCGGACGGCATGAACCCGATGCTGGAGAAATACGGCATTCCGCGCGGCTCCCCGGACGGGGTGCCGGACGGGAACATCGGCATCTATGACACCGGTGCCGTGTATTCGGCCACCGACGCCGGGGAATGCAACTTCGGCGAGGTGTTCGCCACGGACGGGCGCATCGATTCGCTGGGGCTGACGGTGCTCGAGGATGACCTCGCTTATTTCCCGGCCTACAACGGTGCTCCGGTCTTCAACACCAAGGCGCTGGAGGAATATCCGGAGCTGGTGGACGTGTTTGCGCTGATCACCCCGCTGCTGACCGATGAGGAGCTGCGGAAAATGAACCTGGAGGTGGACGTCAACGGCCAGGAACCGGCCGAGGTGGCGTACGACTGGATGATATCCAAGGGGCTGATTACCGCTCCGGAATGAGGTGGCTCCGTGGATCTACCGGCAATCCTTGGGCAAAGGAACGTGCAGCAGGCGGCCGGGCTGCTGCGCAGCTATTACACGCGGAAACTGACCTCCGGGCACGTCCGCACGGGCGCGTTCTTCGACACGTGGGCCGGCGGGGGAGACGCGCCCGACGCCGTGAATCGGCTGACGGCCGATGACCTGGTGGCGGTCACCCTGCTGGGCGAGGACATCAAGGGCCCGGCCGCCCTGGGTTTGCTGGGCACCTACGCCGCTCCGGTTGCGGAGCTGCTGGAACAGATCCCGGCGGATCTGGACATGGCGGATGTTCCGCCGCAGGACTACATCCGGGTGTACGGCCGGGACAGCGCCGCCTGGCAGCTGTGGGACGTGGTCCGCGGCTATGCGGGCGGACAGTGGCGGATGGGGGCGGCGAAAACCAGCAAGCTCCTGGCCCGGAAGCGGCCGCGGCTGATTCCCATCTGGGATCCGGTACTGGCCCGGGCCGCGGACCTGGATACTTCGCTGACCTACTGGGAAGAGTGGCACCGGCTCCTCACAGCCGACGACGGCGCCCTGGCCCGGCGGCTTGGTTCCGTCCAGGACGCGGCGGACCTGCCGGTGCGGATCTCCGCGCTGCGGGCCATGGACGTCATCCTCTGGATGGACGCCAAGCAGCGCAGCTACTGACGCGCGGGAGCCGGAGGGCACCGGGGCGGCGGTGGTTGGCGGTAGGATCCCACGTGGCAGAAACTGCCGCACTTTTGACAAAAATACTGATTTCGGGGGGATTTAGTATGACGGTTAACACCGATCCGGGTTTGCCCAGGGAGGACGGCAGCAGCGCCTCCGCCAAGGGTGCCAAGACCGCCAAGGGCAAGCACCATCCGCTGACCGACCTGGCCGTTGGGCTGGTGCTGCTGCTTGCGGGCCTCTTTCTCGGCATTGACGATATCTCCGACAGCCATCGGGATCATCAGCTGATATCAACGGGTGTCCAGACGCAGGGCACCGTCACCGAAGTGGTCTTCGAGCACCGACGCAAGAAGGGCGACAAGAAGGTTGTCACCGCTTCCTATCAGGACACCAAGGGACACACGCATTCGGTGACCTACAGGGATCCGTACCGGAGCAAGGAAGAAGGTTCCAAAGCCGAGGTGTCCAAGAAGCTGCGCGGTGCCGGCGTTACTGTCTTTTATGAGCGGTCCAACCCCGGGGAAGCCGTAGTGCAGGGCCAGGAGGCTTCTACTGGCGTGGGCTACTTCATCATTGCGTTCTTTGGCCTCTTGAGCTGCCTTTTCCTGGTGCCGCTGGTCAAGGGCCTGAAGAAAAAGGCGAAACCTGCTGACGAGGGCGCCGGATCGGGAGCTGCGGGCAGCTAGCTCGCGTAGGTAAACACCGTCACCCCGCCGGAGGCGAAGTTGGGGATGTCGGCGTTGGCCAGCTGGCCCTCGGCGGTGGTCATGGCCTCCTGCATGGCCGGCTCGTCGTCGAAATCCGCCTCGAACAGCGCGAAGAACGGAGCCTGTCCCTCCGGGGAGCTGAGCCGCTGGGACTGCCGGAAAGCACGGATACCCGGAATGTTCCGCACCAGCGGCAGATGCACGTCCCGGTAGTGCCGGCGGAACGCGTCATGGTCCAGGGGATGGCCGTAGAGGACAACAAGGGTGTGCATGCCGGGCAGGGTAGCGCGAACGACGGCGGCGGGCACGAGTGGTTCCGGCCCGCGGCCGCAGGGGCTAGGGTCCTGTCTATGTCGCTTACCACCAGCCCCGCTTCCGCCGTCCCGACGCCGGACCTTCCGGCCACCATGCGCGTCTCGGTCCTGCGCGTCCCCGCCGCCCACCCCGGTGCCGATGACCCCGGTGCCGACGATCCGGCCGCCGCCGCCGGCACCGAGCACCCCAACACGCTCACCGTCGAGGAACGTCCTGTCCCGCAGCCGGGCGCGGGCGAGGTGCTGGTCCGGGTGGCCGCCGTCGGCGTCTGCGGCAGTGACGTGCACTATTACCGGCACGGGCGGATCGGGCCCTTTGTGGTGGAGGATTCGCTGGTGCTCGGGCACGAGGCGTCCGGTACCGTCGCCGCCGTCGGGCCCGGGGTGGACCCGGAACGGATTGGGCAGCGGGTCTCCATTGAGCCGCAGAAACCCTGCCGTAAATGCGGGCAGTGCAAGCAGGGCCGCTACAACCTCTGCCCGGACATGGCGTTCTATGCCACTCCGCCGGTGGACGGCGCCTTCGCCGAATACGTGGTGATCGAGGCCGACTTCGCCCATCCCGTCCCGGACTCCGTCTCGGACGAGGCCGCCGCCCTGCTGGAACCGCTGTCCGTGGGAATCTGGGCCTGCCAAAAGGCGGGCATCGGCCCGGGCCAGCGCCTGCTGGTAGCCGGGGCCGGTCCGGTGGGCGTCATCATTGCGCAGGTGGCGCGGGCCTTCGGGGCCAGCGCCGTCTACGTCAGTGACATTTCCCGGGAACGGCTGGACTTCGCCGCCGGGCACGGTGCCACACACACCCTGCACGCTTCCCAGCCGGTGGACCGGCTGGGGGTGGACGCGTTTATCGACGCGTCCGGTGCTCCCTCCGCTGTGCGCGCCGGCATCCGGGCGGTAGCGCCGGGCGGCCGGGCGGTGCTGGTGGGCATGGGCGCCGACGACGCCGAGCTGCCGGTGAGCGTGATCCAGAACCGCGAGCTCTGGGTTACCGGAGTCTTCCGCTACGCGAACACCTGGCCCACGGCCATAAGCCTCGCCGCCGAAGGCAGGGTGGACCTGGATGCGCTGGTGACAGATCTGTTCGGCCTTGGGCAGGTGGCGGAGGCGCTCGACGCCGGACGCCGGCCCGAGACGCTCAAGGCACTGGTCCAGCCGTGGCGCTGACGCCGTGGCGGACCTGCTTTTCAGGCCAACCCGCCGCACCGCGCACGAGTCCTTCCGCCTCAAGTTACTGAGCGGTAATATAGCGGCCATGCACCTGATTCTGCGCACACTGCTGATCCTCTTCCGCGCCCGCCGCCGCTCCAAGCTCGGCTTCTTCGACAACTCTTCGGTGCCCATGCGCGTGCTGCCCACGGACATCGACGTTGCCATGCACCTGAACAACGGCATGTACCTGTCCCTGATGGACCTGGGCCGGTTTGACCTGCTGGTGCGCAGCGGCATGTGGGACATCATGAAGAAGAACAAGTGGAGCCCGGTGGTGAACAACGAGACCATCAGCTTCCGCAAGTCCCTGCAGCTGAACCAGCAGTACAGCATTGAAACCAAGATCATCGGTTTTGATGACCGGGCCATCTACCTGGAGCAGCGGATGGTGGCCGACGGCGAGATTTACGCCAGCGCGGTGATTGGCGCCCGCTTCCTCTCCGCCAAGGGCCCGCTGAGCAACGAGGAGATCTTCAAGAAGGTGGGCGCCGTCCCGCCGTCGGACCTGGTCCTGCCCGAGTGGATCAGTGAATGGCGGGCCAGCGTGGCCCTGCCCAGCACCCGCCGGCCCGCCCCGCACATCTGGTAGAACGCCGGCGCGGCCCAGCCGCCGGCAAAACCGTTGACACCCCCGCACCCCGGGCAGAACCTTGAAGCAGCAGGGGAGAACAGGGGTGTCCGGTGAAACTGACAGTTAATGCCTTCCTGACGCTCGACGGCGTGATGCAGGGTCCGGGCAGTGCCGACGAGGACACATCCGGCGGGTTTGCCGGCGGCGGCTGGATGATCAACCACATGGACCCCGCGGTGGCCCGCATTGCTACGGAGTGGTTCGACTTCGGGGACGCGCTGCTGCTGGGGCGGACCACCTACGAGCTGCTCTGGCCCTATTGGCAGGACGCCCTTGACCCGCTGGACCTGGTGGCTGACCACATCAACCGCATGCCCAAGTACTTGGTTTCGACAACCCTCACGGACCCGGGCTGGAACAACACCCGGCTCATCCGCGGCGACGTGCTGGCCGGTGTGCAGGAGATCAAGGCCCACGGCACGGGCGAGGTCCAGGTGCACGGCAGCTACCAGCTGGCCCGGTCCCTGTACGACGCCGGGCTGGTGGACGGCTACCGGCTGCTGATCCTGCCGGTCACGGTGGGGGCGGGGAAGCGGCTGTTCAACAGCGCGGCCGATCTGGGTGACTACGCCTTGACCCGCAAGGAAACCACGGACTCGGGTGCGCTGGCGGTGACCCTGGTCCACCGGGCAGCGGACTCCTCCTGACGAGAACCCTTTTCCGCCATGCGATAAACTCCCCGCAGATCGTCGGAAGGGTCAACAATGGCTGAACGTGCCGCCGGGGCCGGCGTGCAGTCGGTGGAGCGCGTTTTCGAACTGTTGGAACTGATTGCCGATGCGGGCGGGGCCGTGTCGCTGAGTGAACTCGCCGGGTCCGCCGGGCTGCCCCTGCCCACCATCCACCGGCTGCTGCGCACCCTGGTGGGCCTGGGCTACGCGCGGCAGCTGCCCAACCGCCGCTACGCGCTGGGCCCGAAGCTGATCCGGCTGGGGGAGGGCGCCAACCAGCAGCTCGGCGCGCTGGCCATGCCGCAGCTGAAGCAGCTGGTGGACGCGCTGGGGGAGACCGCCAATATGGCGGTGCTCGACGCGGACATGGTGGTTTACGTGGCCCAGGTCCCCTCCCCGCACGCCATGCGGATGTTCACGGAAGTGGGCCGCCGCGTGCATACCCATGACACCGGCGTTGGCAAGGCCATCCTGGCCCAGCTGCCCGAGGAGAAGGTCCGCAGTTTGGTGGCCCGGGCCGGGATGCCGACCCCCACCGGGCACAGCATCGGCAGTGCGGAGTCGCTGCTGGCGGACCTGGACCGGATCCGGGAGCGCGGATACTCGGTGGACGAGCAGGAACAGGAGCTGGGGGTGCGCTGCTTCGCCATGGCCGTGCCCGATGCCCCCGCGCCCGCCGCCGTCTCGGTCTCCGGGCCGGTGTCCCGGGTGGACGCGGCCTTTGCGGAACGGGCGGTGCCGGCGCTGCAGAGCGCGGTGGAGCAGATTTCCGCTGAGCTGAACCGCGCGGGCTAGCGGGCCCGCCAACACCGCACCGAACACGCGGCAGTACGGGGAAGGGCCGGTACCGCAGCTGCGGTACCGGCCCTTCCGTTAGTGGTGCGAGGTGATGCGGTAGTGCTTAGTGCTTAGTACTGGCTCTTGCGGCGGGTGCCGGCGATCAGCATGCCGATCGGGACCAGCAGGAGCAGCAGCGGGATCAGCACGGCCAGGATCTTCGGGGAGGTCATGATCTCGCCCGGAGTCAGTGCCGTGGTGCTGGCCCGCATGGTGTCGGCGCCGTCAGCGATCTTGCCGTTGCCGTCGGCCAGGGTCTTGCTGCCGTCGGCCAGCTTGCCGTTGCCTTCAGCCAGGTCCGAGGCGCCGGTCTTGAGCTCCTTGGTGCCTGCCGTCAGGGTCTTACCGCCGTCGTCGAGCTTGGTGACGCCCTCGTCCAGGGACTGGGTACCGGTGTTCAGGCGGCTGGTGCCGTCGGCCAGGGTGATGGTGCCGTCGTAGATCTTGTAGTTGCCGTCGGCCAGCGTGTACGCACCGGTTTCCAGTGTGTCTATGCCGGTGTAGAGGGTGCCTGCACCGGTGGCCAGCTGGCCGTTGCCCTGGGCGAGGGTGCCTGCGCCGGTTTCAAGGGTCTTCAGGCCCGTGTTGAGCTCGGTGGCACCGGCGGAAAGCGTTCCGGCACCTGCGTAGAGCTGGGCAATGCCGTCAGCGGCGGACCGTGCACCCGCAGCCAGGGCGGGAGCTGCAGCCGGATCGTTCAACTGCGCGAGGCCCTGGGCGATGGCTCCGGTGCCGTAGATCAGACCGTCCGTGTCGTATTTGATCGTTCCATCCTGGTTCAGGTGATACGGAACAGGCCCATCAACCTTGGGGTCGTAGCCGGTGAGGGCGTTGTCGACCCCGGCAACAATTCGTTCCAAACCTTCGAGCTTGTTTGCAACGTCTGCCAGACCCGGTACGGGAAGCGTGCGAAGTGTGGCGGCGCCCGCGGATACTCCGTCCCTGCTGTAGGGAACCAGATCTTTGCTGATGTTTTCGTAGGCGGTCTTCCCGTCCGCTCCCGGGGTAGCGTGAATGGCCTTCCAGATTTCAATCTCTGCACCGCTGACCTTTACGGAGCCGGGGGCCAGCTGCGCGACGCCCGCAGCAGCAGCCTCTGCGCCCGCAGCCAGCGCCGGTGCTCCTTCGGCCAGCGGAGCCATCTTCGTGTAGAGCTCGTTGGCGCCAGCGGCAAGCTTGTCGGAGCCTGCGCGTGCATTCGTGGCACCAGCGGCAAGCTGGTTGGCACCCTCAGCAGCGCTCTGCGCACCGGCAGCCAGGGTTCCGGCGCCGGTCCGGGCGGTGGTGGCGCCGGCGGCGAGCTTGTTGGCTCCGGTGTTGGCGGCTTCCGCGCCGGTGAGGAGCTTGGCAGCGCCCTCATCCAGGCTGGTGGCGCCGTCCTTCAGGGTGGTGACCCCGGACTTGGCGCTGGAAATGCCGGTGGCCAGCGTGTTGGCGCCGGTATCCACCTTCTCGGAACCGGCGGCAACCTTGTCCGCGCCTTCCTTGGCCTTGTCCGCGCCTTCCTGCAGGTCACTGGCTCCCGTGTTGGCGCGCTCAGCGCCGTCGCTCAGCTCCGTTGCACCGGCGGACACTTTGCCCGTGAACAGCACAAAGAAGGCCAAAAGGAGGATCAGGAACAAGGCCAGGAGTGCGGTTAAGAGTGTGTGGGGGCGGGAAGTGGCACGCCCGGACGTGGAACTCGTCATTGAATATCCTTTTTCTGCTTCATGCTGTCGAGACTGACTGGGCTGCGTGCAGCACGCCGGTAGGCGCAGCCTTCGCGGTGCGACCGGACGGGTCCGTCCCACCGAAGTGGAAACAACATGACGAAATCAGTCCGGGCTAGTGTGATGTCTGTTACATCTAAGCTACCCAGCGGTAACAAAGCAAGCATTTCGAGAAATTAGTTACCGAAGAGTAGGTTGCGCGGTATGTTTCCCTCCGCTAATGGGAAAACGCGTGTCGCACCGGGACATGGCGCGCGCGGAGGGGCATCCTGACTCCTGATGCACCGTCCGACCTCTGACAAGGGAGTCCGCATGAGCTGGCTGGATCGTGACCGCACCATTGCCCCGCCCGGCTTCAACCGCTGGCTCATCCCGCCGGCAGCTCTGGCCGTCCACCTGTGCATCGGCCAGGTGTATGCCACCAGCGTCTACAAGACGGCCCTGGTTGACTACTTCGACGCCAGCCTCACCCAAATCGGCATCATCTTCTCCATTGCCATTGTGATGCTAGGGCTTTCCGCCGCGGTGATGGGCACTTGGGTGGACACCAACGGACCCCGCAAGGCCATGTTTGTCTCGGCAATGTTCTGGGTAGGCGGATTCGTGGTCGGGGCCGCAGGCATCTTCACCCATCAGCTATGGCTGCTGTACCTGGGATACGGGGTGATCGGCGGTATCGGCCTGGGGATCGGCTATATCTCCCCGGTCTCCACGCTGATCAAGTGGTTCCCGGACCGGCCCGGGCTGGCCACCGGCATGGCGATCATGGGATTCGGCGGCGGGGCGCTGATCGCCAGCCCGCTGTCCTCGGCGCTGCTCACCTTCTACGATCCGGAGTCCGGAACCCCCGGCTGGGTGGCCAGCGGCGACGCCGTGGGCAAACTGTTCCTGACACTGGCAGCCATTTACCTCATCTACATGCTCTACGGCGCCGCGACCATCCGGGTTCCGGCCGCCGACTGGAAGCCGGCGGGCTTTGACCCCGCCACCGTCGCGTCAAAGTCCCTGGTCACCACCAACCACGTTTCGGCGGCCAACTCCATTAAGACCCGGCAGTTCTGGCTGGTCTGGATTGTGCTCTTCTGCAACGTGACGGCCGGCATCGGCATCCTGGAACAGGCCGCCCCCATGATCCAGGACTTCTTCCGCCAGCCCGACGGCGCGTCGCTGGTGACCGCCGCCGTCGCCGGCGGTTTCGTGGGCCTGCTTTCGATCGGCAACATGGGCGGGCGCTTTGTCTGGTCCGCCACCTCGGACCTGATCGGCCGCAAGCGCATCTACATGCTCTACCTCGGCGGCGGCGCCGTCCTCTACACCCTGCTCTCCTTTTTCGGAGACACCTCCACCATTCTCTACGTGGCCCTGGCCTTCGTGATCCTGTCCTTCTACGGCGGAGGATTCGCCACGGTTCCGGCGTACCTGCGGGACCTCTTTGGCACCTACCAGGTGGGAGCCATCCACGGCAGGCTCCTCACCGCCTGGTCCGCGGCAGGAATTGCCGGTCCGCTGATCGTCAATTCGTTCCTCGACGCGCAGGGCACTCCCGGTGAGCTGACCGCCAGCGCTTATATCCCGGCATTGCTGACCATGGTGGGCCTGCTGGTAGTCGGGTTCATTGCGAATCTGCTGGTCACCCCGGTGAACTCCCGCTACCACGAACCGCAGTCCGCGCCGCCCGCTGCGGCCCAAACCGCAACCCCGGACGGAGAACACGCATGAGCAACAAAGCCATGGTGACAGTGAGTTGGCTGCTGGTGGGGATTCCCCTGGCCTACGGTGTCTTCCAGACCCTGACCCGTGCCGCGGCGCTCTTCGGCTGAAACCTACTGACGAGCAGTCGGGGTCCCCTTGGAGCCCCTGCCGTCCTTGCCGTCCATCACCGCGTCCATAACAAGGGACCACAGTGCTGCCGCCCCTGCCATCGCCACGCGGGGCTTGGCCACGCCGCGCCGGACCAACCAGGTTTCGATGCGCGCGTCAACCAGCAGGGACACTGCAGTGGTTCCGCTGACTGCTGCCCCGGCGACGGCGCCCAGGCCCAAAAGCGCCATTTCCGTCCCTCCGGTCCCGGAACCGGAGGGGCGGGCGGCCACATACGAAGGAACGGCGGAATCGGCGCCCGCCTCCTGTGCACCGCGGGCAGTGGTGAACGGCGTGACAAGGTCAACGGTGCCGGCAGCGGCCAGTTCCCTCCCTTTCCGGCTTCCCTTGCGGACCGCTACGGCGGCCATGGCGCCGACGGCGGCGCCGGGAACCAGAATGTAGGCCCGGCGCAGCCGAGGGGGCCAGCCGGCCGGACGGGACAGCGTGAAGGCTCCGACGAAAGCGGCCAGCGCAAGCGACCGGGGAAGATTCTTCATGCCACACACGGTACCGGATGCTCCCGGGGCCCGGGCTGGGGCCGTCGAGTATGACGCCCGGAGCTACAGCGGCGCCGGGGCCAGGCCGGCGAACCCGGCAGCGCTGCGCAGCAGCTGCGGCACTCCCGCCTCCAGCGACGGCGCGAAGCGCGTGTCATGGGGCCGTTCCCCCTTGAGCCACCGGGTGTAGATGGCTTCACAGAAGATGGACGCCTTCCACAGCGCCAGGGCCTGGTACCAGGGCAGCGCCTCCAGGTCCAGATCCGTCCGGTCCCGGTACGCGTTGATCACCTCCGCCCGGGTGAAGTAGCCGGGGTTGCGGGTGACGCCGGTCAGCTCCAGCGGCGTGGATTCACTGCCCGGTTCCGAATACGTGGCGGTGAGATAGCCCAGATCTGCGAGCGGATCGCCGATGGCGGACATTTCCCAGTCCAGGACGGCGATCACGCGGGCCGGGGCGGAGGGGGCGAACATCAGGTTTCCGGGCCGGTAATCCCCGTGCAGTACCGCCGCGGCGGAGCTGGCGGGAATGTTATCCGCCAGCCAGCCGCCGATCCGGGCCACCTCGGGCAGGCTGCGGGTGGTGTTGATGTCCCACAGCCCGGAAAACCGGGCAACTTGGCGCTGCAGGTAGCCGTCCGGCTTACCGAACGCCGCCAGGTCCCCGCTGCTGACGTCTACGGCATGGATGCGGACCAGAGTGTCAACGACGGCTTCGCTGGTGGCCCGGCGCTGCTCCATGGAGGACAGGGAGTCCGGAATGCTGTTGGTGATCACCAGTCCGTCCAGATAGGCCATGACATAGAACGGCACCCCGAGCACGGCGTCGTCTGCACAGACAGCCAGGATTTCCGGCACCGGCACGCCCTGGGTCCGCAGCAGCTGCTGGATCCGTGCCTCGCGGACCATGTCATGGGTGGAACGCGGCAGCGGCGGGCGGGGCCCGCGGCGGAGCACAAAGTCCTCGGCGCCGCGGCGGATCCGGTAGGTGATGTTGGACTGCCCGTCCCCAATCGGTTCCCACGACAGCGGGCCGCTCCCCAGATTATGGGCGTCAAGGAAGGCGGTGACCTCGTCCAGGATCAGCAGCGGGGGAGAATCCAGCGCTTCGGCGTCGGCGCGGGTGGCCACAACTTCACGGCCGTCAGGAGTGGTGTGCATGGGTCAGGCTTTCGCGTCGGCGGGGGAGGCGGCGTCGTTCTCCGCCACATCGGCAAGGAAGGGTGCGCCGCGTTCCACTTCGCGGCGGCGCGCGGCGGAGGCGCGGCGGGCAATGGCCCACTTGTGCGTCTCATTGGAGCCGTCATAGATGCGGAAGGCGCGGACCTCGTTGAGGTAGGCGGCCAGCGGCAGCCGGTCGGTGACGCCGTCGCCGCCGCACAGCTGCAGACTGCGGTCAATCACCCGGTACACGGCCTCGGAGGTGTGGGTCTTGGCCACCGAGGACAGGGCCGACCCGGCTTTGGCGTCCGTTTCCAGCAGGGCGGCGGTCTTGGTGATGATCGCGTCCGAGGTTTCAATGTCGATCACGGACTGGGCAATCATTTCCTGCGCCAGGCCCAGCTCGTTCATCACGGATCCGAAGATTTCCCGGCGGTTGGTGCGGTCCAGGGCGATATCCAGGGACCGGCGGGCGAGCCCGAGCCAGCGCATACAGTGCGTCAGCCGCGCCGGACCCAGCCGAACCTGCGCGTACCGGAAGCCTTCGCCGGGAGCACCCAGCACGGCGCCGTCGGGCACAAACACGTCCTCGAAGTGCACGTGCGGATGCCCGCCGCCGATGGCCCGGTCCATGGTGTGCAGCTGCTCGCCGATCCGCACCCCGGCGGCGTCCATGTCCACCAGCAGCATGGTGGCGCCGGCCGGCGCGCCGTCCACCGCGTCCGTGCGGACCATGGCGATGCAGAACGAGGCGTTGTTGGCGCCGCTGGTGAAGCGTTTATGGCCGGTGATCCGCCAGCCGCCGTCCACCTTTTCCGCCCGGGAACGCAGCGCGGCCGGATCCGAGCCGGCGCCGGGGTGCGGCTCGGTCATGCCGAAGCAGGAGCGTGCCTCCCCGGCGACCAGCGGAGCCAGATAGCGGCGCTTCTGCTCCTCGCTGCCGATCAGGTGCAGCATGTGCATGTTGCCCTCATCCGGGGCCATGCAGTTCAGCGCGGACGGTCCGATCAGCGAATACCCGGCCTCCTGGAAGATGGGGGACCAGTGCTGCAACGGGACCCCCTGCCCGCCGTACTCGCGCGGGGCGTGCGGCGCGAACACGCCGGCGGCCTTCGCGGCGGCGCGCAGGTCCGCGAGCAGCTCCTCGGGCACGACGGCGCCCGGCCGCCGTTCGGCGGGCAGCACCGTCCCCCGGATGAACTCCCGGGTGCGCAGGCGCAGGTCTTCGATCTCCGGAGGCAGGGAAGCGGTGCTCATGGGCGGGTCCTTTGGCTGGAGCGGGCTGCGTGGGGGAGGGGCTGGGGAGGCGCTGCTTGGGAAGGGGGAGGGGGAAGGCGGCCGGTGGTGTTGCCGGGCGGCGGAAACTGCGGCGGGCTAGGCGGAGCCGCCGGCCACCAGCAGGCCGCCGTCGAGGTTCAGGACCTGCCCGGTGACCCACGCGGCGTCGTCGGAGACCAGGAAAGCGGCGGCGCCGGCCACGTCTTCGGGGGTGCCGAGGCGCTTCAGCGGATAGGTGGAGCTGACCTTTTCCTCCCGGCCCTCGTACAGTGCCCGGGCGAACTGGGTCTTCACCACGGCGGGGGCCATGGCGTTGACCCGCACGGAGGGGGCCAGTTCCATGGCGAGGGTGCGGGTGAGCTGTTCCACGGCGGCCTTGCTGATGCCGTAGAAGCCGATGCCGTGCGCCGGGGTCTGTGCCGAGACGGAGGAGAGGTTCAGGACGGACCCGCCGCGGCCGGTGAAGTCCAGGGCGGGATGCGCGCAGAGGGCCTGCACCCAGGCCAAGGTGCCCAGCACGTTGACGTCCAGGATGCGGCGGGCGGCCTCCGGGTCCAGTTCCGTCAGAGGGCCGTAGACGGGGTTGATGCCGGCGTTGTTCACCAGGATGTCCAGCGTGCCCCAGGTCCGGGCCACGGTGTCCAGCACCTCGGCACGGTGGTCCGGGTCATCGGACTTGCCGGCCAGGAACAGGACGCTGCCCTCCGGGAACTCCGCGGCGGCCTCCTTGAGCGGACCGATGTTGCGGGCGGTGATGAGCACCTTCGCCCCTTCGGCCGCGAACCGGCGGGCGATGGCCAGCCCGATGCCCCGGCTGGCACCGGTGACGACGGCGGTTTTGCCCGCCAGACGGGATTGGTTGGCCGGTGCGGGCTCCGGCAGGTCCTGCACCGTGTACTGCCCCTGGTCCGCTGACTCGTCCGCTGCTGACTGCTCTGTCATATGCTCCGCCTGTCCCTACTACCGAGCGACCGCTCGGTATGGGTAGTCTGGTGCAGGCCCGCAAGTTGTGTCAAGGGTCACAACTGTTCCCCGCGAACCCCGGAAGGATGCCATGAGCGCCGCACCCCAGCCCGACTGGCGGGACTTTTCCGTTCCCGTCCTGCCGCCGCTGCTGGCCGCCGCACTGGAATGCTTTCTGGAACACGGCTACCACGGCACCGCCATCCGCACCGTGGCCGCACGCGCCGGACTGTCCGTGCCCGGGCTGTACCACCACTATCCGTCCAAGCAAGCGCTGCTGGTCGGGATAGCCGAGTCCGCCATGGCGGATCTGTATGCCCGCAGCACGGCGGCCTTGGCCGAAGCCGGGGAGGATGTGGAGGAACGGTTCGCGCTGCTGATCGAATGCCTGGTGCTGGTGCACGCCTACCGGTGGGAGCATGCCTTTATCGCCGCGAGCGAGATCCGCAGCCTGGAGGGCGCGGCCCGCAGCGGGCACATTGCGGCGTGGGACCGGCAGCAGAAGCTGCTGGACGACGTCGTGGCCGATGCTGTCCGGCTCGGGCGGTTCTGCACCGCCCATCCCAAGGACGCCAGCCGGGCGGTGACCACCATGTGCACCGGGGTGGCCCAGTGGTACCGCGCCGGCGGGCCGCTCAGTCCCGAGGAGCTGGCGGCCCGCTATGTGCAGATCTGCCGGGGCGCGGTGGGTGCCCGCTAGACGGTCCTTACCGGTACCAGCGGTGCAGGTTCTCCTTCGGTTCGTCCCCGCGGGCAGTCTCGGAGATCCACGGGCCGGTGCCCTCGGACGCGTCCAGCACGCCCTCCTCGAGCCAGGTGTAGCGCCCGTCCAGCACACCCTTGGACACCTTGCGGTCCGCGGCGTCCGAATTGCGCCAGAGTTCTTCGAACAGGGTCTCGATCCGCACCCGGGATTCGGTGCTGAACGCGTCAGCCAGCTCAAAAGCGCTCCGGCCCTCCTCCGGATCCTTCCCGCGGATGTTCATGGCCCGGGCGCAGGACGCGGAAATGGCAAAAATCTCCGCGCCGATGTCCACAATCCGGCCCAGGAACACCTGGTGGTGCTCCAGCCCCGCCTGCCAGCGGGCCATGCCGTAGAACGTAGACCGGGCAAGCCGGCGTGAAGCCCGCTCGGCGAAACGCAGGTGCTTGGCGAGGATGCCGAACTCGGCGTACGACGTCGGCACGCTGCCCTTGCCTGCCGCGAGTGTGGGCAGCCACTTGCCGTAGAAGCCGCTGGCCTTCATGGCCGCCTTTGCCTTCGCGCCGAGCGGGGCATCCGCCACGGCCAGGTCTCCGGCGGCGGAGAGGTGTGCGTCCACGGCTTCCCGGGCAATAAAGAGGTGCATGATCTCGGTGGAGCCCTCAAACACGCGATTGATCCGCAGGTCCCGCAGCTGCTGCTCGGCCGGCACCGCGCGCTCGCCGCGGGCGGCCAGGGAATCCGCGGTCTCAAAGCCGCGGCCGCCGCGCACCTGCACCAGCTCGTCCGCTATGTTGTACGCCATTTCGCTGGCCCACAGCTTGGCAAGGGCCGCCTCGATGCGGATGTCCTTGGTGCCGGCGTCGGCCAGTTCTGCGGATAGCTCGAAGACCGCCTCCAGTGCGAAGCCGGTGGCGGCAATGTAGGCGAGCTTTTTGCCCACGGCCTCGTGCCGGCCGATGGGCCGGCCCCACTGCTCCCGGGCATTGGCCCAGCCGCGGGCAATCTTCAGCGACCACTTGCCTGATGCCGCGCACATGGCCGGAATGGACAGCCGGCCGGTGTTGAGCGTGGTCAGTGCGATCTTCAGGCCCTGGCCCTCCCGGCCCAGGCGGTTCGCGGCGGGGACCCGGACGTTGGTGAACCGGGTGACGCCGTTTTCAATGCCGCGCAGGCCCATGAAGTTGTTGCGGTTCTCCACCGTGATGCCCGGCGAGGACATTTCCACCACAAAGGCGCTGATTCCGCCCTTGGATTCCCCGTGCGGGGGCACTGCGGCCATCACCACCACCAGTTCGGCAATCACGCCGTTGGTGGTCCACAGCTTGACCCCGTCAATGACGTATTCGCTGCCGTCTTCGGACGGGATGGCTGTGGTGCGCAGCCGAGCGGGGTCGGAACCGACGTCGGGCTCGGTCAGGAGAAAGGCCGTCACGGCTCCGGCGGCGCAGCGCGGCAGGTATTCCTGCTTCTGCTCATCGTTGCCGAAAACCTTCACCGGCTCCGGCACGCCGATGGACTGGTGCGCCGAGACCAGCGCCCCCATGCTGGGATGCACGGTGCCCAGCAGCATCAGCGCGCGGCCGTAGTGCAGCAGTGACAGCCCCAGCCCGCCGTAACGCCGGGGGATCTTGATGCCGAACACACCCAGGTCCGCCAACCCGCGCAGGTACTCGTCCGGGATGACGCCGGTGCGTTCAATCAGGCGGCCGTCCAGGGTGCGGCAGTACGCCGCCAGCTCCTCCAGGAAAGCCTCCGCCCGGGCCTCCTCGGCCGGATCCGGGGCCGGCAGGGACCGGATGAGGTCCAGGTTGTAACTGCCCAGGTAGATTCCCTTGGCGAAGCTCGGGCGGGATTCGCCCGTGTCCCGGGCTTCTTCGGTGGCGTTGCGGGCATCCTGTTCCGTGACCACCCGGTCCTTGATTTTTCGAGCGCTGCTGTCGGGGCCGGACCCCTGGGCAAGATCAGTGGTGCTCATGGGATTTCTCCTCTGTTTTGGCCGCATGGAGGGGCGGCCTCGGCTCACTGTGGGGACCATGCTACGCCGCGGTAGCTAAGGGTAAAGAGGGTTCGCGGCTAATGTGGGGCGCAGGCAGCATTGCCGTGGGAAAGTACCTCCAACGGGTGGAAAATCGGCGGCAGTACAACGCAAAAGGAGACGGTTATGGCTTGGGTGGACAGCGAACGCGCGGAATTGGTCCGGACACTGCGGGAGGCGGATCCGCTGGCGCCCACGCTGTGCGAGGGCTGGGATGTGCGCCGGCTGCTGGCACACCTGGTGCTGCGCGAGCACGCGCCGTGGAAGATGGCCGCGGACGTGCTGCGCCGGCCCAAGCCCGGGCAGGAGAAGAACCTGGGCGCCGAGGCCTCCGCTGCAGCCACCCCCCACGGCTATGCCGCCCTGGTGGACCGTTTCGCTGCCGGACCGGGCCGGTTCTCCCCGTTCCGGGCCGACGCCGCGAATCTGGTGGAGTACGTGGTGCACCACGAGGACATCCGCCGCGGCACCGGTGCCGCCGCACCGCGTGAGCTGCCGGCCGGGCAGCAGCAGGCACTGTGGAAGCAGCTGGGGCTGATGGCGCGGATGGGCTACCGGAGCTCGCCGGTGGGTGTGGAACTGGCCGTTCCCGGGTTCGGCCGGAGGCGGGTCCGGGCGGGCGACACTCCCGTGCTGGTCTCGGGAAACGTGGTGGATCTGGCCCTGCACGCCATGGGCCGGCGGGCAGCGGCCAACGTCAGCGTGGAAGGCAGCGGCGAATCCGTGCGTGCCTTCCGGGAATGGGCCGGCGAGTAGGTGCTCCCGGCTTGACAAGCACCCCTCCTATGCCGTTGAAATAGTAAGCACACTGATTTGTTTCAGCGGAGCTGGATCGCCTACCAATGACGTATCAGGGAAGCAGGAAGATGCAGAACGAGGGGGATTGGGAACCCGTGCGGCTGCTGTCAACAGCTGCACGCTTGGTAAGACGGGAAGTGGATAACAAGCTGCGCGCCCTGGGGCTGACCCAGGAACGGGTGACGGTTCTGCGGGTGCTGCTCACGGACGGACCCATGCGGCGGGCGGAACTGGCCCGGCGGCTGCGGGTGACCGCGCAGACTCTCGGAACATCACTGGTGAGCATGGCGGGACAGGGCCTCGTTGAAGAGGTTCCGCCCGAAACTACGGGCCGCAGCGGCCGGCTCATGGCCATCTCGGAGCGCGGCCAGAAGATGCTCGCCGACGCGGAAAACCTGGAGCAGAACACTTCCACGGCCGGCATCGGCCCGGAACTGCGCGCAGAACTAATATCCCTGATCCGCGGCTTGGAACCGGCCCGGCAGTACGGGACGGCGTCGTCGACCGGACCAGGCACGGCCTAACGGACCGCCGCGGTGTCCACCGCGGCAGCAGCCGGCCGACCCGCTGGGCCGGGGTAACGTGTTGAGGTAAGAGCAGCACGTTTTTGGTCTTGGCGCCGGGAAGGACAGGCATGAGCGAGGGTATCCGAGTTGCCGATGCGGATGAGATTGAAGAGGGCGAAGCCCTCACGGTAGACGCCGAAACGGCGGGCACCGCGGATGACATTGCCGTGTTCCACAGCGACAACGGGAACTTCTACGCCCTGAATGACACCTGCACCCATGAAGAGGCCTCCCTGGCGGACGGCTGGATTGAGGGCGACGAGGTGGAATGCCCCATCCATTCCGCGCGTTTCTGCATGCGCACAGGCGAAGCGCTCTGCCTGCCCGCCCTGGTCAACACCCGGGCGCACCGGGTGGAGGTGCGCGACGGCGAAGTGTGGCTGTACCCCAACCAGGCTCCGCAGGACGCGTGAATGCAGGCCCGGCCCCTGCAACGGTAGCCGTTGTGGGCGGGGGCATCGCCGGTTTCAGTGCGGTGCGCGAACTCCGCCGCCGCGGCTACGCAGGTACCCTGCAGCTTATTGATCCCGACGGGTTGCCCTATGACCGACCGCCGCTGAGCAAGGCGTTCCTGGCCGGAACCCTGGACCTGCCGCAGCTGGAACTGGCTCCGCGCGGCTGGTACGCGGACAACGCCGTCGAGGTGGTCACGGACACTGCGGTGAAGCTCGACGCCGGACACGGCACCCCCGCCCTCACCCTCGCCTCGGGCGGGCAACTCCGTGCCGACGCGGTGCTGCTGGCCGCGGGTGCGCGCGCCCGCCGGTTGCCGCTGCCGGGCATGGACCTGCCCGGTGTCCTGACCCTGCGCTCCGCCGCGGATGCCCTGGCGCTGCGGCAGCGGCTGTTCCCCGGCGCGCACCTGGTGATCATCGGTGCCGGACTGGTGGGGGCGGAAACCGCATCGACGGCCCGGGCCCTGGGCGCTGCCGTGACCATGGTGGATCCGGCTTACCTGCCGTTTGAGCGGGCGGCCGGTCCGGATATGGCCCGGTACCTGCACGGACTGCACGCCGCACACGGCACTGCCTACCTGCAGGACACTCCCGCAGCCATCGTCGCCGGTGCCGGTGATGACGCCCTGACCGTGGTCCTGGCCGCAGGAGCCGCGCTCCCCGCCACCACCGTCCTGGTCTCGGTGGGCAGCGAGCCGGAAACTGCGCTCGCAGAAGAGGCCGGGCTCCAGGTCCACGACGGCATCCTGGTGGATGGCTCCGGCGCCACCTCGCAGCCCGGAATTTTCGCCGCTGGTGACTCCTCCCGGCTGCGGAACAGTGACGGCACGCCGGGCCGGCGGTTCGAGCACTGGGACGCAGCCCGCCGCACCGGTGAGGCAGCTGCGGCCGGGATCCTCGGCGTCGAGCCCCCGCAGGCCGCACCCGACTGGTTCTGGTCCGACCGCTACGGGATCCACCTGGAGATGGCCGGCAGCATGGCCGGTCCCGGCCGGACGGTGCTGCGCGGAGAACCCGGACCCGGGTTCATGGTGTTCCGCGTCTCTCCCGCCGGCACGCTGGCCGGAGTGGCTGCCGTGGACGGCGGGACGGCCGTGCGTGCGGCGCGGAAGCTGATCGAATCGGGCCGGGCGGTTGATCCGGCGCAGTTGCAGGACCCGGCGGCTGACCTGCGCAAGATGGCCCGTGGGAAGTCCTGAACCGCCCTTCCATATGGAACTGGCCGGTGTAACTGGAAGCTGTGCGGAGTATTACGCAACGTTAGCGTTGCGTAATTGAGCCAAACCTAGGTTAACCTTATTTTGGATCCGCGTCCGCAGGGTCCGTTCCGTCCGTTTTACGTGATTCCAAGGAGCCCCATATGGCCCTGTCCAGGATGCGCCGCGCCGCTGCCGCGGCCGCCGTCGCCGTTCTGTCCCTTTCCGCATGCTCCACCGGTGCCGCAGGCGAAAATGAGTCCACCGGCAGCGCCGCCGCCGGTGACCAGTTCCCCGTCACCATTGAGCATGCCTTCGGCGAAACAGTTATCGAAGAGGCCCCCGAACGGGTGGCGACAGTTGCCTGGGCCAACGCCGAGACCGCGCTGGCGCTTGGTGTTGTTCCCGTAGGCATGCCCACCATCGAGTTCGGCGGCAACGAGCAGGGCACCACGCCCTGGATCGACGAGGCCCTTGAGGACCTGGACGCCCCCATCGGCTCGGAGAACGCCCCGGCACAGTACTCCGAAGCGGACGGGATTGCGTTCGACGACGTCGCTGCCACCAACCCGGACGTCATCCTGGCCTCTTATTCCGGACTGTCCCAGGAGGACTACGACAAGCTGAGCAAGATCGCTCCCGTCGTGGCCTACCCGGACGCCCCCTGGGGCACCTCCTGGCAGGACACCGCCACCATGACCGGCAAGGCGCTGGGCCTGGAGGATGAGGCGCAGCAGCTGGTGGCGGACACTGAAAAGGCCATCACCGAGAAAGCCGCCGAATACCCGCAGCTCGAAGGCAAGACCTTCATCTACGGCAACCTGGCACCGGGGGCGGAGAACTCCGTCTACACCGCGCTGGACAACCGCCCCAAGTTCATGGAATCCCTGGGCCTGACCCAGGCACCCGTGGTGGCCGAGAACACCAAGGGCGACGAGTTCTACATCCCCTGGTCCGATGAAAACCTCAACCAGCTGGATTCGGACATCTTCATCAGCTGGGTGGCCAGCGAGGACGTTGCCGACACCATCGCCGCCGACCCGCTGCTGAGCCAGATCCCCGCCGTGAAGAACGGCGCACTGGTGGCCGACGCAGACCCGACCCGCGTGTTCTCCACGTCCGCCATCAATGTCCTGAGCATCCCGTACGCCCTGGACAACGTAGTGCCGATGATCGCGGACGCCGCCACCGCCGCGGACAACGCACAGTAACCGCACTTCCGCCCGCAACGAACATCCGATTGGACAGCACCCCACCGGGGTTTGGGATCATCGAAAGCATGGAAGACCTGCTTGACCTTGCAGTTAGCCTCAAACCGCTCTTCGCCGTCCTCGTGGCAGTGGGCATTGCCCTGATCATCGCCTGGATCGCACGCGAGGGCGCCAACCGGGCGTTCCGCAAGGTGCCCAGCATCCGGGAGATCTCCGTCAAGGCCCGGAACCCGCTGCGGCTGGTGCTGGGACTGATCGGCATCAGGATTGCCCTGGGCGCAACAGCGCCCGGGGCGTCCTGGCTGCCGGTCCTGGACTACCTGCTGGTGCTGGGGCTGATCGGCGCGCTGGCCTGGTTCGGCGTCGTGACGCTGCTGATCATCGAGGCGATGATCCTCACGAAGTACAGCACCGACACCCGGGACAACCGCAGGCTGAGACGCCTGAAAACCCAGGTGAACCTGGGCCGGCGGATCGGCATCGCCGTGCTGATCACCATCGCCGTGGCCTTTGTGCTGCTGACCATTGACGAGGTCCGCGCGCTGGGCGCCGGTATCCTTGCCTCCGCCGGTTTGCTCTCCATTGTGGCCGGCCTTGCCGTGCAGGGAACCCTGAGCAATGTCTTTGCCGGGCTGCAGTTGGCCTTCACCGACGCGATCCGCGCCGACGACGTCGTAGTGGTGGAAGGCGAGTGGGGCACCATCGAGGAAATCACCATGACGTACGTGGTGGTGCATATCTGGGATGACCGGCGCCTGATCCTGCCCTCCACCTACTTCACCACCACCCCGTTCCAGAACTGGACCCGCCGGCAATCCGCAATCCTGGGCACAGTGGAACTGGACCTGGACTGGCGGGTACCGGTGGGAGACCTGCGCACCAAGCTGAAGGAGACCCTGGCCGGCACCGAACTGTGGGACAAGCGCACCAGCGTGCTGCAGGTCACCGAGGCCGTGAACGGCGTCGTGCGGGTCCGCATCCTGGTCAGCGCCGTGGACAGCGGCACCCTGTTCGACCTGCGCTGCTTGATCCGCGAAACCATGGTGACCTACCTGCAGGAATGGCACCCGGACGCCCTCCCGCGCCAGCGCTGGGAAGAGGTGCGCAAGACCGGCACGGATGTCCACAGCGGACCGCGGACCGCGCCGTTGGTGCGCAGCTCCGACACCAGCGATTCCCAACTGTTCACCGGCAGCATCGACGCCGTCGAACGCCGGCAGAGCTTCTCCGGTCCGGGTGAGGACGTCATGGCCGAACGCGAGGAGAACGCGGACACGCCGCGCTGATTTCCCCTGCCCGGCCGCCGTGCGTCCGGCACTGTTGACAGGAGGCCGCCCGCCGGGCGGCAATAAGAGCCCCGGCTGTTGCGCCGGACCGGCGAAGGGATCAACGATGGCGGACGCCTTTGTGCTTCACGAAATCCAGGGATCGAGTGTGTGGGCGAATGACGGCGAGCGGCTGGGCCTGGTGGGGGAAGTCCACCTGGACCGCGACACCGGGCAGCCCGCGTGGATCACCGTTAACCTGGGCCTGTTCGAGTCGGCTGAACACTACGTGCCGCTCGCTGCCGCGCGGCGCGACGGGCAGGACATTTTTGTGAACTACTCCAAGGAAAAGGTTTCCAAGTCACCCGGCGCCAATCCGGAAAACCCGTTGAGCCCGGCCGAAGAAAGTGTCCTGATGGAGTACTACGGCCTGGGCCGGAACACTTGAACCCGGCCGGCCTGTTTGTGGTGCCCCTTTGTTACTAAGGACACTTACAAATACGATGGGGATCTGACATCGATCCACCCAGGAGGCCGTAGTGGCGCAGGACACCAACAGCAAAGCCGAGACAGCACCAAGTCCCGACGATGCAAGCAAACCGGACAAACCGACCGAGGTCTCCAAGCCCAGCTGGAAATACATCCTCAAGAAGACGGTGCGGGAGTTCTCCAAGGACCAGTGCACCGACCTGGCTGCGGCACTGACCTACTACACGGTCCTGGCGATCTTCCCGGCACTGCTGGCCATGGTTTCCATCCTCGGTCTGGTGGGGCAGGGGGAAAGCACCACCAATGCACTGCTGGACTTCGTCAAGCAGTTCGCGCCGTCAGACGCTGCATCGGTCCTTGAAGATCCCATTAAGCAGCTGACCACCTCCAGCACCGCCGGACTCGCGCTGATTGTCGGTATTCTCGGCGCCCTGTGGTCCGCCTCCGGCTTCGTGAAGGCGTTTGGCCGTTCCATGAACCGCATCTACGAAGTGGATGAAGGCCGGCCCGCCTGGAAGCTGCTTCCCACCCAGCTGCTCGTGACCCTGATCCTGGTCCTGATGGCGGCGGCACTGCTGCTGATGCTGGTGATCTCCGGCCCGATCGCCGAAGCCATCGGCAACGTCATCGGCCTGGGCAGTGAAGCGGTGACCGTCTGGAACCTCGCCAAGTGGCCGGTCATGCTGATCTTCGCAGTTCTGATTATCGCGGTCCTTTACTACGCCACCCCGAACGTGAAGCAGCCCAAGTTCCGCTGGATGAGCATGGGCTCGCTGATTGCCCTGGTGATCCTGGCGATTGTGACCGCGGGCTTCAGCTTCTACGTCTCGAACTTCGGCAACTACAACGCCACCTACGGTGCCATTGGCGGCGTGATAGTGCTGCTGCTGTGGATCTGGCTGGCCAACGTGTCCCTGCTCTTCGGTGCCGAGTTCGACGCCGAGGTGGAACGCGGCCGCGAACTCCAGGCCGGTATCCAGGCCGAGGAATCCGTGCAGCTTCCCCCGCGCGACACCCGCCAGACGGAGAAGCGCCAGGAACAGGAAGAGGAAGACATCGCCGAGGGCCGCAAGCTGCGCCAGCAGCACGCCGGCAAGGACTACGACGACGACCTGCACGAGGACTGACCTGCCCGGCTAGCCCTGGCACGCCCGACCTAAAAAACCGCCCCCGGACCAACTGGTCCGGGGGCGGTTTTGTTTTAGGGGCCCGGCTGGACGTTCAAAGTGCAGCAGGTGCCGGGTGGGCTAGTGCCCGGTGTCCTTGGCGCCGCCGTGGTTCCGGGTGCTCAGGTTCTTGCCCTTGGAGAACCGGCGGGCGAAGTACAGCACCAGGCCAACGGCCATCAGGGCAGCTGCCCGCAGCCACGTGTCACCGCTCTGCTGGGTGAGCAGCAGGACGCAGGAGGCAATGGCAAGGTAGGGCAGCACGATGGGGGTGCGGAAGTGCTTTTCCTCCACCTTGTCCTTGCGCAGCACGATCACCGCCACGTTGGTGCTGATAAAAACGAAGAGCAGCAGCAGGACCACGGTTTCGGCCAGCGCGGCCACCCCGCCGGTCAGGGTCAGGAGCATGGCCACCGCGGTGGTGGCGACAATGGCCACCCACGGAGTCTTGCGGTTGGGCAGCACCTTGCTGAAGACCTCGGGCAGCAGCGATTGCTCGGACATGCCGTAAACCAGCCGCGAGGACATGATCATGGTCAGCAGGGCGCCGTTGGCCACAGCTACCAGGGCAATCGCGCTGAAGATCCAGTCCGGGATGCCGAAGCCGGTGGCGCTGACAACGTCCAGCAGCGGCCCCGTGGAACCGGAGAGGTCCTTGGTGGGCAGGGCGATGGACGCCGCGATGCCGATCAGCACGTAAATGAGCCCGGCGGTAAGCATGGCGCCGAAAATGGCCCGGGGATAGACCCGTCGGACATCGCGGACCTCTTCGGCGATGTTGGCTGAAACCTCAAACCCTACAAACGAGTAGTACGCCAGGATGGAGCCCGCCAGGACAGCCAGCGCTGGATTCGTATCCGCAGGGAACTGCGTGATCTGCTCGGGGTGTCCCTCGCCCTTGCCCACCATCAGGGAGACGAGCACAATCACCAGGACCAGGCCGGAGACCTCGATAACCGTCATCACCACATTGCTGCGGACGGACTCGGAGATGCCGCGGGCATTCAGCAGCGCCACGAGCAGCAGGAACACAATTGCGGCCGGCACCGTGGGGACGTCCAGGAAGGACTTCAGGTAGTCGCCGGCGAATGCCTGGGACAGGCCGGCGGCACTGGTCACTCCGGCAGCCAGCATGGCAAAGCCGACCAGGAACGAGATGGCAGGCACCTTGAAGGCACGTTGGGCGAACACTGCCGCACCGCCGGCTTTGGGGTATTTGGTGACCAATTCCGCGTAAGAGGCTGCGGTCAGCATCGCGAGCACGAGGGCAACCACGAGCGGAACCCAGATGGCGCCTCCGACTTGCACGGAAACATCGCCCACCAATGCGTAGATTCCTGCCCCGAGCACGTCGCCGAGGATGAACAGATAGAGCATGGGGCCGGTGATGCCCTGCTTGAGTTTGGATGCAGGTTTTTCCTGCGTGGTTTCTCCCATAAATGGAAAGTTTAGACAAGATACTAAGAATGCTGATGATTTCCCGCGGATCCTGTAGAAATATTGTCTATGAGCACTCCCACACCCTCTTCTTCCACGTATGACGCAGTGATCGTGGGCGGCGGAATCGCCGGCCTGACGGCGGCCCTGGTCCTGGGCCGGGCACGGCGCCGGGTAGCGGTGATCGACGCCGGCAGCCCCCGCAACGCCCCGGCCGGGCACGTCCACGGCTTCCCGACCCGGGACGGCGTGCCGCCGGCAGAACTGTTGGAGCTGGCCCGGGCCGAGGTGCGCGGGTACGGCGTGGAACTGGTGGAAGCAACCGTGGCACGGGTGGCCGCCGACGGCAGCGTGCGGACCACCGACGGCCGGGACTTCCGCGGACGGCAGGTGGTGCTGGCCACCGGACTGCGCGACGTCCTGCCGCAGATTAACGGGCTGCGGGAACGCTGGGGCCGGGACGTGCTGCAGTGCCCCTACTGCCACGGCTACGAAAACGCGGACAAGGTGCTGGCCGTGCTGGGTACCGCGCAAACCTCCATCCAGCAGGCGCAGCTCGTGCGCACCTTCTCCGACGACGTGACGCTGGTCCTGCAGGCCGGCCTCGAAGTGGGCGAGGAGGACGCCCGCGGGCTTGCCGCCATGGGCATCCGGGTAATCGACGGCGAGGTGGCCGGCCTGGAAATCGAAAACGACGCCCTGACCGGCCTGGAACTGGCGGACGGGCACACTCTGCGGTGCGAGGCGCTGTTCCTGGAACCGGAGGCCGAACTGGACGCGGACCTCACAGCGGACCTGGACCTGGACGACGACGGCTGCATTGTCACCGACGAGCTCGGCCGTACCAGCCGGGAACGGATCTGGGCGGTGGGAAACGCCACGGATCCCTCCGCGCAGGTGGTGGCCGCCGCCGGAGATGCCTACCGGCTGGCCGTGGTGGTCAACGCCAAGCTCCTCGAAGAGGACCTTGGCCTGGCTGTAGGCGGCGACGGCGACGGCCCGCGCCCGGTGGGTCCGGTTGAGGCAGCCGCCGTGCGCGAAGCCCTCTAGCCGTACCCGCTAGCTCCGGGCCCGGCTGCGCGGGGCGAGCAGCGGGGAGCCGGCCACGCCGTCGCCGGCGCTCATCCCGTCCAGCACAAACTGCAGGGCTTCCAGGGAGGTGCGGCGCGGCCGCCAGCCGAGCACTTCGCGCGCCCGGGTGGTGTCCATGACCGGGGCCCCGGCGGCCATGTCCACCCAGCCCGGATCGGTGGCCTGCAGGTGCGCGGCCCAAGTGAGGCCGACGAAGGCGCGGACCAGTTTCACCGGCACGTTCAAGACCCGTTTGGCACCCAGCATGCCGGCGAGCAGCTCCGGGGTGATGATCGGATCCGCTGCAATGTTGAAGGCTCCCTCGGCCCGCTGGTCCACTACGCGCCAGTAGGCGTCCGCAATGTCGTCGGCGTGCACGGCCTGGAAAATGAAGGAATCCGGCAGCGGGATCAGCGGCAGGGACAGCTTGTTCAGGAAGAACTTGGGGATCAACCGGCCAATGAAATAGTGCCCTATTTCGCTGCCCGCGTCGGAGGAGAAGATGAGTCCGGGCCGCAGCCGGGCCACCGGAATTTCCGGGTACTCCAGTTCAAACCGGTCCAGCAGGGCCTCCTGCTCGCCCTTGTGCCGGCTGTAGTGGGAGCTGGCAATGCCCCGGGCGGGCCAGGATTCATCCGTGAGCCGGTCCTTGGGGGCGGGACTGTACGCTCCAACGGAGGAAGCGCAGACAAACTGCCGCACGCCTGCCGCCGCAGCCGCAGCCAGGGCGTTTTCCGTGCCCTGGACGTTGACCCGGTGCAGCTCCGCCTCATCCCGGTTGGGCTGGATCAGCCAGGCCAGGTGGATCACGGCTTCGGCGCCGCGCAGCGCTTCGGTCAGTTCCGGCACGTTGGCCGTGTCGCCGACGTCGATGCTGTGCCACTCGACGCCGTCGTACGGAGGCTGGGTGGTGTCCGGGATCCGGCGGGCAATTCCCGCCACTTCCAGCTCTCCGAGTTCCTGGCGGGCCTCCGCCAGCCGGCGCAGAACTGCGGTCCCCATGTTTCCGGTGGCCCCGATTACGGCTACTCGCATGGTCAAAGTCCTTCCGTCGCACTGCCGGCTGCATTGCACTCGACTCTACCGCCGCACCGGATTTCCGGCAGCGGGGCGGCCCTTCGGAAGCCGTTCGCAGCTCAGGGTGCAGGGGCTAGTGTGAGCGTATGACTTCGCACAGCACCAAGGGCTCCTACGTGACCGGTGGAACCGAGTACACCCGGGACACCAACTACATTGAAACCCGGATCACCCGCGACGGGCGGGACGGCTACCCGGTAGAGGCCGGACGGTACCGGCTGATCGCGGCCCGGGCCTGCCCGTGGGCCAACCGGACCATCATTGTCCGGCGCCTGCTGGGACTCGAAGACGCCATTTCCCTGGGCCTGCCCGGCCCCACCCACGACGCCCGCAGCTGGACCTTCGACCTGGATCCGGACGGCAGGGACCCGGTGCTCGGCATCGAACGGCTGCAGGAGGCCTTCTTCAAGCGCGTCCCCGACTATCAGCGCGGCATCACCGTTCCCGCCGTCGTGGACGTCCCTACGGGTGCGGTGGTGACCAACAACTTCCCGCAGATCACCCTGGACTTCTCCACCGAGTGGAAGGACTTCCACCGCGAAGGGGCCCCGGACCTGCTGCCGGCCGAGCACATGGCGGAAATGGAGGCCGTGAACAAGCGGATCTTCACCGAGGTCAACAACGGTGTGTACCGCTGCGGGTTCGCCGGTTCGCAGGAAGCCTACGACGCCGCGTATGACCGCCTGTGGGCGGCGATGGACTGGCTGGAGGACCGGCTTTCGAAGCAGCGTTACCTGGTGGGGGACACCATTACCGAGGCCGATGTCCGGCTGTTCACCACGCTGGTGCGTTTTGACCCGGTCTACCACGGGCACTTCAAGTGCAACCGGAACAAGCTCACCGAAATGCCGGCGCTGTGGCGTTACGCCCGGGACCTGTTCCAGACCCCCGGCTTCGGTGACACGGTGGACTTTGAGCAGATCAAGGCGCACTACTACGTGGTCCACGAGGACATCAATCCCACCGGGATCATCCCCAAGGGACCGGACCTGTCCAACTGGCTTTCCGAGCACGGACGCGAGGAGCTGGGCGGGCGCCCGTTCGGCAACGGAACACCGCCCGGACCGGTACGCGACTCTGAGCGGGTGGCCCCCGGGCACGGGGCCGGGAACTAGGCCGCCGGGCGCTTCCTAATACGCAACACAAACGTTTCTTAAAGCACCTGAGCATAGGCTAGCCTTACTTAAGAAATTGCTGCTGCTTAGGGGAGGTGCCTACGTGAGCGTTGCCGCACGCCCTGCCGGCGTTCCTTCCCGCGCACCCTCCGCCACGGCCCGGGACAACGGGTCCCCGGGCACACTGGTCCCGGGCGGCGGTACCCCGCACGGCAGGCGCGGACCCGGCACCCGCACGGCCCTGCTGCTGCTCACCATTGCGGTTTTGGTCCTGGCCTGCACCGCCTCAGTGGCCATCGGCGCCCGGCCTGTCCCGCTGGCCACGGTCTGGGACGCGCTCACCAACTTCGATCCGTCCAACGGAGACCACGCCGTGGTCTCCTCCCGCATTCCCCGCACCGTCCTGGGCCTGGTTACCGGCGCGGCCCTGGGCCTGGCCGGCGCAGCCATGCAGGGCGTGGCCCGCAACCCGCTGGCGGACCCGGGCATCCTGGGCGTCAACGCCGGCGCCGCGTTCGCGGTGGTGCTGGGCATCTACATCTTCGGCATCACCAACCTGACCGGCTACATCTGGTTCGCCCTTGCCGGTGCGGCGCTGGCCGCCGTCGTGGTCTACGTAGTGGCGAGCATGGGCCGTGACGGCGCCACCCCGGTGAAGCTGGCCCTGGCCGGCGCCGCCCTGAGCGCCGGGCTCATGTCCGCGCTCAGTGCCGTGCTGGTCTCCAGCCAGCAGACCCTGGACACGTTCCGGTTCTGGCGGGTGGGCAGTGTATCCGGCAGGGACTGGGACACCATCCTGTCCGTGCTGCCGTTCCTGGCCATCGGCGCCCTGATCACCCTGTTTGCCGGCCGGGCGCTCAACGGGCTGAGCCTGGGGGACGACGTCGCCCGCGGCCTCGGCCAGCGCGTGGGACTCAGCCGCGGCATCACCGCGCTGGGGGTGGTGCTGCTGTGCGGTGCCGCCACTGCCGCCGCCGGTCCCATCGCCTTCATCGGCCTGGTGATTCCGCACATGGTGCGCAGTTTCACCGGCCCGGACTACCGCTGGATCCTGCCCTTCTCCATGCTGCTGGCCCCGGCACTGCTGGTCGTGGCCGACGTTGTGGGACGGGTGCTGCTCCCGCCGGGCGAAATCCCGGTGGGCATCACCACCGCGGTGCTCGGTGCACCTGTGTTCATCTGGCTGGTCCGCCGCCGGAAGCTGGCCGAACTGTGAGCGCCGCCGTCGACACCCGCCCGGCGGCTCCCGCCGCAGCAGCCGGAGCCGTCCGCGCGGCCCGGAAACAGTCCCGCCGCCGCCGGGTCCTGGTGCCCTCGCTGCTGGCCGCCGCCGTGCTGGTCCTCTTCGCGGTGTACGTGCTGCTGGGTACCTACACCTTCACCATTCCGGACTTCTTCCGCATCCTGTCCGGCGAGCAGATCCCCGGCGCCAGTTACATCCTGATGGAGAGCAAACTGCCGCGCGCGGTGATCGGCACCATGATCGGAGTGGCTTTCGGTCTTGCCGGAACGGTGTTCCAAACACTGCTGCGCAACCCGTTGGCCAGCCCGGACGTGATCGGCATCAGCTACGGCGCCAGCGCCAGCGCCGTGGCTGCCATTGTGCTCTTCGGCGCCGCCGGAACCACTGTGTCCGTTGTGGCCCTGGTCGGCGCGCTGGTGGTGGCGCTGGCCATCTACCTGCTGGCCCGCCGCGGTTCAGTGGCCGGCTACCGGCTGGTCCTGGTGGGCATCGGCTTCGCCGCCGTGATGCAGGCCCTGGTCAGCTACCTGCTCACCCGCACCGACATCCGGACGGCCTCCGAGGCGCTGGTGTGGCTGAACGGGTCCCTGAACAACAGCAGCTGGGACCGCGCCGCCGTGCTGGCGGTGTCCCTGCTGGTGCTGCTGCCCGCCGCGGCCGTGCTGGCGCGGAGCATGCGCGGCTTGGAACTGGGCGACGACGCCGCCGCCGGGCTGGGCATCCGGGTGGAAACCGCGCGGCTGGCCCTGATCATTACGGCGGTGGCCCTGGCCGCCGTCGCCACCGCCGCCGCCGGTCCGGTGGCCTTTATCGCGTTCCTTTCCGGGCCCATTGCCCGCCGCCTGATGCACGGGGAAACCACGCTGCTCACGGCCGGGCTGGTGGGCGCCTGCATTGTCCTCGCCGCCGATTTTGCCGGCGCCAACCTCATCCCGGGCGTCGCCATGCCCGTAGGGGTCGTCACCGGCGCGCTGGGCGCACCTTTCCTTCTGTGGCTGCTGGTCACGTCAAACCGCGTAGGCCAAGGAGGCTGACATGGAGAACCTTCTTTCCGCAGAGAAACTGGAGCTCGCGTACGACGAGCGCAAGGTGGTGGATTCCCTTTCGCTGACCCTGCCCGCGGGCAAGATCACCATCATCGTGGGCGCGAACGCCTGCGGGAAGTCCACACTGCTGCGCGGGCTGGCCCGGCTGCTCAAGCCGACCGGCGGCACGGTCTACCTCAACGGCAAGGACATCCACTCGGTGCCCAGCCGCCAGGTGGCCCGGACCCTGGGCCTGCTTCCGCAGACCCCCACGGCACCGGAGGGCATTACCGTGGCGGATCTGGTGGGCCGCGGCCGCTACCCGCACCAGGGCTGGTTCCGGCAGTGGAGCGCCGACGACGACGCCGCCGTCGCCGCCGCGCTGGCCGCCACGGACACCGTTGACCTGGCGGCACGGAACGTGGACGAACTTTCCGGCGGACAGCGCCAGCGGGTCTGGATTGCCATGGCCCTGGCGCAGGAAACGGACATCCTGCTGCTGGACGAGCCCACCACCTTCCTGGACGTCACCCACCAGATTGAAGTGCTGGACCTGATTACCGACCTGAACCGGCGCGCCGGCACCACGGTGGCCATTGTGCTGCATGACCTGAACCTGGCCGCCCGCTACGCGGACCACCTGGTGGCCATGAAGGACGGCCGGATTGCCGCCGAGGGAGTCCCGGCAGATGTGGTGACCGAGGACCTGGTCAGCACCGTCTTCGGCCTGTCCTCCCGCGTGATTCCGGACCCGGTGTCCGGCACGCCCATGGTGGTTCCCCTGGGCCGCCACCACAGTGCGGCACCGGAGCCGGAGGCGGAGCCGGAACCGGAACCGGAACCGTCGCAGGGGTATATGCCCAACCCGGCGGACCGCCGCCCCACCGAACGCCTGGAGGCAGCATCATGACCCATGGTTCCACCAACGGGGCCACGGCTGCCTCGGCTGTGCCGGCTGACGCGGCTGTGCCGGCTGACGCGGCTGTGCCTGCCGGTACCGCACCCGTCCGGCCGCGCCGGGCACGCACTGCCGGGGCGGTAATGTCCTTCGACGTCGAGGTGAAGCGGATTGTCCGGCTGGGGGCCAACTTCCAGCGCATCACCTTCGCAGGGGCCTGCCTGTCCGACTTCGGCATCTCCGGTGAAACCCATGACCTGCGGATCAAGGTGATTGTGCCCTGCGTGGACGCCGAAGGCACCTCGCTGCCGCTGCCGGACCTGTCTGAGCTCTCGGCCGGCTGGTACCAGGACTGGCTGAAGCTGAACCCGGCCACCCGCGGCTGCATGCGTACCTACACCGTCCGCGGTGCCCGCTGCACCGGCCCGGAGCCGGAGATCGACGTGGACTTCGTGCTGCATTTCGATGAAGACGGCAATGGCGGGCCGGCCTCCAGCTGGGCCGCTGCCGCGCAGCCCGGCGACCGGGTATGCATCATCGGCCCCAACGCGGCCCAGTGCGTGACCGCCGAAGCCTACGGCGGCATTGAATGGCGCCCGGGGATGGCCCGGCATGTGCTGCTGGCCGGCGATGAAACTGCCGTCCCGGCCATCACCGCCATCCTGGAATCCCTGCCCGAAGATGTCACCGGCCACGCCCTGATGGAAATCCCCTCCACCGCCGACCGCCAGCCGGTCCGCACCGCTTCCGGGGTGCAGATGATCTGGCTGGCCCGGGGTAACCGGCCCCACGGTGAACTGCTCGACGCCGCGGTGCGGCAGACCGTGGCACTGCCGGGCTGGGCCTCGGTGGAAACCGCTGACGGCGTGCCGTTCCGCCAGCGGCCGGCGCTGTCGGAACCGGAGGAAATCAACGTGGACGAGGCAATCCTGTGGGAGACCCCGCAGCGCCTGGACCCGGCCGCCGTGCAGGCCACCCCCAATCCACACGCCCCTTCCGGTGCCCTGCCCTTCTATGCCTGGATTGCCGGCGAGGCGGCCGTGGTCCGCGGACTGCGCCGCTACCTGGTCCGCGACGTCGGCATTGACCGCAAGCAGGTGGCCTTTATGGGCTACTGGCGCAAGGGACGCGCCGAGTCCTAGCCCTGCCGGCGGACCCGCCGGCCCGCTCCACCCCGTTTTTGGCTTTACCGGCCCGCCGTTCGGCGGGCCGGACTTCTGAGAGGACAAACCATGAAACGTGCCCCCAAGGCCGCCCTGCTGGCGGTTCCCGCGCTCCTGCTCGGTTTGAGCGGCTGCGGTGCCGAGGCTTCGGACTCGAGCCCGGTCGAAGAATCCGGTACGGCGTCCGCGCAGTTCCCGGTGACGGTGGAATCCGCGCTGGGTGAGGCCGTCATCGAAAAGAAGCCCGAACGCGTGGTGACCATCGGCTGGGGATCCGCAGACACCGCCGTCGCGCTGGGCACCACGCCCGTAGGCGTGGAAGAAGTCACCTGGGGCAATGACGGGCACGGCAACTACCCGTGGGTCACCGAAGCCATCGAGGAACGGGGCGACGACCTCCCCGCCACCTTCACCGGCGGCACCGACATCGACATTGATGCGATCGTGGCGCTGGAACCGGACCTGATCCTGGCCCCGAACTCGGGCATCACGCAGGAGGACTTCGACATCCTCAATGACCTGGCGCCCACGGTTGCCTACCCCGAAAAGGCCTGGAACATCGACTGGGATGACCAGATTTCGGTGATCGGGAAGGCACTGGGCGAGCCGGAGGCCGCAGAGGAAGCGGTAGCCGGTATCAAGACGTCCCTGGCCGACAGCGCCGCGGAGCACCCCGAATTTGCCGGCAAGACCTTCGCCTATGTGTGGGGCGGCGGCGCACCCGGTTCCCTGGTGCTGTACAACGAGGGTGACGCGCGGGTGGACATGCTCACCGCTCTGGGCATGACCGTGGCGCCCGAGGTGAAGGACATTCCCTCGAGCGAAGGCAGCTTCACCTCCGAGCTGGGACTGGAAAACGCCGAGAAGCTCAACAACGTGGACGTGCTGTTCACCTGGTACAACGATGAAGCCGAGCAGCAGCGCACCGAGGAACAGCGGCTGTTCGCCTCGATTCCCGCCGTGGAACGCGACTCCGTGGTCCGCAACCTGGACCGCCAGGTAGGCATGGGCTCCAGCTTCCTCACCCCGCTGAGCGTCCCGTGGGTCCTGGATCGGTTCGAACCGATGATCGAAGAAGCAGTTGCCAAGGTCGGCTGATTCGCTTCCGCCTGGGGTCCGGGCGGAAGCCGCGGACCCCGCAGCGGCCGGTGCATCAGCACCGGCCGCTCCCGGCGCTCCGGCGGGGCCCGCACCGGCCCGGCGGGCGTCCGTTGGCGCGGGCCGCGGGGCGGTGCTGCTTAGTGCGGGTGCAGCCCTCCTGGTCCTGGCCGTGGTGACCAGCCTGGCCGTGGGAGCACATCAGCTGAGTCCCGGCGAGGTGGCTGCCTCCCTGTGGACCGAGCTCACCGGCACCGGCAGCACCTACGCGGATGACGTGGTGGCCAGCCGGATCCCGCGCACCGTCCTGGGCATCATGGCCGGTGCAGCACTGGCCGTGGCCGGGGTGATCATGCAGGGCCTGACACGCAATCCGCTGGCGGACCCGGGCATCCTGGGCGTTAACGCCGGTGCCGCCGCGGCCATGGTCACCGGCATGGCGTTCTTCGGGGCCGGCGCGGCCGGCGCCAATGTATGGCTGGCCCTGCCCGGCGCGCTGCTTACCGTCGTCGTGGTGTACGGCCTGTCCTCGGGCCGGCGGGGTTCGACCCCGGTGCGCCTGGTGCTGGCCGGCACGGTGATGTCGGCGGTGCTGATGTCCTACATCCAGGCCGTTGCCCTGACGCGTCCGGACGTTTTCACCATGTACCGGTTCTGGGCCGTCGGGTCCCTCAGCGGCCGCACCCTGGAGCAGGCCCAAGACGTCCTGCCGTTCTTCCTCGTGGGACTGGCCGCGGCCCTGGCAACCGGCCGGTCACTGAACGCGCTGGCGCTGGGGGAGGAAGCGGCGGCGTCGCTGGGCCTGCACCCCCAGGCTGCCAAGATTACCGGCGCCCTGGCCGCCACACTGCTGTGCGCCTCCGCAACCGCCGCCGTCGGCCCCATCGGGTTTGTCGGCCTGGCCGTGCCGCACATAGTGCGCAGCTTCGCAGGCCCGGACCACCGCTGGCTGCTGGTCCTCAGCGCCCTCACCGGCCCGGCACTGCTGCTGTTCGCCGATGTCCTCGGCCGCCTGGCGGCGCAGCCCGGGGAACTGCTCACCGGCGTCGTGACCGCCCTGCTCGGTGCACCGCTGCTGATCCTGGCCGTGCGCCGGATGCGGGCCGTCGCATGAGCGCCCGGACGCGGGTCGCACCCGCTGCGGCCCGTGGGTCCAGTGCGGTGCCACCCAGCGGCGCGCGTACCCTCCGGCTGGGCTCAAAGCTGAGTATCCGGTACCGCCGGCGCAGCCTGCTCCTATCCGTTCTCCTGGCCGTGGCCGTGCTGCTGGTTGGTGCGTTCACTTTGACCGCCGGGAAGCTGGGACTGTCCTGGACCGAGCTGCTGGCCCTGGCCGTGTCACCGCCGGAAGGCAGTGGCGCCTTTGTCCTGGAACGTTTGCGCGGGCCCCGATTCCTGACCGCTGTGGGCGCCGGGATGGCGCTGGGTGTCGCAGGTTCCCTCTTCCAGACTGTCACCCGCAATCCCCTGGGCAGTCCTGAGGTGGTTGGCCTGACCAGCGGCGCTGCCGCCGGCGCCGCAGCCACCGCCCTGTGGCCCGGCTACGTGCCCGTCCCCGTGGCGGCGATCCTGGGCGGCGGACTGGCCGTGGCCCTGGTCTGGCTGGGCACCGGACGGGGCTTTGCCCGGCCCGGGAAAATGATTGTGGCCGGCATCGGCATTTCCGCCGTCGCCTCCGCGCTGACTTCGCTGGCGATGACGACCCTGGGCGAGCAGCAGGCCCAGACGCTGGCGTTCTACCTCAACGGATCCCTGGCATCCCGGTCCTGGTCCCACGTTGCCATCATTGGGATTGCCGTGGCCGTGGTGCTGCCCGCGGCGGCAGCCCTGCAGCGTCGGCTGAACCTGGTGGCCCTGGGCGATGAGCTGGCCGAATCCCTCGGCGTCCGGGTGGATCGGACCCGGACGGTGGCCGTGCTGCTGGCCGTGGTACTCGCCGCTACCGCCGTCAGCGTCTGCGGGCCGGTGGCCTTTGTGGCCCTGGTGGCCCCGCAGATTGCCCTGCGGCTGCTGGGGACCTCCTCGCCCGGAGTCGTTGCCCCCGCCCTGGTGGGTGCCCTGGTGCTGACGCTGTCCGATTTCACCGTGCAGCAGATCGACGTCGGCCCGGCCCTGCCCGTGGGGATTTTCACCGCGGGCCTGGGCAGCCTCTACTTGGGCTGGCTTTTGTGGACCGAAGCCCGGAAAGGCTTGTTCTGAGGAGAATCCTCCTCATCCAGGCCCCAATCCTCCTCATCCGCCAGGGGCTCCGGGTACTCCGCCGGCAGCGCCAGCTCGGAATACCCTGCCGGCAGCGGCTTCAGTTCCAGCGGTGCATGCGGCCAGGGCAGCGGATCCGCCTTTGCGTTGTCGCGCACGTAGGCGTCCCACTTGGAAAGTTCACCCAGCAGGAGCCTGACCTGCCGGCTGGCTTCGCCCCAGTTCAAGGTGCCCTTGGGGTGTTCCGCGGCAACCCGCACCAGCGTTCCACCGTCGGGGCCGGGCGCGGACACCACGAACAAAGGTTCGCTCGCCAGCACCGTGCGGTTCCGGGCCAGCGTAAAGACGCCTCCGGGTACCTCCTGGATACCGCGGTAATACAATCCAACCGCGCCAAAAACGGTGTCCAGCAGTTCGGCGCACTGTGCAGGGGAGCGGTTGACCAGTACCTGGCGGTCAGCCCTCCGGCCCTGCAGCCGGATGCCGGCGGCCCGTGCGGCGCGCCGGTTGTTCAGCACATAACCACAGGTCCACAGCGTCAGGACCACGATCACCGCAACCACGGCCGGACCGAACCGGGGAGCGTTGCAGTAGGACAGGACGAGCCAGGCTGCAGCAAAGGTGCCGGCGCTGATGAAGAACAGGTGATGCGGCCGCATGAGTATCCCCCGGGATGGTTCGGCCCGCCGTCTACGGCAGGCACTTCAGCTAGTGATGCTAATCCATCTACAACCGGTCCGTGACGGCGGACACAGGAGCAGGGGCGCCGGTCACGCAGGAATTTGGGATTGCCCACATATTGTCGAATGGGCTCACCGCCCTTCCTAGAATCGAAATATGGCCGGTGTCGAAGGCACACCAGGCCCGATGCATAGACAGGGACCCGGACAAGGGTCCGGTGCATGAAGAGTCCTTGACCAATACTCACGCTGAGGTGATTGTTGACCGAGCACTTTTTTGAACCCGCACAGGCATATGAAACCGTCTCCGGCCGGATCCTGCTCCGCACCATGCATAACGTCCGGGACCGGGCCCGCGACCTGGTGGAACGGCGCCCCCGGGGAGCGCACGCGGCCACCCCCAAGCCCCGCGACCTGCGTACCCAGGCGAAGGACTGGATCCACGAGCACGACACCCCGGCGAACCGGACCGGAGCGCTGGGGGTTGCCGCCGCCGTCGTTATTGCCGGCCTGGTAGGCGGGGCGGCAGGTTCCGCCGAACCGGAGCTGCAGCTGGAACGGCAGGCAGTGGTTGCGTCGCTGAGCGCTGAAGCCGCGGCTGCGACACCGGCGGCCCCTGAGTCCGGAGGAGGTCCGGCCGCCCCGGCGGCGCAGGCCGGGCCCGCAGGCGGGGGCACGGAAGCAGTTTCCGTGCCCGTCCCGCAGGGACCGGTGGCTCCGCTGGACGACGCCCCCGTCACGTCCCCGTTCGGCTACCGCGAGAATCCGCTGGCGCCGGGCGCCCTGGAGTTCCACACCGGCACCGACTTCGGTGCAGGCACCGGCACTCCGGTGAAGGCTTCTGCCGCCGGCACCGTGGTGGAAGCGGGCTGGCACACCACCGGCGGCGGCGGGCTGCGGATCGTCATTGACCACGGAGACGGCCTGCAGACCACCTACAACCACCTCAACAGCATTGACGTTGAAGTGGGCCAGACCGTCGAAGCGGGGCAGGTCATTGCCGGCGTGGGCAGCACCGGCAACTCCACCGGCCCGCACCTCCACTTCGAGGTGCTGCGCCACGGAGCCTACGAAGACCCGATGGGCTGGCTGTAGCCGGGGCGGGCTACGGCACCGGGTTGCTCAGGACTGCCGGATCCTTCTTGCCGTACGGCATCCGGATGCGCAGGGCATTCGACTCCGTTTCGAACAGGATGTGCGTGGCGCTGCCGAGGTGGTCCCCGTCCATCTCGAAGTCCAAGGGGGACTCGGCCCACACCTCGGCGCGCTTGCACTGGTAGTACTCCACGGCGGTGCTGCTGCCCTTGCCGCGGCGCAGCAGCCCCGTCACTACACCGAACCAGCCCAGCTTGCCCTTCGGAGCCAGGGTCAGGATGTCCAGCAGGCCGTCATCAAGGCGGGCGCCGGGGAAAATTTCCAGTCCGCCGGTGATCTTGCCGCAGTTGCCGCCCATCACGCTGCGCAGCCGGCGCTGGATCGGCTTGCCGCCGTCAATCGAGATGGTGGTCTTCACCGGTTTGCCGGGCAGGTTGCGGATGCCGGCATCCACGTAGGCCAGCCAGCCGATCTTGTCCTTGAGGGCGTCCTTGGTGTCCGCCATCATGCCGGCGTCGTAGCCCAGTCCGGCCATCACCAGGAACGTGTCGCTGTCCACGTTCTCGTCAACGGTCACGTGCACGACGTCGATGCGCCGCTCGGTGCCGTTCAGGGCGGCGCGGACCGCCTGCTCGGGATCGTCGACGCCGATGTCGAGGTTCCGTGCCAGCAGGTTGCCGGTGCCCAGCGGCAGCAGTCCCATGGGGAAGGTGGTGCCGGCCAGTTCGGCAGCCACGCAGCGGACGGTGCCGTCGCCGCCGGCGGCGATGACCAGGTCCACGCCGGCCTCCATCGCCTTGCGGGTCATGGAATGCCCCGGGTCCTCCGCCTCGGTGTCGAAGAACAGCGGTTCCTCCCAGCCTTCGTCCGCGCAGATCTCGGCCACGCGGACGCGCACGTCGAAGTCCGTTTTCTTGATGGGGTTCACAATGACAGCGGCGCGCTGGCGCTTCTGTGGTTCCTGGCTGGTCATGGTGTCCTTATCGTAAGCATGCGAACTGTTCCGCTCCGAGTCTAGCCCGGGGGTGTGGTGAAAGGGTCCGGGTCCGAGCTTGTAACCTGTGGTGGTGAACTTTACGCAACGATATGTGGCCCTGGGGGATTCGTTTACGGAAGGTGTGGGGGATGAGGATGAAACCCGCCCCAACGGTGTGCGGGGCTGGGCGGACCGGGTTGCCGAACAGCTGGTGCTTGCCGACAGCTCCTGGGGGTACGCGAACCTGGCAATCCGGGGCAAAAAGCTGCACCAGGTCCTGAACGAGCAGGTGGATGCGGCTATTGCCATGTCTCCCACCTTGGTCACCATCTACGCCGGCGGCAATGACATCCTGCGCCCGAAGGTGGACATTGACGCCATCGTGGCTGCCTACGAAGGAGGCATCGCGAAGCTGCGCTCCAGCGGCGCAGCGGTGATGGTCTTCACTGGGTTTGACTCGGGCAGCGCACCGGTCATCGGCCGGACCCGGGGGCGCACAGCCGTGTACAACGAGCTGGTGCGGGAAATCGTGGAGAAGAACGAGGCCGTGCTGGTGGACTACTGGCGGATGCGGGAGCTCCAGGACGAACGCTACTGGGCGGTGGACCGGATCCACATGTCTCCCGCCGGTCATATGCTCACCGCCAAGAAGGTCCTGGAAGTGCTGCGCGGAACCGACGCAATCGACGTGCCGGAACTGGAGAACCTGCCCTCCCGCAACCGGGTGGAACAGCTGCGCCGGGACGCCCAGTGGGCTCGGGTTTACCTTGGCCCCTGGGTGAGCCGCAGACTGCGCGGCGTCTCCTCCGGAGACAACCTCACTGCCCGTTATCCAGAGCTGACACACCCACCGCTGCCTGCCTGAACCGGCGGTTATGGGCCAAATCACATAACTGAAGATAAGTCCCCTGTTTATTGGGCTGAATCGCCTTCCCTGCCGCGTAAAACCGGCGGAATTCGCCCCTTCGATTCGGTGTGGCCAGGAGATTTTCCTAAACTTGTAGGTCTGCCCGGCCCTATTTGGCGCCGGGCGGCTGCTTCTGTTCCCAGCAGCTGACTTCATCGAGGGAAGGCCGACATGTCGAAAGATGCACCGCCCCACATTTCCGGAACCCCGGAATCATCCGCTAAGGCAAGGGCCCGCAAGCTGCGGATGCCACCGCTGAGGCGGCGCAGGCTGGAGTTTGACGACGTCAACGTGGTCGACAAGGCCATGATGAAAAAGGCAGTGGGCGGAACCGTCGTTGGCAACACCATGGAGTGGTTCGACGTCGGCGTATACGGCTACCTCGCCGTCACCATGGGTGCCGTCTTCCTGTCCGACGCCGACAAGGATGCGCAGCTGCTCTTCAGCCTGGGTGTCTTCGCGGCCACCTTCATTGCCCGCCCGCTGGGCGGCGTCGTCTTTGGGCGCCTCGGTGACCGCATTGGCCGGCAGAAGACCCTGGCCATCACGCTGATCATGATGGCTGCGTCCACGTTCATCATCGGCCTGCTGCCCAGCTACGACACCATCGGCATCTGGGCTCCGATCCTGCTGGTGCTCATGAAGCTGCTGCAGGGCTTCTCTACCGGCGGTGAGTATGCCGGTGCCACCACCTTCGTTTCGGAATACGCCTCCGACAAGCGGCGGGGTTTCCTGGCCAGCATCCTGGACCTTGGCAGTTACATGGGCTTTGCCCTGGGCGCCGCCGTCGTTTCGGTGATGCAGCTGCTGCTCTCCGAGTCCGACATGGTGGGCTGGGGTTGGCGCATTCCCTTCCTTATTGCGGGACCGCTGGGTGCCTTCGCCATCTACTTCCGGCTGAAAATCGAAGAATCCCCGGCTTTCCAGGCCACGCTGGACGCCCAGGAAGCCAGTGCCAAGGCCGGTGACGAAACCGAGTCGCTGGGCACCATGGGAATCTTCCGCGCCTACTGGCGTCCGATTGTGTTGGCTATGGTCCTCGTGGCCGCCGTCAACTCGGTGGGCTACGCACTTACGTCCTACATGCCGTCCTACCTGACTGATTCCAAGGGCTACGACCCGGTCCACGGCACCCTGCTGACCATTCCCGTCCTGGTGGTTATGGCCCTGTGCATTCCGCTCGCCGGCAAGCTGTCGGACCGGATCGGCCGCCGCCCCGTGCTGTGGATCGGTGCCGGATCCACCATCGTGCTGGCTGTTCCTGCCTTTATGCTGATTGGCCAGGGTCCGGTTGCCACTACGCTGCTGGGCCTGCTGCTGCTCGCCGTCCCGGTGACCTTCTATGTGGGCAACCTGGCCGCCACGCTGCCCTCCCTGTTCCAGACCTCCAGCCGGTACGGCGCCATGGGCATCTCCTACAACGTTGCCACCGCCGTCTTCGGCGGTACCGCTCCGCTGATCATGCAGGGCCTGATCGCCCTCACGGACAATGACATGTCCCCGGCGTACTGGCTGATGTTCACCTCAGTGGCCGGCGCCATTGCGGTGATCTTCATGAAGGAATCCGCGCAGCGGCCCATGCCGGGGTCCATGCCCAGCGTGGACACGGAGGCCGAGGCATACGAGCTGGTAGCCGGGCAGGATGAGAACCCCAATCTGGACGTTGACTCGCTGCCCTTTGAGACACTCGGCAGCCAGCAGGGCACGCAGTCGGACGCCGACCCGGCGCCCGCGGGCACTGCAGACCACCGCTAGCCGGGGTCGGCACCAGCCGTAGCGCTTCCCAACCGCACCGGTCGGACACCTGTCCGGCCGGTGCGGCGTTTAACCCGGAGGTTGGAACGTTGCCCGGGGCCTGCGATGATTGAAAGGTAAACCATTGACGAGAGGACAGCCGGCATGACCGAAAACAGCCCCCGCTGGCTCAGCCCCCGGGAGCGGCAGGCCTGGCTTGCCCTGTATGCCGTTTCCAGCCTGCTGCCCGCCACCCTCGACGCCGATCTTTTCCGCCGTGCCCGGCTGACCCTCTTCGATTACCACGTCCTGGCCATGGTCTCCGAGTCCGAGCAACGCTGCCTGCCCATGAGCGAACTGGCTGCCCGCTCCAACGCGTCCCTGTCCCGGCTGTCGCACGTGGTCAAGAAACTCGAGCAGCGCGGCTGGATGTCCCGCTCGCCGTCGCCCGACGATGCCCGGGTGACCACTGCGTCGCTGACCGACGAGGGGATGGCCGCGCTCAAGGCACTGGCGCCGGACCACGTGGAATCGGTCCGCAGCGTGGTCTTTGACGGCCTCACCGAGCAGGATGTGGAAGACCTGGAGCGGGTGGGCAAGAAGATCCTCACGCGGATTAATCCCGGCAACGGCATCCTGGGCCCCTGCCAGCGGCCCTAGTCCGTCCCGCTTGTGCCGTGCCCGCGCGGGGTTGTTAGCGTGGAAAGTACCGAACACGGCACGACGAGAGGCACAAAAGCATGCGCGTACCCCGAATCCTGACCGTAATCCTGGCCGGCGGTACCGGCGGCCGGCTGGGGAGCCTGACCGGACACCGGGCAAAACCGGCCATGCCGGTGGCCGGCTCCTACAGCCTGATCGACATTTCCCTTTCCAACCTGCACAACAGCGGCTTCGGCGACGTGTGGATTGTGGAGCAGTACAAACCCCAGTCACTTAATGACCAGCTGGCCAGCGGCCGGCCCTGGGACCTGGACCGTACCAACGGCGGACTGCGGGTGCTGCCGCCGTTCCAGGGCGGCGAGGGCGAAGGGTTCGCCCAGGGCAACGCGGACGCCCTGTACCGGCAGGCGGACTACATACGTGAATTCGATCCGGACCTGGTCCTGGTCCTCAGCGCCGACCACCTGTACCGGCTGGATTACCGCGAGGTTGTAGACACCCACCAGGAGAGCGGGGCGGCGCTGACCGTCGTCACCACTTTGGCCAACGACAATCCCGGAGATCACGGGGTGGTGGAGGTATCGGACGGGACGGTCACCGGATTCGAGTACAAGCCCGAGGACCCCAAGTCGGATCTGGTGGCTGCGGAGATCTTCCTCTATGACGCCGATGTGCTCCTGGATGCCCTGGACGAGCTGGTGCGTCGGGACGGGCAGCTCGAAGACTACGGGGACCAGCTCATTCCCTACCTGGTGGAAAACGCCAAGGTGGTGGAGCACCGGCTGCCGGGTTACTGGCGGGATATGGGCACCCCGCGCAGCTACCACCAGGCACACATGGACCTGATTGACGGACGCGGACTGGATTTCGATGACCAGCAGTGGCCCATGCTCTCCGCCAGCCCCCGCCGGCTGCCCGGTTTTGCAGGCCCGGTTGCCCGGGTCGAGAGCAGCCTCCTGGCCCCCGGGTCCCGGGTGGAAGGGTCCGTGCGGCGCAGCGTGCTCAGCGCCGGCGCAGTGGTGGAAGCCGGTGCGGAAGTCGACTCCTGCGTCCTGCTGGAGGATGTGGTGGTCCGCTCCGGCGCCCGTATCGCCAACCTGGTGGTGGACTCCGGAACGGTGATCGGCCAGGGACGCAAACTCGACGGCGCGGAGCAGGATCCGGAAAACGGCGTGGCAGTGGTGGGACGGGATTCAAAGGTCGATCCGCCGTCGTCGTGATACCCGGCACCCGGGGCCGCTGCGAGTTTGAACGAAACGCCCGTTGGCCCTAGGATGGAGAGGCGTTAAGTCGTGCGTATGTTAATCTGCCTGCCCCGCGCGGGCGGAGGAGTATTTGCGCGGCCACCCGTATAAACCTAGAATTGAGGGCTGTCGAGCCGGGTTTCCCCGTTCGGCTACCTGAACTTCACCGTCTTCCCCGCGGCGAGGCACTTCGGCTGGATCTCACCCCGCCAGGTCAACCTCCGGAAAGTCGCAGTAATAACGGTGTCAAAACTGGTGGCGGGACGCTCTTTATGGCAGGTGCTTAGGCGCTTTGGCCTTGTGTCTGTTTTTTGAGGACCGTCATATTTACTACAACTGGAGGAGAGATCATGGCAGCTTACTGCCAGGTAACCGGAGCCATCCCCGGCTTTGGTCACAGCATTTCGCACTCGCACCGCCGCAACAAGCGTCGGTTCGACCCGAATATTCAGAAGAAGCGCTACTGGGTTCCGTCCCTGCGCCGCAACGTGACGCTGCAGGTTTCTGCACGCGGCATCAAGACGATTGACATCCGCGGCATCGACGCTGTTGTTACCGACCTGATCGCGAAGGGTGTGAAGCTGTAGTGGCTAAGGATAAGGACGTACGTCCGATCATCAAGCTGAAGTCCACTGCGGGCACCGGCTACACCTACGTAACTCGCAAGAACCGTCGCAACGATCCGGATCGTATGGTTCTGAAGAAGTACGATCCCAAGATCCGCCAGCACGTCGAATTCCGTGAGGAGCGCTAAGAATGGCAAAGAAGTCCAAGATTGCCCGCAACGAGCAGCGCAAGGTCGTTGTTGAGCGCTACGCTGCAAAGCGCCTCGAACTGAAGAAGACCCTGGTAGACGAAAACGCTACCGACGAAGCCCGCGAAGCTGCACGCCTCGGCCTGCAGAAGCTCCCGCGCAACGCTTCCCCGGTCCGCCTTCGCAACCGTGACCAGATTGACGGCCGCCCCCGCGGTACCCTCCAGAAGTTCGGTATCTCGCGTGTGCGTTTCCGCAACATGGCCCACGCAGGCGAACTGCCGGGCATCAAGAAGTCCAGCTGGTAAGCACTGCTTTACCGCCAAAAAGGGCGGCCCCTTGAAGGGGTCGCCCTTTTTGCTGTTAATTGGGCTTCAGGGCCGCGCTGTACCAGCTGGGGCGCGGGACGGTATCACGCAGGAGGCCGGGGACGCGAGTTGGTGGTCCGGCCAGCCGAAATTGGCCTTTTTCGGCTCGAAAAACCGGAAAAATCCGCTGAATGCAGGGGTTTTTGCCGGAGTTGGGGGTCCAAGCTGGTAAGTTTTCGAACAGCGGCGGTTTCGCATCCGCGTTTCCGCACGAAATACCCCAGAGTCCAGGAGGACATAAATTGGCTATGAACCGCAGTGAACTTGTTGCCGCAGTTGCAGAAAAGTCCGGCAACAGCCAGACCGCAGTCAACGGCGTGCTGGATGCCGTCTTCGACATCTTCGCAACCTCCGTTTCCAACGGCGAGAAGATCACCATCCCGGGCTGGCTCGCAGTTGAGCGCACCGACCGCGCTGCACGCACGGGCCGCAACCCGCAGACCGGCGAAACCATCCAGATCCCGGCAGGCCACAGCGTCAAGCTGACCGCCGGCTCCAAGCTGAAGGCCGCTGTCTCCAAGAAGTAGCATCCGCAGCGGCCTAAGCCGCAGCGTACAGAGGGCCGGCATCCATGATGCCGGCCCTTTCTGCGTCCGGGCGCACCGTGAGGGCGGCAACAATGATTGGCCCTATTTTTACCGGGGGTAGAGAATGGGTACTGTGCCAAAATCTGCCAAAACCTCCACCGCCCGCTCTGCAGGCGCTGACCTGCGCCCGCAGCCGCGCACCGGGAATGATCCAAGCGCAGCGGACGGCGGGAACGCTGACGCTGGCGCGGTGCGGACCGGCTGGCTGGCGGCTGCCGGCGCCCTCGTTTTTATTGCCCTCGCCTCCGCGCTGCTCTTCACAGGCGCAGCCGGTGCTTCGCAGCTGGGGGACCCCGGTGCGCTGACCCGCTGGGCACTGCCAGCGGCCAAAGCGGTACAGAACATCTCCATGGCGGCGGTGATCGGCTCACTGCTGTTCGCGGTGGCTATTGTTCCCAAACACCTGAACTTCAAACGGACGCGCAAATCCGATACCGGCCGGGCCGCATCAGCCGAACCGGAGCATCCCGCGTTCACCCGCACACTGACGCTGGCCAGCGGAGCCGCCATTCTCTGGACCGTGTCCGCCCTGGCGGTCATGGTGTTCACGTACTCGGACGTTTCCGGCCTTCCGCTCAGCGCCGGCTCCGGGTACACCGACGGCTTGGCTTCCTTCCTCACGGACTTCTCCACCGGCCGGGCCTGGCTGGCGATCAGCATTATTGCCGCCGTCGTCACTGCACTGACGTTCGGCGTACGTTCCCTGGGCATGCTGGCCTTCACCCTGATCCTTGCCGTCGGCGCGCTGCTGCCCACCGCCCTGATTGGCCACTCGGCCGGCGGTGACGACCACAGTGCGGCTGTGAACTCCATTGGCCTGCACCTGCTGGGTGTGTGCCTCTGGATCGGCGGGATCATTGTGCTGGCCGTTGTGTCACGGCAGCTCGGTTCCATCACCGGCGTCGTACTGACCCGGTTCTCCGGCCTGGCCGGCTTCGCCTTCGCACTGGTGTTCCTCTCCGGCGTCGTCAACGCCTCGCTGCGGATCACCTCGCTGGACCAGCTCGGCAGCCGGTGGGGCGCCCTGGTGCTCACCAAGGCTGCGCTGACCCTGCTGCTGGGCCTGCTGGGACTGATGCACCGCCGCTGGATCATTCCCCGCCTTGCCGGCTCCAACCCGGCACGCACGCCCGGTACCGCCGGAGCAACGGCCGTGGCCGGTTCCAAGGGGGACCTGTCCGCGCAGCGGGTGCTGTGGCAGCTGGTGGCCGTGGAACTGGCCATCATGGGCGCCGTGTCCGGCGTGGCGGTGGCCTTGGGCCGCACCGCACCCCCGCGCTCGGAAGAACTGCCCACGGACGCGTCGCCGGCACGCATCCTCACCGGATACGACCTGCCCCCGGAACTGACCTCGGAGCGGTACCTGACCGAATGGCGGCCGGACTGGTTGTGGGTGGCGATTATTATCACCCTGGCCGTGACGTACCTGATTAGTGCGGTGAAACTGCGCCGCCGCGGAGACAAGTGGCCGGTGCTGCGCACCGCGTGCTGGCTTATTGGCCTGATGGCCCTGGCCTACATCACCTCCGGGGCGCCTGCGGTCTACGGCATGGTCCTGTTCAGCACCCACATGCTGGGGCACATGGCCCTGACCATGGTGGTGCCCCTGTTCCTGGTGCTTGGCGCGCCGGTGACCCTGGCGCTCAAGACCCTGGCCCCGCGCCGGGACGGCACCCGCGGGATCCGGGAATGGATCCTGATCGGAGTGCACTCGCGCTACTCGAAGATCATCACCAACCCCATCTTCGCGGCCGTGAACTTTGCCGGGTCCATTGTGATCTTCTACTACTCGGACCTGTTCGGCTTCGCCCTGCGCGAGCACGTGGGCCACGAGCTGATGGTGATGCACTTCCTGCTCACCGGCTACATCTTCATCCTGACCATGATTGGCATAGACCCGCTGCCCGCCCGGGCGCCGTACCCGCTGCGGCTGGTCATCCTGCTGGCCACCATGGCCTTCCACGCGTTCTTCGGCGTGGCCGTGATGGGCGGCACAGCGCTCATCCAGGCCTCCTACTTCGGCAACATGGCCCGGGAATGGGGCTTGTCGGCTCTGGCAGACCAGCAGCTGGGCGGGTCCCTGATGTGGGGCATCGGTGAAATCCCCACGCTTTTCGTCGCCATCGGGGTCGCTTACCAGTGGTCCAAGAGCGACGCACGGGAGACGCGGCGCTCCGACCGTGCGGCCGAGCGGAATAATGACGCCGACCTCACTGCTTACAACAACATGTTTGCAACACTGGCCCAGCATGATGCCAGGACCCAGGACCAAGGAGATCGTTAATGACTGAAACCGTGCGCGCCGGATACCGGGTGCGGGCCTCCGAGCTGGAGGGCCGGAACTGGCTGAACACCGGCGGCCGGCAGCTGAACCTTGAGGATCTGCGCGGCAAGATTGTGCTGCTGGATTTTTGGACCTTCTGCTGCATCAACTGCCTGCACGTGTTGGATGAGCTGCGGCCCCTCGAGGAGAAGTACTCGGACGTGCTGGTGACGGTGGGAGTCCACTCACCCAAGTTCGAGCACGAAGCGGACCCGGTGGCCCTGGCCGCGGCCGTCGAGCGCTATGACATCCACCACCCGGTCCTGGACGACCCCGAGCTGCTGACCTGGCAGGCCTACACCGCCCGCGCATGGCCCACACTCGTAGTTCTCGACCCCGAAGGCTACATCGTGGCGCACCTGTCCGGCGAGGGCCACGCAGCGGGCCTGGAATCGCTCGTAGCCGAGCTCGTGGCCGAGCATGAGGCCAAGGGGACGCTGCACCGCGGCGACGGTCCCTACGTGCCCGCAGAGCCCTCCGCCGGAGACCTGCGCTTCCCGGGCAAGGTAACCGCCCTGCCCGGCGGCACCTTCCTGGTGGCCGACACAGGCCACCACCGGCTGGTGGAGCTTGAAGCCGACCTGGCCACGGTCCGCCGCGTGATCGGCGAGGGCACCAAGGGATGGCGCGACGGCGACGCTGGCGCGGCACGCTTCAACGAGCCCCAGGGTGTGGCCCTGCTGCCCGCCGATGTGGCTGCGCAGGCCGGGTACGACGTCGTTGTGGCGGACTCCGTGAACCACCGCCTGCGCGGGGTGAATATGGCAGCAGGAACGGTCACTACGCTGGCCGGCAACGGCGTGCAGCGGCTGCTGGACGCCGGGAACCAGTCCAAGGCCGGTGCCGCCGAGGCGGCCACCGCAGAGGACGCGGCTGGGGCAGGCAGTGTTCCGGCAGATGCTTCCGACCTGCTTGGCGCTGATCCGCTGAATGTTTCGCTGTCCTCTCCGTGGGACCTCGTCTGGTCCGCGAAGCTCGGCCGCCTGGTGGTGGCCATGGCCGGTACGCACCAGATTTTCAGTTTCGACCCCGCGACCGGCGGGGTAGCCGTGCTGGCGGGCACCGGATTGGAAGGACTGCTCGACGGCGCAGCCACGGAGGCCTGGTTCGCCCAGTCCTCCGGACTGGCCGAGGACGCCGACGGGAACATCTGGGTGGCTGACTCTGAAACCTCGGCCCTGCGCCGGCTGACGGTGGACGCCAACGGCAGCGTTCAGGTGGACACCGCCGTCGGCGCCGGCCTGTTCGACTTCGGGTTCCGCGACGGCGAGGCGTCCGAGGCCCGTTTGCAGCACCCGCTGGGCGTGGCGGTGCTGCCGGACGGTTCGGTGGCCCTGGCGGACACCTACAACGGCGCCGTGCGCCGCTATGATCCGGCCACGGGCACCGTCTCCACCCTGGCCCGGGGACTGGCCGAGCCGTCGGACGTCCTGGTGGACAGCAGTTCCGCCGAGCCGCTGCTGATTGTGGTCGAAGCGAACCGGCACCAGCTGGTCCGCCTGCCTATCCCGAAGGACGCCCAGTCCGTGGACGAAGGTGCCCGCCAGACGCAGCGGCCCAAGACCGCCGTGGCTGCCGGCCCCCTGGCTCTGACCATCCGCTTCGCCGCCCCCAAGGGGCAGAAGCTGGATGACCGCTGGGGCGACCCCACGCAGCTGAAGATTTCCGCCTCCCCGGAGGAGCTGCTGGTCTCCGGCGGCGGCACGGCCACCGGCCTGACCCGCGAGATCGTGCTGTCGGACCAGGTGAGCGGGGGAGTCCTGCACATCACCGCCCGCGCGGCGGCATGCGACGGCGAGCCAGGCGGTGAAATCCCCGACCACGCTGCGTGCCACATGTACCAGCAGGACTGGGGAATCCCGGTTGAGGTGCAGGCTGACGGCGAGTCCGCGCTGGTCCTGGACCTGCGCGGCCTGGACTAAGTCAGTCCACCTGGGGGGTTACGGACACCTCTTCGCCGTCCACCCGCAGGGCAGCGTTGAAGGTGAAGCCCTCCTCGGCCACCAGCGGGCTCTTGGCTCCGGTGAAGAGGTCGATCTGGGTGGCCGTGACCCGGGCCGTGCCGGTCAGCGGGCTCAGGACCCAGCGGCCCTCGGTCTGCGTCAGCTTTACCTGGGGGTATTGCGCAATGCTCCACTTGATGGGCTGGTCCACCCGGTTGTTGGTCAAGTGGTAGAACGGACAGCCCGGGGGAGCCAGGCGGTCCGCGGCGGTGCACTCGTCCAGGAACGCGCGGATGCTGGTGTCCACCTTGGAGATCAGGTCCTTGGTGGCCTCGGGGGCCAGATTCAGCTGTTCCTCGGACTCCGCGGTCACCACCGTGTGCTGCTCGGGGGCCGCCAGATACGGGCTTTCATAGGAGGCCGCCACCCGCGAGAGGGGGAAAGCGGCAAACGTGTTCACGCCCTCGGGCAGCGTTACCCGTACACCGTTGAGGTTCGCTTCCCGCAGTGCGGGGGCATTGACCTGCACCGTGGGCAGGGCTGACGGGACAAACTCCCATGTGTCGAAGAACATCCAGTGTTTTCCGGCGTTCTCGAGGACAAACCCGGTGGTGCCCTCCGTGCCGTCGTACGCATAACGCACCGGAACCTGGACGCGGTCCTCGCCGAGGTCTTCGGGTTCGCCGACCTCCAGCACCTCCAGGCCCTTGACCGAGGCACGGAGTCCATCGTTGTCCAGCAGTGCGGCATTGGCCTCGGGGACCGAGGCGTGGAGCAGCCCCAGGGCCTGCCCGCCCTCGCCGTCGGCCACCGTCTGCAGATAGGCGCGGATTTGGTGTTCCGGGCCGTACGCCTTCGCGTTCACGAAGTAGACGGCGACGACGGCGGCCGCAATGGTGAGCATGAGGGCAAGCAGCCAACTGGCCACTGCCTTGATTACCGGTGATGTTCCCTGCACCGGTATTACGTTACCTGCCCGAGGCAGCGTTGGCCGGATCGGTTCCCCGGTCCGGCCAACGTGTCAGGCGCTGCCGCAGCGCTCTTATGCAGCCCTGCGGGGGCAGCGGGAGGTCAGGACGCGGCGGGAACGTCCTCGCGTGCTGCGGCAATCTCCTCGGCACGGGCGGCGTTGGCTTCCTCGGTCAGCTCCGCACCGGCGGCGGCATCCCGGGTGAGGTTATCGCCCGTCTCGGGATCGAAGAGATGTACCTTGCGGGTGTCCAGCCACAGTTCGGCGTCGCGGCCGCCGCGGATCCTACTGGCGGCGTCGAGGGTGACCACCACCTGCGGCCGGAGCTCGTCGGCGTCCATGTCCCGCGCCAGGGCGTCCAGCAGTTCACGCACCTCGGGCGTGGGATCGAAGTGGATGTACCCGTACTGCTCATTGCCCAGCCACTCAGTGTGCGTGATGGGCGCGGTGAAGGTGGAGCCGTGCTCCAGTTTGTGTCCCTCCACAAGCGACGCATCCTCGAAGAACTCCGGGCGGATACCGACCAGGACAACCTTCTTGCCTGCTGCCTTGGCTGCCTTCTCTTCCGGAATACGGATATCGCCGACGGCGGTGCGCAGCACCCCGTTCTCCAGCGTGGCGGGCAGGAAGTTCATGGACGGGGAGCCGATGAACCCGGCCACAAAGAGGTTGATGGGCTGTTCGTAGAGTTCCCGCGGGGATGCCACCTGCTGCAGGATGCCCTTCTTCAGCACTGCCACCCGGTCCCCGAGGGTCATGGCCTCGGTCTGGTCGTGGGTCACATAGATGCTGGTTACGCCCAGCCGGCGCTGCATCTGGGAGATCTCCGAGCGCATCTGGCCGCGCAGTTTCGCGTCCAGGTTGGAGAGCGGCTCGTCGAACAGGAAAGCATCGGCCTGGCGGACAATGGCCCGTCCCATCGCCACCCGCTGCCGTTGCCCGCCGGAGAGGTTGGCCGGCTTGCGGTCCAGGTGCTCGGTCAGCTCCAGGGTGGCGGCGGCATCGGTGACGAGCTTCTTCACCTGCTCGTCGTTGTACTTGCCCTTGTTCAGGCGCAGCGGGAACGCAATGTTTTCGTACACGGTCAGGTGCGGGTACAGGGCATAGTTCTGGAAGACCATGGCCAGGTTGCGGTCCCGCGGCGCCTTGTCGTTGACGCGCTGGCCGTTGATCAGCAGGTCGCCGGAGGTAATGTCTTCCAAGCCCACGATCATGCGCAGCAGGGTGGACTTGCCGCAGCCGGACGGGCCCACAAGGATGACGAACTCGCCGTCGGCAATATCCAGGCTGACGTCGTTGACGGCCGGGAAACCGTCGCCGTACTTCTTGACGAGGTGGTTAAGAGTAATAGATGCCATGGTTGGGATCCTTTTCTTTCATCCGGGTACCGAAGGGACTAGCCCTTGACGGCGCCCTGGGTTAGGCCGGAGACGATTTGGCGCTGGAACGCAAGCACCAGGACAACTACGGGAATGGTGACGATGATGGCCGCCGCCGAAATGGCTCCTGTGGGCTCCTCGAACTGGGAAGCGCCGGTGAAGAACGCCAGGGCGGCGGGAACCGGCCGGGCTGCTTCGGTGGAGGTCAGCGAAATGCCGTACACGAAGTCGTTCCACGCAATGAAGAACGCGATGATCGCCGTCGTAAAGACGCCGGGCGCCGCAAGCGGCACGATGGCCTTGCGGAACGCCTGCCACGTGGTGGCACCGTCCACCTGGGCGGCCTGTTCCAGTTCCCACGGGATCTGCCGGAAGAACGCTGCCAGGGTCCAGATGGAGATCGGCAGGGTCAGGGACAGATAGGGAATGATCAGCCCGAGCCAGGTGTCGTAGAGGCCGATGTTGCGCCACAGGTTGAACAGCGGGGTCACGATGGAGATCACCGGGAAAATGGATACGCCCAGTGCCGTGGTCAGCACGAGGCGCTTGCCGGGGAAATCCAGCCTGGCAATGGCGTACGCGCACAGGGTGGCCAGGATGACGGCGACGAACGTGGCAATGAGGCAGATGCCGATGGAGTTGCGCAGGGCACTCAGGAACAGGCCCTGCGCGTCGCCGACCAGGATCTGCTCGTAGTTGGTGGTTGACCAGGTGTTGGGCAGGAACGTCCCGGAGGTCAGGTCGCTCGGCAGCTTGAACGAGGTCGCAAAGATGGAGGCGACGGGGAAGAGCGCGTACAGGATGACCAGCACCGAGATGATGCCCCAGATCCACCGCCGCTTGGTTGGTGAGGATTTCACTAGTTACCCCCTCGTGCACCGGTAAGGTCCACCTTGAACAGTTTGATGGCGATGAAGCAGATGATGATCACGCAGACGAACAGCAGGACCGATACTGCCGAACCCATGCCGATCTCCAGGCGTGTGATGGAGGTCCGGTAGGCCAACAGCGAGAGCACTTCGGTGCCGTAGGCGCCGTTGGTCATGATGTAGACGTTGTCGAAAATGCGGAACGCGTCCAGTGCCCGGAACAGGACCGCCACCATGATGGCGGCCTTCATGTTGGGGATGATGACCTTGGACATGCGCTGCCACCAGGTTGCGCCGTCCACTTCGGCCGCTTCGGTCAGTTCTCCGGGCACCTGCGCCAGGCCGGCCAGCAGGAGCAGTGAAATGAACGGTGTGGTCTTCCAGATTTCCGATGCCATGATGACGAACAGCGCCGTCCAGGTGTCGGCGAACCAATTCAGGTCCGCGTCGATGCCCGGCACCCAGCTGAACCAGCTGTTGATGTAGCCCGAGTTGATGTCGAAGGCGTAGAACCAGGCAAAGGCGGAGACCACGGTGATGATGCCGTACGGCACCAGGATGGCGGTCCGCAGCCAGCCGCGGACGGCCTTCAGGGCGCTGTTCATGACCAGGGCCAGGGCAAAGCCGAGGATCAGTTCCACAACCACGGTGATGACCGTGATCAGGACGGTGACGCCGAGGTCCCGCCAGAACAGGCCGTCCGAAAGGATGGTGGCGTAATTGCCCAGCCCCACGAACTCACGGTCGGCAGGCGCGGTCAGGCGGTACTTGAACAGCGATTCCCACAGGGCCAGCAGGATGGGGTAGGCCGTGACGGCCAGCATGATGACGAACGCGGGCCCGGCAAGCCACAGGCCCAGCCGGCGTTCGGCTTTGGCCCTGTCGCTGAGGGGCTGCTTGACGGGACGGGTAGGTGCCGGGGCTTCCCGGGCTGCTTCGACGGAAGTGCTCACAGCAGTTTCTCCCCTCTAAGGACCTCGATGATGAACTCCTGGCTGGTGGCCGGTGTGGAATCCGGGTTTACGTCGCTCGGCGGTGTCCAGGTCTGCTGGATGCCGGTGGAGATTTCGTTGTAGTACGGGGTCTGAGGACGTGGCTTAGCCAGTTCCAGGGAATCCCTGATGGTGGGAGCCATCGGGAAGGTTTCCGTAACCGAGGGGTCGTTGTAGGCGTCTTCATTGGACGGCGGATTGCCGTTGGTGGCGAAGTACTGGGCCTGGTTCTCCGGGGAGACGATGCATTCAATGGCCTGGTAGGCAAGGTCAGGGTGCTGGCTGTTCGAGCCCACACCCAGATTGATGCCGCCCAGCGGAGGCGCGGTTTCTTCGCCTTCCGTCATGGCCGGATACAGGGTCCAGCCAATGTCGTCGATCAGCGTGTCCGGCAGGGCCCCTTCTTCCACCGACGCGTTGGTGGCCGGCCAGACGAAGGGGTAGTTGACCATAAAGGACCCCTGGTCACCCTGGAACTGGATCATGGACGTGTTTTCCGTCTGGGTGGGCAGCCCGGGCCCGCCGAGGCCCTCCTTGCCGATGGTGGAGACCACCTCTGCTGCCTGCTTGCCCGCTTCGGTGTCCAGGCCGAGCTTGAGTTCATCGGCCGGGGCGTCCGGGTTCTCCACGATGGTGCCGCCGGCCGATTCCACCAGTGCGTTGACCCAGACCGTCATTGATTCGGCACGGGCGCCCTGGACGCCGATGTACTTGTCCTGGCTCTTGGCGGCCTCGATGATCTGGTCCCAGGTCACCGGCTTGCTCATGTCCAGCCCCGCAGCTTGAGCGACCGACTTGCGGTACCAGAGGATCTGCGTGTTGGCCCAGAACGGCACGGCCACCACTTCGTCCTTCCACTTTGCGCCCGCGAGGGCGCCTTCAAGGACGCCCTGGGTGGTGCGCTCGGCGACGTCGGCGGGCACCGGGGCAAGGTAGCCCGGTTCCGCGTACTCGGGCACGTTGGGCGGATCAAGGCTCATGATGTCCATGCTCTTGTCGCCGGCGGCCAGGCGCCGGGCCAGCTGCTCCCGCTGGGACGCAGCATCGTTGGGCAGGAGGGACGTTTCAATCGTGTAGGCACCGCCGGATGCTTCGGTGCATTGCTTGGCCAGCTCCGCCTGGCCGCCGGCATCCGGGTTGATGTACCAGGTCAGAGTGGGTGCTGCGCCCTCATCGGTGCCGCAGCCGGTCAGGAGGGTCGCGCCGAGTGCCAAGGCAACGCCGACAGCGGCCCGGGCCCCTTTCCGGGTGCGCCCCCAGTGTCTTGCATCCTTTGGCATCGGTACTGTGCCTCCACCTCGTTGTAGGCGCGGGCTGCAGTACGGCCCGCGTGGCTGTGACTTGCAAACGAACTCTAGGAGTGACTCCCAGCAAACACTAAGCAGCAAGTGCTTTGACCATAGGCCTAGATAGTAATTTACGCCACAAAGAAACGTGCCAAAGCGCGTAGAACCTCAGGTCAGGAGGGCAGCGGCCAGCACCAGGACGGGCAGGGAAGCGACGGTGGTAAGCAGGACGGTGTCCTTCGCGACCAGCACCCCCTCGCCATACCGCGAGGCGGCCACAAAGACGTTTTGGGCCGTGGGCAGGGCTGCCGTAACGACGACGGCGAAGAGCAGGTGGCCTTCCATGCCGAGGGCAAAGCGGGCCAGCAGGTAGGCCAGCATCGGCTGCAGCAGCAGCTTGAAGCCCGAAGCGAGGATCACGTCGGCACGCCGCCCACCGCCGGCATCCAGCGGACGCGAGCCCACCAGGGACAGGCCAAAGGCCAGCAGCATGGCCGGCACCGCTGCGCCGGCGATCAGGGCCACCGGCTCGTGGATGATTTCCGGCAGCCGAAGGCCGGTGGCGGCCAGGAACAGGCCGATAAGCGAGCCCACCACAATCGGGTTGCGGATCACCTGCCCGGCGAAGACTGCCACCGAGGTGCGCCGCCCGCTGGTGGCGGAATCAAGCATCATCAGGAAAAACGGGGTGAAGAAGGCCAGCTGGAAAATCAGCACCGGGGCAATGTAGGCGGCGTCGCCAAGGACATAAACACAAATTGGAAGTCCGAGGTTCGCCGCGTTGACCAGGGACGAGGACATGGCTGACACCAGGGTTTCCGGCAGCGGCCGGCGCAGCCACCAGCGGGTGGCGAGGACGTACAGTCCGCCGGTGGCCAGGGCGCTGGCGGCAGCCACCAGCAGCGGCAGGGAGAAAACCGTGGGCAGGTCCGCGTCACTGAGCGTGGTGAGCAGCAGTGCGGGGGAGGCGACAAAAAACGCGAGCCGGCTCAGGACGGTCTGGGCGTTGTCGCCCAGTACCTTGAGCCGGCCGATGGCATAGCCGGTAAGGATGATGATCCATACAACGGCGAATCCGGTGAGTACCCCCAGCACCCGAAGCTGTTATCCCGCTTGGGCGGCGGAGCTCACGTTGTCGCCCGTGAGCTGGCTGTTGTCCAGGGCGAGCGGCGGACGCTCGGTGCCCTCGGTGACTGCTTCGGCCGGATCCGTGCCCAGCTCCAGGATGCGGTTGGCGGAATTCACGTGGACCACGGTGGGCACGAAGCTGCGGGCTTCTTCGGTGGTCATGTCGGCGTAGGTAATCAGGATGACGGTGTCGCCCACGTTCACCAGGTGGGCGGCGGCACCGTTGATGCCCAGCACGCCGGAGCCCCGCTCGCCTGCAATGGTGTAGGTCTCCAGGCGGGCACCGTTGGTGACGTCGACAATCGAGACCAGCTCGCCGGGCAGGATGTCCGCTGCTTCGAGCAGGTCGAGGTCGACCGTCACCGAACCCACGTAATGCAGGTCGGCATGGGTCACCGTAGCGCGGTGGATCTTGGACTTAAACATTTTCCGGTTCATCGCGGACAAGTCTACGCCGATTGCGGCGGACTTCGAGCCCCGGGGTTGACGGGGGCTCACAGGCAGGGAACGGAACGGACCCAAAGGGAGCGGGCGACGGGAATCGAACCCGCGTATCAAGCTTGGGAAGCTAGCGCTCTACCATTGAGCTACGCCCGCAGCGCCCGGAAGAATCCGGTGCAGTCCCTAACTCTACATGGAACCGCACGGTTGCCGAATTCGCAGTGCGGGGCTCTCACGCCTCGCGTGCGGGGCCGGTGTCCTGCGCTGAAGCCTGCGCAGCAGCGGAGTCGTCCGGACCGCCGCTGCGGGCCCGCTCAACGAGTTCACGCCACCGGCCCTTGACCTCGCGCTCGGGAATCGTGACGGCCTCCGGACCCACCGAGATTTCATAAATGAAGCGGTCCGGTTCACCGTCCACGGCTTCGGGCGGGTCCTGCAGGAGGGGCAGCCAGCGTTCCTGCGCCTCTTCAGGGGTGACCTGCGTGCTCCAGGTGCGCTGCATGCCCGCGAAGCCGCCGCTGCGCACTACAACCAGTCTCATACCATGACGTTAACCTCTTTCCATGCGGCCTGCACAGCAGAAGTTTCTTCGGCTCCGGCCCCGTACCGTTTTTCGGCAGCGGTAATCGTGGCTCCGGCGAAGACCGCGAAAGTGGCGTCCGGCGGGAAATTCCGCTCCGTAATGGTGTCGAACCAGATCTGGCCGGCACGCTCCCAGGCGTACCCGCCAAGTGCCGCAGCAACCAGGTAGAAAGCGTGGTTGGGGATGCCGGAATTGACATGCACTCCGCCGTTATCGGCCGTGGTGGATACATAGCCGTCCATGGTCCCCGGCTGCGGGTCCTTGCCGAGCACGTCGTCGTCGTAGGCAGTGCCCGGAGCCTTGAGGGACCGCAGTGCCTGTCCGCCCACCTGCTCGGTAAACAGTCCTGCACCCACCAGCCAGCTGGCTTCGGCCGCTTCCTGGCCCAGCAGTTTCTGCTCCACCAGGACACCGAAGACATCTGCCACGGATTCGTTCAGGGCGCCCGCCTGGTCCTGGTAGGTGAGCTGGGCGGTGTACTGGATCAGTCCGTGCGTCAGCTCGTGCCCGATAACGGTGAGGGATTTGCTGAAGCGCTGGAATACCTCGCCGTCTCCGTCGCCGAGCACCATCCGGGAACCGTCCCAGAAGGCGTTGTCGTAGTCGTGTCCGTAGTGGACGGTTGCCTCCAGCGAGCGGCCCGCGCCGTCAAGGGAGGAGTGGCCGAAGGCGTCGTTGAAGAGACGGTAGGTGGCGCCCAGCCCGTCATAGGTTTCATCCACCGCCGGATCGGAGGTGGGCGGCTGTCCCTCGGAGCGCACCACGGTACCGGGCAGTTCCTCCAAGCCGAGGGCGTCTGCAACGCTGCGGCGCAGTGAAGGGGCGAAGGCTGTTCCCGCTCCCCGGGCCGGTACCTGGTGCGGGATAGAGCGGACCGCAGCGATATTTGATTCGGCGGTGAGGGTGCGGCGTGCCGCCGCGGCCGCCGTCGCCCGGGCAGGGTCGTCGGCCGCAGCGAGGCGCTTGAGCATATAGGGCGGAACGATGGAACAGATCGAATGAGTAACGCTCGGCTTGGTCACGGTACAGCCCTCCATCTGTTGTGAGGTTCCCAAGCGTAGGCTCCACCACCGACACTGCAAGGGCTAGTACCGCAAAATGACCATCAAATGGCCGTAACGCAACCCAATCCGCCTAATTCGGGTCCGTCCGGCCCGGATTTAGCCCTCCGCTGACGCCTGCCGATCCGAACCGTCTGCATCTTCATCAGCCAGTTCGGACGCTGCGACCAGGGACGCAACAACGTCCGGACCGATTTCCAGTCCCACCTCATGGCCGGGGTTGACCGACATGCCGTATCCCGGGGCGATGCTGCGGATGGTCGCCTCGCCACTGGCCTTCACCACCACGGGAGCCGCTTCGCGCAGCTGCTGCGGAATCCGGTCGGCGGACGTGAAGGTTGCTGCCACCGAGTACTCCGCGTCCGGGGCTTTAAGGACCACGGCCTGGAAGGTGGCCGGGTCGTCCTCCTTGGCCAGGCGTCCCACGCTGAGCAGCTCGGAGGTCCAGATGACGGACATTACTTCACGGTTGCTGAGCCGTCCTTCACGGCCAGCGGTGATGGCCTCTTCCAGTGCTGCGCCGGGGGCCGGGGCATCCTCATGGGCAAGCGGCATCGCCGGGATTTCTGGGGTGTTGTCCGGTTCCATGGAAACTCCTTGGGAAGATCGGGGGGCAAAAACCCAAGTCTGGCATATCCGCCGGTTACCGTGGTGGGCATGGAACGCAATGAGAACACCCGCAGCCTCGAGCCCGGCATTGAACGCGATTTCAGCGACAAGATGAGCTACGGGTCCTACCTCGCCCTGGGCCAGCTGCTCTCGGCCCAGCACCCGGTGAGCCGGCCGGAGCACCATGACGAGATGCTGTTCATCATCCAGCACCAAACCTCGGAGCTGTGGCTGAAGCTGGTCCTGCACGAACTGCTGGCCGTCCGGACGCGGCTGCAGGAGGATGACCTGCGCTCGGCCATGAAGGGAATTGCCCGGATCAAGCACATCCAGCGCTCGCTGACCGAGCAGTGGTCGGTGCTGGCCACCCTGACCCCGTCCGAATACGCGCAGTTCCGCGGCGACCTGGGTGCTTCCAGCGGGTTCCAGTCCTACCAGTACCGGGCCGTGGAGTTCCTGCTGGGCAACAAAAACGAGGCCATGATCGCCGTCTTCCAGGCAGATCCGGAAGCACAGGCGCTGCTGTCAGGGCTGCTGACCCAGACCAGCATCTATGACGAGTTCATCCGCTGCCTGCACCGCCGGGGCTACGCCGTGGACCCGGCGCTGCTGGACCGGGACGTCCGCAAGGCCCACGTCTACAACGAATCACTGCTGGAGATCTTCAAGTACGTATATGAGAACCACGAAGCGAACTGGGACATCTACGAGGCCTGCGAGGAACTGGTGGACTTGGAGGACAACTTCCAGCTGTGGCGTTTCCGACACCTCAAGACCGTGGAGCGGACCATCGGCATGAAGCGGGGCACGGGCGGTTCCAGCGGTGCCGGCTTCCTGCGCCGGGCGTTGGAACTGACGTTCTTCCCCGAGCTGTACGCGGTGCGCACTGAAATCGGCCGCTAGGGGCATGCGCTATTTTTGAAGAGTGCTGATTTCTGACCGCGATATCCGAGCCGAGATTGCCGAGAACCGGATTGCCCTGGACCCGTATGACCCCGCGATGGTCCAGCCTTCCAGCGTTGATGTGCGCATCGACCGCTTCTTCCGGCTGTTCGACAACCACAAGTACGCCCACATCGACCCCTCGCTGGACCAGTCTGAGCTGACCCGGCTGGTGGAAGTTGACCCGGACGAGCCCTTTATCCTGCATCCGGGCGAATTCGTGTTGGGTTCCACCTATGAACAGGTGACCCTGCCGGACGACATTGCCGCCCGCCTGGAAGGCAAGTCCTCCCTGGGCCGGCTGGGGCTGCTCACGCACTCGACCGCCGGCTTCATCGACCCGGGCTTCTCCGGCCACGTGACGCTGGAGCTCTCCAACATGGCCACCCTGCCGATCAAGCTGTGGCCCGGGTCCAAGATTGGCCAGCTGTGCTTCTTCCGCCTCAGCTCCCCGGCTGAGTACGCCTACGGCTCCGGCCGGTACGGCAACCGCTACCAGGGCCAGCGCGGCCCGACGGCGTCGCGCAGCCACCTCAACTTCCACCGCACCGACGTCGGTGGAACCGACGGCGCCGCGGCGGAAGCCGCCGCTTCCTAGCCTGCCTGCCCCGCCCGGTCTCCGGACCGGGTGCGGGGGCCGGGGGAGCGGACCGGAAGCAGGACCAGCAGTCCCAGCAGCAGCACGGCCACGATGCCGATGATGCCGTAGCGCTGAGCACCGAAGATCACGATGCAGGCGGAGAACAGGGTGGGGGCCAGGAAACTGACGGCCCGTCCGGTGGTGGCGTAGAGCCCGAAGAGTTCCCCTTCCTTGCCAACAGGTGCCAGCCGTGCCAGGAACGCACGTGAGGCAGCCTGTGCGGGGCCTACGAACAGGCACAGCAGCAGGCCGAAGATCCAGAACGTGGTGTCCCCGCTCCACTGCAGCCCCAGCATGTCCTGGTTCCCCGGTCCCAGCACCACAACGGCGGTGCCGGCCAGGATCAGCCCGATGAGGGCCCCGATGATTACCGGCTTGGGTCCGGCCCGGTCATCGAGGAAACCGCCGATCACGGATCCGACGGCGGCAATTACGTTGCCGAAGATGGCGAACATGATCACCTCGGAGAGCTCCCAGCCGAATGTTCCCGCAGCGATCACGCCGCCGAAGGTGAACACGGCAGCGAGTCCGTCACGGAAGACGGCGCTGGCCAGCAGGAAGTAAATAGTGTGCCGGTCGGTCTTGTACAGGGCCTTGATGCGCCGGAACAGGAGCTTGTAGGAGGCCAGGAAACCGATCCGCGCCACGGCGTCCTGCCGCGGAACCTCCGGAACCGCGAACATCAGCGGAAGCGCGAAGAGCAGGAACCATACCGCGGAGAACAGGGCTACGGAGCGCAGGTTCAGGCCGTTCTCCGAGGTGACGCCGAACCAGCCGACCTCCGGCTGGACAAAGCCCACCAGCACCAGGGCCAACGCGGCGATGCCGCCCACGTATCCCATGGCCCAGCCGAGCCCGCTGACTTTGCCTACTGAGGCGGGAGTGGACACCTGGCTCAGCATGGCGTTGTAGTTCACGCCGGCGAATTCGAAGAAGAGGTTGGCCACTGCAATCAGGACCACGCCGAGGATCAGGTAATCGGGGGAGGGCAGCACCAGCCAGCACGCCGCCATCAGCACGCAGGTCAGCAGCGTGTTGACGGTGAGCCAGGTGCGGCGCCGGCCGCCGGCGTCGGACCGCTGTCCGGTAATGGGTGCCAGCAGCGCGACCGCGACGCCGGCAACGGCCAGCGCTGCGCCGAGCACCGCGGAGTTGTCATCCGTGTCCCCGAAGGCATTGGAGGTCAGGTAGACGGTGAAGACAAAAGTGGTCATCACCGCATTGAAGGACGCCGAGCCCCAGTCCCAGGCGGCCCATGCCGCTACCTGCTTCCACCGGGCGGCTTTGGAAGCGGGCGCCGCCCCCGCGGGCTCTTTATGTGTTCTGACACTCATGCGCAGAGCCTAACGGCAACCGGCATTTTCCCCGGCATTCCACGCCGCCGTGCGGCTGCTGGGTGTAGCGCCGGCGGACCCGAATAGGAAGGGATGTGTATGCCATGGGTAGAATGTATGTACGACCTTGACCGCCCCCTTGATAACTACAGCGATCACTACAGCCTTTAGCGCTGCACAATCGACGAGAGAGTCCGGGAGATCATAGTGCTTTTTGTGCTCACCGTTATGTTTACGGTGGCACTGGTTGCGCCCATATTTTTCCGGAAGGCTGGCCGGTCGGCGTTCTACGTGCTTGCCGCCTTCCCCGCGGCTGCGTTCGCCTGGCTGATGGCCACGTTCCCGCAGTACACCGGCGCCAACCAGACGCTCGCCTCGGGAGCCCCCAACGCCCCGCCGTCCGTGACCATCCCCTGGATTCCGGACCTGCAGGTGGAACTGGCCTTCCGGATGGACACGCTGTCAGCTGTGCTCTCCATCCTGATCCTCGGGGTAGGTGCGCTGGTCCTTTTCTACTGCGCCCGGTACTTCCGCCCCAATGATCCGAAGATGGGATCCTTCGGGGCCCAGCTGCTGGCCTTTGCCGCAGCCATGTTTGGCCTCGTGACGGCAGATGACCTGATCCTGCTGTTCATTTTCTGGGAACTGACCACCATCCTGTCCTATCTGCTCATCGGGTACGCGGCCCAGCGCCTCTCCGCCCGCCGGGCAGCGCTGCAGGCCCTGATCGTCACCACCTTCGGCGGCCTGGCCATGCTGGTTGGCATGATCATGCTCGGCTCCGCCGCGCATACCTACCGGATCTCCGAGATCATGGCGCAGGCACCGGAACTGGTGGGCTCGGGCATGCTGGTCAACGTCGCCGTCGCCCTGATGCTGGTGGGCGCCGTGTCCAAGTCAGCCCTGCTGCCCTTCCACTTCTGGCTGCCCGCCGCGATGGCCGCACCCACTCCGGTCAGTGCCTACCTGCATGCCGCCGCCATGGTGAAGGCCGGCATCTACCTGACCGCCCGGCTTGCTCCCGGCTTCTCCGAAACCGCGTTCTGGCACCCCATAGTGCTGGTGCTGGGCCTGGCCACCATGCTGCTGGGCGGCTGGCGTGCCCTGCGGCAGTACGACATCAAGCTGATCCTCGCCTACGGCACTGTGAGCCAGCTCGGTTTCCTGACCCTGGTGGTTGGCCTGGGCAGCCGGGAAGCAGCCGTCGCCGGGATGGGCATGCTGCTGGCCCACGGCTTCTTCAAGGCCACGCTGTTCCTGGTGGTCGGGATCATCGACCACAAGGCCGGCACCCGCGACATCCGCAAGCTCTCCGGAATTTTCCGGGCCGCACCGAAGCTGGGCGTAGTCGCCGTGATCGGTGCCGCGTCCATGGCGGGTGTGCCGCCGCTGCTGGGCTACGTGGCGAAAGAATCCATCTACGAAACCTTCGTGCACTACGGCGAACAGCAGGGCAGCTTTGCGGCCTGGCTGCTGCTGGCCGGCATTGTCGCCGGCTCCATCCTGACCTTCGCCTACAGCGCCCGCTTTGTGTGGGGCGCGTTCGCCGTCAAGAACGACTGTGCTGCCACCCCGTTCAAGGCCGTGCCCTGGTCCTTCCTGGGGGCTCCCGCAGTGCTGGCCGCCGCCACCGTGGTCTTCGGACTGTGGCCGGCCCCGCTGGATTCGGTGGTGTCCTCCTATGCCGGGCTCTTTCCGGCGGACGGGAAACCGACCCACCTGGCCCTGTGGCACGGGCTGACCCCGGCACTGGGACTGACCGTGCTGACCCTGGCCACCGGTACAGCGCTGTTCCTGCTGCGCCGGCAAATGGAGTCCTTCCAGCGGGACGTTGCCTCCCCGATTGACGCTGAGCGCTCCTACCGCGGCGCCATCGGTGTGCTGGACGACGTCGCCGTCTGGGTCACGGGCCGCACGCAGCGCGGTTCGCTCACCTTCTACCTGTTCGTCATCCTCATCATGGCGATCCTCACGCCCCTTTCGGCGCTCATCCTCCGCTCCGCGCCCATGCCCGAGAGCTTCCGCTGGTTCGACAACCCGCTGCAGGCCGTGATTGGTGCTGCCGTCATCATCGGTGCGGTAGCCGCAGCGCGCGCCAGCAAGCGTTTCCTGGCGGTGCTGATGGTGTCGGTGAGCGGCTACGGCATTGCCCTTATTTTCGCCCTCCAGGGGGCCCCGGACCTGGCGCTGACCCAGATGCTGGTGGAGACAATTGTGCTGGTGGCCTTTGTGCTGGCCCTGCGGTCCCTGCCGGCCCGGCTGTGGAAGCGCGAGCCCAAACGGCACCGTTTCCTGCGGGCCCTGCTGGGCATTGCGTTCGGTGCCTCCATGATTGTCTTCGCGATGTCAGCCATGGCGTCGCGGGTGGCCACCCCCATCTCCCTGGATTTCCCGCAGCTGGCGTACGAGGGCGGCGGCGGATCCAATATTGTCAACGTGACCCTCGTGGATATCCGTGCCTGGGACACCTTCGGCGAGATTTCCGTCCTGGCCATCGCCGCCACCGGTCTGGCGTCCCTGATTTTCGTCCGCGGACGCGGCGATAAGCGCCGCCGCGCCGAGGGCGTGGCCTCCGGTTCCGTGGACCGCGGCCGGGAGCAGTTCGCCTCCACCGGGCGCCGGCAGGCAACCTTGGCCCTGGCCCGCAAATTCTCCAGCGTGGGACGGGATGCCTGGCTGGTGGCCGGCCGGACACTGGCCCCGGAACGCCGCTCCATCATCTTCGAGGTGATTACCCGGCTGCTGTTCCACTCGGTCATCCTCTTCTCGGTCTACCTCCTGATAGCAGGCCACAACGCCCCCGGCGGCGGCTTCGCCGGCGGGCTCATGGCCGGGCTGGCGCTGACCATCCGGTACCTCGCCGGCGGACGGTTCGAGTTGGCCGAGGCGAGCCCCGTGAGCGCCGGAGCCCTGCTGGGCGGAGGCCTGGGCCTGGCGGCCCTGTCCGCTGCCGCGCCCCTGTTCTTCGGCGGGCAAGTCCTGCAGAGCGCCATCCTCAAGTTCTCCTGGCCGGTGTTTGGGGAGGTCAAGTTCGTCACCTCCACGATTTTCGACATAGGCGTGTACCTGGTGGTGGTGGGCCTGGTGCTTGATGTCCTCCGCAGCCTGGGTTCGGAAATCGATGAACGCAGCGAGGGCGACGACGGCGAAGACGAAGACATAGTGGAGGAACCGCAGATCATTGACCTTGGCCAGCGGCTCGACGGTGTTCCCGGCACGGGATCCCGGCCCGAAGAGGAAGAGGTGGCCCGGTGACCGTGAATATAACCCTTCTCCTGGTGATGGGTGCCCTGTACGCCTGCGGCATCTACCTGCTGCTTGAACGGAGCCTGACCCGGGTGGTGCTTGGCCTGGCCATGCTGACCAATGCAACGAACATCCTGCTGCTGGCAACCGGCGGCCCGGCAGGGTTGGCTCCCATGTTCAACAAGGACCTGGCCGCAGATGCCTACAACGACCCGCTGCCGCAGGCGTTCATCCTCACCTCGATTGTCATTTCGTTCTCCGTGACGGCCTTTATGCTCGGGATCATTTACCGGTCCTGGGTACTGGGCCGCCAGGACGAGGTCCAGGACGACATTGAGGACCGCCGCGTCGCCAGCCAGAGCAGCTTCGACGCGGAAGACGACGCCGATGTACCGGAGGACACCACGGAATTCACCCCGCCCGAAGAAGCCGAAGAGGCTCCCGGGTCCCAACGCGGCAACGCAGAGAAGGACCCGGAGGTGAACCGATGACTACAGCAAGCCTCGCGCCCCTGGCCGTCGTGCTGCCGCTCCTCGGCGCGGCCCTGGCCTTCATCCTGATCCGGCACCAGCGTTCCCAGCGGGTGGTCAGCGTCAGCATCCTGTCCGTGACGCTGGCACTGGAAGTGATTCTGCTGCTCTCGGTCTGGAACACCGGTGCCGTGGCGGTTAACCTCGGCGGCTGGCTGCCGCCGTTCGGAATCACGATGGTGGTGGACCAGTTCTCCGCCCTGATGCTGGTGGTCTCCTCGGCCATCAGCCTCGCCGTGCTCATTTACGCCGCCGGCCAGGGTATGGCCGACGGCGATGAAGACGGCCCTATTTCGATCTTCCACCCGACCTACCTGATCCTGGTGGCCGGCGTCTCCAACGCCTTCCTGGCCGGGGACCTGTTCAACCTCTATGTAGGTTTCGAGATCCTGCTGACGGCCAGCTATGTGCTGATGACCCTGGGCGGCACCACGCCGCGAATCCGGGCCGGAGTCACCTACGTGGTGGTCAGCGTGGTGTCCTCGCTGCTGTTCCTGATTGCCATTGCCATGATCTACGCGGCCACCGGCACGGTGAACATGGCGGATCTGGCCTTGAAGCTGGGGGAGCTGGATCCGGCGACGCAGCTGATGCTGCACCTGATGCTGCTGGTGGCGTTCGGCATCAAGGCCGCCGTCTTCCCGCTGTCCTTCTGGCTGCCCGACTCCTATCCCACCGCCCCGGCACCGGTGACGGCCGTGTTCGCCGGCCTGTTGACCAAGGTGGGCGTCTACGCCATGGTGCGGACAGAGACCCTGCTGTTCCCGGGAGACCGGATAAATACGCTGCTGATGGTGGTGGCCGGGCTGACCATGCTCGTGGGTATCCTCGGTGCCCTGGCCCAGACGGACATCAAACGTATGCTCTCCTTCACCCTGGTCAGCCACATCGGCTACATGGTGTTCGGCCTGGCAGTCGCATCCGTGGTCGGCATCGGCTCCGCTGTGTTCTACGTGGTGCACCACATCACCGTGCAGACCTCGCTGTTCCTGGTCACGGGCCTGATTGAACGCCGGGGCGGGACGGCCAACATGGACCGCCTCGGCGGGCTGGCGAAGCTCTCCCCGCTGCTCGCCGTGCTGTATTTCATCCCGGCAATCAACCTGGCCGGCATTCCGCCGTTCTCCGGGTTCCTGGGGAAGCTGGGCCTGATGCAGGCCGGCGTCGAGCTGGGCACCCCGCTGGCCTACGTCCTGGTAGCCGCGAGCGCCGCCACCAGCCTGCTGACGCTGCTGGTGATGGCCCGGGTATGGAACCGCGCCTTCTGGCGGACCCCGGAAGACGCCGTCCATCCGGATCCGATCCTGCTGGCCGTCGGGCCGGACGGTGCCAGCCTGCGCAAGTCGCAGGACGTCAGCGAACACACCACGGGCCGGTTCGCCCACCGGGACTCGGTGGACCTGCTGCCGCGCACCATGGTCTATCCCACCGTGGGCCTGGTTGCCCTGGGCGTCAGCCTGACCGTGCTCGCCGGGCCGCTGTTCTCGCTCAGCGACGGTGCCGCCCGGGACCTGCTGGAACGTACTCCGTACATCGAAGCGGTACTCGGGGAAGGAGCGGCTGACCAATGACGAAGGAAGCGCGCATGCGCAACCGCGCCCGTATCCCGCTGCTGCAGGAACTGCCGCTGCTGATCTGGCTGGTGTTCCTGTGGGGTGCCCTCTGGCAGGATTTCAGTGCCGGCAACCTGCTCTTCGGCACGGTGATCGCGTTTATCGTGGCGAATATCTTTTACCTGCCGCCGGTGGAGCTCAGCGGCCGGTTCAACCTGTTCTACGGCCTCGTCTTTGCCGGCCGGTTCTTCTACAAACTGGTGCAGGCCAGTTTCCATGTGCTCTGGCTGGCGGTTGTCCGCGGCCCGCGGATCCGCAACGGCGTGATCGGGGTGAAGCTGCGCAGCCGGTCGGACCTGCTGGTCACGGCCACGGGCCACGCACTGTCCCTGATTCCCGGCTCGCTGATTGTCGACGTCGACCGTTCCACCTCCACCCTGTACCTGCACGCCCTGGACGTGTCCACGGCTGAGCAGGCGGAGAAGGTGCGCGCCGACGTCCTGCAGGCCGAGGCGTGGCTGATCCGGACCATGGGCACCAAAGAGGAACTGGCTGCCCTGCGCGCCGAGAGTGATGAAACCCGTCAGCGGAAGATTGGAGGCAAGGCATGATGAACGTTGCCGTGGTGGTGGTGAGCCTCATGCTGGCCGTGGCCGGCGCGGGGGCGATTTACCGGATTGCCCGCGGGCCGTCGATCCTGGACCGGGTGCTTGCCTCGGACGTGCTGCTGGCCATTGTGGGCGGCGCCCTGGCCGTGGACATGATCGTCTACCGCAACTTGGACTACTTGGCCTTGCTGGTCGCCATTTCCCTGGTCGGTTTCATCGGGTCGGTAACGGTTGCGCGCTTCGTGACGGACAGGCGGTAGGGCCATGGACGAAACCGTGTACGACGCGATTGTCGCTGTCCTGATGTTCGGCGGGGCACTGATGTCCCTGGCGGCGGCCATCGGCCTGATCCGCTTCCCCGACCTGCTCAGCCGCATGCACGCTGCGTCCAAGCCGCAGGTGCTCGGCTTGCTGCTTTTCCTGCTGGCCATGGCCGTGGAGTTCCGCAGCTGGAAACTGCTGCCGGTCCTGGCCGTCGCATGGATCTTTATGCTGCTGACGGCACCTGTTTCCGCGCACATGGTGGGCCGGGCCGGGTACCGCACCAAGCACCTGCGGCCGGAACTGCTCGTGATCGACGAACTGGACGACGTCGTCGAGCGCGCCCAGCGATTGCTCCAGGACGCTGAGGCGGAGGCGCTCGAGGACGAAAACGAGGACCCGCGCGTGGACGACGATCCCGGCGAGGAGGAACCGGCCTACACCGGGGAACTGGACGACGACGAACTGCTGGCCGGCCGCGAACGCGAGGCCGGGTTAAGCAGCGGCGCCCAGCACCCGGGAAAGAATCCCGAGGGCTGAGCGCCGCAGGCGGTGCTTGGGCCGGCAGGCCGGGTCAGACGACCTCAGGGGTCTTCTGGTAGCGCTGGATGGCCCGCTGCGTGCCGCGGGTGGTCAGGACCCGGATGACCGAGCTGACGGCGCCGGACACCACGGCGAAAGCCACGGCAGCGCGGAGGCTGTTTTCCAGGCTGCCCTCGGCGTCCTTGGGCGGCTCGTTGCCCGTGGCCTTGGTCCAGACGAAATCCAGTACCTTGGCGGCCACGATTCCGGACAGGATACTGGCTCCGGTTCCGAGCAGTTTGAGGATCAGGTTCATGGGTACTCCTAGCTTCGGGCGTTTTTCCTAACCCTACGGTATCCGTTCGGTACCCCTGCGGGGAGCGGGCACGCGTGTGTAGAGTGGTACCGCAAACACACGACAGGGGAGCGCCCCCTCCGCACGGCCTTCGGGCAGCGGAGACAAGGCGCTGAGAGTGCGGACATCCGCAGACCCTCGAACCTGATCCGGTTAGTACCGGCGAAGGGAGTCGAGAGCTCAGGGAATTCCCGCCACGTCACGGCACCCGCCGGGGCACGGCAGGAACGGCACCGGCATTGCCGGCGCGCCACTACCCTCCCCTCCTGCTATCAGGAGGATATTCATGAACCGCTTTACTTCTGCTGCGGCACCGTCCGCAGCCAAGCCCGCAGCGCCGGCACGCACATGGCGTGTGGTGGACATTGTTGTTGCGTCCGTAGTGGCCGTGGCCGTGGGCGTCATTTTCTGGGCCTGGTCCCTCGGCTACGCCGGGATCAGTGCGCTGACCGCCGCGTTCCCGCCGCTGGCCGGCCTCTATACCGGCGGCTGGCTTATTGCCGGTGTGCTGGGCGGGCTGATCATCCGCAAGCCGGCGGCCGCGATCTACTGCGAAGTGCTGGCCTCGGCCGTGTCCGGTGTGCTGGGCACCCAGTTCGGCCTATCCGTGCTGCTCTCCGGCTTCCTGCAGGGCCTCGGTGCCGAACTGGTGTTCCTGCTGTTCCTCTACCGCCGCTTCTCCCTGCCCGTGGCATTGCTGGCCGGGCTGGGTTCGGGCCTGTTCCTGGGACTGAGTGAAAACGTTCTGTACAACGTGGAGTGGGCAGCTCAGTGGAAGCTGTTGTATGTCCTGCTCACTGCCTTCTCCGGTGCGGTCCTGGCCGGCGGACTGTCCTGGCTGGCGGTCCGGGCATTGGCACGGACCGGCGCTCTGGCACCCTTCGCGTCCGGACGGACAGGCAAGGCATAGCGGTGCGGTTTTTGAACGCCCGCCGCCGGGCTCCCGGCGCGGCCGCACCCCGGGTGCTGCCTTCCGCCGTCGCGCGGCGCAGCAGTCCCGCCGCCGTTACCGCCCAAGGCTGGGGGTGGCGGCACGGGGGCAGGGCCGGTGCCGCAGTGTCCGGACTGGACCTGTCGGTAGCGCCGGGGGAGCGGGTGCTGCTGCTCGGGGCCTCCGGCGCCGGAAAATCCACACTCCTGCATTCCCTCGCGGGCGTGCTGGGACCGGATACCGGTGGGGAGGAACAGGGCAGGATCTCAGTGGACGGTGTCCATCCGGCGGATCCCGCAGCCCGCGGCCGGACCGGACTGGTGCTGCAGGATCCCGATGCGCAGACCGTGCTGTCCCGTGTGGGGGATGAAGTTGCCTTCGGCGCCGAGAACCTTGCGGTCCCGGCCGGGGAGATCTGGCCCCGGGTGCGGGCCGCACTGGCCGACGTCGGACTGGACGTGCCGCTGGAGAGTTCCACTTCCGCTCTCTCCGGCGGGCAGAAGCAGCGGCTGGCCCTGGCCTCCGTGATGGCGATGGAACCCGGACTGCTGCTGCTGGACGAACCCACCGCCAACCTGGACCCGGCGGGCGTGGCGGAAATCCGCGACGCCGTGGTGCGGGTGCTGGACCGCACCGACGCCACCGTCATTGTGGTGGAGCACCGCGTGGAGGTCTGGGCGGACGTGGTGGACCGCGTGGTGGTACTGGCTGCCGGCGGCGGCGTCCTGGCCGACGGATCACCGGAGCAGGTGCTGGGGGATCCGGTGCACCGGAAAACCCTGGCCGCAGCCGGGGTTTGGCTTCCGGGCGCCCGGCCGGAGATTCCCGGCGGTGCGTGGGCCCCGGCTGCCGGCGGGAACCGGCTGCTGGCGGCCCGCGGGCTGGCTGCCGCCCGGACGGGCCGCGGACCTGCCGTGGTCACCGGGGCGGACCTGGCGCTGGACGCCGGAACCGCCGTCGGCATTACCGGACCCAACGGTGCCGGCAAATCCACCCTCGCCCTGACCATGGGCGGCTTGCTGCGGCCGCGGGGCGGAACCATCGCCGCCGAACCGTTGCTGGCCGGCACCGCTGCGCCCGAACCGCACCGGTGGACGTCGGCGCAGCTGGTGAGCAGGATCGGAACCGTGTTCCAGGAACCGGAGCACCAGTTCCTCACCAACACCGTGCTGGACGAACTGTCCTTCGGCCCGCGCCGGCTCGGGCTGGAAAAGGAGTCCGCGGCCCGGGTGCGGGAGCTTGCCGAACGGCTGCACCTCGACGCCCTGCTGGATGCCAACCCCTTCACGCTCTCCGGCGGGGAGAAGCGCCGGCTGTCCGTGGCAACCATGCTCGCCACGGCGCCGTCCATCCTGCTGCTCGATGAGCCGACGTTTGGCCAGGACGCCCGAACCTGGGCGGAACTGGTGGCCCTGCTGCGTGCCCAGCTGGACGATGGCCGGTGCGTGGTGTCGGTGACCCACGACGCCGGCTTCATCCAGGCGCTGGGCGCGCGGACCCTGCAGGTGGGCGGCGGAACGGTCCGGGACGCCGCCGCCGAGCCGGTGCCGGACCCGGCAGCAGGGCCGGCCGCGGACAATGCAACCGAGGTGCTCCGGTGAGCCGGGCGGAGATCTCGGCCGCGGAGTCCGGTGGAACGGCGCCTGGAGAAGACGCGGGCGCGCCCGTCCGCACCGCCGTTACTTTCCTGGCCCGCGCCAACCCGTTGTCCAAGCTCACGTCGGCGGCCCTGCTGACCCTGGCGGTGCTGGTCACCGTGGACTGGGTGAGCGCCGCCGTCGTCCTGGCCCTGGAACTTCTCCTGCTGCCGCTGCTGCACATCCGGGCGGGTACGCTCCTGCGGCGCATCTCGCCGCTGCTGGTGGCCGCGCTGATCGGGGCCTGGGGTACGGCGCTGTTGGCGGAGAAGACCGGGGCGGTGCTGTTTGCAGCGGGACCGCTGATCTTTACCTCCGGTTCCGTGGCCGCGGGTATTGCCATTGGACTGCGCGGGCTGGCCATAGCCCTGCCCGGGATCTACCTGCTGACCAGCACCGATCCCACCGACCTGGCCGACGCCCTGGCGCAGAAGCTGCGGCTGCCGCACCGCTTTGTGCTGGGCGCACTGGCGGCCATGCGCCTGGTGGGTTTGCTGGTCGAGGAATGGCGGACCATCGGGCTGGCCCGCCACGCGCGCGGCGCGGGGCCCGATGCCGGTGCGGCGGCCCGGCTGAAGGGTTTCGCCGGGCAGGCACTGGCCTTGCTGGTGCAGGCCATCCGCCGGGCCACGCGGCTGGCCGTGGCCATGGAGGCCCGCGGGTTTGGCGCGGGGGACCGGTCCTGGGCACGGACCTCAACGTTCAGCAGGATCGACGCCGCGGTGCTGGCCACGGGAGTGGTCGTGTCAGCCGCCGCGGTGGCAGCGGCGCTGGCGGCCGGCACGTTCAACTTCATCCTGACCTGAGCATCGGGGGCTGAGTGCTCAGAGTGCGGTGTCGGCCAGCTTCGCGAGTTCGCTGTTCAGGCTCTCGGAGAAAGGCAGCTCGCGGCCGTCGATGGAACGGACCGGAACCAGCAGCCGGATGCTGGAAGCCAGCCACACGCCGTCGGCCGCGAACAGGTCCTCCGGAACCATTGGGCCGTAGCCCAGTTCCCAGCCGGCAGCTTCGGCGGCCTTGAAGAGGGCGTCCTGCGTGGTTCCGGCCAGGATGCCGCTCTTCCGTTCGGGGGTCAGCAGGGTCCGGACACCGTCCCGTTCGCGGGCCAGCACCACCGTGGAGGTGGGTCCCTCCAGGACCTTGCCGTCCGAGGAGGTAAAAATGGCGTCATCGGCCCCGTGTTCCTTGGCGTAGCGCAGGGCGGCCATGTTCACGGCGTAGGAAAGCGTCTTGGCGCCCAGCAGCAGCCAGGGTGCCCGGGACGCGGCCATGCTGTCATAGCCGCGGTCCAGCAGCAGCACCTTAATCCCGTCGGTCTGCTGCCGCGCCGCGTCGGGCGCGGCGGAAACCTGCACCCACGCCGTGGAGGTCCCGCTGCCTTCCACGCCCCGGGTGGCCACCAGCTTCACCGCGGCCCGGCCCTGCGGCCCGGCAGCGCCCTGCCCGAAGTGCAGCGCCAATGCCGTGGCGATGGCCCGCTCCCAGGCCTGGCGTACCGGGATCTGCAGGTCCAGCAGCTGTGCCGAGGACGCCAGCCGGTCCAGGTGCGCGTCCGGTTTCCGGGGCACACCGTCCACGGCCAGCAGCGACTCGAAAATCCCGTCACCGCGGGTGACGCCCAGGTCGCTCACGAGCAGATGCGGCACCGCAGGATCGGCAGGGCGGCCGTCGGGGTACGCGGAATCCAGGAAAACCAGAACAGTCATGGCACCAGCCTAGCGGCGCGGGACACGCCCGGGACCCCCGTACCGATAGGCTGAGGGCAGGGTGCTGCTGGGAGGAGCTTGAGCGTGTGGTGGTCTCTGACCGGTTTTGACCTGTCCGGATGGACGGCGACCGTGCTGGCCGTGGTGGATTACGGTATCCGGATTATTGCGTTGGGCGTTGTTCCCGGCAACCGGCGTCCCACGACGGCCATGGCGTGGCTGCTGTGCATCTTCTTCCTTCCCATCCCGGGCATCATCCTCTTCTCCCTCTTCGGGAACCACCGGCTGTCGGACCACCGGGTGCGGCGGCAGGCGGAGATCAACCGGACGGTGCGCGAGAACACCAAGGAACTTGAGGCCGAGGGCAGTAATTACGGCGGACCGGAGTGGGTGCTCAACGCCGCCGAGCTGAACCGCCGGCTGGGGTCCTTCCCCACACTGGACGGCAACAAGGTCGACCTGCAGCGCGACTACGCGGAGTCCATCGACATGATGACCCGTGCGGTGGAAAAAGCCGCACGCTACGTGCATGTGGAGTTCTACATCATGGGCTACGACGCCCAGACCAGGCAGTTCTTCCAGGCACTCAAGTCAGCGGCTGCCCGCGGCGTCACCGTCCGGCTGCTCTTCGACCACATCGGCACCCTGCGGATCAAGGGCTACCGGAAGATGCTGCGCGAACTGCGCAACAGTGATGTCCAATGGCGGCGGATGCTGCCGGTGGAGCCCTTCCGGGGCCGCTGGCGCCGTCCGGACCTGCGCAACCACCGGAAACTGGTGGTGGTGGACGGAGCCGTTGCGTTCACCGGATCGCAGAACCTCATTGAGCCTGCCTACCACAAGGGCCGCAACCGCCGCTCCGGCCGCAAATGGGTGGAGCTGATGGCCCGGGTGGAAGGACCGGTGGTGGATGAGCTCAACGTCGTTTTCGCCACCGACTGGAACGCCGAAACCGATGAGAACCTAGAACGCGAACTCAGCCTGTACGAATGGACCTACGATCCGGGCAACGTGACCTGCCAGGTGGTCCCCAGCGGACCGGGCTTCAGCACCGAAAACAACCTGCGCCTGTTCGCGTCCCTGATCTATTCGGCCAGCGACCGGATTTCCATCACCAGCCCGTACTTCGTGCCCGATGACACCCTGCTTTACGCGGTGACGACGGCGGCCCAGCGCGGCGTGGAAGTGGAACTGTTCGTTTCCGAAAAGGGCGACCAGTTCCTGGTGGACCACGCCCAGCGCTCCTACTACGAGGCGCTGCTCCGGGCCGGGATCCGGATCTACCAGTACCCCAAGCCGCTGGTCCTGCACGCCAAGCACTTCACCATTGACAACGAGGTGGCCGTCTTGGGCTCCTCCAACATGGACATGCGTTCTTTCTCGCTGAACCTCGAAGTCTCCATGATGATGTTCGACGGCACCATCGTGGAACAGATGCGCCGGGTCGAGGACACCTACCGCGCCCTGTCCAAGGAACTGCTGCTGGAGGACTGGGTGGACCGCCCCCTCTGGCAGCGCTACATCGACAACGTGGCCCGGCTGACCGCCACCCTGCAGTAAGGAGCCCGCGCGGCGGCCAGCGCCGGCAGTTCAGGCAGCGCGGTCCAGCACGCCGAGGACCGACGCCAGCGCCGCTGCTGCATTGGCGTCCGGACCCACCATCCGCACCGCCAGGTCCGCGGCGGCGGACGCGTCGTCGTCGGCGGACCAGCGCCGCTCCTGCGCGGCCCAGCGCTCCCAGTGCGGGGCGTAGGTGCTGCCGTCGCGCTCCAGGGCGTACCTGCGGCGGACGGATTCCTCGCCGCCCACCCATACGGCGGTGTCCAGCATGCTGCGGGCCTCGCGGTGCGCGGCGCCCACCCCTTCGAAGACGACGGCGTCGGCCGGTTCGGTGCTCCGCCAGGGTCCGCGGCGTCCGGCTTCCCAGTCCCAGGCCTGCCAGCGGGCCGCCTGCCCCCGGGCGAGCGGACGCAGGACCTGCTCCCGGTAGTAGGCCATTCCCGATTCCAGGCCGTCCCAGCCGGGGTAAATGTCCTCGAGGTGGAACAGGCGCACGCTTCCGCGGCGGCTCAAGGCTGCGGCCACTTCGGTGGCGAGCGTCGTTTTGCCGGCTCCGGAGAAACCGTCGACGGCGATGAGCAGGGGTTTGCGGGAGTCTCCGGTGGAAGCTGCGGGCTCAGCGGTCATGGCGGCTTTCGCACCGGTTCGCCAGGAGCTGTTCCACATACTCCAGCACGCCCGGCACGGCGGCCGTGATGAGGGCGTAGGACTCCTCGAAGTCCTTTTGGTCCCCGTACCAGGGGTCCGCAATGCCCAGTTCCGCGGAGGGGTGCGGCCGGCCGGCCGGTGTCTGCAGGGCCGGGTCGAAGGCCCGCAGCATCATCACCTTGGCCCGGTCCGCCTGCGTGGGGGCCTGCAGCGACAGTTCCATAAAATGGCCGTAGTCCATGGCCAGGATCAGGTCACGTTCGGCGAACCATTCCGGCTGGAACCCGCGGGCCCGGAAGGCAGTGATGCCAGTATCCGGATAGCCGTGGCGCCGCAGTTCGGCCGCGGCCCGCTTATCCATCGGCTTGCCCGCTTCCCAGCCGCTCAGTCCGGCGGAGTCCACCGCCACTGCCGCCGGCTCTTCCCCGGCAACCGGCCGTTCCGCGGCGGCGTCGCCGAAGGCGCGGGCCAGCGCAAACTGGGCCATGGGGGAGCGGCAAATGTTGCCCGTGCATATGGTCTGGATCCGGAACATGCCTTAAATCCTACGCAGAACGCCGGCCTGCTCAGGCCCGGGCGAGCAGCTCGCCGCAGGGCATCAGGAACCAGCCGTCCGGTGCTGCGGCCCATTCCTGCCAGCCGGCGGAGAGCCGTTCCAAACCCTCCCGGTCCGCCAACCCGCGTTCGGAGGCCTGCTCGGCGAAGGCGGAATGCAGCACCCGCTCGGACCATGATGCGGCCAACCAGGCCCGCTGGTCTTCGGTCGCGTACAGCCAGTTGGAGGATGAGGGTGTCAGGTCCGTGAACCCTGCCTCCAGTGCCCAGGAGAGCAGGTGCCGCCCGGCGTCGGGTTCGGCCTGGTTGCCGCGGGCAATGTGCTGGTAGACCTGCATCCATTCGGCCAGCTCGGGAACCGCCGGGTACCAGCTCATGCCATGGAAATCGACGTCGCGCACTGCCACCAGCCCGCCGGGCTTGGTGACCCGGCGCATTTCGCGCAGGGCGGCCACCGGATCCGCCAGGTGCTGGAGCACCTGGTGGGCGTGGACCACGTCGAAGGTCTCGTCGGGGAAGTCCAGGTCATAAATGTTTCCCCCGGCGAAGGAGGCATTCGCCAGGCCGCGGGCGGCGGCCAGTTCGCGGGCCAGGACCAGGACGTCCTCAGAGGCGTCCAGGCCGATCACCACCCCGGGGGCTGCCAGTTCGGCAAGGTCCGCCGTAATGCTGCCCGGGCCGCAGCCGACGTCGAGCATGCTTATGCCCGGCTTCACTTCGGGCAGCAGATACGCGGCGCAGTCCTTCGCCGTGCGGACCGCGTGGGCGGACACCACGCTCTGGTGGTGGCCGTGGGTGTACGTTTCGGGACGCATAGCAGGACCCTACCGCCCTCCGCCCGCCGCAGGGAGCCAAAGCGCGACCGCGTGTTCCGCAAGGGCTCCAACCAAACTTGAGCCTCCTGCGCTCAAGTTTGTTGACAAAGAATCAGCTCTGAGTAAAGTTGAGTCCAGAACGCTCAATTGCTCTACGCGATGTCCAACGGAGGAAGCCATCCCGGTCCGGGAAGGGAACCGCCGCGGGAGAAGTCACGAAGATGCGGGTTTTTCCAAGGAAAGAGGAAGCAAATATGTCACGTGCAGTAGGTATCGACCTCGGAACCACCAACTCGGTCGTCTCGGTGCTGGAAGGCGGCGAGCCCACGGTCATCGCCAACGCTGAAGGCGGCCGCACCACGCCGTCGGTCGTGGCGTTCGCCAAGTCCGGCGAGGTCCTGGTCGGCGAGATCGCCAAGCGCCAGGCCGTCAACAACATTGACCGCACCATCTCCTCCGTCAAGCGCCACATGGGCACCGACTGGAGCGTGGACGTAGACGGCAAGAAGTACACCGCGCAGGAAATCTCCGCCCGCATCCTGATGAAGCTGAAGAACGACGCCGAGGCCTACCTCGGTGAGAAGGTCACGGACGCCGTGGTCACCGTTCCGGCCTACTTCAACGACGCTGAGCGCCAGGCCACGAAGGAAGCCGGCGAGATTGCCGGCCTGAACGTGCTGCGCATTGTCAACGAGCCCACCGCAGCTGCCCTGGCCTACGGCCTGGACAAGGGCAAGGAAGACGAACTCATTCTCGTCTTCGACCTTGGCGGCGGCACGTTCGACGTTTCCCTGCTGGAAGTCGGCAAGGACGAAGACGATTTCTCCACCATCCAGGTCCGCGCCACCGCCGGTGACAACCGCCTCGGCGGCGACGACTGGGACCAGCGCATTGTGGATTACCTGCTGAGCCAGGCCAAGGCCAAGGGTGCGGACCTGTCCAAGGACAAGATCGCCCTGCAGCGCCTGAAGGAAGCCGCGGAACAGGCCAAGAAGGAACTCTCCTCGGCCACCTCCACGAACATCTCCCTGCAGTACCTCTCGGTCACCCCCGAAGGCCCGGTCCACCTGGACGAGCACCTTTCCCGTGCCAAGTTCCAGGACCTGACCAAGGACCTGCTGGACCGCACCAAGAAGCCGTTCAACGACGTCATCGCTGAAGCCGGCATCAAGGTTGCCGACATTGACCACATCATCCTCGTGGGCGGTTCCACCCGTATGCCCGCCGTTTCCGAACTCGTGAAGCAGCTGGCCGGCGGCAAGGAACCGAACAAGGGCGTAAACCCGGACGAAGTTGTGGCCGTTGGCGCCGCACTGCAGGCCGGTGTCCTGAAGGGCGAGCGCAAGGACGTCCTGCTGATCGACGTCACCCCGCTGTCCCTGGGCATCGAGACCAAGGGCGGAGTGATGACCAAGCTGATCGAGCGCAACACGGCCATCCCCACCAAGCGCAGCGAGACCTTCACCACCGCGGATGACAACCAGCCGTCCGTGGCCATCCAGGTCTTCCAGGGCGAACGCGAGTTCACCCGCGACAACAAGCCGCTGGGCACCTTCGAGCTGACCGGCATTGCGCCGGCTCCGCGCGGTGTCCCGCAGATCGAGGTCACCTTCGACATCGACGCCAACGGCATTGTGCACGTGTCCGCCAAGGACAAGGGCACCGGCGCCGAGCAGTCCATGACCATCACCGGCGGGTCCTCGCTGTCCAAGGACGACATTGACCGGATGGTCCGCGAGGCCGAAGAGCACGCAGCCGAGGACAAGAAGCGCCGCGAGGCTGCCGACGTCCGCAACTCGGCCGAGCAGCTGGCCTACTCGGTGGACAAGCTCCTCACCGACAATGACGACAAGCTGCCCGAAGACGTCAAGACCGAGGTCAAGGGCGACGTCGACTCGCTGAAGAAGGCCCTTGAGGGCACGGACAACGACGACGAGGTCAAGAGCGCGTTTGAGCAGCTGCAGGCTTCCCAGACCAAGCTCGGCGAAGCCATCTACGCTTCGGCCTCCGCTGCCGGTGCTGAAGGCGCCCCGGGCGCCGGTGCGGCCGGTGACGGTTCCGCTGCCGGCAGCGCCAACGATGACGAAGACATCGTGGACGCCGAAGTTGTCGACGACGAAGAAAAGAAGTAATCATGCCGGCGGGTAACGAGCACGGGAACACTCCCGAAGGCGAAGAACCGGTAAGCGGCCAGGGCACGCCCGGCCAGGACGAGACGCAGGCCAACGGCGGCACCGGGGAGGAAGCATCGGCTTCCGCCCCGGCAGCCGGGGGCGACGCACTGTCCCAGGCGGAGCAGATCCTCAACAACGCCGACGTGCCGGCGCAGCCTGCTGCCGCCGGTTCGCCCGAGGCGGCGGAACTGCGCAACGACCTGCTGCGCCTGCAGGCCGAGTACGTGAACTACCGCAAGCGGGTGGAACGCGACCGGGATGTGGCCCGGGAAATGGCGGTAATCGGTGTGCTGAATTCACTGATGCCGGTCCTGGATGACATCGACGCCGCACGCCAGCACGGCGACCTGGCGGAGGGCCCCTTCGCCGCGATCGCCACCAAGCTGGAGAACACGCTGAAGACCTACGGCCTGGCCCGTATCGATGAGACCGGGGTGGAGTTCGATCCGAACATCCACGAGGCGCTCATCCAGCAGCAGAGTGCGGATGTCACGTTCGATACGGTGACGCAGATCCTGAGGTCCGGCTACAAGTCCGGCGACCGGGTCCTGCGTGCCGCGCAGGTGATTGTTTCGGTTCCGGAACAGTAAGCAGTACCGCGTCCGGGGCCGCCAGCAGGCGGCCCCGGACATTTCCATAGGCAGGTCCCGCAGCAAGCCGGGGCAGCAGCAGGTCCGGTGGCCGTGCTCGAAACGAGCGGGATCGGCAAATGAGGAAGGGGACGCCAATTGGCTAGTCAGGATTGGGTCGATAAGGACTTTTACAAGATTCTGGGTGTTCCCAAGGATGCGTCGGACGCCGACATTAAAAAGGCGTACCGGAAACTGGCACGGAAATACCATCCGGACCAGAACCAGAATGATGCAGACGCCGAGCGGATGTTCAAGGACCTTTCCGAGGCCTACTCCGTTCTTTCCGACGCTGAGGAGCGCCAGCAGTACGACGCCATCCGGGCAATGGGAAGCGGTGCCAGGTTCACGGCCGGCGGCCCCGCTGGTGCCGGCGGCGGCGCCGGCGGCGGTGCGGGCTTTGAAGACATCTTTGGCGGCCTGTTCGGCCAGGGCGCATCCCCGCGCGGGGGCCGGCGCACCACGTTCAACGCCGGCGGCAGCAACATTCCGCCCGAATTCGCCGACCTCTTCGGCGGCAGCGGGTTCGGCGGCGGCGGGTTCGGCGCCCCGCCGCCCACCAAGGGTGCGGACCGCACGGCCAGCACCACTATTTCCTTTGCCGGGTCGATCAACGGCACCGTCATCGGGCTGCGGGAACCCAGCGGGGAAGTAGTCGAAGTCCGGGTGCCTGCCGGCGTCAAGGACGGGCAGAAGATCCGGGTCCGGGGCAAGGGCCAGCCCGGTGCGGCCGGTCCCGGGGACCTGATGGTTACTGTGCACGTCACCCCGCACGACTTCTTCACCCGGGAAGACAACAACATCCGGATCCATGTGCCGGTCACCTTCCCCGAGGCCGCCCTGGGCGCGACCATCGAGGTGCCTACGCTGACCTCCGATACCGTCCGCCTGAAGGTGCCCGCCGGAACGCCGTCCGGGCGCACCCTGCGGGTCAAGGGCCGCGGCGTCCACACGTCCAAGGGCAACGGCGACCTGCTGGTGACCGTAGACGTCGCCGTGCCGTCCCACCTGAACAAGGATGCCCGCGAAGCCGTGGAAGCGTTCGCCGAAGCGACCAAGGGCGAGGACCCGCGAGCCTCGCTGGCAGCCAAAGCCCGGCTATAGCGTGCCGGTCGCCGGAGGGCGAACTTCCCGCGTTACTATTTCAACAGCCGTCAAGGAGGAACAATGGGCATAGATGCTAATGCGCCTATTTTTGTGATCTCCGTTGCCGCTGAGCTTGCGGAAATGCATCCGCAGACCCTCCGGCAATATGACCGGCTCGGCATTGTCCGGCCCAGCCGGGCGCCCGGCCGGTCACGCCGTTACTCCCAACGCGACATTGAACTGCTGCGCGAGGTCCAGAAACTGTCCCAGGAGGGCGTTTCCCTGGAGGGCATCAAACGCATCATGGAACTGCAGAACCAGGTCACCGGGCTGCGCCAGCGGATCGTGGAACTATCCACGGAACTGGATGAGGTCCAGCGCCGCAACCCGGACCACAGCCGGGTCTTTGCGGCCGGGCTGGCCGGCGACGTCGTTACCCTCAGCCGAGGACAGCGGCCGCCGGCGGCCGCCACTGCCGTGAAGCAGCTGGGCCTGGTCTCGCTGATGGAACGCCGAAGCCGGCTGCGCGCGCTTCCCGCAGGCAAGACTGCGCAGCGGAACTACGCCGACGACGGATACGTCCAGTCCCTGTAGCACTCCTCTTTAGGGGCGCAGTCCGGCGAGCAGTATGGCCAGCATGGGTTTCCTGTCCTCCGGGGTGCCCAGACGAACAGCATGCTCGATCCCGCAAACCAGGTGGGAGAGCTGCGGCAGGGTCAGTTCGCTGCGGATAATGCCCGCGGACTTGGCCCGGGCGAGCACAGCTTTGAATGCAGCGAAAATCTCCTCCTTTGCTGCCCGCACCCCCTCGGTTTCATCCTCCGGGGAAAGCAGGACGGATTGGAGTCCGCCGTCCTCCAGTTGCAGTTCGAGGGCCGCGCCGAGGTAGAGGGCAAGCGCTTCGCCTGGATCCGGTTCAGCTGCGGCACGGCGTGAAATCTCCTGCATCCGGCCCAAGGTGTCGGCCGTGAGTGCCTCCAACAGTGCCCGCATGGTCGGGAAATGGCGGTAGACCGTCCCTACCCCTACGCCCGCCTCCCGGGCGAGGTCATTCATCCGCAGCTCTTGGGGGTCATGCCGGCGGGCCACGTCCAGGATCCGTGATCGGCTGCGGGCGGCATCTGAACGAAGCGGTGGCATGGGTCCAGTGTAACTCAATCGGATGAAGTATCCGTTTCGTGTGCTAGGTTCTAAGCGGATAGATGATCCACTTAGATTCGAGAGGGCAATCATGACCTGGAACCCAGCCACCCTTCCCAGCCAGACGGGGCGCACATTTGTTATTACCGGGGCCACAGCGGGTATAGGATATTTCGCCGCCGAGCAGCTGGCCGGAGCGGGGGCACACGTTGTCCTGGCCTCCCGATCGGCTGACAAATTAGGCGCGGCCCAGGCCTCCATCCGGAACTATGTGCCGGAGGCCTCCCTCTCCGCGGTGGTGATCGAACTGGGTTCCTTCGCGTCCGTGGATGCAGCCGCAGGCAAAATTGCCGCGTTGCCCCGTCTGGACGGCATCTTCCTCAACGGTGGCGCCATGACCATGAACCGGCGAACCATGACAAGTGATGGGCTGCCGATCCTCCTGGGGACCCACGTTGCGGCCAGCGTTCGTCTGCTGGCGGGCATCCTGCCCCTGCTCTCGGCCACAGGGGAGACCGGCGGCAGGCTGAGCCGCGTGGTGCATGCGTCCACGGGATTTGTCGGGATCAAGCGGTACGGGCTGCAGGACGTGCGCGGCCTGCCATGGACCGGCATTGGCGCCTATACCAAGGCCAAGACGGCCACCGAGGTTTTCGGCCATGAACTCGACCGCCGGCTGCGTGCAGCGGGTCTCCCGGTGGCGTCAGTCCTCACCCGGCCCGGGGTGGGCGTAGATGCCAAAACACCGGAACGGGCGGGTGTCCGGGATGCTGCGACACCGTACCGGCGCAATCCCTACACACCGTGGGCACAGGGGAAAGACGCCGCGGCATACCCCGCCGTGCGCGCCCTGACCGATCCCGCGGTGCGCGGGGGAGAGTACTTCGCCCCGGAGGAGCGGCTGCGGGGAATGCCCGTGGCCGTGGAGCCCAACGCGCACACGGCAGGCCCGGATGAATCGCCGGAGCGGCTCTGGCTCCAGCTCGAAGACCTGGCCGGCGTGCAAATCCCCGGACTTGGAGCCCCGGCAACGCAGCCGGGCCTGCGCTAGCGCGGTCAGCGCAGCCGGCGGGCCCGAAGCACCACATCCTCGTTGTGGTGGGCGCCGGCACCGGAAGCTACGTGCCGCGGACGGGTCTCATGCACCTCGATCCGCCAGTCCCCGTCCAAGGCGGCGGCAATATCTGCGGGGAGCACATACTGGTCCAGATCGTGGCTGTGCCCGGCGTCGGAGGCCACGGCATGGTGCACCACCAGGAGCAGGCCACCGGGGGCGACCGCCTGCAGCAAGGCCTGTTCCGCGGCATGATCTGCTGTGCGCAGCAATGCCGGATACTGAGCCGACACCAGGTCGAAGGACGCCGCGGGGAGCTGGGCTTCGACCAGGCCGCTGTGCACCCAGGCGATCTGCAGGCGCTGCATTTCCGCCTGCCGTGCTGCCCGTTCCAGGGCTACGGAGGAAACGTCGAGTGCGGTCACGTCCCAGCCGCGGGCGGCCAGCCACAGCGCGTCGGCGCCTTCGCCGCAGCCGACGTCGAGTACCCGCCCCGGAGCCAGGGCAGCAGCTTCCGAGACCAAGGCACCGTTCGGCTGCCCGCTCCACAGGGCTTCACTGGCCGCGTAGCGCTGGTCCCACTCTTCTTCCACGCCTGCCGGTTCCGGCAGGGGAGGGGCAGGCTGCGGCGCGGGACGGGCGGCCTGATGCGGGGTGTTCGAATCCATAACTGAAGCATGCGCCGGCCACCGGTGCACCGCAAACCATGTTGCCGGACCGGCAACATGCCTGCAGTCGTCCATGTCCTCGTCGGGACTAGCCCGCCGGAGCGGGCTACTCCCGGGCTTCGGCCTCGGGCCGCAGCCGGATAAGGCGCTGCGGGCCGTCGTCGTCCAGTTCCACCAGGTCGCTGCGGGAGGAAAGGAAGTCGGTGAAGGACCGGAAGCCCAGCGGCTTTTCGTTGAAGGAGGGGTCCATACGCCGCATCTGGTTCTTTACCGTGCCTGTGTTGAGCCACTCGTCGTCGCCCTTGGCATGGCCGATCTTCAGTGCACGGACAAGCAGTTCGGTGGCAAGGGTCCGCGGGTCAATGTCTTCAGCGGTGTCCGGCTCCTCAAAGCGGGCGTCTTCGGTGTGCGAGAACATGGGCACCACGGTGAGCTTGCGGGCCTTGCTGGGGGTCTGGTCCATTGCCGCAGCAGGGGCCTTGGCGGATCCCGGTGCCGCGGCGACAGCCGCAACAATGCCGGGCAGGGAGTCATAATCCTCGAACTCGTCGCACGCGGCGGCCAGGGAGGTGCTGGTGGAACCGGCCACACCGATACCCACCACGAAGCGGCCCAGCCGCTTCGCCTTCTGGGCCAGGGCAATGTAGTCGGAATCCCCGGCCACAATGATGATGTGCGTCAGGTCCGGCAGCCGGAAAAGGTCTTCCACCACGTCCACGGCAAGCCGGATGTCGGCACCGTTCTTGGTGCCGCGCGTTGTGGTGGTGAACAACTGGGTGAGGTCCACCGCGCGGGACATCAGCTGCCGCTGGTAGCTGGCGTTGACGGGGACCGACCAGTCGGCGTATGCCCGGTTCACCACCAGGGTGCCGAAGGACGCGGCGAAGTCGATGATCGCATTGAAGTCCACAGTGGCAGCGGTGAGCTTCGCGGCAATATCGGGATCGGCATCCCGGTTGGTCTTGTCGAAATTGCGGATCCCGTCGCGCTGGAAGGCGTTCCGGCCGTGCAGTTGCTGGTAGCGCGAAATGACAATGTTGTCGAAGTCGATATAGAGGCCGACGCGTGCGTCGCTCGGTTCGGGCATGGTGCAAAATCCTTCTGGGCCGGCGGAGGGCTCACTGCCATCCGTACCACCAGTTTCCCGCCGCCGGTACTGCAAGGGCAAACCGGGGTCAAGGCGCAGTGCCGTCCGGCCCTGCCGGGGCACCGCCGAAGGAGCGTACTTCGCGGCCGGTTATCCGGCGGGGGCGAACCGCTGCTGGCCGATCACCGCCAGCAGGCCAAGCTTCTGCGCTGCCTCGCTGCGCGGGGCAGCAGTCAGCACCAGCAGGGCCTGGCTCTGGTCTTCGCTGTACAGGGTCTGGCAGTCGAGCTCGATTTCGCCCAGTTCCGGGTGCAGCAGCGTTTTGTGGTCGGCGAACCGGGTGGCCACCGCGTGGTCCTTCCATATTTCGGTGAACTCAGGGCTGCGCTTCTGCAGCAGGCGAACCAGTTCCCGCGCACGGGCCGAGTTTGCGGAAACTGCCACCCGCAGCCCGGCAACCTGGGCGCGGCCCTGCCGTGCGCGGTCAGCCGGCGGATAGAGCTCATGTTCAGCGGGATCGGTAAACCAGCGGTAAACGCTGCTGCGGGCGGGCCCGGTGAGCCGGGAATGGTCTCCCAGCAGTGCCATGGAAAGCCTGTTCTGCGCCAGTGTTTCCCCGAGCGCGGAAAGGATCAGCGCCGGCGTATCATCAAGCCGGTCCAGGACCCGCAGCAGGGCAGGGGCCACATGAGGGTCCAGGGACGCGCGGGGCGGCGGATTACGGTCAGCCAAACGGAAGAGGTAATCCCGCTCGTCGTAGCTCAGCCGCAGGGCCCGGGCCAGCGATCCCAGCAGCTGTTCCGAAGGCTGCGGGCCGCGGGCCTGCTCCAGCCGGGTGTAATAGTCCACGGACATCCCGGCCAGCGTCGCAACCTCGTCCCGCCGCAGCCCGGCCACCCGGCGCCGGGTCCCGGCGGACAGCCCGACGTCGTCGGGGCGCAGGGCATCCCGGCGGGATTTGAGGAAGTCGGCAAGTGTGGGGCGGTCCATGGCTCCATCATGGGCCACCGCAGCCGTTCTATACAGGGACCGGGAATCCTACGACAAACGCTCCTCTCCCGCCCGCCGCCGGCCGGGCCAACACTGGGGGCATGAACATTAACGGAAACACCATTTTCATTCCCGGTGCCACCTCCGGCATCGGCCTGGCCCTCGCCGTCCGCCTGCAGACTGCCGGCAACACCGTCATCATCGGCGGGCGGCGGACCGAGGTCCTGGAGCTGCTGGCCGCCGAACACGGCTTCGCGACCGTCGCCGTCGACACCACCGATCCGGCCTCCGTCCTGGCGGCCCGCGACACCGTGCTGGCCGGGCACCCGGACTTGAACGTGTTGATTGCCATGGCAGGAATCATGACCGGTGAAGACATGCGCAGCGAAAGCTTCCTCGCCGGAGCCGAGCGCCTGGTGGAAACCAACATCAACGGCCCGCTGCGGCTGGTGGCCGCGTTTATCGAGCACCTGCAGACCCGGCCGGATGCGGTGATCATGACCGTTTCCTCCGGGCTGGCCCATACCCCGCTGGCCAACACTCCGACATACAACGGCACCAAGGCCTTTATCCACCGGTTTAGCGAAGGCCTCCGGCTGCAGCTTGCCGGGACGTCCGTGCAGGTCATTGAACTGGTGCCGCCGGCGGTCCGGACCGAACTGATGCCCGGCGGCTCGGTGAACGAGCACTATCTCCCGCTGGATGCTTTCGCCGATGAGGTCATGGCCCTGCTTCAGGCCCAGCCCGATGCGCACGAAATCCTTGTCGAGGCCGTGAAGTTCCTGCGTTTTGCCGAAACCGAAGGCCGCTACGATGCGGCGGTCGCAGCGATCAATCCTGCGGTGCCGGCCTAGATCCGGCGGTAGGCGAGGTCGAAGATGAGCCGGCCGGCCTGGTGCGCCTTGTTCTCGAAGCTGGTGAGGGTGCGGCCCTCGAAGCGGGGAGCCCAACCGCCGCGCTCATCGACGTCGTCCTCCGGCACCTTGTTCTCGAGGCCTTCACGGTGCACCCGGGTCAGCGGACCCCGTTCGCCGGCCTGCTCGCCGGTATGCAGGTTCTCAAACTGTTCGGAGGCGTCCAGGACTTCGCGCATCTGTACGGCGTAGTCGGACCAGTCCGTGGCCAGCCGCCACGTGCCGCCGGGCACCAGGACCCGGGCCACCAGCTCGGCGAAGGACTCCTTGACGAGGCGCCGCTTGTGGTGGCGGGTCTTGTGCCAGGGGTCCGGGAAAAACACCCATACTTCGTCCACGGATCCGGCGGGGAGCATGCTGGTCAGCACCTCGGGGGCGTTGGCCTGCACCACACGCACGTTGGTCAGGCCCTTCTGCCCGATGCGCTGCAGGGTCTGTGCCAGGCCGGGCAGGTAGACCTCCACGGCAAGGAAGTCCTTGTCCGGGTTCTGCTCCGCGGCGTGCGTGACGGCTTCACCGAGTCCAGACCCGATTTCGACGACGAGGGGTGCGGTGCGCCCGAACTCCGCCGCGGCGTCGAACACGTACTCCGGATGCACCGAGGTATCGGCTTCCTCGCGCGGCACATCCACCACAAAACGGTCCGACAGTTCATCCCAGGCCTGCTGGCGGCGGCCCTGGAGGCGCGAGCCGCGCCGGACAAAGGAGACCGGAGAGCGGAAATGCCGGTCCTCGCCAGTTTCGGAGTCAACGTCGATGTCAGGGTCGGTGCCCTCGGCCTGCGGCAGGGCTGGTTCAGTAGTCATCACCGTTAATGCTATCGGCTGCCGGGGCCCCGGTTTTCACCGCTGCCGCCCGCCCCGATTAGGAAACTTTCCGTATTACGGTAAACTGTAGGGAGATGTTGGTCCTGCCACGGCCGCAGCCACAGGTTGCAGCCGTGTGTGTAAGCAGTCCAGCCTGCGTCGATGAACGCTTTCTTTTGTCCCGCCTGTTAGCGCGGTAGACACTGTCTGACTTTTCTTCGGCGAACCCCCGGCCCAAACGGCGTTGGGGGCCTCTTACCGAAAGTTGCCTGTCTTTAATGACCACTTTTGCTGCCCTTGGTGTGCCCAAGGCACTTGTTTCCTCCCTCGCTGCCGCCGGAATCGACGAGGCGTTCCCCATCCAGGTGGAAACCCTCCCCGACACCCTTAAAGGCCGCGACGTCCTGGGCCGCGGGCGCACCGGCTCCGGCAAGACCCTCGCCTTCTCCCTGCCGCTGGTCACCCGGCTGGCCGAGAACGAGGCAGCTTACCGCCGCCGTCCGAACCGCCCGCTGGGCCTGGTCCTGGCACCCACACGCGAACTGGCCACACAGATCAACAACGTGATTGAGCCGCTGGCGAAGGAACTGGGCCTGAACACCACCGTGATCTACGGCGGCGTGTCCCAGCAGCGCCAGGAAAAGGCACTGAAGGCCGGCGTCGACATTGTCATTGCCTGCCCCGGCCGCCTTGAGGACCTGATGAAGCAGAAGGTCATCAGCCTTGAGTCCGTCGAGATCACCGTGCTGGACGAGGCCGACCACATGGCCGACCTTGGCTTCCTGCCGGTGGTCCAGCGCCTGCTGGACCGCACTCCGGAAAAGGGCCAGCGGATGCTGTTCTCCGCCACCCTGGACAACGGTGTGGACAAGCTGGTCCGCCGTTACCTGTCCAATCCGCTGACGCACTCCGTGGATGAGCCGCAGGCAGCGGTCTCCACCATGGAGCACCACGTGCTGCTGGTCCAGGACCAAACGGCCAAGAAGCTGCTGGTCAAGGAACTGGCCGGGGGCCAGGGCCGCCGAATCATGTTCATGCGCACCAAGCACCACGCCCGCAAGATGGCCCAGTTCCTCACGGACAACGGCATTCCCACGGTGGACCTGCACGGCAACCTGTCCCAGAATGCCCGTGACCGGAACCTGGCGGAGTTCGCTTCCGGCGATGTCCGGGTCCTGGTGGCCACCGACGTCGCCGCCCGCGGCGTCCACGTGGACGACGTGGAGCTCGTAGTCCACATTGATCCGCCCACGGAACACAAGGCCTACCTGCACCGTTCAGGCCGTACGGCCCGCGCCGGATCCAGCGGAACCGTGGTCACGCTGACCCTCCCGGAGCAGAAGAGCGAGGTGTCGAAGCTGATGAAGGCTGCCGGCGTCGACGTTTCCATCGAGAAGGTCAGCCACAACTCCCCGTCCATCGCCAAGCTCGTCGGCGAACGCGCGGCTGTTGTGGAACCGCATGTCCGTGCCGCGCAGCTGGCAGCCAAGTCGCCGCAGCAGGGCGGCGGCCGTTCCACCGGCGCCAATGCCCAGCGCAAGCGCGCGGCCCGTTCCACCAGTGCACCCCGCGCCGGCGGACGCGGCGGCAACGGCGGACGCGGGCGGGTTTCCGCCGAACGTCCCGAGCGTACGGAACGCAGCGAACGCAACGACCGCGCTGCAGCCGGTGACGGCGGCCGCACCCAGCGTCCGGCCCGTGCCACCGAAGGACGCCGCGCCAGCGCCGGTGCTGCCACCGCTGCAGGCCGCAACCGCCGCCCCGCCACCGGCCAGCGTGCCGAAGGCGCCGGCAGCGGCCAGCGTTCCGGCGGCGCATCGGGCCGTCCGGCACGTGCCGCCGGTCCCCGCCGCGCCACCGCCCCGGCCTCCAACGAGCGCCGCTCCCGCTAAGGGTTCTGAGAAAAGAGGTCCCGCATCCACCGGATGCGGGACCTCTTTTTGTTTGCGTGCAGACCTATTCGGTGTACAGCCCCATGCCGCGCAGCACATTGCGCCGGGCGGCGTTGGAAATCAGGAACCGGCGCCCGGAGGTGACCTCCGGATCGACTCGGACAAAGGCGTTCTTAATGCCCGCCTGCCAGGGGAAAAGGGGAAGCTCCTCCGAAGCTATCAGCTCGGCGTTGTCCTCCAGCAGGGAAGCGGTGCCTTTGAGCACCACGCTCCAGGCGGAGGAAAGATTGTCGTCATAGCCGTCAATCTCAAACGCCACCGAACTGCCCGAAAGCGCCCCGGACAGCTTGGTGCCGGCGGCGGTCCGGAACACAACGGTGCCGTGGTCCACGGCGAAGTTCACCGGAAAAATCTCCGGGTGGCCCTCTACGACTACGGCCAGCCGGCCGAACCGGGCTTTCCGGATGTAGTCCCAGCACTGGCTGGAGGTGAGCTGGTCTGCGGCGGTTTCCCCGGAAGTCGGCATGGCGCCAGTGTAGGACAGGAAGGGCAGCGGGGCTAAGTAGGAACTGCGGGCGTGGCTGGAGCCGGTGCCGTGGCTAAACCCGGGCCGGTGGAGAACAATGGATGAATGCGCGCAATCCTCAACGTCATCTGGCTCCTGTTCGGCGGTATTTGGCTGGCGCTGGGGTATGCGCTGGCCGGTGTGATCTGCTGCCTGCTGATCGTGACCATTCCGTTCGGCATCGCGTCCTTCCGCATTGCCAACTACGCGCTGTGGCCGTTCGGCCGCACGGTGGTGGACCGGGGCGGCTTTACCGGACCGCTGAGCATGGTGGGTAACATCATCTGGCTGCTGCTGGCCGGCATCTGGATCGCCATCGGCCACGTGATGACCGCCATCCCCATGTTCGTGAGCATTGTGGGCATCCCGCTGGGCATCGCGAACCTGAAGATGCTGCCCATTTCCCTGATGCCGCTGGGCAAGGTCATTGTGCCTACGGACACCTGGCAGATCACCCCGTACACCGGCAACGCCTACCGCCAGCCCGGCTATTCGGGCCGGGCGGTGCCGGGGCAGTACTAGCCCCGGGCGCCGGTCAGGAACTGCTTCATCAGCGGGCCACCCGACGTCGAACCCCGTTCGCCCTGTTCCACGAACACCGCGACGGCCAGGTCACCCTGGATGGACAGTACCCAGGCGTGGGTCTGGGGCGGGTCCTCGCCGCCGAACTCCGCGGTCCCCGACTTAGCCAGCACAGGGTCGCCCGGCACGTCCAGCAGCATCTGTACGCCGCCCTCGGCGACGACGGCGCGCATCATCTCCCGCAGGGACGCAGCTTCCGCGGCGGTGAGCTTACTGGGAGCAGGGGCGGGGGCCGCCGATTCACTTGCTGACGGAGCAGCCGATGCCTTCGCCCCAGCCGACGGGTCGGCAGGCGCCGATGCGGCCGGGGCTGTCCCCTCTGTTCCCGCGACGGGACGGACCAGCGCCGGTGCCACCCGCTCGCCCTTGCTGATGGACGCTCCGGCCACGGCCATGGCCAGCGGCGAAACGAGGACTTCGCCCTGCCCGATCAGCGACGCTGCGTGGGCGGTGCCCTCGGCCTCCGCCGGAACCGATCCCAGGAACGCGGGCGTGCCGATGGCCGCGTCCACACCGATGCCCAGATCCGCTGCCGCATCCGCCAAGGCCTGCTGGGAAACCGTGTCGCGTGCGTTCAGGAAGGCCGTGTTGCACGAGTTGGCGAATGCCGTACGCAGCGGGATGTCTCCGGTTGCGTTGGCGGGGTAGCCGGGGACGTTGGCGAAGTTCCGCCCGTCAACGTTGAGTTCGGCCGGGCACTGGACCGTGGACTCCGGAGTGACGCCGTTGCGCAGCATGGCCAGGGCAGAGGCAGTCTTGAACGTGGAGCCGGGCGGATACTGGCCCAGCAGGGCCGTCTGCTGGCCTTCGCTGCCCGGCCCGTTGGCCACGGTGAGGATATCGCCCGTGGAAGGCTGGATGGCGACCAGGGCCGACGCCGAGGGCTCGCCTTCCAGGACTGCCTCGGCCAGCTCCTGCAGGCGGGGATCGAGGGTGGTCTGTACATCGGTGCCGGAAAGGGCGTCCGTGGCGAAAACGCCCTTGCTTCCGCTCGCGCTTTCGACAGTGATGCTCACTCCGTCGCTGCCGCGCAGTTGCTCGTCGTACTGCTGCTGGAGTCCTGAAAGGCCGGTCAGGTCGCCCGCGGAAAGCCGGCCCTCGGACTCCGCGATCGCCTCGGCGGTGGCCTCGCCTACGGTGCCGAGCAATGCCCGGGCGAAGCTCCGGGTGGGCGCCAGGATGCGCTGCGCCGGCAGCGCCGCGGCGCCGGGGATGGCTTCAACGCTCTGAACCGTGGCCGGTCCGTCCGCCTCGGCGCGCTGCACCAGCGCCTCCACGAACGCTTCCGGGCCGGACGCCTGCACCTGCGCGGTGTAGGCCTCGGGGTCCAGTCCCACCAGCGCGGCCAGCGCGGCGGCGGAGGAAGCCTCCTGCCCCTCCGGGACGTCGGGCTTGTTGATGCCGATCCGCAGCACCGGACGGGAAGTCATCAACGGCGCCCCGTTCCGGTCCAGGATGTCGCCGCGGGCGGGAGGCGGCACGGTCGCGCGGGCCAACCGGTCGCCGTCGGCCAGGGAATCGAACAGCACCGACGGCGCCCACTGGACCAGCCACTGATCATCCTCGCCGCGTTCGAGCCGGACAGTGCTTTCATAGTTCCAGTCCGGCCGCGAATCCCCGTTCACGTCCCAGGCATACCCAAGCTTGGCGGACGCGGTGTCCTTGTCATCGGGATCTTCGTCGACACCGGCCACGGTGACGTCCGGCCGCAGGGGCCCCATGTCGGCCAGCAGGGTCTGAAGCTCCTTGTTGATCTGGACCGGAGTTCCCGCCGTAAAGGCAGATCCTGACACATCCAGGTTGCCCAGGCCCTCGGCCAGGGTAGCGGCGGCGTCATCCGGTGACGGCTTGTCCGCCGAACAGGAGACAAGGCTCAGGGCCAGAGCGGCGACGGCGAGAACGGAAACGGGTGTGCGGTTTTTCCCCATCCCGACAGGGTACCTGCCTGCCCTCCCGAACCTGCGGATGTGGCAGGCCTGTTGTTATTCCCGCCGCTGTGCGAAGTCGGTTTCCCAGTTGTCCTTGGGAACCTGGTCCTCGGCGATGGAGGTGTTGCCCGGCACCTCGCGGTTCAGGTGCAGGAACTCCAGATGGGTCTCGTAATGGTCCAAAACATCGGTGATGACCTGTTCCTTGCTATAGCCCATGAGGTCATAGCCGTGGCTGCCCTCGAGGGAGAAAACCTCCATCCGGAAATACTTGGTTTCCGCTGACGCGTTGTGGGCATAGGACGGGGTATCGCACCGCACGGGGTAGATCTGGTATTTGAAGCCGCGCTCCTGCGCCATGCCCACCTGCAGGTCCAGATGGTGGATGCCGTACGGAGCCACCTCTCCTTCGCACAGTACGACGTCGGCGCCCCGCGCCTTCAGTTCGTCATGGACTTCCTGCAGGGCAGGCCGGGCGACGGTTTGCAGGAAGCGTTCGGCCTGCCGCGGACCCGGGTAGGTCATCACGCGGGAGAGGCGCTGGCGCCAGCTGAGGCCGCCGCGCGCGTCCAAGCCGCGTCCTGCGATGATGCTCGGCAGGGAAGCCCGGTAGCTGTCGGTCAGCGTGTTCTCTACCCGCAGGGCCTTATAGACCCCGAGCATGATGAACAGCAGGAGGATGGACAGCGGCAGCCCCATGATGATGGTGGCGTTCTGCAGCGTGGTCACCCCGCCGACCATCAGCATCGCGAGGGTAAGCAGGCCGGTGGCCACTGACCAGAACACCCGCAGCCACTTCGGCCCGTCGGAGTCGGCATCGCTGAGGTGGGAGGTGAAATTGGCCATCACCAGGGCGCCGGAGTCTGCGGAGGTCACGTAGAACAGCAGGCCGGTGAAGGTGGCGATCGCCGCCGTCGCCGGCGCCCAGGGGTACTGTTCCAGCAGTCCGTAGAAGGCGCGTTCGGGCTGGTTCATTGCCACCTCCCCGAACGCTGTGTTGCCGGTCATGACCAGGTCAAGCGCGGAGTTCCCGAAGATGGATATCCACAGCAGGATGAAGGCAAACGGCACGATCATGGTGCCGAGGACGAATTCGCGGATGGTCCGGCCCCGGGAGATCCGGGCCAGGAAGAGTCCGACGAACGGTGCCCAGGCAATCCACCAAGCCCAGAAGAACAGGGTCCAGGAACTCAACCAGGCATCCGGCCGGTCATAGGCCATGGTGTCCATGGTCATGGAGGGGAAGTTGCTGAGGACATCCCCGATGTTCTGGACAATGCCGTCGAGCAGGAAGTTGGTGTTGCCGGCGACCAGGACGAAAAGCATCAGCCCGACGGCGAGGACCACATTGAGCTCGGAGAGCCGGCGGATGCCTTTCTCCACACCGGAGACGGTGGAAATGGTGGCCATGATGACGGACAAGGCAATCAGGGAAACCTGCACCGTCAGGTTTTCGGGCAGTCCGAACATGACGTTCAGTCCATAGTTCAACTGCACCACGCCGATGCCGAGAGAGGTGGCAATGCCGAAGATGGTCCCCAGCAGGGCGGCAATGTCCACGCTGTGGCCAAGCGGACCTTCGATCTTCCTGCCGAAAATCGGGTACAGGGCCGAGCGGATGCTCAGCGGCAGGTTGTGCCGGTAGGCAAAGTAGCCCAGGGCCAGTCCCATCAGGGCATACAGCGCCCAGCCTGTTATGCCGTAATGGAACAGGGTCAGTACCAGGGCATTGCGTGCCGCTTCGGCAGTGCCGGGATCGCCGGCGGGCGGGGCCAGATACTGCGAGACCGGCTCGGAGACCGAGAAGAACATCAGGTCAATGCCGATGCCGGCGGCGAACAGCATGGCGGCCCATGTGAACATGCTGAACTGCGGCCTGGAATGGTCAGGGCCGAGCTTCGTCTTACCGACGCGGGTCAGGGCCGTGGCCAGGACAAAAATCACCACGAGGCTGACCACCAGGAAGTAGTACCAGCCCATGTTGACCGAAACCCAGCCCACCATGGAACCGATAACGGAATCGGCATTGCCGGAGGCCAGCATGGCCCAGAGGGCAATGGCGAGAATTCCGGCGGCCGAACCGATGAAAACCGTTGTATTAACCCGGGTCCGCGGAGCAGCGGTGTCCGCTTTCTCCGCTTCCGCGAGATTGCTCATTGAGGATCGATCCTTGGGTTGCTACGGAGCTTCAGGCGCTCCGGCAGCACGGGATGGCGGAGGCGGCCGCGGCGCGGCGTACACCTAGGCGTCCGCAGGCCAAACGGAGCGGGCGGGCACCCGGGGGACTGCAGCGCGACGCGCTGTCCGGAGGCATTTTCGAATCTACCAAAATGCCCGCAGTGCCTCGATTCCTTTGACCCGGCTCACACGGACATGGCAGGTGCAAGCCCAGGATGCCGGGCCAGGGCAGCCTTTCCGGCCTGTGCAGGGCCTGCTTTCCCTGCTACCGTTTTGGAGAAATGGCCCTCTTGTGGCCAACGACACAACTCGCTTCCAACTGGACACCTTCCGACGGCCCGAGCGGCGTCGACAGCCGCGCAAGGACCCGGATCGGGTGCCGGTTGTTCTACGGAGGAGTGAGCGGATGTCCGATTTGGACACGATTCTCAGAAGGACGGAGCGGTCCTTGGGCCGCCGGCAGATTCAGGCCGGCCACGCACTGATGGTTGTGATGGCCAGGGACATCGGGCATCCCATCGGAGAGGTGTGGTCCGCGCTGGCGGAGCCTGACCGCGTGGCTGAATGGCTGGCGCAGCCGGAGGGGGATTTGCGGAGGGGAGGAAACTACAGCCTGCCCGACGGATCCCATGGTGACATCCTGCGCTGTGATCCGCCCCGCCTGCTCACCGTGTCCTGGATCCGGGAAGGGGCAGCCCCTGCCGAGTTGGAGCTGCATCTGACGGCCGAAGACAGTCAGACCCGGATAGAACTGCTTTACGCCTCGGTCCGCAAGGGGTTTGCCACCACCGCGGCACCCGGCGGCGGGATCTGGACCGGCGGGGCGGGGTGGGAGTTCTTCCTGGACATGCTGGAGGAGTACCTGGGCGGCACCATCCCGCAAAAGCCGCCGGGACTTATGCCGGATTTGAAGATCGAAGGAGAGCTGGTGGACCTTTTCGACGCCCGGAACGAGAGCTGGCGCCGGGCTGCCGACGAGTTTGAGGCGGAGCGCGCCCCGTAGGAGACGCCGGCGCCGCCTTGGGACGGGCGCCCCAAGAGTGCTGTGGATAACTTTACTTTCAAAGTTGAGCTAACTAGACTCAACCTTGTTATATGACCAGCACTGAGGCTGAATATTGCTGAGGTTTTGAGGAGCCATCCGTGGACACCAAATTCACGAACAAGAGCCAAGAGGCGCTCTCGGCTGCGGCCATGAACGCCAACACTGCCGGTAACCCGCAGATCGAACCGTCCCACCTGCTCAAAGCCCTGATGGACCAGCGGCAGGGTGTGGCCGTGGCCCTGCTCAAGGCCGCCGGCGTGAATGTCGACACGGTGAGTGCTGCGGCCAGCAACGCCATTCACCAGCTGCCATCCTCTTCAGGGTCCTCCGTGGCCCAGCCGCAGTTCTCACGGCCCCTGCTCCAGGTCATCAGTGCCGCCCAGCACGAAGCGGAGCAGCTGGGAGATGCCTTTGTATCCACCGAACACCTGCTGCTGGGCCTGTCACTGGACAGCGGCCCGGCGGGCAAGGTGCTGCGGGACAACAACGCAGGGCATGACGCCCTGATTGCCGTGCTTCCATCCGTACGAGGAGACCGTAAAGTGACCAACGCCGATCCGGAGAACACCTTCCAGGCCCTGGAAAAGTTCAGTACCGACCTGACCGAGATGGCACGGTCCGGAAAACTGGATCCGGTTATCGGCCGGGACGCGGAAATTCGGCGCGTGATCCAGGTCCTCAGCCGCCGGACCAAGAACAATCCGGTACTGATAGGCGAGCCGGGGGTGGGCAAAACCGCCGTCGTCGAAGGCCTCGCCCAGCGCATGGTTGCCGGCGACGTCCCGGAAAGCCTCAACGGCAAGACCCTGCTGTCCCTGGACCTGGGCTCCATGGTGGCCGGGGCGAAGTACCGCGGCGAATTTGAAGAACGATTCAAGGCCGTGCTGGAAGAGATCTCCAATGCCGAAGGGCAGATTGTCACCTTCATCGACGAGCTGCACACGGTAGTGGGGGCCGGCGCCGCCGAAGGGTCCATGGACGCCGGCAACATGCTCAAACCCATGCTGGCCCGCGGGGAGCTGCGCCTGATCGGCGCCACCACCCTGGACGAGTACCGCGAAAACATTGAAAAGGACGCCGCACTGGAACGCCGTTTCCAGCAGGTTTACGTAGGCGAGCCCAGCGTTCCGGACACCATCGGTATCCTGCGCGGCTTGAAGGAGCGCTACGAGGCGCATCACAAGGTGGCCATTGCGGACTCGGCACTGGTTGCCGCCGCCACCTTGTCCAACCGCTACATCACGGGCCGCCAGCTACCGGACAAGGCCATTGACCTGGTGGATGAGGCCGCCTCCCGGCTGCGCATGGAAATCGACTCCGCTCCGGAGGAAATCGACGAGCTGCGCCGCGCGGTGGACCGGTTGACCATGGAGGAACTGGCCCTGGCCAATGAGACGGACGAGGCTTCCATGGAACGCCTTGCCGTACTGCGCGAGGACATGGCGAACCGGAAGGAACAGCTGGCAGCGCTCAATGCCCGCTGGGAAGCGGAAAAGGCCGGCCTGAACCGGGTTGGTGACCTCAAGGCAAAGATAGACGAGCTGCGCAGCCTGGCCGAAAAGGCGCAGCGCGACGGCGACCTCACGGAAGCCTCGCGCATCCTCTACGGCGAGATCCCCGCACGGCAGAAGGAACTCGACGCCGCCCAGCAGGCGGAGGCGAGCAAAAACGGGGAGGAAGCCCAGGAGCTGATGGTGTCCGAAGAGGTCACTGCGGATGACATTGCCGAAGTGGTGTCCGCGTGGACCGGCATCCCTGCCGGGCGGATGCTGCAGGGCGAATCGCAGAAGCTGCTGGACATGGAAGAGGCCATCGGTTCCCGCCTGATCGGCCAGACGAAGGCGGTGGCTGCGGTGTCCGACGCGGTGCGCCGCTCACGGGCCGGCGTCAGTGACCCGGACCGGCCCACCGGTTCGTTTATGTTCCTGGGCCCCACCGGCGTCGGCAAGACCGAGCTGGCCAAGGCGCTGGCGGACTTCCTGTTCGACGACGAACGGGCCATGGTCCGCATCGACATGAGTGAGTACTCGGAGAAGCACGCCGTGTCCCGGCTGGTGGGTGCCCCTCCCGGCTACGTGGGCTACGAGGAAGGCGGACAGCTGACCGAAGCGGTCCGGCGCCGGCCTTATTCCGTGATCCTGCTGGACGAGGTGGAAAAGGCCCACCCGGACGTCTTCGACATCCTGCTCCAGGTGCTCGACGACGGGCGGCTGACGGACGGCCAGGGCCGCACAGTGGACTTCCGCAACGTGATCCTGATCCTCACCTCGAACATCGGCTCCCAGTTCCTGGTGGACCCGGGCATGAACGACGAGCAGAAACGCGAGTCGGTGATGGCCATGGTCAACGCGAACTTCAAGCCGGAGTTCCTCAACCGCCTCGACGACGTCATCCTGTTTGATCCGCTGAGCTTGGAAGACCTGACGAAGATCGTGGACATCCAGGTCCGGGCGCTCGCGGCACGCCTCCACGAGCGCCGGCTGGTGCTGGAAGTGACCGACGCCGCCCGCGAGTGGCTGGCGCTGACCGGCTACGATCCGGCCTACGGTGCCCGTCCGCTGCGGCGCCTGGTGCAGCGGGAAATCGGTGACAAGCTGGCCCGCGGCATTCTGGCCGGGAAGATCAGCGACGGGGACACCGTGCTGGTGGACCGTGCGCCGGACGGGCTGGACGGCGACGGCCTGGTGGCCGAAACCGGACTCACGGTGGCTGCAGTCAGCTGACCGGGACCCGGCAGCGCAAGTAGAAACGAACGGCAACAAACGAACGGCGTGCGGCGGGCATTAGCCCGCCGCACGCCGTTTGTTTGTTTGTTGCTGCCGGTTAGTTGGTCCGGATCAGGGACTCCGTCAGTTCCTGGCCCTCGGGGCTGAATACAAAGCAGTCCAGCCGGCGGTCTCCGTTGGACCAGGTCTGCTCCGTGGGGATGGACTTGGCGACCTTGAGATCCGGGTAGGACGAGGCGCTATCGGCGTAGTCCACGGCGGCGCACACCTCGTTGACCCGGTCTTCCAGGGCGGCTGTGCCGGGGAAGTCGTCGCTGCCCTCGAACCGCTCCGATGCCACCAGCTGGGCGTGGTGCGGAGTCTCGCAGGTGACGACGTCGGCAGTGGAGTTCACGTCCTCCCAGTCCTGCAGGCAGGCGCCGGCTTCCAGGTCCACGGGGCTGACGTTTTCGCTGACCACCCCTTCGCCCTTGCCGTTAAAGACGAAGACCACCAGGAGGATGGCAACGACGGCGGCCAGGACTACGCCGCCGATCACCAGCAGCAGCTTGGTGTTGCGTCTGCCTGTGCCCTTGGCCGGACCTGCTGCGGTTGCGGGGGCCGGTGCCGGGGCACCCGGCTCCTCAACTGCCGGCATCTGGCCCGTGGCGTCTGCTTTAGGCTTCCGCGCGGCGCCGGCGGCAGCGGCAGCAGCCTGGCTTTCCGCCAGACGGCGGGAACGGCGGGTATCGCCGGTCGGAACCGAAGCCGTTGTTGGCTCCGGCTCGGGTGTGTCTTCGGCTTCAGCCTTGTCCTGCGCCGGCAAGGCATCCGTCACGGGCGCCGCTGCATTGATTCCGTGCAGCAGGCCGGGTGCATCCTTCGGCCCGGCGTCGGACCGGGCTTCGGACGGGGCATTCCCAGCCCCTTCCTCGGTGTCCTCAGCCGCGGGTTCTTCGACCGCAGCTTCTTCAGCCGCGGGTTCTTCGCCTACAACTTCTTCAGCTGCGGGTTCTTCGCCTACGGCTTCTTCAGCTGCGGGTTCTTCGCCTACGGCTTCTTCGGCCGCGGGTTCTTCGCCTACGGCTTCTTCGGCCGCGGGTTCTTCGCGTCCGGTCTCCGGCGAGCCCGGTCCTGCCTGCGCCGCGTCGGGGGCTTCGGGGTCCGTTTCGGCTGCTTCTTCAGCTGCGGGGTCAACCCGAATCTCTGCGCCGGCAGGAGCGGGCTCGAGACCGGAAAGCCGGCCCGCTTCGGCGGCATTGGCCTCCACGGCGGCTGTTTCGGAAGCCACGTCCTCAAGCTCGGCGGCCTCCACCGCGTCACTGCTCAGTGCCGGTTCGGCCAGGGACGGCTCTTCCAGCTCCAGCTCCTCGGGGGCCACTACCACCGGTTCCGGCGGCAGTTCCACGTCGTCCTCCATGTCCCCGGGTTCGTCCGCGGTGCTTTCGACGCCGGAACTTTCGGCGGACGGGTTGTCGCCGGCGCTTTCGGTTGACTGGGAGTCAGCATCAGCGCCCTCCGCATGCACGGCGTCATGCTCGGGTGCGGATTCCGCGGCTACAGCGTCACCTTCTGCAGTCACAGTGTCATCGTCTGCAGCCTCTGCGGGCACAGTGTCATCGTCTGCACGTTCTGCACGTTCTGCACGTTCTGCGGACTCGGGGGACCCGGTACCGGCAACCGCCTCGGAACTGTCGGCGCCCTTCCCTGCTCGTGTTGCCCTGTCCGCCAGACGGGAGAGGACGGCACCCACAGCCGTTGCAACGGCAGTCTTTTTTCCCGGTGCCTCATCGGCTTTCCCCGGCGTCTCATCGGCATCGGCGCCCGCTGGTTCGACCGGCTGCGCGCCCGTGTCGGCAGCAGCACCGCTGTCGGCGAAAGTGCGCTCCCACAGGCCTGTGTCGTGGCTTCCGTCGGCGGATAGCCAGGCAGGGGAGTCCGAATGCGCGCTCAGATCGGGGAAAGCAGTGGGGTTTCCTGCCTCCTCCGGTAGCGGAGAGTCCGCCCCCGGTGTATTTTTCTGATCGCTCATGGTGAACGGTGGTCCTCCCTGTAGGTGGCGCTGTGATGCGCCCCAAAACTGTATCTACCCCTGACTTTAGCCAATATTCGGGGGGCGGCGCAGGGGCAGGTGCAGGGGAGGCCGGCCTGATGTGCTCCCGGGGCAGCCCGGACGGAACTGCAGGGGGCACAAGGCGGCGGGAAAACATGTAATCTGTACTTACGACAAATTGACCAAATATTCCGAGGCCTCGTTCATCTGCCCGAACGACCCGCCTCCGGATCGACGCAAAAAGGGGGTCACGCCATGGGGCGCGGCCGTCAAAAGGCAAAAGCAACCAAGCAGGCACGGGAGATGAAGTACTTCACCCCTGCCACGGACTACTCGGCGCTCCAGCGTGAGCTTTCTGGACCGACGAGCCGTCCATCCAGTCGATATCCCGAGGAGCCGGCTGAGCCCGACTACTCGGCGTACGAGGATAAGTACGCGGATCAATTTGGCGACGATGACGATGATGAGGGCAATCGCCGCGCAGGCTAGCGGCAGCCTCAATACATTGGCCAATTGCCATCCTTTCAGCGGACCACCTTCGGGTGGGTCCGCTGATTGGCGTTAACGCCGGGCTTGCCGGGCGGCCGGACGCAGACGGCCCCGGACCGGGCGGTCCGGGGCGGTCCTGCTGCCTCGTCAGGCGTAGCTGCCGACCAGCCGCACCGCTCCGCCGTCCACGCCCTTGGCGCCCTGGACGAAGTCGACGTCGGGGCCGTCCGGCGCCTGGGCGTCGCCCACGCTGCCCATCACCCAGGCGGGCACTCCCAATGCAGCCAGCCGCCGCAGTGCGGCATCGGCGCCGCCAGCGTCCACAATCGCCACCATGCCCACGCCCAGGTTCAGGGTGCGTTCCAGGTCCGGCTGGGGCACGTTGCCCAGTTCGGCAATGAGCTTGAACACCGGCGGGAGTTCCCAGGTGGAGCGGTCCACTGTGGCCTGCAGTCCCTTGGGCAGGACCCGGGCCAGGTTGGCGGCCAGTCCGCCGCCGGTCACGTGACTGAAGCCGTGCACACCGGCTGCGTCGTACCGGGCCAGATCCAGGCAGTCTGCCGCGTAGACGCGGGTTGGCTCGAGCAGTTCTTCGCCCAGTGTCCGGCCCAGTTCCGAGACCTGGCGTTCCAACTGCCAGCCGGCGTGGTTGATCACGCGGCGGACCAGGGAATAGCCGTTGGAGTGGATTCCGGAAGAAGCCATCCCGATCACCACGTCGCCGCGGCGCACCCGGTCCGGGCCCAGCAGCCGGTCCGCTTCGACAACACCGGTAGCCGCACCGGCGACGTCGTACTCGTTTTCGCCCAGCAGTCCTGGATGTTCGGCGGTTTCCCCGCCCACCAGGGCCGTGCCGGCCACCTCGCAGGCGGCGGCAATACCGCGGACAATGCCGGCGATCCGCTCCGGCACCACCTTGCCGCAGGCGATGTAGTCCGTCATAAAGAGCGGCTCGGCGCCGACCACGACGATGTCGTCCACCACCATGCCCACCAGATCGAAGCCGATGGTGTCGTGGATGTCCAGCGCCTGGGCAATGGCCACCTTGGTTCCCACGCCGTCCGTGGACGTCGCCAGCAGCGGCTTGGTGTACGACAGCAGTTTGGATGCGTCATAGAGCCCGGCGAAACCGCCCACCCCGCCGAGGACCGAGGAATTGTGTGTGGCCTTCACCGCGGCCTTCATCAGTTCAACGGCTTTGTCGCCGGCTTCAACGTCCACCCCTGCGGAGGCGTAGGTGATGGAGGTGTCGGGCGCGTTCATACGGCCTCTTTCTTTTCGGAATCGTTGAGCAGGTTCTCGTATTCGCTGTCCGGGCCGGGGTCGCAGCCGTTGGCCCCGCTGCTCTCCGCAGGGTTCCCGGCGTCCGCTTCCAGGAGGTTCTTGCCCAGCCGGTCCGCGGAGGGCAGCTCGATGGGGTAAACGCCGGTGAAGCAGGCCGTGCACAGGCGTTCCCGCGGCTGGCGGGTCGCCCCGATCATGCCGTCTTCGGAGATGTAGGCCAAGCTGTCCGCACCGATGGACGCCCGGATCTCCTCCACGGCGGCTCCATTGGCGATGAGCTCGGCGCGGGATGCGAAATCGATGCCGTAGAAACACGGCCACTTTACCGGCGGTGAGGAGATTTTGACGTGGACTTCCACGGCGCCGGCTTCGTGCAGCATCCGAACAATGGCTCGCTGGGTGTTGCCGCGCACAATCGAGTCGTCCACCACCACCACGCGCTTGCCGCGGATCACTGATTCCAGGGCATTGAGCTTGAGCTTGATGCCCAGCTGGCGCAGGGTCTGGCTGGGCTGGATGAAGGTCCGCCCCACGTAGGAATTCTTGACGAAGCCGTGGGCGAAGGGGATGCCCGATTCCTCGGCGTATCCCACGGCGGCGGGTGTGCCCGACTCCGGCACCGGGATCACGATGTCTGCTTCCACCGGGTGTTCCCGGGCCAGCTGGCGGCCCATCTCAACGCGGGATTCGTAGACGGAGCGTCCGGCGATGGTGGCGTCCGGACGGGCCAGATAGACGTATTCAAAGACGCAGCCGGCCGGCGTCGGCTGCCCGAAAGTCCGGCTGCGGACGCCGTTATCGTCGATGGCAATGAATTCACCGGGCTTGATTTCCCGGATGAAGCTGGCGCCTACGGTGGCCAGTGCGGAACCTTCCGAAGCCACCACCCAGCCGCGTTCCAGCCGGCCGAGGACCAGGGGGCGAACCCCGTAGGTGTCGCGTGCCGCGTACAACGTGCCTTCGTCCATAAACACGAAGGAGAACGCGCCGCGCAGTTTGGGCAGCAGTTCCATGGCCGTGTCTTCGAGGGAGCGGCCGTCGCTGCCGTTGAGCAGGGCGGTGACCAAAGCGGTGTCTGAGGTGTTTCCCTGGGCTATTTCCCCGGAGCGGGGCCGGCCCTCGCGTTCGATGATCAGTTCATACAGTTCAGCGGAGTTGGTCAGGTTGCCGTTGTGCGCCAGGGCCACGGTGCCGGCGGCGGTGGCGCCCAGAGTGGGCTGGGCATTGGCCCAGTGCGACGCGCCGGTGGTGGAATACCGGCAGTGCCCGACGGCGATATGCCCCACGAGGGTGTTGAGCGTGGTCTCGTCAAAGACCTGGGAGACCAGGCCCATGTCCTTGTAGACGCTGATGCGGTTGCCGTCGCTTGTGGCGATGCCCGCCGATTCCTGCCCCCGGTGCTGTAGTGCGTACAACCCGTAATAGGTAAGCTTTGCTACCTCTTCGCCGGGGGCCCAGACGCCAAAGACTCCACAGGCATCCTGTGGGCCTTTTTCGCCGGGCAGTAGATCATGGGAAAGCTGTCCGTCTCCGCGTGCCATGAGAGCATTGTCTCACGCTGATAGATGCCTCACGTCCGTATGCGCACAACGTTACGCATGCCGCTGTTCGCTAGCTCTCCGGTTCGCCGGAATCCAGTCCCTCCACCGTGGCGCGGCGGCTCTTGCGCACGCTGAGCCAGTCAAGCAGCAGGGCCAGCAGGGCGCCCAGCGCCAGGCCCGGCATAGCGAACATCATGGTGAAGAAGCCCAGCGTTGCGGAGCGGGTGAACTCGGGATCCTCCGGGCCGCCGTAGGCGAGAACAATGGCGGCAATGAATCCGGCGATCACTCCCAGCGCCATAAAAGGGACAAAGCGTGGGGCGCGGCGGACCGTGATCTCGCGGCGCTCGGGGGTGTGCTGCATGCTTCGATTCTACCGGCCGTAAACACCCGGCCGCGTTCCCGGCGCTGAACAACCCGGCGCTGAACAGCCCGGCGCCGGACGGAAGGACCCGGCTGGGCTGCGGGCGGTCCGGCTGCGCGCCTAGCGGCTGGCCGGGAACAGCGGAAGCACGTCCGCAAGGTCGGCGCGCAGCCCGGATGCTGCGACCTTCCCGGCCGCGACGGCGTCGGCCCAGGTCTGCTGCCCGGTGGCCAGCGCAAGCCAGGTGGCGCCGTCGGTCTCGATGACGTTGGGCGGGGTGCCGCGGGTATGCCGCGGCCCGGCCACGCACTGCGTAACGCCAAACGGCGGAACCCGTACCTCCACGCTGTTGCCCGGAGCGCGGGCAGCGAGTTCCTCCAAGGCGTAACGCACCGCAGTGGCGGTGGTGTTGTGGTCAGCTCCGCCGCCGGCGGCGGCCCGCAGGGCAGACCGTCCGTCCTCGGCGGTGATCCGGCGCCGTGCCACCACTAGCCCAGCAGTGCGGTGACGGGTGCGCCCAGCCGGAGGCTGCCCACCGGGCGTCCGCCGCCCAGCACCGGCTGCATGATTTTTGCCAGGACCTTCTCCACGGCCAGCGGATCCACCGCGCCGCTGGCAGCGAGCAGCGTCAGGCCCACCAGCGAGGCGGCGCGGGTGCTGCCGTCAAGCATCTTCAGGGCCACCGAGGCGCCCGTCTCGGTGCCCAGCACCAGAACGCCCTCGGCGCCGTTCTTCGCGATGATGCCCAGGTCTTCCATCACAATGGTGTTCTCCCGGCCGTGCCCGTGGACAGCCCACGGGTAGTCCAGCATGGCGGTGGCCACGGTAGCGGCACGGGCGTTGCCGTGTTTGCCGGACGGAGCCTTGGCCAGCCGCCCGATGCCGCGTGCGAGCCCGGTCAGGGACACAGCGGCCAACGGCGCGCCGCAGCCGTCTACGGCCCAGTGCTGCACGGTCTCGCCGGTGAATTCCTCGATCACTTCGGCAATGCGCTGCTGCAGTGGATGCCGGGGATCCAGGTAGGTGGCGTGGTCCCAGTTGTTCTCGGTGCAGGCCCACAGGAACGCGGCGTGCTTGCCCGAACAGTTGAAGGCCAGACGCTGCGGCCCCTTGCCCTCCCGGATTAGTTCGTTGCGGGCCTCGGTGTCCTGCGGCCAGTCCTCGGGACACTGCAGGTGGCCTTCGGTGACGCCGGCCGCGGACAGCATCCCGCGCACCACGTCCATGTGCTCGCGCGAGCCCACGTGGCTCGCCGCGGCCAGTGCCACCTGCGCACCGCGCAACGGGACTCCGGCCTGCATGGCGGCCACAGCCTGGAACGGCTTCAGCGTGGAGCGCGGAAAGATGGGGGAAGTGATGTCACCGAGTTCGGTGACCACGGTCCCGTCGCCGGCCATTACGACGGCGGAGCCGATGTGGCGGGATTCAATGAAACCGTTGCGCTCAAGTACGGCCAGTTCAACGGCGTCGGACGCGGTAAAAGTTGCAGGCATGCCATTCAGTCTAAGCGGGTGCGGAGTCCGCGGGGGGCAAGCCGGCGATGACGGCCCCGGCACCGCCGTCGATCTTGCTGCCCCCCGCCGGTCCGCGGAGTGCGCTGCCTGCGGCGCCTGCCGCAGTTCCACTATCGGACGGGTGCCGGCTACCTGCAATGGTGCCCACGCATGCGGGTACCCGCGAAGCGCAAATAGGTAGCAGGCAGGTGGACTCAGGGGCCGGCGCGTCATGTGGGGGAGTTGCTTTCGGGGGTCCGATGCCAGCAAGTACCCTGAACTACTGTGAAGGTACTCGTTGTTGGCCCAGGCGGCCGCGAACATGCCCTTGTCCGATCCCTCTTAGCCGACCCGTATGTCCGCGAGGTCCACGCAGCCCCCGGCAACGCCGGTATTGCGCAGCTGGTTCCCGTGCACCCCGTGGATGCTGCTGATCCGCAGGCCGTGACGGAGCTCGCGCTCTCCCTCGGCTCAGACCTGGTGGTGGTCGGCCCCGAGGCGCCGCTTGCCGCCGGGGTGGCCGACGCCCTGCGGGAGGCCGGTGTCGCGGTCTTCGGCCCCTCCCGCGCCGCTGCGCAGCTGGAAGCGTCCAAGGCCTTCGCGAAGCAGGTCATGGCGGCGGCCAACGTCCCCACCGCCATGGCCCGGGTGGCCAAGACGGCGGATGAAGCCGCGGATGCCCTTGACACCTTCGGCGCCCCCTTCGTGGTCAAGGATGACGGGCTGGCCGCAGGCAAAGGCGTGGTGGTGACGGCGGACCGGGATGCCGCGCTCGAACATGCCCGGGCCTGCTTCGACGCCGGCGGGAGCGTGGTCATCGAGGAGTTCCTGGACGGTCCCGAAGTGTCCCTTTTTGTCCTCTCGGACGGCCGGCACGTGGTGCCGCTGGCACCAGCCCAGGACTTCAAACGCGTGTTCGACGACGACGCCGGACCCAACACCGGCGGCATGGGCGCCTATTCGCCGCTCGACTGGGCACCTGCCGGGCTCGTCGATGACGTGGTCCGCCGGGTTGCCCAGCCCACCATCGATGAAATGGCATCCCGCGGCACCCCCTTTGTGGGCGTCCTGTACTGCGGCCTGGCGCTGACCACCCGCGGCGTGCGGGTCATCGAGTTCAACGCCCGCTTCGGGGATCCGGAAACGCAGGCCGTGCTCGCCCGGCTGAAGACACCGCTGGGCGGACTGCTGATGGCAGCAGCAAAGGGCGAACTGGATGCCATGGAACAGCTCAAGTGGGACCCGCGCCCGGCCGTCGCCGTCGTGGTCGCCGCCGAAAACTATCCGGACGCGCCCCGTACCGGTGACCGGGTGCGCGGCCTGAAGAAGGCCGAACGGCTTGACGGCGTACACGTGCTGCACGCCGGGACACGGCTGAAGAAGGACAAGGTGCGCAGCGCCGGGGGCCGGGTGCTCGCCGTCGTCGGGCTGGGGGAGGACCTGGCCGCCGCACGGGAGCGTGCCTACGCGGGAGTGGACCTCATCCAGCTGGAGGGCTCCCAGCACCGCACCGACATTGCGTTGAAGGCCGCGCGGGGGGAAGTGCAGGTGCCCGAGGGCAGTGCCGGCGCCCGGCCGGAAGCAGCCATTGAAGGGGACCGGGCATGAACGGGCTGGGCTCGGCGCCCGAGCTGCCGGGCTGGCGGCACGTCTATTCCGGGAAGGTCCGCGATCTCTATGTGCCCGACGGCGAGGCGGAGGAAACCGGGGACGGCCGGGTCCTGGTGGTGGCCTCGGACCGGATCAGCGCGTATGACCATGTGCTCTCCAGCGTTATCCCGGACAAGGGCCGCATCCTGACCCAGCTGAGCCTGTGGTGGTTCGAGCAGCTGGCCGAGGTGCCCAACCACGTCCTGTCCGCGGACGAGGGCATCCCGGAGGCGGTTGCCGGGCGGGCAATGATCTGCAGGAAGCTGGACATGTACCCGGTGGAATGCATTGCCCGCGGCTACCTGACCGGCTCAGGCCTGGCAGAGTACCGCGCTTCACAGACCGTGTGCGGGCTGCCGCTGCCGGGCGGACTGGTCGACGGATCCCGGATTGCGCCGGCGGTCTTCACGCCGTCCGCCAAGGCCGAACAGGGCGAGCACGACGAGAACATCACCTACGAGGCCGTGGTGGATACAGTGGGTGCCGGGACGGCGGAGCAGCTGAGGTCGCTGACCTTGGACATCTATACCCGGGCCGAGGCCATCGCCCGGGAACGCGGCATCATCCTGGCCGACACCAAAGTGGAGTTTGGCCTGGATCCGGCAACCGGGACAGTCACCCTGGGCGATGAAGTACTGACCCCGGACTCCTCCCGGTTCTGGGACGCGGCCCTGTACGCCCCGGGACAGGCACAGCCCTCCTTCGACAAGCAGTATGTGCGGGACTGGCTTACCTCGCCCGCCTCCGGCTGGGACAAGGCATCGGACACCCCGCCCCCGGCGCTGCCGGACGACGTCGTGGAACGCACCCGCGCCCGCTACGTTGAGGCGTACGAGCGGCTGACGGGCAAAGCGTTCGTGTAGGAGCGTCCGGCCGGTGCCCTGCAGCCGCAGGGCGCCGGCAGCTGCCGCTAAGGCAAGAGAGCCCGCTCACCCATAAAAGTGTCCGCTTAACGCAAAAGGCTCCGGTCAGATTTCTCTGACCGGAGCCTTGCTGGTCGGGGTGACAGGATTTGAACCTGCGACCTCGTCGTCCCGAACGACGCGCGCTACCAAGCTGCGCCACACCCCGTAACCATTGTTTCGAAGGTCTTTGACCACCTCGCGAAGCAACTTTACAAGGATACTAGACAAACCCCGATTCTGCGAAACCGGCCTCCGCTGCCCCCGCCGGAGGCCGGTTTTCCGGGCCTGCGCCGGTCAGGAGTCGCGGGCCGTGAGGGTTAGCAGGACCGCTTCGGGGCGGCAGGCAAACCGCACCGGAGCGAACCGGGAGGTTCCGATGCCTGCGGAGACATTCAGGGGAACCCGGCGTCCCCCGTGGGCCCACGACGTGAGGCCTTTGGCCTGCCAGGTGGGCAGGTCGCAGTTGCTGACGAGGGCGCCGTACCCGGGAATGCACACCTGTCCGCCGTGCGTGTGGCCGGCCAGGATAATGTCGGCTCCACCACCGGTGAACTGGTTGAGCACCCGCTGGTACGGAGCGTGGGCAACGCCGATCTTTACTTCGGGTGCCGGTACCGCCGTACCGCCGGTGCTGTCGGCGTCGTCAAGGTCACGGAAGCCCTGGTACCGGTCGCGTTTGAGGTGCGGGTCGTCCACACCGGAGAAGTTCAGGCGCAGACCGGCCAGGTCCATAACGGTGCCGGTATTGGTGAGGTCCCGCCAGCCGGCTTCGCGGAACGCCCCGAAGAGGGAGCCGAACGGAAGTTCGTCCGGGGTCCGCTTGTGCTTGGACGGCCCGGTGAAATAGGTGAACGGGTTTTTCAGCACGGGCGCGTAGTAGTCGTTTGACCCCGGCACAAACACTCCCGGGAACCGCATCACCGGTTTGAGCGCCTCCAGCACCGGAGGCACCGCCTGAAGATGGCTGAGGTTGTCACCGGTGTTCACCACCAGGTCCGGCTCCAGGTCCGCCAGCCCCTGCAGCCAGCGGACCTTGCGGTCCTGGCCGGGAACAAAGTGGATGTCGGAAAGGTGCAGGACCCGCAAGGGCGCACTTCCAGCCGGAAGGACCCTGACGGTCTCCTCCCGGACGCTGAAGAGGTTGCGTTCAATAAAGCAGCCGTAGGCCAGCGCAGAGGCGCCGCTCGCAGCGACGCCCCCGGCCAGCCAAGCCGCTTTCCGTGCCGTTGACGCGAGGGGAAAAGCGGACACTAACCGTTCCCTCCGGCGCCGCCGCCACCGCCGCCCGGGTTGCCACCGTTGCCGTTGCCGTTGTTGCCGCCGTCGTTTCCACCACCGTTTCCACCACCGTTGTTGCCGGTGCCGTCACCCCCGGGAGCAGGAGCAGCAGGTGCAGGAGCAGCGGGCGTGTCCTTGTCAGCCGCGGGGGCTGCCGGAGGAGCCGGGACCGTTGCCTTCGGCTGCCCGCCGCCCATGATGCTGGCAGGCGGAGCGGTGAACGGATTCGCCGTGTACTGTCCGGCAATGCGCTGGATGAAGTTCTTCCACGACGGGCCGGCAATCAACGAACCGTCAATTTCGGGATAGACCCGGCCGCCGATCAGCTTGTCCGACATGGTGGTGTTGTTGGCTTTCCAGTTGCCGATCCATGACGCGGTTGCCATGCCGGTGCTGTAGCCCATGAACCAGGTCTGCGAACGGTAGTCGTTGGTACCGGTCTTGCCGGCCGTGGGGACGCCTACCTGGAGGTTCAGGCCCGAGCCGTTGGTCATAACCCGCTGGGTGGCCACGTTGACGCCCTGGGCAACTTCCTTGCGCATTACCTGCGAGCAGGACTGCTCCGGCACCGGGTACTCGGTGCCGTCGGCACCGGTCACCGATTCAAGGGCGATTGGCTTGCACATAAGACCCTCGGCAGCGAACGTCGCAAAACCGGTGGCCATGGACAGCGGCGAGGCGTCGCCGCCGCCGCCGAAGGTCGACGGCGGGTCCACGGAGAGCATCTCTTCTTTGCCTTCCTCACCCTTGCCGTTGTGGACGCCGGCGGCAAAGGCCATCTGCTGGTACTTGCACAGGTCGATCTCGCGGGCCTCGGCCAGCGTGATGGTGTTGTACGAGTTGGCGAGACCGTCCAGCACAGTGGTGGTCTTGTAGTTCTTGTCGCCGTAGTTGATGGGGGTCCACGGGTCCGTACTGACGTAGGCCCCGCCCTCGTAGCAGCTGGCGTTCCAGCGGGTTCCCACGGGGTAGGTCCGCTTGGAGCCGTTCAGGGTGGTGTTCAGGGTCCTGCCCGAATCAAGCCACGCAGCAACGGTGAAGGGCTTGTACGTCGACCCGGGCTGGAAACCGCCCAGGCCGTTGAGGTACTTGGACTTGTCGCCGTCCTGGTAGACGTCCACATTGAAGTTCTGGACCGAGTTGCCGGGCGCAAGTTCGGGCGTGTACCGGGTGTTCTGCGCCATGACCAGGATCTTGCCCGTCCCCGGCTCCACGCTCACCATGGAATGGCCGATCTCGGCGTCGGTGGAATCCGGGTTGGCAGTCTCGTTAATGGCAGTCTGCGCCGCGTTCTGGAACGTGGCGTTCAGGGTGGTCTTGATCTCCAGGCCGCCGCGCTGAAGCAGCTTCTCGCGGTCCTCGGGGGTATCCCCGAAGGCCTGGTCGTTGGTGATCAGCCGGGTGACGTAGTCACAGAAATAAGGGGCCTGGGCAGCACCCACGCAGTTGCTGGAGACCGGGGTCACGTTCAGGTCCAGCCCGGTGGCTACGGCTGCGTCGTGTTCTTCCTGCGTGATGCGGCCGGTTTCCAGCATGCGCTCGAGCACCAGGTTGCGGCGCTCCAGGGAGCGTTCCGGGTTCTGTTCCGGGCTGTAGTACGTGGTGCCGTTGACGACGCCGGCCAGCAGGGCGGCCTGCGGGATGGTCAGGTCCTTGGCGTCAACATTGAAGAAGTACCGTGCCGCCGCCTGGACGCCGTAGGTGGTGCCGCTGAAGGGAACAATATTGAAGTAGCCCTCAAGGATTTCGTCCTTGCTCAGCTCCTTCTCCACCGCAATGGCCAGCTTCATTTCCCGCAGCTTGTCGCCGTAGTCCTTGTTGCCGCTGAAAACGACTTCTTTGTCGTTCTGCCGATTGGTGTCAATGATGACGTTGTTTACGTACTGCTGGGTGATGGTGGAGGCACCGCGCGTGGTGTCGTTGGTGACATTGGAGACCAGTGCGCTGATGATGCCCTGCAGGTCCACGCCGCCGTGCTCGTAGTACCGGTCATCCTCGATGGCCAGGACAGCATTCACCATGTTCGGCGAGACCTGGTCCAGGGTCACCGGCTGGCGGTTCTCGTCATAGAGAGTGGCGATGAGCGAGCCGTCATTGGCATAGATCTTGGACGGCGTGGCCAGGGCTCCGCGCTGCAGCTCCGAGGGGAGCTGGTCGAAGAACTGAATGGAGCCGGAAGCGGCGGTGCCGGCTGCCGCGGCCGCCGGAACCAGGAGACCGGCTGCCAGGACTCCGCAAAGAGCACTGATGCCGAAGAACGCGACGAGCTTTCCGAGTGTGGTCGCCGTGTCGAAGAACGGTGATTTGCGTGCTGCCATGCGAGACAGTCTACAAGCACGTTACGCTTTCCCTTATGACCAAATGGGAATACTTCATTACACCACTTCCGCTTCACACGCCCGGGCAGGTCCTGAATATGCACGGGGACGAAGGATGGGAGCTGGTGCAGATTGCTGCCGCACCCAACGGCACGGGTTCCGTTGCCTATATGAAACGCGAAAAAGGCCAGTGAGCGCCGCTGCCGGTGCAGTATCGGCCGTTGAGATCCGGCTGAGGGAGCTGGGCCTGACCCTTCCCGATGTCGCAGCTCCGGTGGCTGCCTATGTCCCGGCGGTTATCACCGGCAGCCTCGTCCATACGTCCGGCCAGCTGCCGTTCGTGGACGGGACGCTTCCGGCAACCGGCAAGGTGGGTGCAGAGGTGGATCCGGCGGACGCCGCGTCGTACGCAGCGATCTGTGCCATCAACGCACTGGCGGCGGTAAAGGCGCAGATCGGTGATCTTGACCGCATCAGCCGCGTCGTGAAAGTTGTCGGTTATGTTGCTTCGGACCCTTCCTTCACCGGCCAGCCAGCCGTTGTGAACGGCGCTTCGGAGCTTCTGGGGAAGGTATTCGGTGCGGCCGGAACCCACGCGCGCTCCGCCGTCGGCGTTGCCGTCCTGCCGCTGGATGCGCCCGTCGAAGTAGAAATGATCGTGGAATTTGCCTAACTCGACTATCCGGCTCTTTCCGGTCGCGCCCGATCAGCGGGTAGCGGCCCAAAGCTGGTTCGAACGCTCCGACCGGACGCCGCGCAAACCGCGCCTGGCCTCCTCGGTGGTGCTGCTGCGGGACTCCCCGCGCGGTACTGAAACGTACCTCTCCTACCGGCGGGGCGAGTCCCCGCTGGGCAAGGTCGCCTTCCCGGGCGGCAGCGTGGAAGAGAACGACGACGCGCAGGCCACCTGGTTCGGGCCTGCGCCCGCCGCCTGGGCCAAGTCGATGGGGATCGACGATTCCCGGCTGGCCCGCCGGCACGTAGTAGCGGCTATCCGGGAACTGTTTGAGGAAACCGGAGTCCTGCTGGCCGGCCCGGATGAAGCCACCCTGCTGGAAAGCAACCGCGGCCCGGAGTGGATGGCGGCCCGCACCGCCATCGCCGCCCAGGACGCCTCTTTCCTGGAACTGCTCGGCAAGCGGGGCCTTGGGCTGCGGACGGACCTGCTGCGTCCGCTCTCCAACTGGCACAGCGCAGACTTTGCCCTGCGCCGTTTCGACACCCGCTACTTCGCCGCCATTGCTCCGGTTGGCCAGGACGCCACACTGCTGGAGGGCAAGGGCGTATGGGCCGGGTGGAAAGCTGCTGCCGACGTGGTCGCCGCACGCGACACCACTGCCCTGGGCGACGAAATCGGGCGTCCGGATACGCAGGGGTTGACCCTTGGCGAACTGGTGGTTCCCGCCGTCGAAATCACCCTTGAAAAGGTCGGTTCGGCACGCGGCTGCATCGCCTACCTGTCCAGCAGGCGGCCCGCTGCGGTCTACCGGCCGGAACTGGTGGAAGTGGACGGCGAACCGCGCCTGGCCGTAAATCCCGGCGGCGCCGCTGAAGGATCTTCTGCGCACGGACGTTGATGCTGCCGGATACAGCAACGGCGCCGGCCCCCATAGGGGTCCGGCGCCGTTCCTGTATCTCCTGCGTTTTAGGGCGTGTCCAACTGCCTAGCGCGAACGCTGCCGCAGCCGCTGGACGTCCAGGATGACCACTGCGCGTGCTTCCAAGCGCAGCCAGCCGCGCTGGACGAACTCAGCCAAGGCCTTGTTCACGGTTTCACGCGAGGCGCCAACCAGCTGGGCCAGTTCTTCCTGCGTCAGCTCGTGGGCTACCAGGATGCCGTCGGTGGCCGGACGGCCGAAGCGGTCCGCCAGATCCAGCAGCGCCTTGGCCACACGGCCCGGAACGTCGGAGAAAACGAGGTCGGCCAGCGACTCGTTGGTGCGACGCAGGCGGCGTGCCAGGGCCTGGAGCAACTGGACGGAAACCTCGGGGCGGGTCTCGATCAATGCCCGCAGGTTCTCGTGCCGGAGACCGGCAAGCCGGGTCTCCGAGACGGCGGTTGCCGTGGCGTTGCGCGGGGAGGGATCAAACAGTGCCATCTCCCCGAACAGCTCACCCGGGCCGAGGATAGCCAGCAGGTTCTCCCGCCCGTCAGGGGCTGAACGGCCCAGCTTGATTTTTCCGGAGACGATGAAATAGAGCTGGTCGCCCTGATCGCCCTCGCGGAAAACGGAGGCCCCGCGGGAAAGGTCGACCTCAGTGAGCTCTTCGGTCAGAGCGGCGAATACGTCGTCTCCCAGAGAGGCGAACAACGGCGCGCGGCGCAGTACCTCGATATCCATGAAATCTCCTGTAAATAGTGTTCTCTACCTATTATCTTGCCGCACGTCACGCGCCAGTGACACCTGAAGCACGTTTGTTCGCCTATGGATGAGAAAAAGAGAGCAGGCCCACGCACGGCTCCGAAGAAGCGGTAACGGGTTCTTCAGGTTGTACGGATAAACTCGTCAAACGCAGCGGCCAACCCCCGTCGAGCCGCCCGAACCCCCTTTTGGAGCTTTTAGTGCTCGGACTGACACTTCTGGACATCGTCCTGCTCCTTGTCCTGCTTTTTTACCTGGTGGCAGGGCTGCGCAACGGGCTGGTGGTGACCCTGGGGGGAATCGTCGGTTTCGTTGCCGGCGCCGTGGCCGCGTTCTTCGCCATCCCCCTCGTAGCGGGATGGGTGCCGGACAACGGCTGGCGGCTGACAGTGGTGATCGCCACCGCCGTAATCCTTGTCCTGATAGGGCATGCGGCTGGTGCGGCGCTGGGCGGAATGATCCGGCGGTGGCTGAATTTCCCGCCTCTTCGGGTCCTGGACCGGCTACTTGGCGGGGCCGCGAACCTGGTTGTTGCGGCCCTGGTGATGGCCATGCTGGCCTTCAGCGTCACGACGCTTGGCGTGCCGTACCTATCCCAGCAGATTGCCGGGTCCAAGGTGCTCAATGCGATTGATGACGGCACTCCTGAACAGGTCAAGACGTGGAGTGCGCAGATCCGTTCCTTTACGGTCTCCGAGGGATTGCCGACCATTCTGGACAGTGCGGCGCCGCAAACGGCGGTGCCGCCCAGCGCGGAAGTCAGCTCGGCAGCACTGGAAAAGGCTTCGGCTTCCGTGCTGAAGATCACAGGCACGGCCTACCAGTGCGGACAGAACCAGACGGGATCCGGGTTTGTGGTGGCGGATGACCGGGTGGTCACCAATGCCCACGTGGTGGCCGGCGTCAACGAGCCGGTAGTGGAAGTTCCCGACGGGTCCGTCCTGCCGGCCAGGGTGGTGTACTTCGACGCGGCCCGCGACCTCGCCGTGCTCGCCGTGGATGACCTGGACGCGGCGCCCATCCCGGTAGGCGCCCCGCTGCCGGACGGCACTACGGCCGCCTTTGCCGGTTACCCCGCCGGCGGGCCCTTCCGGCTCCAGGCAGCGAGTGTCGAAGGGCTTTCCGAGGTGGCCGTGCGTGACATCTACGGCACCTCACCGGAGGTGCTGGAGGTCTACACACTGGCAGCGAACGTCCAGCAGGGCAATTCCGGCGGACCGCTGCTGGACATTGACGGGCAGGTCGCGGGAGTCATTTTCGCCAAAACCACCGGGGACCAGCCCATCGGCTACGCCTTGTCCCTTGCCGAGGTGGGCCCGGTCATTGAGGACGCCCCCGGCTTCAGCAAGGCGGTTTCCGCCGGGTCCTGCACCGCCAAGTAGCGGCGGCCCCAACCGAACGCCACGCGCATAACGGAGCCGCAGGCTAACCGCGCCCTCCGGCCGTGCCGGTCACAGCCAGTCCAGGGACTGGCCGTGCGGGCCGGTCCGCGCCACCGGCGTGCCGTTGTGGTGCAGCACAAACAAACCCGGATCCGCGGAACCGGGCGGAGCGGAAAGTCCCGGCACCACGCCCAGGCCCTCATTGGAGAGCCAGTGCACCGGCCGGCCGGGAACGCCGAGGCAGCTGACAATGGTGTCGCGGAAAATTTCCCGGTCGCCCTCCGGCAGGTAGGCCAGGACCGCTGTGTGGAAAACAACGACGGCGGCCTCGGCCGGCGCAGCCTCAATCAGTCCGGCAATCTCGGCATTCAAGTCCCCGCGCACAATCCGGGCAGGGGAGTGTGCCGCTGCTTCGGCCGCAACCCCCAGCAGCCGGCGGCGTTCATCCATGCCCGGCCATATCAGGGCGTCCAGCCAAGCGAGGTCGGCCGGATCGGCCGGGTCCAGGGGATTAAGGTCCACTCCGGACCGGTGAATGATGTTCGGCACCGACGACGGCAGCGGGGGATTGCCAGTGGTCCGGCACGCCAGTACCCAGTTGTCCCGGCCCTGACCGTTGATGACGGCGCCGTCGTCGTACCGGTAGGCGTATCGGTCCGGATACAGGCACAAACCCGCGGACGCACCAACCTCGATCAACGCCAGCGGGCGTCCCTCGTCCCGGGCGATCCGTGCCAGCGACGGCAGGAGGACGGCGCAGCGGCGCGGCTCGTTGGTCTGCGTGCTGCGCCGCAGGATCACGTCGCGGATACCGTCCCACTCCTGGAGCAGGAAAGCGCGGAACCCGCTGTAAGTGCCGGCTTCCGCGCCCCGGCTGCGGGCAGCGGCCAGCACGAGGTTGGGTTGGCGCTTGTCCCGGGGAAGCCCGTCAATCAGCTCCAGCACCTTGGCGTCCCGGCTGATTTCCTCACACCACTGCTCGTAGACTTCCGAGGCGCCGCGGGCCTCGTAGCGGGCGAAGCGCGCATACCGCTGCGCCGTTGACGGGGCCTCAGCCACGCTCCGGCTCCAGCGACTCCGCCAGGTACTCCACAGCCATGCGGTAGCCGCTGATACCGGCGCCGCAGATCACCACGGAGGCTACCGCGGAGACGAAGGAGTGGTGCCGGAATTCCTCGCGACGGTGGATGTTGCTGAGATGTACCTCCACCACGGGAAGTTCCACGGCGGAGAGGGCGTCCGCGATGGCTACCGAGGTGTGGCTGTAGGCCGCGGGATTAATGACGATGCCCGCAGCCGTGCCCCGTGCCGCGTGGATGGCATCGATCAGGTCGCCCTCATGGTTGGACTGCACACAGTCCACGCTCCAGCCGCGGGAGGAGGCTGCAGCCATGGCCGCAGCCTCCACATCCGCCAGCGTGGAGTGCCCGTAGATTCCAGGTTCACGGGTGCCCAGGAGATTCAGGTTGGGGCCGTTGAGGACCAGGATGTTGCGTGTGCCGGCAGTAGTCATGGCTTAACTATGCCGGAGCGGATCCTGTCTTCTGCGGCGCAGCAGCCGTGTTGTGCTGCGTCATGTGACGCGCCGCCAGCGCGCCCGCGATGGTGATCAGGGACATCAGCGCCAGTACGACGCCGGGGTGCCACCAGGCGGCGCCGGTTGCATTGGAGAATACCTGGGTGACGGAGGGGGTGAAGCCGGAGAGGATGCCGGCAATGCTGTAGGCGAGGGACAGGGCCGTGAAGCCGGTCCGGGCCGGGAACAGGTCGGCCATGAGTCCGCCCAGTGCGGCCCAGGCCGCCGTTGGAGCTATCCCGCCGATCAGGATGGTCAGGATGTAGACCGGGGTGTTGGCGTTGCTGATGATGAAGTACAGCGGGAAGGAGATCACCAAGGTGGCAACGGCACCGGCCATGACCATCCGGGCGGAGCCGATGCGGTTGGCCAGGAAGCCGAAGGCCGGGATGGTAGCCAGCTGGAGCACCGATCCGACCAGCGCAGCGTTCAGGACAGTGGACTCCGACAGTCCCAGGATCTTGGTTCCGTAGGACTGGGTGTAGGTAGTCATCAGGAAGTAGGAGCCGATGCCCAGGAGGGCGGCGGCAGCAGCGACCAGCACTGCTGCCCACTGTGTGCGCAGTACCTCGAGCAGCGGGACCCGGGTTACCTGGTGTGCCTTCTCGACGCCCTTGAACACGGGGGTCTCGTCAATGGCCAGGCGCAGGTACAGGGCAATGCCCATGAAGGGGAAGGCCAGCAGGAAGGGAATGCGCCATACCCCGGCCTCCATGGCATCGTCCGGGACCTGCGTCAGCAGCAGGAAGATGCCGGTAACCAGGATGGTCCCCACCGGAGAGCCGATCTGGGGAATGGCCGCGTAAAGGGCGCGCTTGCGCGGAGCGGCATGTTCGGTGGCGATCAGGATAGACCCGCCCCACTCGCCGCCCACGGCCAGGCCCTGCAGCAGGCGCAGCAGCACCAGCAGCAGCGGCGCCCAGATGCCGATGGTGTTGTAGTCCGGCAGCAGGCCAACCGCACCGGTGGCAACACCCATCAGGATGATGGTCCAAATCAGCGAGGTCTTGCGCCCCACCCGGTCTCCGATGTGCCCGAAGAGGATGGCGCCCACCGGCCGGGCAATAAAGCCCATGCCCAGGGACAGGAAGGACAGCAGGACGCCTGTTGCTGCATCCACTTCCGGGAAGAAAATCCGGTTCAGGATCAGTGCGGCCGCGGTGCCGAAGACATAGAAGTCATAGGACTCCAGGGCCGTGCCGATAAAGGACGCCCCCGCTACCTTGCGGGCCATCTTGGAAGAGTGTGGTCCGGCAGGTGCGGCCGGTGCGAGTGAAGTAGACACGAGAAGGAATTCTCCTATCCGGCGCCGCTTTTCCCAAGCCCGTGAGGCGAAGGTCACATCGGCGTCAGGCCTGGGCCGCGGATTTGGGTTTTCCCGCGGTGATCCGGGGCAGGACCAGCGCCTCGCCGGCTGCCGCCAGTGCGGGCCCGACGGCGGTTCCGTCCTCCACATATCCGTACACCATGGCGCCGTCGCGCAGCATCAGCAACTGGTCGGCCAGGCTGTCCGCCTCCTGCACGCCGAGCAGGCGCAGCCGGCCGGCCACAAGTGAATGCAGCCACGCACGGTGCCCTGTAATGACCATGCGGACGGGATGCTCCGGGTCCGGGTACTCAGCCGCGGCATTGATGAAAGGGCACCCGCGGAAGCCGGGGGAGCAGGCCTCGGTTCCCATCACTTCTGCCAGCTGGCGCAGGCCCGTGCAGGGGTCCGGGTCAAGGGCTGCGGCCCGTTCCTGCATTCCTGCGGACTGCTCCTGCAGGTACGCCACCACCAGATCATCCTTGGAGCGGAAATACCGGTAGAAAGTCACTTTGGTGGTGCCTGCAGCAGCAATGATCTTGTCCGCGCTCACGGCCCGCACGCCCTCGGTGTAGAACAGGCTCGAAGCACTGCCGAGGATCCGCTCGCGTACCCCTGACGGTTGCGTGCCCATTGCTTTCCCCTCTTCCTTCACGGTATTCGGTCTGCATTACTTGCGGTAGACGTACTAGTTAGTCTACCTTGATCCTACAGACTTTCCCCACATAAGGAGTTCCCATGAGTGCTTTGTACACAGCTGCTGCCACCGCTACCGGCGACGGACGCAACGGAGAAGCCCGCACCAGCGACGGCAAGCTGGAGGTCAACCTCTCCACCCCAACCGAGATGGGCGGCTCCGGCGAGGGAACCAACCCCGAACAGCTCTTCGCCACGGGATACGCCGCATGCTTCCTGTCCGCGCTGAAGATGATTGCACGCGCGGAGAAGGCCCCCATTGCAGATGCTGCCGTCACGGCCGACGTCAGCATCTACAAGCAGGATGAAGGCGGCTTCAAGCTCGGCGTCGCACTGCACGTGGAAATGTCCGGCGTGGACGAGGCAACCGCGGACAAACTGGTCCAGGCAGCCCACCAGGTCTGCCCCTACTCCAATGCCACGCGGGGCAATATCGAGGTGGAGCTCGACGTCACCGTCGGCTAGTCCAACCCGCTCCTCAACACAGCAGGTGCCCTCCCCGGACCGGGGAGGGCACCTGCTGTGTTTTGCCGTCGGCAGGGCTTACCTGCGCAGGGACTCGGCGATCTGCTGCATCACAGTGTTATCCGCCAGCGTGCTGGAATCGCCGGCTTCGCGTCCTTCGGCCACATCCTTGAGCAGGCGGCGCATGATTTTGCCGCTGCGGGTCTTGGGCAGTTCGGGAACCACCAGGATGTGCCGCGGCTTGGCGATCGGCCCGATTTCCTTGCCCACGTGGTTGCGCAGAGTGGTGACAATGTCGTCGTCGTCCTTGGCGCTGCCGCGCAGAATAACAAAGGCGACCACGGCCTCACCCGTGGTGTCATCGGCCGCACCGACGACGGCGGCCTCGGCAACCGAGGGATGGCTCACCAGGGCGGATTCGATCTCCGTGGTGGAGAGCCGGTGGCCGGAAACGTTCATCACGTCATCGACCCGGCCCAGCAGCCAGATGTCGCCGTCCTCGTCCTTCTTCGCGCCGTCACCCGCGAAATACATGTTGTCGAACCGGGACCAGTAGGTCTCCTTGAACCGTTCCGGATCTCCCCAGATGCCGCGCAGCATGGCCGGCCACGGCTCCTTGATGACCAGGAAGCCACCGGATCCGTTGGGCACCGGCTTCCCCATTTCATCCACCACGTCCACCGAGATGCCCGGCACGGCTACCTGCGCGGAGCCCGGCTTGGTGGCCGTGACGCCGGGCATGGGTGCGATCATGTGCGCCCCGGTTTCGGTCTGCCACCAGGTATCCACGATCGGCGCCGGGTTTTCCTTTTTGCCGCCGTTGGCACCGATGACCTGCCGGTACCACATCCATGCTTCGGGGTTGATGGGTTCGCCCACCGATCCCAGCACCCGGATGGAATCCAGGTTGTACTTCTGCGGAATATCCCGGCCCCACTTCATGCAGGTACGGATGGCGGTGGGGGCGGTGTACAGGATGGATACCTTGTACTTCTCCACCAGTTCCCACCAGCGGCCCTGGTGCGGCGTGTCCGGTGTGCCCTCGTATATCAGCTGGGTGGCGCCGTTGATCAGCGGAGCGTAAGCCACGTAGCTGTGGCCGGTGACCCAGCCGATGTCCGCGGTGCACCAGTACACGTCCGTTTCCGGGTGCAGATCAAAGGTGTTGAGGTGGGTGAAGGCGGTCTGCGTGAGGAACCCGCCGGTGGTGTGCAGGATGCCCTTGGGTTTCCCCGTGGTGCCGGAGGTGTACAGGATGAACAGTGGATGCTCGGAGTCATGCGGCACTGCGGTGTGCTCGGTATCCGCGGTGTCCACGACGTCGTGCCACCACTGGTCCAGGCCGTCGTTCCACTGCACCGGCTCTGCGTTGCGGCGGACCACCACTACGTTTTCCACCGTGTGGCCCGGCTTGGCGAGGGCCTCGTCAACGGCGCCCTTGAGCATGCTGGGCTTGCCGCGGCGGTAGGAGCCGTCGGCAGTCACCACAAGCTTGGCTTCGGCGTCGTCGATCCGGCTGCGCAGGGCGTCAGCGGAGAAACCGCCGAACACCACTGAATGCACCGCACCGATCCGCGCGCAGGCCAGCATGGTGATGACTGCTTCCGGAATCATTGGGAGATAGACGGCCACCCGGTCGCCCTTGGCCACGCCGAGGGACTCGAAGGCGTTGGCCGCTTTCTTCACTTCTTCGGTCAGCTGGGCGTACGTGTAGGTCCGGGTATCGCCGGGCTCACCCTCGAAGTAGATGGCAACGCGCTCACCCCGGCCTTCTTCCACGTGCCGGTCCAGGGCGTTGTATGCGGCGTTGAGCTCTCCGCCTACGAACCACTTGGCGAAGGGGGCATCACTGAAGTCCAGTGCCTGGTCGAAATCCTTGTCCCAGGACAGCAATTCGCGTGCCTGCCGGGCCCAGAAGGCGGGACCGTCCGCTGCTGCTTCCTCGTAGAGGGACGGCTGGGCCACCGCAGACGCAGCAAATTCGGCACTCGGCGGGAAGCTCCGGCGTTCGTGCAGAAGGTTCTCGAAGGCGTCACCGTGCTTCTTCGCAGGGGACTGATCAGACATGTTTGAACCCTTTCACTTCGCAGAAATCCAGCACCAGGGGAATGGTGCCGGCTGCCATCCACACTATCGCCGGTTTCGAAGGGCTGTGTCCGGGCTCACACAAACAGTTGCAAAACGGCGTGAAAATGCGGTGAGCGGTATGTCACTGCCCCGGGGCGCGCCGCCACTCGGCTAGTCTGCCTCGCCGTCGTTGATTAGGCTGAGGGAAGGAAGCAACCGCCTTTGTACCGTAAATGCGGCCTACCGTTCCCGGCGGCCCGTCCACCGGTGCTGCGGTGGTGGTCGTGAATGGAGATCAGTATGAACAACCCCCCTGTTGAGAATGAGACCCGCGGCATGGCCGACGCTTCGCACACCGACGGGCCGTCCACGGCCGCGGGAGGGCGGGCACGTCCCGGTACCGCCGATGCCGGGGGCCAGGAAGCACTGTTCGGCCCGTTCAGCCTGCGTGACACCGTAGTGGGCGGATCTGTCCTGGTGATGCTCGTGGGCAGCATCCTCCCGTTCTTTACCGTCAGCTCACTCAGGTTCGAAGAGGACTTCAACCTCTGGAACGGGTTCTCCCTGTTCTTCCTGGGTATCGGCATCCTGCTGCCGCTGGTCGTTGCCGGGCTTTTCGCCGGCCGCCGGCTTGCTCCGGGCACAAAGCCCCGGGTCGGTTCGCTGTCCCTGGACCAGTTCGCCTCCGTGGTTGCTGTTTTGGCGCTCGCCTTCTTCTTTATCCAGACCGTTACCGATTTCGCCGTCGGTCCGCTGATCGCCCTCATCGGCTCCCTGGGCCTGGTGGCCGCGACCACACTCGCTCCGCATCTGCCGTTCTTCGCCAAGGAGTTCGAAGGCCGTCCCGAGCGCACCGCGGCCCCCATGGCACGTGAAGCGCTGCCGCTTCGCGCCCGCCCGGCACGGCCCAAGGCTGAAGCCCCCGCAGCACGCCGGTTCACCAACCCCATCCGCCGCAGCGACGCCGGAACCGGCCAGGCCGGTGCAGCGCACCAAGCCGAAGCCCAGCAGGGCCCTGCTGTTGCGGCCGGAGGAGGGGTTGTCGCAGGTGCCGCCGCTGGCGCTTCCGCCGCGGCGCCGCAGACCGCACGCCCCGCCGACGGCGTCCAGGCCGCCCAGGATGCGCACCCGGCCGCCCAGGCTCCAACCCCGGAAAGCAGCCGGCAGGAACCCTTGGCCGCCACCACGGTGAACCCGGTGGTTCGCGAGAGCGAAAACCCCGCCGCTGAAAATCCCGCTGCCGGAGCTGCCGCGGACGAGCCCGCTGAGCCCATCACCGCTACCCGCGACGAGTCCGAAGCCGTGGTGGAAGCGTTCTGGTTCGCTGTGGGAACCCCCCGCCAGATTGTTGACGAACGCACAGGACTGCCCCTGTTCATGTTCCACCCCGGTGACTGGGAACTGGGACTGGAAGACCGCGGCGATGAATTCCTTGTCCAGGACAAGCGCACCGGCCGCATCGGCGTGCTGCGCGACCTGAGCAACATCGAGCGGGTGGACGCGGACCAGTAAACCCTCCTCCGGCGTGAAAGCGCCGGAGGCCGGCCCGCAGTTTCGGCACTTACGGCAGCGGCAAATCCGACGCCGGATACAAAGCGCAGATAGAAGGACAAGCATTGGCGAAAGCAACCGGCAGCGATCCGTCCCTCCTTGCAACCAAGCGGAGGGCGCGGCGAATTAACCGGCTGCTGGGAGAGCTGTACCCGTATGCCGTTGCCGAACTGGACTTCACTAACGCGTTCGAGCTGCTGGTAGCCACCGTGCTCTCGGCCCAGACCACCGACATCCGCGTGAACGCAGTCACGCCCGTCCTGTTTGCCCGGTACCCGGATGCCCGGGCACTGGCGGAGGCAGATGAAGCCGAGCTGCAGGAAATCATCCGCCCCACCGGCTTTTTCCGGGCCAAGTCGGCCAGCGTCAAGGCGCTTTCCACCAAGCTGGTGGATGAGTTCAACGGCCAGGTCCCGGACCGGCTGGAGGACCTGGTGACCCTGCCGGGAGTGGGCCGAAAGACCGCCAATGTAGTGCTCGGTAACGCTTTCGGTGTGCCGGGGATCACGGTGGACACCCACTTCGGGCGCCTGGCCCGCCGGTTCGGCTGGACCACTTCCAAAGACCCCGTCAAGGTGGAAGAGGACGTTGCCGCTCTCTTTGAGCCCAAGGACTGGACGCCGCTCTCCAACCGCGTGGTCTTCCACGGACGGCGGGTGTGCCATGCCAAGAAGCCCGCCTGCGGTGCCTGCGCCGTCGCGCAGCTCTGCCCGTCCTACGGCGAAGGCGAGACGGACCCGGAGAAGGCCCGCAAACTGCTGAAATACGAATTGGCGCCCGGACGCGAGGAACTGCATGCCCGCATGATGGCGGCCGAGACCCGTGCCCAGCTGCGGGCCGCTGGCTTCGGGCTCGAAGCATGAGTGCACGCGGGGACCTCGAGGCGCTGGCCGCTGCAGTAGCCGCCGGGAAAACGTCCTTCAACGCGGACATGGACCTGCTGCGGCGCAGTGTGGACCCTGCCACGGCACGCCCGGCTGCCGTGCTGATCCTTTTCGGGGTCCTCGATGACAGGCCTGCGGACTTCTCCGCCGACGCCGTTCCGGACGATTTGGACGTACTGCTGATTGAGCGGGCGGCTACACTCAGCGACCATCCGGGGCAGGTGGCTTTCCCGGGCGGCTCCGTGGACGCTGCCGACGCCACCGCGGTGGATGCCGCGCTGCGCGAAGCGGAGGAAGAAACCGGGCTGGATCCGGCCGGCGTCCGCGTACTCGGCGAGCTCCCTGCCATCGGGTTGCCGGTCAGCAACTTCCTGGTCAGCCCCGTCCTGGGTTGGTGGGACAAACCCACCCCGGTGGATGTGGTGGACTACGGGGAATCTGCGTCGGTTTTCCGGGTACCTGTCGCTGACCTGCTCAATCCGGAAAACCGGCGCACGGCCGTCCTCCCGGGCCGCAAGGGTGCGCCCCGCACTCCCGCGTTCCTGGTCGGCGGGGTGCTGGTCTGGGGATTCACCGGTATCATCCTCTCCAGCGTGCTGGACGAATTGGGATGGACGCAGCCCTGGGACGAAACCCGGGAGGTTGTCCCCTCTCTGTAGCGCGGATTCCCGAAGCAACGGACTGTTACAGGGGGAAACCATTGGTTGTCAGTAGATCAAGCGCCGGGCTGCCACCCGCAGCAATGGCAGCATCGGCCGTGAAGAGCCGCTTCCGTACTGACATCCAGGCCATGCGTGCCCTTGCGGTGGGGCTGGTAGTGATGAACCACCTGTGGCCGCTTCGGCTGCCCGGCGGCTACGTCGGAGTGGACGTCTTCTTCGTCATTTCAGGCTTCCTGATCAGTTCGCACCTGGTGCGGGAGATCGAGGCCACCGGGCGGGTTCGCCTCCGGGTTTTCTATGCCCGCAGGGCCCGCCGCTTGTTACCCGCGGCCTTCCTTGTCTTAGCTGCCTCGATGCTGCTGGTACTGCTTTTCCTGCCCTATTCCCTCTGGATGGCAACGGCGCAGGAGACCCTGGCCAGCGTTTTCTACGGTGAGAACTGGCTGTTGGCGGCCAAAAGCGTGGACTACTCCGCGATGACCGAATCGGCTTCCGCAGTACAGCACTACTGGTCCCTGTCGGTGGAAGAGCAGTTCTACCTGCTGTGGCCGTTGGCGCTTATGTTGTTCGCGTTCCTGGCCCGCCGCCGCGGGCGGCCGGTCCGGCGAACGCTGCTGAGTGCAGTGCTGGCGATAGCAGTAGTGTTCCTCGCCTACAGCATCTATGTCACGGCCAGCTCCCCGGAGCAGGCGTATTTCGTGACGCCAGCGCGCGTTTGGGAGTTCGCCATAGGTGCCGCGGTAGGTCTGGCAACGCTGCAGCTGAAATCCTTCGCGCTTCGGAACGTACTGGCCATTGCCGGTTTCGGGCTCATTCTGGCCAGTGCCCTGACCTTTGGCGGAGAGACGCCCTTTCCCGGGTGGGCTGCCCTGGTCCCGGTCCTGGGGTCAGCCCTGGTCATACTCGCCGGAAACGGTCAGCGCCGGCTGGTTCATGATCGCGTGACCGCATTACCCCCGGTGCAGTTTGTGGGAAAGATTTCCTACTCCCTGTACCTGTGGCATTGGCCGCTGATCGTGGCGGCACCCTACGCTTTGGGTGTGGTCCCCACCGCGCCGTACAAGGCTGCAGTCCTGGCAGCAGCGGTCCTCTTGGCATGGCTGACCCAACGCTGGCTCGAGGACGCCTGGATCAACCCCCGTGGCCGGCACTCGGGCCGGGGGTTCCGCGCTCCTGTTGCCGGCATGGCAGCGGTATCGGTGGCCGCTGTCCTTCTGGGAGTATCCGGAACTGCCAAGGAAGAGCACGCCCTGGACTTGGCGGAGGCATGGGCGTCCGGCCCGTGTTACGGCATCGCTGCTTTGGAAAACCGGGAGTGCGGCGACCCGTATGCCGTTCCGGTTGGCCTTCCGCACATGGGCAAGGCCAACGAGTACTGGACAATGCCCGAGGTTTGTGCGGAGGCGAAAGACGAACTGCTTGAAGGCGGTGAGCCGGCGGTGTGCGACTTTTCCGGGGGAAACCCGGAGGCCCAAAACGTGTGGATGGTCGGGGACTCGCACGCCCAGCACTGGCAGGAGCCTGTCCTGACGCTCGCCAAAGAGCGCGGGTGGAAGGTCAGCCTCAGTTATCTTGGTGCGTGTCCGCTGCTCGATGCCCCCATTGAGTCCTTCGAAGGCAAGGGATCACATCCGGATCACGTCGAGGCGTGCCGGCACTGGGGCCGGGTGGTAACGGATGCTATTGAAGCGGACTCCCCGGACAAGGTCTTTGTCAGCATGTTTGTAGGCGGGGAAATCGTTAACGACGGGACCGGAGAACCGCAGGGCGAGCAATACATCAATGCCCTCACACGGGACTGGAAGCGCTGGACGGACGCCGGGATCATGGTTGTTCCACTCGTGGACCCGCCCCTGAACGGGATGGTGCGTGATCCCGAATGCCTTTCCCTGAACGCATCCTCGCCGCAGGAATGTGCCGTTCCCCGGGAGACGGCAGTGGGGCCTGACTTCTTCCTTCAGGCCGCCGAGCGGATGGGAACGGACAAGGTTCGGGCAGTGGACCTGACCGAATACTTCTGTGACCTCCACAGTTGCTATTCGGCGGTGGGTGGCGTAGCCGTGTACTACGACGCGAACCACGTGAACGCGCAGTTCTCGCGGCAGCTGGCGCCCAAAATAGCGGCCGTGGTGGATTAACCCGGGCCGCCTACTTGGCATCCGCGTAGGAATCGACGGCTGTGACCAGCACCGGAAATTCCAGCGGAATGGGACCGAACAGCAGCCGGGTGGCGGCAGCGGCGGCGTCGGACACCAGGGCGCTGACCTCCTCGACCCGGGGAGCCGGCACATGCAGCATCACTTCGTCGTGCAGGAAAAAGACCAGCTCGCCCGCGGGGGAGTCCAATGACGCCGCACGCAGCCTGCGCCGGATCTCCGCCAGCCAGCACAAGGCCCATTCCGCCGCCGTGGCCTGGACCACGAAGTTGCGGGTGAACCGGCCCTGGGAGCGGGCGAGGGAGTCCGCGCGGCGCTGTTCTTCTGCGCTGGTGCTTTGCTGGGCACGAAGCCAGCGTTCTGAAACGGGCGGCGAACTCCGGCCCAAATGGCTGCTGACTACACGCCCCGCTTCTCCGGCGCGCGCACCGCGTTCCACCACGTCAATCGCACGCGGATAGGACCGGGTCAGGGCCGGCATCAACCGTCCTGCTTCGCCCGAAGTGGCCCCGTACATGGCGCCGAGCATCGCCATCTTCGCCTGTCCCCGGTCCCCGTTGAAGTTCTGGTCGGCAATGCCCTGATACAGGTCCTTGCCGCGGGCTGCTGCCGCCAGGGCGGAATCCTGCCCGAGCGCCGCCAGCACCCGCGGTTCCAGCTGGGCAGCGTCTGCCACTACCAGCCGGTGCCCGGGGTCCGGACGGACGGCATCGCGGACCGTCTTGGGAATCTGCAGGGCACCGCCGCCGCGGGAAGCCCAGCGGCCGGAGACGACACCGCCCACCACGTACTCGGGCCGGAACCGGCCATCCCGGACCCAGTTATCCAGCCAGGTCCAGCCGTTGGCGGTGAGGAGGCGGGACAGTTTTTTGTACTCCAGCAGCGGTTCGATCGCCGGATGGTGATGCTGCTCCAATTCCCAGGAACGCGTGCTGCGTACTTCTATGCCGGCCCGGTGCAGGGCCCTTAGCAGCTCCTGGGGCGAATCGGGGTTGAAACCGGGGTTGCCCAGCAGCCGGCGCAGCTCTGCCGCGAGTTGTTCAAGACGTTCCGGCCGTGCTCCTTCCCGCGGCCGCGGACCGAGCGCATCTTGGAGCATCGCTTCGTGGATGTCCCGCCGCCACGGTATCCCCGAGCTTTCCATCTCCACTGCGATCATTCCGCCGGTGGACTCTGCCGCGGCCAACAGGTTCAGCCTGGCCGGGGACGAGGACCGCGCCACTGCGTCCAACTGGTCGGCCAATTCCGCCGCCAGTTCGCCGGCAGTGCTGTGGGCGCTCCCGGCCGCGGCGCCGTCGGGAGCTTCGAGCGTGTCGAAGATGGAGGTCTGGTCCGGCGAGGCCTGTACGGGCAACAGCTGCCGCGGTACGGGATCCTCATCCGGCGCCTGTGTCCGGAGCTTCTCCGTGTAAGGGGTTGCCGGTACGGATTCGGCATAACGGAGGATGCCGCGTACGAGGGCCAGGTCATGGCACCGTTCCACCGTGATTCCGGCCGCCAGCATCCGGCCATAGACGCCTCGGGCCGATTCCCAGACCCAGCGCACCGGTGCCGAGCCGCGGTGTGCCTGGTCGAAGTGCCGCACCGCGGCGGGCAGGTCCGCGAACGGCACAACGACGGCGGGAGCCGCGGGAACGCCGGCGTCGTCGGTTTCCTGCAGCGTCCAGGAGCCGGCCGGCCCATCGGCCCAGTCGACACCTGTGCCGGGCGCGAGGACGATGTACATGCCTCTATTCTCACCCGGATCAGTGCAGCACCGGTGCGCCGTGTCCGGGCGGAGCCCCGCAGGCTAGTCTTACCGGATGGGCGAACCACGGATCGATGGACCGGATTTAATGCTCCGGGAACTCAGCGGTGGAACCACTCCGGCGCAGGCCTCCGGGTTTTTTGATTCCCTGCCGCCGGTGCGGGTTCAGGAGCTTACGGGGTCCTGGCAGGGAGCGGAGGTGCCGACGTCGCACCCCCTCGACGGCGTCCTGACCCGGCTCGGCTGGTACGGCAAGCAGTTCGACGGACCTGACGACGCCCACCCTCTGCTGTTTGCCGGCGGCGACGGCGGGCCGTTCGACGTTAACCCCTGGTTCGTGCCGCTGGGCACGGTGCTGCGGCTGGGGCCCCTGCTGCGCCAGCCGGCGGCGGGCCGCGCACTCCGCCCCCTCCTGCAGCTGGTCCGGACGCGGAAACCACGGGCCCGCCTGCGGATGGTGGAGTACCGCGGCGTACTTTCCGCGGCCATGGTTTACGACTCGCAGCCCATCATCGATTCGTTCCGGCGAGTCAGTGGGAACACACTCCTGGGCGCCATGGACTACCGCGGCCCGCAGGGCCCCTTTATGTTCACCCTTCGAAGAAGCGGCTAGCCGCTCCGGGCCGGCTGATGCCGTGCGGCGGCATCGGGCGCATGTCCGATAGGGCAGACTGGACTGTCACCTTATACGCAGGACGGAATCCCTTGATCACTCTTCAGCAGGACAATGACGGCTTCATTCGGATGGACCGGCACTTTCCGCGCTCCGCGGCCATCCGCATCATCTTCAACGACGGTTCCGCTGAGATCTGCACAGGCGCCCGGGTGAACGAGGCCTACGACGACGCCGTGGCCGTTTTCCGGGAGAAGAACCACCTTGATGCCAAGGGCTTTTCCCGCGTCCGGAAACTGCCGGCCAACTCCAAGATCAATGCTGTGCCGGTTTCACCTGGGATGGGCCAGCAGGAACCTCAGTAGAAACTTCGGAAAGCGCCTCCGGTGACGGGTCCGGGAGCGGCTCCGGGGACGGCGCCGTCGGGCTGGCGGAGCGGAAGTGCCCGATGATCAGCTGCAGCAGTTCCGGCACCGCGGCGGCATGGAAGTAATGCCCCATGCCGGGCATGGTCACGTGGCGTGCACCCGGGATCGCCGCCGCCGTGGCCTGGCCACCGCTGGGATGCACAATAGGGTCCCGGTCGCCGTGGATCACCAGTGTGGGCACCCCGATTCCGGCCAGGTCGGCGGTGCGGTCCTGCGAGGCGTGGATTGCGCCCAGTTGCCGGGCCCGGGCGTGCCCGCGGTCGGGGTAGGCACCCCGCTCCCATGCCAGGGCGGCCAGCGGGCCCTCGACGGCGGGATCGGCCGGATTGGCCCGGCCGGACAGGTGCCGCATCATGCCCACCCGCGCGCGGACGAACTCCTCCCGGGTGCGGGGTGGGCGCTGTGCGAACCGGACCTTGGTGGACAGCGCCGCGGCACCGACCTTGGGTGCGCCCGTGGTCGAAATCAGGGAGGTCAGGGTCAGGGTCCGCGCCGGATGGCGGGCCGCGAAAGTCTGGGCAATCATCCCGCCCAGTGACATCCCCGTCACGTGTGCCCGGGCCACTTGGAGGTGGTCCAGCAGCCCGGCGACGTCGTCGGCCATGTCCTCGATCCGGTAGGCGCCGGGCATGGGCCGGGCGAGCGCCTGATGCAGCAGGGTCGGCACAGGGGTGTCCATTCGGGTGGAACGTCCGGCATCCCGGTTATCCAGGCGGATCACCCGGTAGCCAGACGCTGCCAGCCCGTCCACGAGCGCCGCGGGCCAGGCGGTCAGGTCCAGCCCGAGACCGGAAACCAGGACTACCGGCTCACCATCCTCCGGGCCGTCCACGCGGAAGCACAGCCGCACCCCGGAGGCGAGGGTGGCAAAACGGTCCGCACCCGGACCGGCTTCGGCGCCCGGGCGTTCCGGCCCCGTAAAACGCAGGTGTTCGTCCGCCAAGACGCCGTTCTGCAGGTCCCGGCGGTCCGCCAGGAAGTTCATGGTCATCAGCCACGGTGCCTGCGTGCCCTGACGCGGCAGGGACGCCAGGCTGCGCTGGACATAGCCGGCCCCGAAATCCAGGAGCGGGCGCGTTTGGAGCGCTTCCGGCGCCACCGGAACCGCCGCGGTGTAACCGTGCCGGTCCATGGACGTCAGCAGACGGGAGAACCACTGGGTCAGCAACCCCACCTTCAGGGTCCAGGCCGCATTGGTGTAACCGATGGCGAAGGCCATGTTGGGGATGCCGCTGAGCATCACTCCGCGGTAGGCCACGTGCTCGGGCAGGTGCACTGGGGCACCGTCCAGGCGCAGTTCCATGCCGCCCAGAACCTGGATGGTGAACCCGGTGGCGGTCACGACGACGTCGGCCTCCACCTCTTCGCCCGATGCCAGCCGGAGTCCGTGTTCCGTGAATCCGGCGAGCTGCCCGGTCACCAGCGCAGCGTGGCCGCCGCGCAGGGCGGCGAAGAAGTCGCCGTCCGGCACTGCGCAAAGCCGCTGGTCCCAGGGTTGGTAGGGCGGGTTCAGATGGGTGTCCAGATCGAACCCCGGCGGCACTACCCGGGACTGGATTTTACGGATGGCCTTCCGGGCCAGGTTTGGCCAGCGCTGGCAGAACGCCCAAATAGCCCGTTGCCGGCGGGCACTGATCTCGGCCATGATCCGGCCGGTGCGCTCAGGGCCAACGACGCCGCGCAGCCGGCGGGCAATGGGGTCCTCCGCCGGTATGGGCAGGATGTAGGTGGGGGTCCGTTGGACCATGGTGACCTCTGCTCCGAGCGTGGCCAGCGCCGGTACAAGCGTGACCGCGGTGGCGCCGCTGCCGATCACGGCGATCCGCTTTCCGGCCGGGTCCAGGTCCTCCGGCCAGTGCTGCGGATGCACAATCCGGCCGCGGTAATCTTCGCTGCCGGGAAGGTCCGGCGTGTATCCCTTGTCGTAGCGGTAATAGCCGGCGGCATTGAAGATCCAGCGGGCGCTCAGGTGCAGGAGTTCCCCGGTCCCCACCGGTTCGGGCCGGGTGCCGTCGGGACCTGGTTCCGGTGTCCGCATCATCTCCACCGTCACGTTCCACCGTGCATCGGCGCTGGACCAGTCCGCCGCTACCACCCGCTGGTGGTAGCGGATCAGGGTGTCTACGCCGTATTCGGCCGCTGTCTCTTTGAGGTAGCTCAGGATGCTTGGTCCGTCGGCTATGGCTTTCTCCTCCCGCCAGGGGCGGAAGTCGTAGCCGAAGGTATACAGGTCCGAGTCGGACCGGATCCCCGGGTAGCGGAACAGGTCCCAGGTCCCGCCGGCCCGGCTCCGGGATTCGAGCAGGGCCACGGAGCGGCCGGGATGGTCCTGGCGAAGGCGGCAGGCCGCGCCGATGCCGCTGAGGCCGGCACCGATGATCAGCACGTCCAGGTGTTCCGGGCTGTCTGCGGATGGATAGTGCGTGGAGTTTTCGGGTGCCATGGTGATCCGTTTCCTTGTCCGCGGGGTCCTCTGCCTGCGCCGACCCTACCGCCGCCGGCGGACATTTCGTGCAGGATTCCGGGTAGGGATTTCCTACACGGGAGGTTCGGGATCGTATTGGATGCCGCGCCGAACCTGTTTGGCCCGTTCTTCTCCGGCCAGCCGGCGGACCAGGTGCAGGGCCATGTCAATGCCGGCGCTGACCCCGGCACTGGTGACCACGTCGCCGTCGTCCACCCAGCGGTCCCCGGACCGGATTTCGATGCTGGAATCCCATGCCGCGAGCCGGTCCAGTGCATCCCAGTAGGTCGTTGCCGGGCGGTCGGAGAGCAGGCCGGCAGCGGCGTAAACCAGGCTTCCCGTACAGACACTGGCCATCAGGGGGACCTTGACCCGCAGGGCCCGCATCCAATCCAAGTGCTCCGGATCCGCTGCCAGCGCCCGGGTGCCGTGTCCGCCGGGGTGCAGGAAAACCTCAAAGTGCGGGGCTTCAGCCGCGGAGAGCTGCGGCGTCAGAAGCATGCCCTTGGCCGCAGTGACCGGGGCACCGTCGGCGGACAGCAGGACGACGTCGTATCCGTCTTCGGGGAAGACCTGGGTCCAGTAGGCCAGGACTTCCCACGGACCGACGGCGTCGAGTTCTTCCACGCCGTCAAAGAGCAGTATGCCGATGTGCTTCATGCCGGTCATCCTGCCAGTGCCGCCGGTGAAAGCAGGGAACGACACAGCGCCGGGGCAGGCTCCGGCGGCCTGCGGCGGTTCCCGGAACCGGAACCTGGTCCCTCTCTTCCTCCACATCCGGAACCGGGACCGGGTCTGGCTGCCCGGCCGGTGCCTCGCCCCCGGGCAGGAACCGGGACTGGCACGGTGGGTGCCATGGAAAAGGATCACGGCTTGGCTCAGGACTTCTTAGGGGCGGGCTTCTCAGGGGCGGGCATCTCAGCACCGGACTTCCCAACGGCGGACTTCCCAACGGCGGAGGCCGCAACGGGACGGAGCAGGCTGAGGCCGGCATCTGCCGGGAGGCGGGGCAGGCGGCTGCGCGGAGCCATTGCCCGGGAACGCGGTCCGGTGGTGCTGGTGTCCGGGGACCAGGAACTGCAGGACGAGGTGGCCCGCTTGGCTGCGGCGGCCGGGGTGGAGATCACCACGGCCGGCAGCGTCCCGGCTGCCGTGGCCCTGAAGCCGGATGCGGTGCTCGTGGGATCCGACTACCTGCGGAATTCCGGAAACAGCTCCGGTGCCGGATTCGGTGCAGCCTTCCCCTCCGGAGCAGGGAAAGCGGAAATTATTGTGGTCGGACTGGCAGCGGATACCCAGGTCTGGGAGGCCGCCGCCGGGAGCGCCGCGGCACGCGTTGCGATCCTGCCTGCCGCAGCAGCCTGGCTTGCCGGCTATTTGGGCCGGGGCAGGGCAGGCCCCGGCGGTCTGGTCGTAGGGGTGTTGGGTGGCTGCGGCGGTGCAGGGGCGTCCACCGCGTCCTGCTGGATCAGCTCCGCGGCTGCGGAAGCCGGCGAATCGGTCCTTCTGATCGATGGAGACCACTGGGGAGCCGGATTGGAGTGGGGATTGGGGACCGCTGAGGCGGAGGGCATCCGCTGGCCGGACCTTGCAGGGCTGAGCGGGACCCTCAACCCCGTCCAGCTGGCTGCCGGGCTGCCTGCGGTGGCAGGGTTTTCGCTGCTCGCCCGCGGCAACGGCGAACCGTCCAGGGACGGCGGCGTTGTCCTGGCCGTTATGGATGCGGCCCGTCGGGGATACGGCGTAACCGTGTTGGACCTGGGCCGCTCCACGGGCCTGGAATTCCTGCTTCCCTTCTGTGACCAGGTGTTGCTGGTGGTTCCTGGACGCGCCGGCGGCATCCTCGCGGCGCGGTCGCTGCAGCCGGATTTGGCCGGGACACCGGTGCAGGTGGTGGTGCGCGGACCGCTCGCGGACGGGTGGGACGAACAGCGGGTAGCCGAAGCCACAGGGTACCCATTGGCCGGTTACCTGCCGTTCCAGCGGGGCATGGAGCAGGCCGCGGAGAACGGGCGCATCCTGGCCGGCCCGGCCCGGCGCAGGATCGCCGTGGCGTCGCGGCGGATCCTCGCGGAAACCTTGATGGCCGGGAGGGCCGCGTGAGTCCCGGGAGTAGCGGAGGCCGCTCTGCTGCCTTTCCGGGCAGGGCGTTCCCAGGTGCTGCATTCCCCGGCGCAGCGGTCCCGGTGGGTCCCGATCCGTTGCTCAGCCGCGTGCGGGACCGGATCCTGGCGCATCCGGAACCGGTCACGGGGGCACGGCTGGCGGAGGCGGTCCAAGCCAGCGGCCGGCTGCTGGGATCGGAGGGAACCCTGCAGGCTGTGGACCGGGTCCGCGCCGAACTCCAAGGCCTTGGGCCGCTGCAGCCCCTGGCTATGCTGCCGGACGTCAGTGACATCCTGGTCAACGGCCCGGACCGGGTGTGGGTGGACGCCGGACACGGGCTGGAGCTGACCGGGGTTCGCTTTGCCGCAGACTCCGATGTGCTGGCACTCGCCACCCGACTGGTTGCCGCGGGGGGACGGAGACTGGACGACTCGTGCCCCTGCGTTGACGTCCAATTGCAGGGTTACCGGGTTCACGCGGTACTTCAGCCTGTCTCCACGGGGTCAACCCTGCTCTCCATCCGGATCCACCGTAACCGCGCCTTCACGCTGGCTGAGCTGGGCCGCGGCGGCACCATGGACGGCCGGTGTGAAGCGGTGCTTCGGGAAATTGTGCGGCGCCGGTTGAACTTCCTTGTCAGTGGGGCCACCGGTTCCGGCAAGACCACCCTGCTCTCCACGCTGCTGTCCCTCAGCGGAGCGCAGGAACGGCTGGTGCTCGTGGAAGACGCCGCGGAGCTGGCTCCGCTGCACCCTCACGTGGTTGGCCTGCAGAGCAGACACGGCAACGTGGAAGGCAGCGGGGTGCTGGAGCAGGCGGAACTGGTCCGCCAGGCCCTGCGCATGCGGCCGGACCGGCTGGTGGTGGGCGAATGCCGGGGCGCTGAAGTCCGGGAGCTGCTGGCCGCCCTCAACACCGGCCACGACGGGGCGGGCGGAACCATCCATGCCAATTCGGCTGCGGATGTGCCTGCCCGGCTGGCCGCCCTCGGTGCTCTGGCCGGCATGACGCCGGAGGCGGTAGCGCTGCAGGCAGCCGCGGCCCTGGACGTTATCATCCACCTGAAACGGGAAACCAGTCTCCGCGTGGTGTCCGAGGTAGCGGTACTGGCGCTGGAGGACGGTGTGCTGAAGGCTGTTCCGGCGCTTGTCCGCGCAGGCGGGGAATACCGGCAGGACAAAGCGTGGGAGCAGTTGCAGCAGCGGCTGGCGGACCGCTTGGCCGGCGGTGCCTGCTGATGCCCGGAGCGCGCCGGACCCGGCATCCGGAAGTGCGGCCGTGACCGGACTGACCCTTGCCGTGCTGCTGTCCGGGGCCGCCTTCCTCGTATGGGGCAGGTCGGCGCCGGCCCGGGAGATTCTTGAAGGCAAGCCTCTTCACGGTTCGGCCGTGCGGTTGCAGCGCGCCCGGCCTGCGGACCCGGACCCGGATGCTCCGGCACTGCTTGTCCGTGAGCTTGCAGGACTGTTATCAGCGGGACGGTCCGCGCAGCGTGTATGGGCTGACGCTGCCTCCTTGTACACCGCGAAAAACCCGGCCGGCGGCCGGATACATCCTTTCCTGCCGGTGCTCCAGGCCGCCGGGGCAGCAGCAGCCCTCGGTTTGAGTCCGGTTGCCGTCTTCGCTGACGCTGCTGTGCGGGACAGCGGACGGCGCGGCGCGGGACGGTGGCGGGCCGGACGGAAAGCCGGCACTGCGGACCGGCCGCCGGCAGGCGGCCGGCTGGACGGGGCCGGGCAGGTCGGGTTGCTGTGGGCCGGCCTGGCCACCTGCGTTCGGGTGTCCGAACGCAGCGGTGCCCCGCTGGCCGCCGTCCTGATGCGCTACGCAGGGCAGTTGGACGATTCCCGGGATGCTGCCGCGGACCGGGCAGCGGCGTTGGCCGGACCGCGGGCTACGGTCCGGTTGCTGACCTGGTTGCCGGCCGGCGGGATGGGACTTGGTTATCTGTTGGGCGGCAATCCGCTGCAGATACTGGCGGGGACGCCGCTTGGATGGGTCGCGGCGGGTTCTGGCTGTGGTTTGTGGCTGGCCGGGTACTTATGGTCGGGCTGGATAGTGCGAAGGGCGGCCGACCCGGGGGAATCGGCGGACCAGCGATGAACGGACTGGCAGTGTTCGTCCTTCTGGCCGCTGCCGCAGTCCTGCTCCTGGCGCCCGGAAGGGGCTTGCCGGGCATCGGCCCAGGCCCGAGTGCCGCCCAGCCGAACACGGAGGCGGGTGTCAGTGATCCGGCCCTAATGCTGGATTTGGTGGCGGCGATGCTCAAAGCCGGACAACCGCTGTCCTCCGCCCTGGCGATACTCGCCGAAGGTGTGGACGCTTCCACCGCACGGTGCCTTAGCCGCCTGCTGGGTGCCTCCAGCCTCGGGGCTCCGTGGGAGACCGCATGGCAGCTTGCCTGCAGCGAGGAGGCAGGACCAGCCGGAGCCGGGACGGAACCGGTATCGGCGGCCTTCCTTGCCCTCGGGCCCGCACTGCGCTTCACCGCGACAACGGGGGCACCGTCGGCGGCCGTCATCCATTCCCACGCTGATGCCATGCGCCGCCGGCGCCGGGCGGAAAGCAAACGGCGTGCCGCCACTCTCGGGGTCCGGCTGGTCGTGCCGTTGGGCCTGTGTTCCCTGCCCGCCTTCGTCGCCCTGACCGTGGTGCCGCTCCTGCTGTCCCTGGTCCCGGGGTGGCAATAACCGTCCTTCCTCGAACGCTGCTTTCCTTCCTCCACAGCAGGCAATCGGGGAGCCGTTGTCCTTGTGCGGGACGCGGGCTCCAGCGGCGCACGACGCCGGAAGGCAGGATCGAAGTTCCACGGAACTGCAAGCAGGAGGAACACACCATGACACTGAATCCGCCGGTCGCACCGCCGAAACCGCTGGCCGCACCGCTGATCCCGCCCGCTATGCACCGCTTGCCCCAAGCCCCGCACCGTTTGCCGCTGCCCGCATCACGGTTGACAGTGTCCGGACCGCTGCGGCAAGAACGGTTGGCGCCGGATGCTGCGGACCGGGCTGGAGCGAACGTGCGCCCGGCGCCCGGTGCACGCTCCGGCTCCCGCTGCAGCAATCCGGAGTCCAACGGCCGCCACGGCGTGTACCTTCTGTCCACCCCGCCGGCAGCTCCCAGCCGCCCGCTTTCGCTTATGAAGCCCGCTGATGCTCCGGCCGCTCCGAATCCGTCGCCTCATCCGTCTCTTTCGTCTCGTTCGGCTGTTCCCGCGTGGACGGACCGGGAGGCGGGGATGGCCACCGCGGAATATGCCATTGCCACCCTCGCTGCGGTTGCTTTTGCCGGGCTGCTGGCGGTTGTACTCGGCAGCGACGAAGTGCGGTCCATGCTGGTCTCGCTGATCCGGTCCGCACTGACCCTTGGGTGAGGACTGGTGTGAGGACTTGGGTGAGGACAGGCGTGAGGGCAAGGATGCGGGCCAGGGCTGCGGAACCAGACCGGGCTGCGGAACCAGACCGGGCTGCGGAACCAGACCGGGCCGCGGGAGACCGAGCCGCGGGAGGCCGGACCGCGGGAGGCCGGGTACTAGGCGACCGTGGCGCAGTGACGGCAGAGTTTGCGGTGGCGTTGCCGGCAATCGTGCTGGTACTGGCCGCCGGGCTGACCGGAATCGCAGCCGGTGTGACGCAGCTGCGGTTGGAGGAGGCGGCCCGGGCAGCGGCTCGGGAGGTGATGCGGGCAGACAGCTCCGCTGCCCAGGCAGCGGCGGCGAGGGTGGCCGGTCCGTCGGCGGAACTGGTCCTGTCCGGGGAAGGACCGTGGATCACGGTGGAAGTGCGCAGCGCCCTGTCCTTGCCCTTGCTGAACATGCTGCCGCTGGAGCTCTCCGCAGATGCCGTGGCCTTTCCCGGGGATGGAGGCCTGCCCGATGGGGTTCCGCGCTGAGACCCCGGAGAAAGCCGGAGAAGCAGACGTCCGGGACAGGGGAGCGGGAACCGTCGCTTCCATTGGGATCTGTCTGGTGCTGGTGGGGGCTGCCGTGTTCGGCCTGGTTATGGTTCAGGTCTCGGTGGCGGCCATCCGGGCCGGTGCAGCAGCCGACCTGGCCGCGCTCGCCGGTGCCGACGCACTCCGCGGGCTGGGCCCTCCGGGACCCGTCGGCGCGGGAGCCAGCGAAGACGCCTGCGAGGTAGCGCGGGGCGTGGCGGCCCGGAACAACGCGCGGCTCGCCGACTGCAGGGCCGATGCCGGCCGGGGCACGGTCACAGTGCGGGCAGAGGTGCTGGTGCCCGCACTTCCAGTCCCGGCAGCGGCCGCCGCACGCGCAGGGCCGCCGGAATGAGGGCAGCAGGCGTCTTGGGGCAGTCCTCCAAGGATGCCGGGCTCCGGTAAGCGTCCCCCTCGCCCACACCAAGGGAGCGTCCCCTGCACCCGGGGGGTAGCGCCCCTGTCCCTCCGGCTAACTCAGCGCGAGCGCCTCGTCCGGGGCATGTTTCAGCAGAACGTCCAGGAGCGTGACTGCGCCCTTCTTGTCCAGGGGGTTGTTCTTGTTGCCGCACTTGGGGGACTGCACGCAGGACGGGCAGCCGCCCTCGCACTCGCAGGCCCGGATGGCGTCCCGGGTCGCCGCCAGCCAGATCCGGGCGGCGTCGTAACCACGTTCGGCGAAACCGGCTCCGCCGGGGTGGCCGTCATAGACAAAGATGGTGGGTTTCTCCGTATCGGCGTGCAACGCGGTGGACACCCCGCCAATGTCCCAGCGGTCGCTGGTGGCCACCAGCGGCAGCATCCCGATAGAAGCGTGCTCGGCGGCGTGCAGCGAGCCGGGGAAGTCAGCAGCAGCCAGTCCGGCCTCCAGCAGGAAGCGTTCATCAATGACGAACCACACGGCCTTGGTGAACAATTCCTTGGCTTCCAGCTCCAGCGGCTCCTCGCCCAGGATTTCGTTCGAAATCAGGGCCTTGCGCTGGTAGGAAACCACCTGCGTGGTCACCTTCACCGTCCCGAAGCAGACCTGGATGCCGTTCCACTCCTCGGTGCGCTCCGTCTCCAGCACCTCAACTTGGGTGATGTCCCGGGCCTGGGTGTAGAACTCCGGGTTGGTGCGGGTAACCATGGCGCAGTGGTCGGCCTCGTTGAGCTCGTCCACCAGGAAGGTAGTGCCCTGATGGACGTAAATCGCCCCGGTGTGGGCCTGGTACTGCGCCTGCGGGGAATCCATGGTGCCCAGCAGGGTGCCGGTTTCGGACTCCACAATGTTGATCGGCCCGCCGCCGGCAGCACGCAGGTTCACCATGGATGCCGCGCTCTCCGGATGCGTCCAGAACCAGCCCGAGGGTCGTTTCCGCAGATACCCCTGGCCCACCAGCTGCTCCAGCAGTCCGGCGGCGGTGGGACCGAAGAGCTCCCGTTCGTCCGGGGTCAGCGGCAGCTCCGCAGCCGCCGCGCACAGGTGCGGGCCAAGCACATACGGGTTGGACGGGTCGAAGACAGTGGCTTCCACGGAAATATCGAAAATAGCTTCCGGATGGTGCACCAGATAGGTGTCCAGCGGGTCGTCGCTGGCGACAAAGGCCGCCAGCGCGTCCTGCCCCGAGCGCCCGGCCCGCCCGATCTGCTGGAAGAGGGAGGCCCGGGTTCCCGGCCAGCCCGCCACGAGCACGGCGTCGAGCCCGGAAATGTCGATCCCCAGTTCCAGGGCCGAGGTGCTGGCGATACCCAGCAGCTCCCCGCTGCGCAGCCGCCGCTCCAGCTCGCGCCGTTCCTCCGGCAGGTAGCCGGAGCGGTAAGCCGCGACCCGTCCCGGCAGCGACGGGTGCACCTCGTCCAGCAGCCGCCGGGTGATGGTGGAAATGGTCTCGGCTCCGCGGCGCGATTTGATGAAGGCAATGGTCCGCACCTGCGCGGAAACCAGGTTCGCCAGCAGGTCCGCGGTCTCGGCCACCACGGTCCGGCGGGACCGGGCGCCGTTTTCGCCCTTCAGCTCGGTGAGCTGCGGTTCCCACAGAGCCACCGTGGTGGACCCGTGCGGGGAGCGGTCCTCGGTGACCGCCGTGGCCGGGGCGCCGATCAGCCGGCTGAAGGACTGCTCAGGGTCCGCGGAAGTGGCGGAAGCACCGATAAAGACCGGGTTGGAACCGTAGTACCGGCAGATCCGCCGCAGCCGGCGCATCAGGTTCGCCACGTTGGAGCCGAACACGCCGCGGTAGCTGTGCGCTTCGTCGATGATGACGTACTTCAGGCGGCGGAAGAACCGCGCCCACCAGGCATGGTTGGGCAGCACCCCGAAGTGCAGCATGTCCGGGTTGGCCAGCACCAGGTTGGCGTGGTCCCGGATCCAGCGCCGCGCACCGGTGTCAGTGTCGCCGTCGTACGTCTCGGCCCGCACGGTCGGCAGCTTCAGCGACTTCACCGCTGCGAGCTGGTCGGCGGCCAGGGCCTTGGTGGGAGCGAGGTAGAGCGCGACGGCGCCGGAAGGCTCCAGTGTGGCGCGGTCATCGAGGGAGGTCCGGTGGATGGCGTCCACTACCGGCAGTTGGTAGGCCAGGGACTTCCCGGAGGCGGTGCCGGTGGCGATGATCGTGTGCCTGCCCCCGTGCGCGGCGTCGGCGGCCTCCATCTGGTGCGCCCACGGTTCCTGGATGCCCAGGTTCCGGTAGGCGGCGACGACGTCGGGATGCGCCCACTCGGGCCACGGTGCGGTGACTGCCCGGCGGGCTGGAATCTGATGCACATGCATCAGCTGTTCCGGCTCTGCGCCGCCGCCCAGCAGCGGAATCAGGGAATCATGTAGGGCCACGAGCCCATTCTCCCACCGGCGAACCGGAGCCGGACCATGTTCACTGCAGGGGGAACCTCCCCTCAAGCCTCCGCTCATGCCCGGCCCCTGCACCCCGGGCCGGAACAGCGGGACGTCAGAGCCGCGGCTCGAACATCACGACGCTGGCCAGCGACTCCCAGCCGAGGTACCGGTACAGTTCCTGGCCGTCCATGGACGCGACCAGCAGTCCGGAGTCGGCGTCGTCCTCGAGCGCGAGGGCGGTCAGCGCCCGCATCACGTAGCTGCCCAGCCCCATCCGGCGGAACCCTGGCTCGGTGACGATCCGGTCAAAGACGGCGTGGCCGTTCACCACGGCCACTCGTCCCTGCGCAATCGGCGTGCCGCCGGAGAGCACGGTCACCGATCCCACGTTGTCCTCATGGGCGGTTTCCGTCTCGAAGTCTTCCCAGGGCAGGACCGGCGCCTCGATGTCCTGGTCGGACATATCGGCGATCATCAGCACTTCGTCGGTGGAGCGGACCTGGAGACCGTAAACGGTGGCGGCACCGTAAATCTCGTTGACCCGCGTGGTGACGATGGTGAACAGCCGGGTGGGGCTGTGCCGGGCGGAGGAAGCCAGGGCGGCAAACTCGTCGTGGGAGGGCTCAAGCGCGAAATACTCCCAGTCGTTGGTCCGGTCATGGAGCAACGCGGCCGGAAAACGGCCTTCATGCCGCGTCCGGTAACCACGTGCCTGTGCCCAGCCGGAGACCCAGGTCTCCAGCAGATCATCGTCCAGCGCTCTCATAGATGTACATTAGCGGGCACCTGTAGGGAAAGGTATGCGGGCCCGGGGAAAATGGGCCATCCTCCGGCGGTCTACCCTTGTCTTGTGGCACTGAACCGAATTGCACTGTATTACGCTTTCACCCCTCTCTCCGATCCCGACGCCGTCCGGCTGTGGCAGCGCACGTTGTGCGAAAAGCTGGGCCTGCGCGGGCGCATCCTGATCTCCCGCGACGGCATCAACGGCACCGTGGGCGGAGACCTGGACGCGGTGAAGGCCTATGTGAAGGCGACGCGGGAATACCCCGCCTTCAAGAAGATGGACGTGAAGTATTCCGAGGGTTCCGCCGAGGATTTCCCGCGGTTGAGCGTGAAGGTCCGCGACGAGATCGTGAGCTTCGGCGCACCCGGGGAGCTGAAGGTGGACGAGAACGGCGTGGTGGGCGGAGGCACCCACCTGCGTCCCGAGGAACTCCACGAACTCGTGGAGCAGAAGGAAAAAGCCGGTGAGGAAGTGGTGTTCTTCGACGGCCGCAATGCCTTCGAAGCGCAGATCGGCAAGTTCAAGGGCGCAGTGGTTCCGGACGTGTCCACCACGCACGACTTCATCAGCGAACTCGAGTCCGGCAAGTATGACGACCTCAAGGACAAGCCCGTAGTCACGTACTGCACCGGCGGCATCCGCTGCGAGGTGCTCTCCAGCCTGATGGTGAACCGCGGGTTCAAGGAGGTCTACCAGATGAAGGGCGGCATTGTCCGGTACGGCGAGACCTACGGGGACAAAGGCCTCTGGGAAGGCTCGCTGTACGTTTTCGACAAGCGGATGCACACCGAGTTCACCGACGACGCCGTTACCATCGGCCGCTGCGTGCGCTGTGAGGCGCCCACGAGCAAGTTCGAAAACTGTTCCAATCCGTCCTGCCGCAAACTCACCCTGTACTGCGCGGACTGCGCCTCCGATCCGTCCACCCTGCGCTGCCCGGACGGCTGCGGCGAGTGACCCGCCGCTGACCGGCCGCTGACCGGCGAGTGACCCGCCGCCGCGGCGGCAGGGGCCTCCGCACTACTTAGGCGGAGCCTAATAAACCTGTGTACTTCCGGCACCCCCGCTGTTACTGTCCCGCACACGGGCCGACGGCCCGCGGCAGGCCCGAACGGACCCGGCACTTCGCCGGACGGACCGGGGACGGGCGCGGCTCAAAGCGGGGGAGTGTTGACGTGGCGGACGCAGCAGTAGACGAAGGCAACAGCCAAACCGGAGACGGCCGGACGGCAGTTCCGGAGCCCGCTGACCGGGCAGCAGCACCCCGGGGCGGGCCGGAGCACTGGGACCGGCTGGTGGACGTCCTGGTGGTCGGCACCGGCGCCGCCGCCCTGACCGCGGCGATCACCGCCGCCGACGAGGGCCTGGACGTCCTCATGGTGGAAAGCACCAAGCTCTGGGGCGGCACCACCTCGATTTCCGGCGGCGGGCTGTGGATGCCCAACAACCCGCTGATGAAGCAGGCCGGCGTGGAGGACAGCCAAGAGAACGCGCTGACCTATATGGAAGAGGTGATCGCCGACGTCGGTCCGGCCTCCTCGCGCGAACGCAAGCTCGCGTTCCTGCGCACCGTGCCCGATGTGGTGACCTTCCTGGGCGGCCTGGGCGTGCAGTGGATGCGGTCCAAGGACTACCCGGACTACTATCCGGACCGGCCCGGCGGCATGGTGGGGCGCTCACTGGAAGTGAGGGCCTTCGACACCAAGCTGCTGGGTCCCTGGTTTAAGCAGTCGCGTCCGGCCGCTTCCGGCATCCCGGCCCCGCTGGCCACCGACGATGTATGGGAACTGTCCCGGGCCTGGTCCACGCCCAGCGGCTTTATCCGGGGTGCCCGGTTTGTCTTCCGCACGCTCGGCGGGCTGGCGCGCGGCAAACGGCTCTACGGGCTGGGCGGGGCGCTGGCCTCGTCGCTGATGTACATCGTCCGTAACCAGCAGACCCCGGTCTGGCTGTCGGCTCCGCTGGTGGACCTAATCCAGGACGACGACGGCACGGTGCTGGGCGCCGTCGTCCGCCGCCACGGCCGGGACGTGCGTATCCGGGCGAGGCGCGGCGTGGTGCTGGGGGCCGGCGGTTTCGCCCGCAACGCGCAGTGGCGGGAAAAGTACCAGGGCCTGGAGAAGGAGTATTCATCGGCACCGGAGGGGGACCTGGGGCAGGCCATCGATATTGTGGCAGCCCGCGGGGGAGCGCTTGCCCTAATGGACGATGCCTGGTGGGGGCCCACCTGCGTGGGGCCGAAAGGCGAGGTCACTTTCACCCTCGCCGAACGCTCCATGCCCTTCTCGCTGGTGGTGGATGCAGCCGGCAACCGGTTCCTGAACGAGTCCGAATCCTACGTGGACTTCGGACACCACATGCTCGCAAACAACCGCAAGGTCCCCGGGGACCCGGCGTGGCTGGTCTTTGATGCCCGGCACGCCCGCCGCTACCTCTTTAACGCACTGCTGCAGGGCCGCCGCGAATGGAAGAAGCAGGGCCTGCTGCTCCAGGACGAATCCCTCACGGGCCTGGCGGAGAAAATGGGTGTGCCGCCGGCTGCCCTGCAGGCCACCGTGGAGCGGTTCAACGGCTTCGCCAAGACCGGCATCGACGAGGATTTCCACCGCGGGGACACCGTGTACGACAACTACTACAGCGATCCGCGGGTCAAGCCCAACCCGAACCTCGGACCGCTGGAGAAGGGGCCGTTCTCCGCCGTGCGCCTGTACCCCGGAGACCTGGGCACCAAGGGCGGTTTGCTCACGGATGCCGATGCCCGGGTGCTGCGGGAGGACGGCAGCGTGATGTCCGGCCTCTACGCGGCCGGCAACACCACGGCGTCGGTCATGGGCCGCACATATCCCGGGGCGGGGGCCACCATTGCCCCGGCCGTCGTCTTTGGCTACCGTGCCGCCCGGCATGCGGCGGTGGCGCCCGCTGCCGGAACGGCATCCGAAGGGCAGGCCGCTGCGCTCCCATCAGCACACTCCACGGGTTCCGGCGGCACCTCCGCGGAGCCGCTGGAACCGGCGGCAGGATAGGGAAAAGCATAGGAAAGGGTCCGGCTGAGGCCGGGTGCCGCCGGAGTCCGAGCAGGCGCAGCCGGGCCCTGCACGGACTGCGGCCCGCACGGTCATAGACTGGGTTTGTGACTGATTTCTCTTTCGTGCCCTCCGCGCCGCGCAGCCGGGATACCTGGCTGCTTAAGGCGCTCGCCGCCGACCTCGGGGAGGCGGGCTACACCGTGGACGGTGTGGCAGGGTTCCTCGGCGAGGAAGCGTCTGCGGCCCTGCAGCGGGACCAACTGGTGCCGGCGCTGCTGGCCTGCCGTGCCGCGGCCGATGCGGCAGAACCGCGCCGGGTAGCACTGCCGGTGCTGCTCTGGCTGCTGGGGGAGACCGTGGAGCGGGCACAGCTGGATGCTGCCATGCCGCGCACGGGCACCGAAGGCCTGCTGGAACTCGGGCTCATTGAGCGCGGCCTCATTTTCGGCACCTTCCGTGCGGCGGTGGACCTGCGGCCCTACGGCGCTGACGACGGCGGCACGCCCACCGAGGGGAACCCCGACGCTGATCTATGGGTCGCCAGCGACCTGGGCAGCCACCAGCGCCCCGGCGTGCTGCGCCGCGACCATGTGCTGGGCATCGGCCAGGCCTCCCTGAGCCTTGCGCAGCTCACGGTGCGCAATCCCGTGGGCCGGGCCCTGGACCTCGGCACCGGTTGCGGTATCCAGGCTTTCCACCTGCTCCGCCACGCGGACCACGTCACCGCCACCGATGTGTCCGAACGCGCGCTGGGCTTCGCCCGCTTCAACCTGATGCTCAACGCCGCCCAGCTGGACATCGACCCGGACCAGCCGGAAGACCGGTTCACGCTGCGGCTGGGCAGCCTGTTGGAGCCGGTGGCCGGCGAGAAATTCGACCTGGTGGTGTCCAACCCCCCGTTCGTCATCACGCCGCGCACGGGCGCCGGCTCTGAAGATGACCGCTTCACCTACCGCGACGGAGGGCTTGCCGGTGACGGCATCGTGTCCGCGCTGGTTTCCGGTCTGGAGCAGGTGCTGCGTCCGGGCGGCACCGCACAGATGCTGGGCAATTGGGAGATTCCTGCCGGCGAGGAGGAGAACTGGTATGCGCGCATCGAGCAGTGGCTGCCCGAGGGCACCGACGCCTGGGTGATCCAGCGCGAGACGCTGACCCCGGCCGAGTACGCCGAAATGTGGCTGCGGGATGCTGCCCAGGGCCGGGACCGGGAGCAATACACGGCCGCCTATGCCGGTTACCTGGCAGACTTCGCCTCGCGCGGCGTCGGGTCTGTGGGCTTCGGCTCACTGTGGCTGCGCCGCCGGCGCAAGGCCGGCGCCGAACCGCTGCGCCGGTTCGAGGAGATCACCCATCCCGTGGAGCAGCCCATGGGCCCGCACCTGGACGCCGCGGTGCGGCGTTTCGACTGGGCGGGAGCGCAGGCCGATTTGTCTTCCGCGCATCTGACCGTGGCCGACGACGTGACCGAGGAACGCCACCAGCGTCCCGGCGCCGAACACCCGGGTGTGATCCTGCTCCGCCAGGGCGCCGGGCTGCGCCGGACCAATCTGATGAGCACGGAGCTCACCGGCTTCGTTTCCGCCTGCGACGGCGAGCTGTCCGTCGGGCAGATTACCTCCGCCCTGGCAGCACTGCTGGACCGCTCCGATCCTGAGTTCGGCTCCGACCTGGTCCGGGAAGTGCGTAATCTGGTGGTGGACGGCTTCCTCGTTCCGCTTTACAGATAGGTCCCGGCCGATCCTGTTGCAGGTCAGTGCCGGCGGTGCTTTATGGTTACCCTAGTGCTGGGGCATCGCGCATACTGTCTGTGGATGAACCGGACTGTGATGGCCGGGGCGTGGATGCACCGGACACCCAGGGCGCAAGGCGTCCCCGATAATTTTGAACCCCGTTACGTAGGAGAACAGTGCCAGTTAAGGCAACGGACAAGAAGACCGGCAAGAAGAAGCTTGTAATTGTCGAGTCTCCGGCCAAGGGCAAGACCATCGCCGGGTACCTGGGCGAAGGCTTCGAGGTGACGGCGTCGATGGGGCACATCCGCGATCTTCCGCAGCCCTCCGACCTGCCCGCAGAGCTGAAGAAGACAGCTGTGGGCAAGTTCGCCGTGGACCTCGACAAGGACTTCGAGCCGTACTACGTGGTGTCCCCGGACAAGAGGAAAAAGGTGGCCGAGCTCAAGGCCGCCCTGAAGGACGCCGACGAGCTCTATCTCGCAACTGACGGTGACCGCGAGGGCGAAGCCATTGCATGGCACCTGCTGCAGGTCCTCAAGCCCAAGGTGCCCGTGCACCGCCTGACTTTCCCGGAAATCACCCGCGAAGCCATCCAGCGTGCGCTGCTGGAAATGCGCGACGTTGACGTGGCCATGGTGGACGCCCAGGAAACCCGCCGCATCCTTGACCGGCTGTACGGCTATGAAATTTCCCCCGTGCTCTGGCGCAAGGTGGCCCGCGGCCTGTCCGCCGGGCGTGTTCAGTCCGTTGCCACCCGCCTGGTGGTCGAACGCGAGCGGGAACGCATGGCGTTCCGCCCGGCGTCGTACTGGGACCTGGTGGGCGCCTTCGCCACCGAGGCTGCCGAGAGGTTCAAGGCCCGCCTCGTGGCCGTTGACGGCGCCCGCGTAGCCACCGGCAAGGACTTCACCGACCGCGGGGAGCTGAAATCCAAGACCGCCGTGCACCTGGACGAAGCCTCGGCCGTGTCCCTGGCCGCCGGCCTGGAATCGGCTGCGTTCACGGTCCGCTCCGTGGACACCAAGCCCTACACGCGCCGTCCGGCCGCTCCGTTCACCACCTCCACCCTGCAGCAGGAGGCCGGCCGTAAGCTGCGCTTCTCCTCCCGAGTGACCATGCAGGTGGCCCAGCGGCTGTATGAAAACGGTTACATCACCTATATGCGTACGGACTCCCCGGCGCTGTCGGACCAGGCGATCAACGCCGCCCGCCGGCAGGCCTCGGAACTGTACGGCCCCGAGTACGTGCCCGAGGCCCGGCGCGTGTACAAGGGCAAGTCCAAGAACGCCCAGGAAGCCCACGAAGCCATCCGGCCCGCCGGTGACTCCTTCCGCACCCCCGCCCAGGTGGCGTCCTCGCTGCGCGGCGATGAGTTCCGGCTGTACGAACTGATCTGGAAGCGCACCGTCGCCTCCCAGATGGCCGACGCCAAGGGTTCCACCGCCTCCGTGCGCATCGGCGCAGTTTCCACCGACGGGCGCGACGCCGAGTTCTCGGCCTCCGGTACGGTCATAACCTTCCGCGGTTTCATGGCCGCCTATGAAGAGGGCCGCGACGCCGTGCGCGAGGACGACGACGCCGAGGGCACCGAGGGTGCGCGCCTGCCGGTGCTGAAAGCCGAGGACCGGCTGACCGCTGCGGACATTGCCGCCGGCGGCCACGAAACCTCCCCGCCGCCGCGGTTCACTGAAGCGTCGCTGGTGAAGATGCTCGAAGAGCTCGGCATCGGCCGTCCGTCCACCTACGCCGCCACCATTTCCACCATCATGGACCGCGGCTACGTGAGCAGCCGCGGACAGGCCCTGGTGCCCAGCTGGATTGCGTTCTCCGTGGTCCGCCTGCTGGAAGAGCACTTTACGGACTACGTGGACTACGACTTCACCGCAGAACTCGAAGAAGACCTGGACCGCATTGCCCGCGGCGAAGCCGGACGCGTGGAATGGCTGAACCAGTTCTACTACGGCGACCGGGTTGAAACCGGCCTGCACACCATCGTGAACGACCTCGGCGAAATCGATGCCAAGGCCATCAACTCCATCGAAATTGCCGACGGCATCATGCTGCGCGTGGGCAAGTTCGGTCCCTACCTGGAGCGCCCGCTGCCCGCGGACGCCCCGGAGGGAACCGAGCCGGAGCGGGCGAACGTGCCCGAGGACCTTGCCCCGGACGAACTCACCGCCGAAAAGGCCATCGAACTGATGGAGACGGCGGCTCCCGAGGAACGGGTGCTCGGCACCGACCCGGAGACCGGGCGGACCATCGTGGCCCGCAACGGCCGCTACGGTCCGTACGTGATCGAGCTGATCCCGGAGCCCACCGAAGAGGACCTGGCCAACCAGCCGGTGGAGTACTACAAGAACGGCAAGCCCAAGCCGCCGAAGAAGCCCGTGAAGGCGAAGCCGCGCACCGGTTCGCTGTTCAAGTCCATGAGCGTGGAGACGGTCACCCTGGAGGAGGCGCTGAAGCTCATGAAGCTGCCGCGCGTCCTGGGTACCGACGCCGAGGGCAACGAGATCACCGTGCAGAACGGCCGTTTTGGGCCGTACCTGAAGAAGGGTTCCGATTCGCGCTCCATCGGTTCGGAAGAGGAGATCTTCACGATCACCCTGGAGCAGGCACTGGAGATCTACTCCCAGCCCAAGCAGCGCGGCGGCCGGCAGGCAGCGGCTCCGCTGGCCGAGTTCGGTGTTGACCCGGTGTCGGAGAAGCCCATTGTGGTGAAGGACGGCCGGTTCGGCCCCTACATCACAGACGGCATCACCAACATCACGGTGCCCCGGTCCACGGCCATCGAGGAACTGACCCGCGAGCAGGCGATCGAACTGCTCGCAGAGAAGCGGGAGAAGGCCCCGGCCGCCAAGAAGCCGGTGCGCAAGCGGGCGGCTCCGAAGAAGGCCGCGGCGAAGAAGTAGGGGACGGGTAGAGTCCATAATGGAAACATGCGCCTAGGCGTCCTCGACATAGGGTCCAATACCGTCCACCTGCTGCTGGTGGACGCGCGTCCCGGTGCCCGCCCGTCTCCCTTCGCCTCGCACAAGCGTCCCCTGCAGCTGGTGTCCTATTTGGACCCCGACGGCGCGATCAGCGAAGCGGGGCAGGATGAGCTGGTCGGGTTCGTCAGCGAGGCGTGGGACTTTGCCCGCCGGCACGGCGCCCAGGACCTTCTGGCGTTCTCCACGTCGGCCATCCGGGAATCAGCCAACGGTGCCGAGGTCCTGGCCCGGGTGCACCGCGAGACCCCCGTCCGGCTGGAAGAACTGTCCGGCGGCGACGAAGCGGCCATGACGTTCCTGGCTGCCCGCCGCTGGTACGGCTGGGGAGCGGGAACCATCCTGGACCTGGACATTGGCGGCGGCTCCTTCGAGATGGCGATGGGCCATGATGAGCTGCCCGAGATTGCCCGGTCCCTGCCCCTGGGCGCCGGCCGCCTGACCCGGGACTGGCTGCCCGATGACCCGCCCACCCCCAAGAGCATCAAGAAGCTGCGCAAGTACATCCGCGGGCTGGTCGGCGACGCGGCGGAGGAGTTCGCCGCCGTCGGGCGCCCGGACCTGGTGACCGGAACATCCAAGACCTTCCGCTCGCTTGCGCGCATTGCCGGGGCCGCGCCGTCGGCCGCCGGACCTTTTGTGCCCCGCCGGCTCACGCTGGAGGACCTGTCCCTCTGGACCAAGCGGCTGGGAGCGATGAGTTCCCGGGACCGTGCGGAACTGGACGGGGTCTCCGCGCTGCGGGCACCGCAGATGCTTGCCGGGGCACTGGTAGCCCAGGCCGCCATGGAAGCCTTTGACGTGCCCGTCCTGCGGATCTGCCCCTGGGCGCTCCGCGAGGGCCTAATCCTGCGGCGTTTCGATACGCTGCGGTTTGAAACCACCGGGGACCTTCCCCGCGGCCCCGCGGAAGGCGAGGAGTTCCTCGTCCCTGCGGGAGCCGCTCCTTCCACCAACGGAAAGCACAGCTGAAAATGACTCCGTCACCTTCCGCCGTCCCCTCGACGGCCGCCGTGCAGCCGCTGACCGCACCGACTGAAATCCCGGTCGCGCTTTCGAGTGCCTCCGTGTATCCGCTCTCGGTGCACGATGCCTTCGCCGTGTCCCATGACCTCGGCTATGACGGCGTCGAAATCATGGTCACCAACAGCTCCATCAGCCAAAACCCGGACACCCTCCGTGACCTGAGCGAGCGGTACCAGCAACCCATCCTCGCCATCCACGCACCCACCCTGCTCCTGACCCAGCAGGTCTGGGGCAAAGCCTGGACCAAGATTGAGATGTCTGCGGCCATGGCTGCCGAGGTTGGTGCCTCCACCGTGGTGACGCACCCGCCGTTCCGCTGGCAGACCGGTTATGCCGAGAACTTCGCCGAAGGGGTCAAGACCATCGCGGAGCAGTACGGGGTCACCATCGCGGTGGAGAACATGTACCCGTGGCGCGTCCGCGGCCGTGAGGCGAAGGCATACCTGCCGCATTGGAACCCGGTTCCGGAACCCTACGAGCACGTGACGTGGGACTTCTCCCACGCAGCGATTGCGGGCATGGACTCCTTTGAACAGATCCGCAAACTCGGTGACCGGCTCAGCCACGTCCACCTGACCGACGGAACCCCCAACGGCAAGGATGAGCACCTGCTCCCGGGCGAAGGTACGCAGCGCTGCGCCGAAGCCCTTTCCTACCTTGCCGGCGCCGGCTTCAAGGGTGTGGTGGCCATCGAGGTCAGCACCCGGAGAAGCAGGGGAGCAGGGGAGCGCGAAGAGCAGCTGAAACAGACCCTGGACTTCGCCCGGGAGCACCTGCGTCCCAAAGCGCCGGTCGGCGGCCCCAGCAGCAGTCTCGGCGCCTGACCGGTCCGTGGAAGGTCCATGACAGAATCGAAGCCATGGACAGTGCATCGAATCCCCGACTGGCATTTTTGGGCTGCGGCTCAATGAACGAAGCGATCCTTGGCGGGATCCTCGCGGGCGGACTGCCCGCTGAGCAGGTCACCGCCACGGTCCGGCGCCCGGAGCGGGCGGAAGAGCTGCGCGCCGCGCACGGCATCACGGTGCTGGCCGGCGGCGAGGACGCCGAGTCGAACCGAAAGGCCGTAGCGGGAGCGGACCTGGTCATTGTGGGCGTCAAACCCGTGGGGGTGGCTGACCTGCTGCGCGAAGTCGCTGACGCGCTGCCCCGGGGCGCCGTCGTGCTCAGCGTCGCCGCGGCCGTACCGCTGGAGCTGATGGAATCACTGCTTCCTGCCGGACAGCCGGTAGTCCGCGCCATGCCGAACACGCCGTCCCGGCTGGGCCGCGGCGTCGTATCCATTTCTGCCGGCACCTCGGCCGGCTCCGAAGCGATGGAACTGGCCCGCCGGGTCCTCGCGGCCACCGGAACAGTGGTGGAGGTGCCCGAGGAACAGGTCGACGCCGTTTCCGCCATCAGCGGTTCCGGCCCGGCGTACGCGTTCTACCTGGCTGAGGCGATGGCGCGTGCCGGTGTGGAATTGGGCCTGGACCCGGACCTTTCCGCCCTGCTCGCACGCGAAACGGTCGCCGGTGCCGGCTACATGCTGGCCGAGCCCGACGCCGACGCCACGGCCCTGCGCCGCGGCGTCACCAGCCCCAACGGCACCACGGAGGCAGCCATCAAGACCTTCGACGAGCGCGGCCTTCCGGCCATCATCGAAGCCGGTGCCCGGGCAGCGACGGCCCGCGCCGAAGAAATCACGAAGCAGTTGACGGCTTAGCCCTGGCCCGCTGACTTGCCTCCGGGCGGTCGATTACGCCTTTGCATCCGCCGGGTCCGGCCGCTGCAAGTCCAGCACGGCGCCCCGGGACCCTGCGGTTTGTCGTATTCCCTGCGGATTGTGGCATTCCCTGCGCCGCGCAGCGCGGGGAATTGCACAAAACGAGGGGTTTCACCCAAACCGCAGGGTTTTCCGGGAACGGCCCGCATCCCTGAGGTTCGGGGCTCTTCGTTTCCGGTCGAATGGCCTCACAGTTGGTGCGCTTCGCCCCGAGGGGGCGTTCCGGTAGCACCCTGCAGATGAGACGGGGAGAAGACCCGTACCGCCGCAGGGTGTGGCGGAGGCGGCTTTAATATTCCAAGCGAGCTCTGCGAGCGAGGAATTTCGTTGCCGCCGGAGCCACGCCCGAAGGCGGTAGCCGAGCCGGAGCCACGCCCGAAGCCGGTAGCCGAGCCGGAGCCACGCCCGAAGGCGGGAGCTGAACCGGCGCCACGCCCGAAGGCGGGAGCCGAACCAAGCCACCGGCGGGGAACCAGACCCTACGGCCGTGCCGCGAACCGCTCGAGCAGATCGACGTGCCCGGCCACGATCAGGGTGTCCCGGCTGGAGACTTTGGTGTCCGGCTGGGCGTAGGTGAAGTCCTCGCCCGGCGACTTCACGCCTACCACGGTCACTCCGTACTTCGCCCGTACATTGGCCTCGCCCAGGGTGAAGCCCTGCGTCTCCTTGGGCGGGTACATTTTCACGATGGCGAAGCCGTCGTCGAATTCAATGAAGTCCAGCATCCGGCCGCCCACCAGGTGTGCTGCGCGGCGGCCGGCGTCGGCCTCCGGGTAGATGACGTGGTTGGCGCCGATCCGGGTAAGGATCTTGCCGTGCGCCGGAGTGATGGCTTTAACCCAGAGGTGCTCGATGCCCAGGTCCACGAGGTTCACGGTGATCAGCACGCTGGACTCGATGGAGGTGCCCACGCCCACGACGGCGGCGGAGAAGTCCTCGGCGCCCAGCTGCTTGAGCGCCTCGATGTTGGTGGCGTCGGCCTGCACCACGTGGGTGAGGATGCCGGAGGCTTTCTGCACCAGCGCGGGGTCGCGTTCCACGGCCAGGACTTCGCGTCCCTGCCGGACCAGCTGTTCGGCGGTAGCGGCACCGAAGCGGCCCAGGCCGATCACCAGTACCGGGGCGTTGTGTGGAGGTCTGTCAGCCAATGATCGGCCTTTCTTCGGGGTAGTGGTACAGGGTGTTGCGCTGGCGCACGGCCAGGGCCGCGGCAAGGGTAATGGTGCCGACGCGTCCGGCGAACATCAGCAGGGAGAGCACGTACTTGCCCGACGGCGGCAGGACCTCGCTGAGGCCCGTGCTGAGGCCCACGGTGGCAAACGCGGAGATCACTTCGAACAGTACCGGCTGCAGGGTTTCGTTGGTGATGACCAGCAGGGCGAGCGTGGCTACGGAGACCAGGGTGGCGCCCAGGATGGTCACCGAAATGGCCACCCGCATGGCGCTTTGCGGGATGGTCCGGCCAAAGGCCCGGACGTCCGAGTCGCCGCGGGCTTCGGCCACCACGGCCAGGAACAGCACGGCAATGGTGGTGACCTTGATGCCGCCGGCGGTGGAGGCCGAGCCGCCGCCGGCGAACATCAGCATGTCGGTGACGAGCAGGGTGCTGGAATCCAGGTCCGACATGGAGACGAGGTTGAACCCGCCGGAGCGGGTCATGACCGAGGCGAACAGGGAGTGGATGATCTTGTCCGAGAAGGACAGGTCAGCGATGGTGCGGGTGTTGAACCATTCGAAGGCACCCCACACCACTGCTCCCACCACCAGCAGGATCAGGGACACCAGGACGGTGAGCTTGGTGTGGAGGTTCCATTTGCTGAGGCGGTGGCGGGTCCGCAGCAGGACCATGATCACCGGGAAGCCGAGGGAGCCAATGAACACCCCCAGCATCAGCGGAACCAGGATCCACAGGTCCTCCTCATAGGGGACCAGGCCGTCCGAGTGCGGGGTGAAGCCGGCATTGTTGAAGGCTGAGATGGAGTAGAACACCGCGTGCCAGATTGCCTGCCCGAAGGATTCGCCCAGGATCATGAACCGCGGCGCCATGGCCGCGGCCAGGGCCAGTTCAATGACGACGGCGGTGCTGAAGACAATGCGCAGGAGGTGGCCTACTTCGCCCAGCCGCCCGGTGTTCATGCTTTCCTGGGCGAGAAGCTTGCCGCGCACGCCCAGGCGCTTGTTCACGGCCAGCGCCAGGAGGGAAGCGAGTGTCAGGATGCCCAGGCCGCCCACCTGGATGGCGATCAGGATCAGCACCTGCCCGAACGTTGACCAGTAGGTGGCCGTGGAGACCACGGTCAGGCCGGTGACGCACACAGCCGATACTGCAGTGAACAGGGCATCGTGCAGGGGGGTGGCCTCGCCGCTGGTGGAGGCCACCGGCAGGCTCAGGAGGGCGGTAAAGAGCAGGATGACCAGGGCGAAGACCGTCAGTGCCAGGCGCGCCGGACGGCCGCTGACCATGTTGTCGACGAATTCGCGGGCTGCGGAAAGGAACGAACGTTCGCTTCGGGGGTTCATTTGCAGGAGTGGCTGCCGAGGAAGTGCCATGGTCTCTTGGTTCCAGTTTCCGTTCTTGTCCGCGGTGATTCAGCACAGCAACCATAATCCAGCAGAGCGCGCTAAAGGGTTTGATCCGGCAGCCGGGCACGGACCCCAATATCAGAGTAACCCCCGGATCACGTACCCTGTCTGCATGATCAGTTCCGGGCTCAGCCTTCCCGTCATGCCAACGTGCATTGTGTGGGATGAATCGCTGCTGGCCTACAACTTCGGTGCAGGCCATCCCATGAGCCCGCACCGGTTGGACCTCACTGCACGGCTGGTCCGGGAACTGGGGCTTTTCGACGTGGAGGGCGTCCGTCTGGAACAGCCCTACGTTGCCGACGCCGCGGACCTGCTGACCGTGCACAGCTTTGATTACGTCAGTGCCGTGCAGGCCGCAAGTGCCGATCCGTCGGACTGCAATGCGGCCATGGGCCTTGGCACCGAAGACAACCCGGCCTTTGCAGGCATGCATGAGGCCAGCGCACGGCTGGTGGGCGGTTCGCTGGCGGCCGCGGACGCCGTGCTTTCGGGCAGTGTGCTGCACGCAGTGAACTTTTCCGGGGGAATGCACCATGCCGGCCGTGAGAAGGCGGCGGGGTTCTGCGTGTACAACGACGCCGCGGCCGCCGTCGCGCGCCTCCTCGACCGGGGCGTGCAGCGGGTGGTGTACATCGACGTCGACGCCCACCACGGCGACGGAACGCAGAACATTTTCTGGGACGATCCCCGGGTGATGACCATTTCGCTGCACGAAAGCGGTTTGACCCTTTTCCCCGGCACCGGGTTCGCCAACGAGACCGGAGGAAAGGGCGCGGAGGGCACGGCCGTGAACATCGCCCTTCCTGCCGGCACCACGGACGCCGGCTGGCTGCGGGCCTTCCACGCGGTGGTTCCGCAGCTGACCGAGGCGTTTGCCCCGGAAGTGATTGTCAGCCAGCACGGGTGCGACAGCCACAAGGACGATCCGCTGACCAACCTGCGCATCAGCGTTGAGGCGCAGCGGCAGGTTGCGCTGACCATCAGTGACCTGGCCGGCCGGCTGTGCGAAGGCCGCTGGATTGCCACCGGCGGGGGCGGCTACAACGTGGCATCCGTGGTGCCCCGCTCCTGGGCCCTGCTCATTTCCGTGGCCGCCAACGGGCGGGTGCGTCCCTCAACGCCCGTGCCCGCGGCCTGGCGGGACTACGTGCTGGAAAAACACGGTGTCAAATGCACGGACGTCATGGGGGACGGGGCGGACCTGTGGTGGCGTTCCTGGGAAGTGGGATACGACCCAAATGACGGGATCGACCGCACGGTGATGGCCACCCGCAAGGAGCTTTTCCCGCTGCACGGGCTGGATCCCTGGTTCGATTAGCTGAGCCCGAAGATGCCCGGGCACCCGTATGCGGTTAGGGTAAATCCATGGTCTGTGACGATGTATTTGCTGTAATCGCGGAAGGCACCCGCCGCGAAATCCTCGGTGCCCTGCGTACCGGGGACAAGTCCGTAGGGACGCTGGTGGAGGAGCTGGAGGTCAGCCAGCCCACGGTGTCCAAGCACCTGAAGGTGCTCCGCGACGCAGGACTCGTCACCATGCGCGCTGAAGGGCAGCGCCGTTATTACTCGCTGCAGGCCGCCCCCCTGGAGGAGCTCGTGCTCTGGCTGCGGGCCTTCGAACTGTCTTCCCTGAGCGGGCATACACCGCGCCTGGCTTCCGTGGGAACCGCGCGCACCACCGCGGCGGCGGCTGCCGCCGGTGCCCTCGTTCCCGGTGCTGCGGAGGCCCGTCCGCTGCCCCTGGACGCCGGTGTCCAGAACCTGGGCCGTACCGTCGGCCGTGCTGCAGAGCGTGCCGCGGACCTGTTCGGACAGCTGCCCAAATTCCGCCGCCGCCGCCCGTAGGGGTGACGTGCGGCCCGTTCGTTACGCGCGCATCGCGTCAGGGCACCCGCCGGACTAGCGTAGTGCTGACGGTGCCCCGACGCATAAGGAGCAGGACATGGAACGAGTACTCACCCGTGTGCGCGACGACGTTTTCCGCCGCAATCCCGGCGAAACAGAGTTCCACCAAGCCGTGGTGGAGGTCTTCGATTCGCTGGCGCCGGTCTTGCGCAAGCACCCGGAGTTCGCCGAAGCGGCTATCCTGCAGCGCATCTGCGAGCCGGAGCGGCAGATCATCTTCCGGGTTCCCTGGGTGGATGACAAAGGTGCGGTCCAGATCAACCGCGGCTTCCGGGTGGAATTCAATTCGGCGCTGGGGCCGTACAAAGGCGGGCTGAGGTTCCACCCGTCCGTCTACCTGGGCATCATCAAATTCCTCGGGTTCGAGCAGATTTTCAAGAACGCGCTTACCGGCATGCCCATCGGCGGCGGCAAGGGCGGCTCCGACTTTGACCCGCGCGGAAAGTCCGACGCCGAGGTAATGCGCTTCTGCCAGTCCTTCATGACCGAGCTGTACCGGCACATCGGGGAGTACACGGATGTTCCGGCAGGGGACATCGGCGTGGGCGGCCGGGAAATCGGCTATCTCTTCGGGCAGTACAAACGCATCACCAACCGCTACGAATCCGGCGTGCTCACCGGTAAGGGCGTGAGCTGGGGCGGGTCCCTGGTCCGCCCCGAAGCCACCGGGTACGGCGTGGTGATGTTCGTGGAGGAAATGCTCAAAACCAAGGGCATGAGCTTGGACGGGCAGCGGGTGATCGTCTCGGGATCCGGCAACGTCGCCATCAACGCCATTGACAAGGCGCAGATGCTGGGCGCCAGCGTGGTGGCCTGCTCCGATTCCTCCGGGTACGTGGTGGACGAGAAGGGCATTGACGTACCGTTGCTGCGGCAGATCAAGGAAATCGAACGCGGGCGAATCTCCGAGTACGCCCAGCGCCGCGGACACTCGGTGAAGTATGTGGAAGGCGGGTCGATCTGGGACGCGGGCGCCGGCGTCGCCCTGCCCTGCGCCACCCAGAACGAATTGGACGAGGACAACGCGCTGGCCCTGATCCAGTCCGGGGTCCGGGCGGTGGCCGAAGGCGCCAACATGCCCTGCACCCCGGCGGCCATTTCGGCGTTCCAGGGCGCCGGCGTGCTCTTTGGACCCGGCAAGGCAGCCAACGCCGGCGGGGTGGCAACTTCGGCCCTGGAAATGCAGCAGAACGCCAGCCGGGATTCCTGGTCCTTTGAGCACACCGAGCGCCGGCTGTCCGAAATCATGGTGAACATCCATGAGCGCTGCGCGCGCACAGCGGAGGAGTACGGAGCGCCGGGCGACTACGTGGTGGGCGCGAACATCAGCGGGTTCGTCAAGGTGGCCGATGCCATGCTGGCCCAGGGAGTTATCTAGCTGTTCCGTTCCTGCCGGGCATCGTGGAGGGAAAGAACTTCCACTATGGTTACTCCAGCCACTACAGTAGGGACAAACGGGGCCGGACTCACGTCGCCGTGGCGTATTACGCGATGTCTTTCAGCTCAGTATTCTCCAATGCCGGGCTGCGGGAGCGGCAGCTAATGAGCAAAGGGACAGGGATAAATGGCAGACGAGGGAAACTTCTCGGATGTGCGGTTTCTGACGGTGTCGGAAGTCGCCGATGTCATGCGCGTTTCCAAAATGACGGTCTACCGGCTGGTCCACTCAGGTGAGCTGCCGGCGGTCCGCTTTGGCCGGTCCTACCGGGTTCCGGAGTCGGCCGTGCAGAAGGTGCTTCGAGACGCCGTCATTGACCGGCGTTCCGACACCGCGTGAGGAAGCAGCACGCCAGCGGTTCCATGCTGTCAATTACCGCAGCGCCGACGCTGTACCCTGTTAAGGAACGTTTTAATCGTCGCAAGTAACTACCGGCGTGCACTCCCTGCGGCCCTGGGCCGCAGGGGATGGATACCGGTGACTCCTAATTAGTTTGTGAGGACTCTGTGGGTTCAGTAATCAAGAAGCGCCGCAAGCGTATGGCCAAGAAGAAGCACCGCAAGCTGCTTCGCAAGACCCGCCACCAGCGCCGCAATAAGAAGTAACCACTTCTCCGCGACCGCTGTCAGCGTCCCGTGCAGTTTGCCGGTCCGCTGTGGCAGAGCCCGCCAGTCTTCCGGGACGGCGGGCTTCGGCTTTTAAGGCGTGTTTCGGCTCAGCGGCCGCGGACCCGGGTGAAGCCCCGCCAGAGGCCGTAGGCGGCGCCGGCCACGGTTGCGGACTTCAGGCCCAGGGTTGCTGCCCTGCGGCCGGAGCGGAAGTCATAAACGGGCCAGTTGCGTTCGCGGGCGTGACGGCGCAGCCGGGCGTCCGGGTTGATGGCTACCGGATGACCCACCATGCTCAGCAACGGAACGTCGTTATAGGAGTCGCTGTAGGCCCAGCAGTTTTCCAGCTCCAGGCCTTCCTTTTCCGCCAGTGCCAAAACGCCGTCGGCCTTGGCCTGCCCGTGGAGGAACTCGCCCACCAGCCGCCCGGTATAGAGGCCGTCGGTGACCTCGCTGACCGTGCCCAGGGCACCCGTGAGGTTGAGCCGCGACGCGATCACCGAAGCGACCTCCACCGGGGTTCCGGTCACCAGCCATACCGGCCTGCCGGACTTCATGTGCTGCTGGGTCAGGGCGCGGGTGCCGGGCCATATTTTTGAGACGATCATCTCGTCGTAGACCTCTTCACCAAGCGTGCGGACATCTTCCGACGACAGTCCGATGGCGAAGGCCAGTGCCGCGTCCCGGACCGAGTGGACGTCCTTGAGGTTCTCGCCCTGGAGCATGAAACGCAGCTGCTTGCCGGCAAAGCCGGCGGCTTCCCGCAGGGTAAAGACTTTCCGCTGGTGCAACTTGCGGCCCACATGGAACAGGCTGGCTCCGCGCATCAGCGTGTTGTCCACATCGAAGAAGGCCGCCTCGCCCGGCTTGCCCGCTGCAGACGTGGTCCCGCTGGCTCGGACTGCGGTGGATCGGGGCATATTCCGAGTCTACGCAAATCCAGGCCCGGGCGCGGAAATCGCGAGGTTTGGCGCTATTTTGGAACTATGAGCGAATCCGCCGGACCCGAAGTTGTCCTCCTGACCCGACCGGGCTGCCACCTGTGTGAAGAGGCCCGGTTAGTGCTCAAGCGCGTGGGCGGGGAACTGGGCGTGCCATGGCAGGAGCAAAATGCCGAGGAAGCCCCCGAACTCGCGGCCCGTTTCGGCGAGGAGATACCGGTGCTGTTCATCGACGGTGTGCAAAGGGATTTTTGGACCATCGATGAAACGCGCCTCAGACGGCTGCTGGGGGCATGATGATGCCGGAAGAAGCCCGCTCAGCCGAGGAGCAGACCGCTATGGAACGGGAAACCGCAAACAGCGACCAGGCCCCGCCGGCCGCCAGGCCCGGAACCCAGCGGCATATCCCTCCGGCGTCGCTGGCCCGCCTGACCATTTATCTGCGTGCCTTGTCCGTGATGCTCGCTGACGGCATAGAGCGGGTGTCCTCCGAGGAGCTGGCTGAGGCAGCGGGAGTGAACTCCCCGAAGCTGCGCAAGGACCTCTCCTACCTGGGCTCCTATGGGACCCGGGGGGTGGGATACGACGTGCCGTACCTGAGCGGGCAGATCTCTGCGGCCTTGGGACTGACGCTGAACTGGCGGGTGGCGATAGTGGGTGCAGGCAACCTGGGGCGTGCACTGGCCGGCTATCCCGGTTTCGGCAGCCGCGGCTTCGAAGTGGTGGCCCTTTTCGATGCGGACCAGATGGTAATCGGCCAGGAGGTCGGCTGGTTGAAGATCAGCCCCATCCAGTCGCTCGAAACCGTGCTGGTGAAAACGCGGGCGAACATGGCGGTGCTCTCCGTCCCGGCCGACGTCGCCCAGGAACTGTGCGACCGGCTGGTGGCGTCCGGCATCACCAGCATCCTCAGCTTCGCGCCGGTGGTGCTGCAGGCACCGCCGAACGTCCAGATCCGCAAGGTGGATATGGCTACGGAACTGCAGATCCTGGCCTACCACGCCCAGCGGGCCCAGGTATCGGAGATCGCATCCGACGCGCGGGCCCGTCTGGCACGCTAAACAGCGTCCGGGCGGGCCGGCTCTGTCCGGCCCGGAGATACGACGCCGGGCTCCGGGTTATCCATTCCGTGACCTGCGGTGTAGTCCTGCTGCGCGTCGACCTGTGCGGCGCTGCGGCGCGGGGAACGGAACCATGGAGCCGCGCCCTTGGTGAAGGTCAAGCCAGCCCCCAGGGCGGCGGCTGCTGCGGCGGCCGTCTGAACGCCTGTGCCCGCCGGGATGGCGTACGCCAGAGCTGCGACTGCCAGTACGGCCGCCGTCACCTGGGCCCAGCGGCGTTTTTCCCAAATGCAGACGGCAAGCAGGAGCGCGACGCCGAAGAACACCAGGGCGTAGGCCACTTCCACGATCGCCACGGCCCTGACGTACTGCGAACCGTTGACGCCGAACCGTTCGAGGATGGACAGCACCCCCGGCAGGGACTCCGGCACGGGAAGGCGGGAAACCGCTGAGAAGGTGTCACCGAGGTTGAGCGCGCCGGCACCGGCAACACAAGTACAGGAAATTGCGATGAAGGGCGCCGGGTTGCCCGTGGCAGAGGGGAGCTTTTTTCGCATCCACCGGGCCGCGGCCCGCGTCTGAGCAGCAGCGGTCCGGGCACCGGTCTGGACCTGGTGGGCGCCGGCGCGGGCTGTGTTGGTGGTGGCGTGGGCGCCGGCTTGGATGCGCAGGGATGCTGCGTGTGCGCCGGCGTGGATGTGGCGCGAGGTGGTTTGGGCGCTGACCTGGACTCGGTGTGCTCCGGCGCGGGCTGTGCGGGTGGTGGCGTGGGCGCCGGCTTGGATGCGCAGGGATGCTGCGTGTGCGCCGGCGTGGATGTGGCGTGAGGTAGTTTGGGCGCCGGATTGGACTCGGTGTGCTCCGGCGCGGGCGGTGCGGGTGGTGGCGTGGGCGCCGGCTTGGATGCGCAGGGATGCTGCGTGTGCGCCGGCGTGGATGTGGCGTGAGGTGGTTTGGGCACCGGATTGGACTCGGTGTGCTCCGGCGCGGGCTGTGTTGGTGGTGGCGTGGGCGCCGGCTTGGATGCGCAGGGATGCTGCGTGTGCCCCGGCGTGAATGTGGCGTGAGGTAGTTTGGGCGCCTGTCTGTACTCGGTGTGCTCCGGTGCGGGCGCCTGCTTGGGCCCGCTCGGCACCTGCGCGCAGCCGAAGCGCCGCTATGTGCAACCCGATGCGGAGCCACGCCTGGAGTCCCCGTGCTCCGGCGAGGAGCCACCGGCCCACCCCCCTGGCCCCGGCGGCCAGCCAAGCAGTAAGTCCCAGGACTCCTTTCCGGAACCACAAGGCCAATACTTCTTCCTCGTTCCGTGAGGGGCCTCCGGCTGCGGCAGCGCTGTCCAGAGCGTTGCTGTCCAGGGCATTGCTGTTATCCATACCCTTCGGCAGATTCTGCGACGGCGGATGCGGCGGGGGAGCCGGGAAGGTGAAATCATTCACCGGTTCTGTCAGTTGCCCCTGATGGTTTTGGCGTCGGCGGTTAGGAAGAAGTGAGGCCATGGTGATCCCCTTCGCGGCGGAAACGGCGTCTCCGGAGGCGACTGCGGGCAGCGCCGCGCTTCCGGGAGAATACCTAACGCTACGCGGGCACTGAAGCCGTGTGACCACCCCTGCACTGAACCCGCTGCGGGAAGGGAAAAGTCCCGCCGCAAACCGGCGGGACTATCCATATTGCAGTCCGGGGACTTCCGGGGGCCCTTCCTGGACTCGCCGGGTCAATACGGCGGGTACAGGGGTGTGGTGCGGAAATAAGGGTTGGAAGGGGCGAGATAGAGCATCACAATGCCCGCAATGCCCAGCAGGCTGGAGAGCAGTGAGAGCAGCCCCAGCGGTGAGGTGAAGTACGTGGCGGCCATGGTGATAATGCCGATCAGGGCGAAGGCAGCGAACACGGTCCCCAGGATCCGGGCCCAGTTTTTCCCCCTCCGGACAAAGACGGCTATCAGGATGTAGAAGCCGAAACCGATCAGGGCGACCACAATGCCAAAACTCACCAGGAAGGAATTCACGCTGGTGGGAGTCATGCCCGAGTCTGTGAGTGTCTGCTGCTCTTCGGGCGTGAGCAGCGAGGGCAGGCTGAAGGAAGTAATGATGTTGTTGATCAGGCTCAGGACGCCGGCAGCGAGGATGAGCCAGGATCCGATCACCACTTCCCGCGGAGCCGGTCCCTTGGGAGCACGTTTACCCATACCGCCGCCGGGATAGGCGTACCCGGAGGGCTGTGCCGCCTGGTATCCGTACGGCCCGGAGGCGTACTGGCCGTACTGGGGCTCGGGGCGCGTGCCGCCTCCCGGCTGCGGGGATCCGTAAGGGTTCGGAGTGCCGGGGGCACCGGCGGGTGGAGGGTTGTTTTCGCGACCTGGCTCGGGAGCGTTCTCAGGTGTAGTCATGTCCGCCTGCTAACTGGTTGGAGTCTTAGGCGGCTGGGCGGTTTGTTGCTCCGGCAGGGGCGGCCGGGGCGCCCCCCAGCCGAGCCTCCAGCCTATCGCGGCAGCGGCTGCGGGGTCAGGGGTCGCTGAAAGCCCGATGGTCGCCGGCAGGTAAACGGCACCGGGTACTAAACGGCACCGGGCGCTAAACAGCAGTCAGGCGCTAAACAGCAACCAGACAGCAAAAAGGCAGCCCCGGACCGACGTGGTCCGGGGCTGCCTGGCGGTATTGCCCTGCGCCGTATGGCTAACGCGGTGGTGCCGGGCGGTTACGCTGCGATGAAGGCAGCGTCCACGTTGATGGTGACCTTGTCTCCCACCAGCACGCCGCCGGTTTCCAGGGCGGCGTTCCAGGTCAGGCCGAAGTCCTTGCGGCTGATCACGGTGCTGGCGGAGAAGCCGGAGCGGGTGGCGCCGAAGGGATCCACTGCAACGCCGTTGAATTCGGTGTCCAGGACCACGGTGCGGGTGATGCCCTTGATGGTGAGGTCGCCGGTGACCTTGTAATCGGACCCGGAACCCTCGATGCCGGTGGCGGCGAAGGTCAGTTCCGGGAACTGCTCGGCATCGAAGAAGTCGGCGCTCTTGACGTGGCCGTCGCGGTTGGCGTCATTGGAGTTGAAGGAATCCGCTGCGATGACGGCGGTTACGGCGGTGTCCGCCAGGGTCTCGCCGATGGTCAGGGTAGCGTCCACCTTGTCGAAGTTTCCGCGGACCTTGCTGATGCCCGCGTGGCGGACGGTGAAGCCGACTTCGCTGTGTGAAGCATCAAAGTTCCAGGTTCCGGTGGTGAGGCCGCTGGGGATCATGGGAGAACTCCTTCTGTGACAGTGCCGCGGGAGGGCTCCCGGAGCATCTTCATGCATTTGCATTTAGTGTTGCACGGTTTGGTTAAACGTTCAAGTTAATTGGGTTCCTGATCTCCGATAATTTAGCGGCTGGCTCCAACTCTGCGAAACTGGGACACATGTCCCGCTCATCCATACATCTCGTACGCCACGGTGAAGTCTTTAATCCGGACAAGGTTCTCTACGGGCGCTTGCCGGAGTTCCACTTGTCCGATCTGGGCCGCCGGATGGCGGACCGTGTGGCGGAACACTTCAGCGACCAGCGCAGCCAAGGGGCCAACCTGGTCCACCTGGTTGCTTCCCCGCTGACCCGTGCCCAGGAAACCGCTGCCCCGATTGCGGCCGCCCTTGGACTGGAGATCGTCACGGAAGAGCGGATCCTTGAAGCCGAAAACCGCTTCGAGGGAATGTCGCGCATCCAGAGCAAGCTGCGCAACCCCCGCTATTGGCCGCTGCTGCGCAATCCCATGCGTCCGTCCTGGGGCGAACCGTATGCCAAGCAGGTGGCGCGCGTGATGGCCGCCGTCGACGACGCGCGGATGCGTGCGGTGGAAGTGGGCGGGGACAACGCGGAGGCGATCCTGGTCAGCCACCAGCTGCCCATCTGGGTGACCCGCCTCGCTGCGGAAGGCAAGAAGCTCTGGCATGACCCGCGCCAGCGTGAATGTACTCTCACTTCCGTCACCACCCTGGACTTCGACGGCGCGGTCCTGACGGGTGTGCGGTACGCCGAGCCCAGTGCCGACCTGCTGCCCGGTGCTGCAAACGTGCCCGGCGCATAATAGAATTACTACGCGTTGTAGAAGTGGCTTCTCCGTGCCGCGATGAAAGCTGGAAATCCTTGAAGAACCGTCAGAGCCCTGCGGGGGACCTAGGCCGCCGCTCGTTCCTGCGCCTCGGCGCCGGACTAGCCCTCAGCGTCCCCTTTGCCGCTGCCGTCGCCGGCTGCTCCACGGATGACCCCCTGGCCGAGCAGGCCAACGCCGGAGACAACAAGAACTACATTGCCGGAGACGGCTCAGTCACCGAGTACGCCCCCGGCGACCGCGGTGATGCCGTGGAGTTCAGTGCCACACTTTTTGACGGCACCGAAGTGAATTCCGCTGACTGGGCCGGCGACGTCGTGGTCCTCAACTTCTGGTACGCGGCCTGCGCCCCGTGCCGGAAGGAAGCCCCGGACCTGGTTGAGCTGCACAATACCTTTGAGCCCGAGGGTGCGCGTTTCTACGGCGTGAACATCCGGGACGAGGCGGCCACGGCCGAGGCCTTCGAACGGAACTTCAACATTCCCTACCCGAGCTTCATGGACAAGGACGGCGGCGTGCTGCTGGCCATGACCAGCTATGTCCCGCCGCAGGCCGTGCCCACCACCCTGGTGCTGGACCGGCAGGGCCGCGTGGCAGCCCGCATCCTCGGACTCGCTGAAAAGGGCACCCTGAAGGCCCTGATCAGCGACGCGCTGGCTGCGTAAGGGCCGTGTCCTTCCTTCCCGCCGCACTGGCTCCTGCCGCTGAGTCCACCGCCAACGCCTTTGCCGACACGGTGCTGAACGGGTCCGTGCTGCTGGCTATCCCCGTGGCTGCCCTGGCCGGCCTCGTCTCCTTCCTGTCCCCGTGTGTGCTTCCCCTCGTTCCGGGGTATCTCGGCTACGTCACCGGACTCACCGGTGTGGACCTGCAAAAGCAGCGCCGCGGCCGCATGTTCGCGGGTATCGGCCTGTTCGTGCTTGGTTTCTCCGCGGTCTTCGTTGCCCTGGGTGCCGGGATCGGCCAGCTCGGCGCCTGGTTGAAGGGCTCCGAACAGGGCTGGATCCCGCAGGTCCTGGGCGTGGTGGTAGTGCTGCTGGGCGTTGTCTTTATGGGCGGCATGAGCTGGTTCCAGCGTGACCGCAAGATCGAGGCAAAGCCCCCGGCCGGCCTGTGGGGTGCGCCCGTCCTGGGCATCACCTTCGGTCTGGGCTGGGCACCGTGCATCGGCCCGACCCTTTCAGCCGTGCAGTTGCTGTCCTTTTCCGGCAGCGACGCCAGCGCCGCCAAAGGTGCGCTGCTGACCTTCGTCTACTGCCTGGGCCTGGGGCTGCCGTTCCTGCTGATAGCCGTCGGATTCCGGCGGGGCATGGGCGCCCTGGGAATCTTCCGGCGGCACCGGCTCGCGCTGCAGCGTTTCGGCGGAGGCATGCTGATCATCCTGGGCGTGCTGATGATCAGCGGCGTCTGGAACATGTGGATCAACCAGCTCCAAGGTTGGTTGGGTAACGTGACCCTGCCGATCTGATGCACTCCAAGACAGACAGTGAGACCAGAGGAACCATGAGAACACCTAGACCCCGGAATCGGTTGACGTGAAAGCACTGAAGGACCGCCCGTCCAAGTCCCGCCCGCAGAAGGGCCGCAGGGACGACGTCGCGCTGCCCGCCCTGGGCGTGTGGGGGACGCTGCGGTGGGCCTGGGGCCAGCTGACCAGCATGAAGACGGCACTGTTCCTGCTGCTGCTGCTGGCAGTGGCCGCCGTTCCGGGATCCCTGTTCCCGCAGCGCCCGGCAAATCCGTCAGTGGTGACGCAGTACATCAAGGACAACCCCGGCACCGGGCCCTGGCTGGACCGCTTCCAGCTTTTCGACGTGTACTCCTCCGTCTGGTTCTCGGCAATCTACCTGCTGCTGTTCATCTCCCTGATCGGCTGCGTTATTCCGCGGGCCAAAGCGCACTACAAGGCACTGCGTTCCAAGCCGCCGCGCACCCCGAGCAGGCTTTCCCGGATGCCCGAATACGGCACCATGGCGATTCCCGCCGGTTCGCTCACCCCTGCCGAAGCGGTGCGGGACGCCGCGAAGATCCTGCGCCGGCGCGGCTACCGGGTGGATATCCGGGATGAAGACGGGGAACGGCCCTCGGTCAGTGCCGAGCGCGGCTTCGCGAAGGAACTGGGCAACCTGATGTTCCACACCTGCCTGATCGGGGTCCTCGCCTCGGTGGCCGTGGGCGGCTTGTTCGGTTACAGCGGCCAGAAAATCGTGGTGGAGGGTGAGTCCTTCGTGAACACCCTGGTCAGCTACGACACCTTCACCCCGGGCTCCAATTTCAGCGAAAACCAGCTGAGCCCTTACTCGCTGACCCTGGACAAGTTCGACGTCGAGTTCGACCGCGAATCCGAGACGCACTTCGGCCAGCCGCTGGACTTCACCGCCAGCATGACCGTGAAGGACGGCCCCGACGCCGAGGAGCAGAAGCAGGTCCTGAAGGTCAACTCACCCCTGACCCTGGGCGGCACCCGCGTGTACCTGGTGGGCAACGGCTATGCGCCCATGGTCACGGTGCGCGACGGCGAGGGCAACGTGGCGCTGGAGGGCCCGGTTGTCGCCGTGCCCACCGACGGCGTGTACACCTCGCTGGCCGTTATCAAGGCACCCGACGCCAAGCCGGACCAGTTGGGCTTTGTGGGCTTCTTCCTGCCCAGTGCAGCCATGGACGAGACCGGCGTGAGCTATTCCTATGATCCGGATCCGCTGGAACCGCAGCTGAACCTGAACTCCTACTACGGTGACCTGGGCCTGGACGAAGGTGTCCCGTCCAACGTCTACGTGCTGGAGACCGAGGACCTGACCCCGCTGAACAACCGCGACCTGCCTGCCGGCGGCATTGTGCTCGACGCCAACGAGACGTACGAGCTGCCGGACGGCAAGGGCTCCATCACCTTCGACGGGCTCAAGCGCTACGCCGCCCTGGATATCCACTACGATCCGGGAAAGACCGGGGCACTGGTGTTCTCGGTGCTGTCCCTTTCCGGCCTGGCCGCTTCGCTGTTCCTGGCGCGGCGACGGGTATGGGTTCGCGCGGGAGCACACCCGGACGGCCGTACCATGGTCGAGTACGGGTTGCTTGCCCGCGGCGAGGATCCCCGGCTGACCGGTGAAGCAGCTGCTATCCGTGGCCTGTTGGCCGAAAAGTGGCTGGTGCCGCAGGGCACTGAAGGACAAAATGTTGAGCGGGCCGACGTATCCGCAAACACGGCGGCGGAGTCCGGCCACGAGGCCGGGAACCCCGCACCCCCCGCATCGAATGATGAACCAGGTAAGGACCGGTAATGGACCCCATCGATTACGACCTCGCGCGCTACAGCGAGTTGTTTATGCTGCTTGCGGCCTTCACCTACACGGTCGCCTTCCTGGCCTTTGCGTGGGACCTGGCCAAGAGCAGCAAGATCATCCAGACGGTGGAGAACCGGGTGGAGCAGAAGAACGCAGTGCGTGAAACAGTTCCCGCCGGCAACGGCAACGCCCGGGACTGGGATGCCGAGGCAAGCCGGGGTTCGCAGACCGCAGACGCAGGCATGGGCTACGGCGGTCCGCGGCGCAACGCCGCACGGGTGGGCGTTGCCCTGACCGTGCTGGCTGCCGCCATCCACGCAGCCGCTGTCCTGTGCCGCGGCATGGCGGCCCACCGCGTGCCGTGGGGCAACATGTACGAGTTCTGCACCACCGGCGCCCTGGTGGTGGCCGTGGTCTTCCTGCTGGTGATCACCCGCCGAGACCTGCGCTTCCTGGGCACCTTCGTGCTGGGGCTGGTCCTGGTCATGATGATGGCCGCCACCATCGGTTTCCCCACCCCGGTGGCGCACCTGGTACCCGCCCTGCAGAGCTACTGGCTGATCATCCACGTGTCGGTGGCCGTGCTGGCTTCGTCGCTCTTCACCCTGACGTTCGCCATGTCCGTACTGCAGCTGCTGCAGGCGGACCGTGAATCCCGTATCCGCTCCGGCCGGCCCGCACGGATGGCGTTCATGCGCATTGTTCCGTCCGCGCAGAGCCTGGAGAACCTGTCCTACCGCATCAACGCCGTGGCCTTTGTGCTGTGGACCTTCACGCTGATGGCCGGGGCCATCTGGGCCGAGCAGGCCTGGGGCCGGTACTGGGGCTGGGACACCAAGGAAGTGTGGACCTTCGTGATCTGGGTGGTCTACGCCGGCTACCTGCACGCACGCGCCACCCGCGGCTGGACCGGAACCCGCGCTGCCTGGCTGTCGATCGTCGGCTACCTGTGCGTGATCTTCAACTTCGGAATCGTCAACGTGTTCTTCTCCGGCCTGCACAGCTACTCCGGCCTGTAAGGCACTGAAGCCCTAACGCACCAACGGTCAATAACGCACCAACGCGGAAGGCCCCGTCCCGGATCTCCGGGGCGGGGCCTTCTGCGTTACAGGGTTCCGGCATTGCCGGGGCGCTGCGGCTGAAAAGGGGCGTGCAGCCTAGGCGCCCGGCAGGCCGTCGTCGTTCTGCTTGCCGCTGTCATTCTGCTTGCCGCTGCCTTCCTCGCGTGCTTTCAGCTCCGCTTCGCGGCGCGCGGCCTCTTTCTGTGCCTGACGGCGGCGGCTCTCCAAGTTGCGCAGGAAGTCCGGGTCGTCGTCGGGGGCGGTAGGACGGCGCGGCTCCCTGGGCCCGGAACCCCCGCCGGTGGGACGGCCGAACAGGAACCACAGCAGGGCGCCGAGGACCGGGACCAGAACGATGGCGAACAGCCAGGAAACCTTGGAGATGCTGCGCACTTCGTTCGAGCGGGACATGATGCACTCGATGACGGCGTAGATGATCACGGCAGCGACAATAATGACGCCGAACAACACAAGACGGGGCATACCAACAGTGTAGAGGAGGGGCGCCTGCCCGGTCCTTTGGCGGCGAAAGGAACAGCAGGGGTACCCAGCGCCTAGAATGAAGGCGTGGCTTTCTGGAAATTTACTGCACTCCGCCTTGGTTTGGTGGCCGTTTTCTTTGCGATCAGCATGTGGCTGGGGCTGGGCATTGTGCCCTCGGCGCTGGCGGCCGCGGTTATCGCCTGGTGCGTGACCTATCTGTTTGCACGCAACATGCGCGACGAAGCCGCACGCACGGTACAGCGCCGGTTCACCCAGGAACGCGCACCCAAGCGCAACCGCGGCGAACTTGACGACGCCGCGGCGGAGGACGGCATGGTGGCGGACCGTCCCGGCGTCGAAACCGACGCGGACCGCCGCCGCGACGCCTAGCCCCGCAACGGCTTAGGCTGCACCGTCCTGACCCGGCCTAGGCCAGGATGCGGGTGATCACCAGTCCCGCGGCGTAAAGCACGCTGAAGCCCAGGTTGATCAAGCCCGTGTGTTTCAGCACAGGAACCAGGCTGCGGCCGGTCTTGCCGGTGAGCATCAGCCCGGCAGGCAGGATGCAGGCCGGCACCAGCAGCAGCACCAGCAGGAGCCAGGGGTAACTGCCGACAATAAACAGCGGCAGCAGCAGGGCCACCGCCAGCATCATGACGTAGCTGATCCGGGCCGGACCGTCGCCCAGCCGGACTGCCAGGGTGCGCTTGCCGGCCACCCGGTCCGTGGGAATGTCCCGGACGTTGTTGGCCATCAGCAGTGCCACGGCAATCAGTCCGGTGCCTACGGCGCCCAGCACGGCGGCAGCGTTGATTTCCAGTGCCTGGGTGTAGGTGGTGCCCAGCGTGGCCACCAGGCCGAAGAACACAAAGACGAACACGTCGCCCAGGCCCATGTAGCCGTAAGGGTTTTTGCCGCCGGTGTAGCCCCAGGCTGCCGCCACGCAGCCGATCCCGACCAGGATCAGGAACCACGTGGAGGAGAGCACCACCAGGCCCAGACCGGCGACCATTGCTGCGCCGAAGCACCCGAAGGCCGCGTACTTGACCTGCTTGGGGGTCGCCAGCCGGGAGCCGGTCAGGCGAAGCGGTCCCACCCGGTTGTCGTCGGTGCCGCGGATGCCGTCGGAATAGTCATTGGCGTAGTTGACGCCTATCTGCAGCAGGACGGCAACCAGTGCAGCCAGTACGGCACGCAGGGGCGAGAAGGCTCCGAGGTCATAGGCGGCGGCGGAGCCGATAATCACCGGCGCGACTGCCATCGGCAGCGTCCGGGGCCGGGCGCCTTCTATCCATTGGGCGGCTGTAGCCACAGTTGTAATCCTTAATTTTCTTCGGTTGTGGAGAGTTATACCCGGCGGTTCAGTGCCGTGCGGCGGCGAGCAACCGCAGCAGGGTCATCCGGTCCGCCTTGCCGTTGGGCAGCAGGGGCAGGGATTCCAGCAGCAGGACCACCTTCGGCACTGCCGCAGCGCCCAGCCGGGCGCGGACGGCCTCACGGACCAGTTCAGGGTCAACACTGCCAACGACGGCGGCGCCCACCCGGGCGCCCCACTCGGCGTCCTCGAGGCCCAGGACAAAGGCCTGTTCCACCCCGGCCACGGTTTCGACCGCTTCGGCCACCACCTGCGCGGAAACCTTGACGCCGCCGCTGACAATTACGTCATCCAGCCGGCCGGATACGCTGACCCGTCCCTCGCCGTCGACCGTCCCGGTGTCATCCGTGCGGAACCAGCGCCGGCCGGAGTTGAACCGGAAACGGTCCCGGGTAAGCTCCGGACGGCCCATGTACCCGTCGGCGAGCACGTCACCGGCTATCCACAGCCGGCCGTCTTCGCGGATCACGTCGACGCCGGGCAGCGGAAGCCCGTTGTAGACGCAGCCGCCGCAGGTTTCGCTCATGCCGTAGGTGGTGACCACGTTCAGCCCAAGGCTGCCGGCCTTTTCCAGCAGCGCAGCACCGGCCGGAGCTCCGCCGAGCAGGATCGCATTGAAACGCCGCAGCACGCGCAGCGTCTCCGGGGCAGGATCCTGCAGCAACCGGTGCAGCTGGGTGGGCACCAGCGAGGTGAAGCGGTTGCGGTCCGTCATGTCTTCGGCGGCGCGGGTGAAGACCTCCGCGGTGAACGGGACGGACAGGTCCATAAAGACCGGCTGAGTCCCGGCGTAGAGGGACCGCACCAGGACTTGGATGCCGGCAATGTAGTTCACCGGCAGGGCCGCCAGCCACTGGCCGTCCGCTTCCAGCGCCACCGCAGTGGCCATGGAGGAGGCGGCCAGGGCATCGCTGGTGAGCATGGTCTGCTTGGGGGTGCCGGTGGACCCGGAGGTGCTGATCACCAGGGCAATGTCATCATTGGGCAGCTCGCCCTCGAACGCCTGGCCCGGGTCGGTGTGCGGCGCGACGGCGGGGCCTTCCCCGGCCAGCGCGTCGGCCAGCGGGGCAAGCAGCATGCCGGCGTCGAAGCCGGGCCTGATGAGGACTGGGAGCAGTTCCAATGCGGTCCTAGAAGTAGTAGGGGAATGAGGACCAGTCCGGGTCGCGTTTGGCCAGGAATGCTTCCTTGCCCTCCACCGCCTCGTCCGTCATATAGGCCAACCGGGTGGCTTCGCCGGCGAAGACCTGCTGCCCGGCCAAGCCGTCGTCGGCCAGGTTAAAGGCGAACTTCAGCATCCGGATGGCCTGCGGGGACTGCCGGGCTATATCGGCAGCGTACTCCAACGCCGTTTTTTCGAGGTCCTCGTGGTCCACGGCTTCATTGACCGCACCCATGGCCACCATGTCCTCGGCGGAGTATTCACGGGCGAGGAAGAAGATTTCGCGGGCTTTTTTCTGGCCGATCTGCCGGGCGAGCAGGGCCGAGCCGTATCCGGCGTCGAAGCTGCCCACTGTGGCGTCGGTCTGCTTGAATTTTCCGTGCTGGCGGGAAGCGATGGTCAAATCGGCAACCACGTGGAGGCTGTGCCCGCCGCCGGCGGCCCAGCCGTTCACCACGGCAATAACCACCTTGGGCATGGTGCGGATGAGCCGCTGGACTTCCAGGATGTGCAGCCGCCCCGCGCGTGCCGGGTCAATGGTCTCCTTGGTTTCCCCTTCTGCATAGCGGTAGCCGTCACGGCCGCGGATCCGCTGGTCGCCGCCGGAGCAGAACGAGTGGCCGCCGTCCTTGGGGGAGGGGCCGTTGCCGGTGAGCAGGACGGTGGCGACGTCGGGGGTCATCCGGGCGTGGTCCATGGCCCGGTACAGTTCGTCCACGGTGCCGGGGCGGAAGGCATTGCGTACCTCGGGCCGGTTGAAGGCAATCCGCACGGCCGGCAGGTCGCGCAGGACGGCGCCGTCGGCGTCGCGCTCCACCTGCCGGTGGTAGGTCATGTCCTGCAGGTCTTCGAAGCCGGATACAAGACGCCACTGCTGCGGGTCGAAAATATCGGACACCTGTGCTGGAAGTTCTGTGCTCACAAACCGAGTTTATCGCCCGGCGCGGTTCGTTCCCGACAACCCGGGCAGTCCGGAACGCACCGCAACCCTCCCGTGCCCCGGGCTGTGTTGCCGGCCGCAGCCGCTTAATCCGCCGCACCCCTGTTCTCTGCAGGGCATCCTGCTCCAAGGTAGTAGCTATGGCTGGCTCCGTTCCGGGGATAGATGGCCCCGCATCAGATGCAATGCTCAAGTTTGGCCGGTTCTTCACCCGATGGGATGAAACCGATGACGGCCGGGCGGTTTTCCGCGAGGGCGGCCGGGAGGGGGACGCCTTCTACCGCAACCGTTGGAGCCACGACAAGGTGGTGCGGTCCACCCACGGGGTGAACTGCACGGGCTCCTGCTCCTGGAAGGTCTACGTCAAGGACGGGATCATCACCTGGGAAGCGCAGGAGACCGACTACCCCTCGGTGGGCCCGGACCGCCCCGAATACGAACCCCGCGGCTGTCCGCGCGGTGCGGCCTTCTCCTGGTACACGTATTCCCCCACCCGGGTCCGGTTCCCGTACATCCGCGGAGTGCTGCTGGAAATGTACCGGGACGCCAAGGCCCGCACAAAGGATCCGGTGCTGGCGTGGGAAGAGATCATCAACGACCCCGAGCGCCGCCGAACCTACCAGCAGGCCCGCGGCAAGGGCGGGCTGGTGCGCTCCAGTTGGGCCGAGGCCCTGGAGATGACTGCCGCCGCGCACGTCTCCACCATCAAGAATTACGGGCCGGACCGCTGCACCGGGTTCTCACCCATCCCTGCCATGTCCATGGTCTCGCACGCCGCCGGGGCCCGGTTCATCAACCTGATCGGCGGGGTGATGAACAGCTTCTACGACTGGTACGCGGACCTGCCGGTGGCCAGCCCGCAGGTTTTCGGCGACCAGACGGACGTCCCGGAATCCGGCGACTGGTGGGATGCCACCTACCTGATGATGTGGGGCTCGAACATCCCGGTGACCCGTACCCCGGACGCGCACTGGATGGTGGAGGGCCGGTACCGGGGCACCAAGGTGGTTTCCGTCAGCCCGGATTACGCGGACAACACCAAGTTCGCCGATGAATGGCTGCCGGCCGCCGCCGGTTCCGACGCGGCGCTCGCCATGGCGATGGGGCATGTGATCCTCAAGGAAAACTTCGTGGACCGGAGGGTTCCGTTCTTCGAGGACTACGTGGTGCAGTACACGGACCTGCCGTTCCTGGTTCACCTGGAGGAACGGGATGACGGGACGGTGGTGCCGGGAAAGTTCCTGACCGCGGCGGATCTGGGCCGCAGCCAGAAGAAGGTCTCGGACGCCGCTTTCAAGACCGTGCTGCTGGACCGTGATGCCGGCACCCCGGTGGTGCCCAACGGCTCCGTGGGTTTCCGCTACAACGAGGCCGACGCCGGCAAGTGGAACCTCGACCTGCAGGGCGTGGTGCCGGCCCTGTCGGTGGTGGATGCCTCCTCCTACGGCCAGCAGGTTAGCCGCGTGGACCTGCCCGCCTTCACCGATCCGTCCGGCGTCGGATCGGTGGTGCAGCGCGGAGTGCCCGTGCTGGAAGTGGCCGGCCGGACCGTCACCACCGTTTTCGATCTGATGCTGGCGCAGTACGGGGTAGGCAGGGACGGGCTGCCCGGCCAGTGGGCCGCCGGCTACCAGGACGCCGCCACTGCGTACACCCCGGCCTGGCAGCAGGAAATCACCAATGTGGGTGCCGAAGCCGTCATCCGCACTGCCCGGGACTTCGCGGCCAACGCGGAGAAATCCAATGGCCGGTCCATGATCATCCTCGGCGCGGGCATCTGCCAGTGGTACCACGGCGACGTCACCTACCGTGCCATCCTGGCCATGCTGATGCTGTGCGGATGCCAGGGCCGGAACGGCGGCGGCTGGGCCCACTATGTGGGACAGGAGAAGTGCCGGCCCATCACGGGGTGGGCGGCCATGGCCTCTGCGGGGGACTGGAACCGGCCGCCACGGTTCATGGTCGGCACCGCGTTCTGGTACATGCATACGGACCAGTTCCGTTCCGACGGGTATTCGTCGGACGCCATGCAGTCCCCGCTGGCCTCCGGGCACCTGCGCGGAATGCACACCGCCGACGTCATTGCGAAGTCCACCCGGATGGGCTGGATGCCGTTCTTCCCGCAGTTCGATGCCCGGAACTCCCTGGACGTTGCCGACGACGCCGCCGCCGCCGTTGCGCGCGGTGAAGCGGATACCGAAGCGGGGTGGGTTGCGCGGCAGCTGAAGGAGGAAAAACTGCGGTTTGCTGTGGAGGATGTGGACGCCCCGGGGAACTGGCCGCGCACCCTGATCCTGTGGCGTTCGAACCTCCTGGGCTCCTCGGCCAAGGGCGAGGAATACTTCCAGAAGCACCTGCTGGGCACGCTGAACAACGTCATGGGCAAGGACCACGCCGACGCCCGGCCCAAAGACGTGGTGTGGCGCCAGGACGCCCCGCAGGGGAAGTTGGACCTGCTGGTGTCCGCGGACTTCCGGATGACCAGCTCCACGCTGCTTTCCGACGTCGTGTTCCCCGCCGCCACCTGGTACGAAAAGTACGATCTGTCCTCCACCGACATGCACCCGTACGTCCACGCCTTCACCCCGGCCATCGCCCCGCCCTGGGAAGCGAAAACGGACTACGACCTGTTCCGGTTGCTCGCCGAGGAATTCTCCCGCCAGGCGGCCACGCACCTGGGGGTGCGCAAGGACATGGTAGCCACGGCACTCACCCATGACACCCCCGGGGAAATCGCCCAGCCCGGCGGGCACGCGCCGGATTGGAAAGGCACGGACATCCCGGCGGTCCCGGGGCAGAATCTGCCCTCGCTCGCGGTGGTTGAACGGGACTACACCGCCATCGGGGAGAAGTTCACCGCTGTCGGCCCGCTGGCTGAGAAGCTGGGCTTCACCACCAAGTACGTCAAATACGATGTCTCCCGGCCGCTGGTCCAGCTGGCCCGTAAGCACGGCGTCTTTGACCGGGGAGCGGCAGCGGGCAGGCCGGCCGTGGATACCGATGCCCGGATGGCCGAAGCGATCCTGCTGCTTTCCGGCACCACCAACGGGGAACTGGCGGTGCAGGGCTTCCGGACCCTCGAAAAACGGACCGGGATTCCCCTGGCGGACCTGGCCGAAGGCGCGGAGGACCGGCAGATCACCTTCCGGGACACGCAGGACCGGCCCACACCGGTCATTACCTCCCCGGAGTGGTCCGGTTCGGAGACCGGCGGCCGGAGATACGCCCCGTTCACCATCAACATCGAACGGCTCAAGCCTTTCCACACACTGACCGGACGGATGCACTTCTTCCTGGACCACGACTGGATCCAAGACATGGGTGAGGCGCTGCCTGTGTACCGGCCGCCGCTGGACATGCACCGGCTGTTCGGCGAGCCCGCCCTGGGTACCCGCGGCGAGTTATCCGTGGCCGTACGGTACCTGACGCCGCACAACAAGTGGTCAATTCACTCCGAGTACCAGGACAACCTGCTGATGCTCTCCCTTTCCCGCGGCGGCACCTCGGTGTGGATGAGCGAGGAGGACGCCGCCCTTATCGAGGTCTCCGACAACGACTGGGTGGAATGTGTAAACACCAACGGTGTCCTGGTGGGCCGGGCCATCGTGAGCAGCCGAATGCCCGCGGGGGTCTTGTACGTCTACCACGCACAGGAACGGATCATTGACGTGCCCAAGTCCGAAGCCACCGGCAGGCGCGGCGGCATCCACAATTCGGTGACCAGGATCCTGGTTAAACCCACACACATGATCGGCGGCTACGCGCAGCTGTCCTGGGCCTTCAACTATCTCGGCCCCACGGGCAACCAGCGCGACATCGTCTCCGTTGTCCGCAAGCGTTCCCAGGAGGTGGCCTACTGATGCGCATCATGGCCCAGACCGCAATGGTGATGGCACTGGATAAGTGCATTGGCTGCCATACGTGTTCGGTGACCTGCAAGCAGGCGTGGACCAACCGCGCCGGCACCGAATACGTGTGGTTCAACAACGTGGAAACCCGTCCCGGGCAGGGGTATCCCCGCCGGTACGAGGACCAGGAACGGTGGAAAGGCGGCTGGGAACTGAACAGCCGCGGGAAGCTGAAGCTGAAGGCCGGCGGACGGCTGGCCAAACTCTTCGGCATCTTCGCCAGCCCGGTCCAGCCGGAGCTGAATGACTACTACGAGCCCTGGACCTACGACTACGAGAACCTGATCAACGCCCCGGCCGGCAAGGACTTCCCGGTGGCCCGGCCCAAGTCCCTGATCACCGGCGAGAACATGAATATCCGCTGGTCCGCCAACTGGGATGACGACCTGGGCGGTTCGGAGCGCACCAACCGGCAGGACCCGGTGCTGCAGAAGCTGCGCAGCGAGGCCGAGGAGAAGGTCAAGGCGGACTTCGACAACACGTTTATGTTCTACCTGCCGCGGATCTGCGAGCACTGCCTGAACCCCTCCTGCATGGCCTCCTGCCCGTCCGGAGCCATTTACAAGCGCGAAGAGGACGGCATTGTGCTGGTGGACCAGGACCGCTGCCGCGGCTGGCGGCAGTGCGTCACCGGCTGCCCGTACAAAAAGATGTATTTCAACCACCGCTCCGGCAAGGCCGAGAAGTGCACCTTCTGCTATCCGCGCATCGAGGTTGGTATCCCCACGGTCTGCGCGGAAACCTGTGTGGGCCGGCTGCGGTACATCGGGATTTTCCTGTATGACGCCGACAAGGTTACTGAGGCCGCCTCCACCCCCAACGTTCAAGACCTGTACGAGGCACAGTTGGACCTGATGATGGACCCCAATGATCCGGAAGTGGTTGCCGGCGCCCGGGCAGAGGGGATCCCGGAGGACTGGATTGATGTGGCCCGGCGCTCGCCGGTCTACGCCATGGCCAAGACGTTCCGGGTGGCGCTGCCGCTGCATCCGGAATACCGGACCATGCCCATGGTCTGGTACGTGCCGCCGCTGTCCCCGATCGTGGATGTGCTCAACGAGCAGGGGCACGACGGCGAGAGCGCGGACAATCTTTTCGGCGCCATCGAGGCGCTGCGGATCCCGGTGGAATACCTGGCCGAACTGTTCACCGCCGGGGACACCGACCTGGTGACCGGGGTGCTGCGCAAGCTCGCTGCCATGCGCGCCTACATGCGCGACATCACCCTCGGTGACGCTCCCGACGAGCGGATTGCGGCCGACGTCGGGATGACAGGTGAGCAGATTGTGGCTATGTACCGGCTGATGGCCGTGGCCAAGTACGAGGAGCGGTACGTCATCCCCACTGCGCACCTGGAGGACGCCCACAACCTCGAGGAAATCGGCTGCTCCCTGGATGTGGAGGGCGGGCCGGGCATGGGACAGACCGGGGTGTTCGGTGAAGCCTCAGGCCGGCCGACGCCGGTGGCGGTGGAAAACTTCGACGCGCTGCAGGCGCGGCAGCGCGGGGAGGACCCCACCGGAAACGGCAACCTGGGCGGCCGGGTGAACCTGCTCAACTGGGACGGGCGGGGAACACCGCGCGGACTGTTCCCCGCCAACAACAACCGCGGGGCAGCGGATGCAGACGCCGCCGAGGGCAAAGGCGCGGGGTACGACCAAGCCGAAGGCGACGGACCGGCGTCGGACTCCGGCGGGCGGAACGGTCCCGAGCCACCCTCCTCCGGACCGGGGGTCCGCCCGTGAGCCTGCTGGAGAAGCTGCTGGGCAAACCGGGCAAGGGCACGCTGGCCCCCGAGCCGTACGCCGACCAGCACCCCGCGCGCAGCCGGGCCATTCGGCAGGCAGCTGCCCTGCTGCTGGAGTATCCGGACCGGCAGCTGCTGGACCTGGTGCCGGCCATCCGCTCGGCCCTGGCCGAAGCCGGCGCCGGCAGCAGCGAGCTGGACCCGCTGTTTGGCTGGTTCGCCGACACGCCCCTGCGGGACGTGCAGTCGGCCTACGTGCAGGAATTCGACCTCTCCAAGCGGCACAGCCTGCACCTGACCTACTGGACCGACGGCGACACCCGGCGCCGCGGCGAAGCGCTCGCAGCCTTCAAGGAGATCTACCGCTCGCACGGAGTCCTGCCCGAGGGCACCGAGCTCCCGGACTACCTGCCGCTGGTGCTCGAGTTCGCCGCCAAAGTCTCACCGCAGGACGGCTACGAGCTGCTGCAGCGCTACCGGCCGTCCGTGGAACTGCTGCGCCTGGCCCTCCGCGATGACGGGCTGCCCCATGAGGGTGTGCTGACCCTGCTGTGCACCACGCTGCCCGGTGTCTCTCCCGAGGATGCCGCTGCGGTGATGCGTACCGCGGGCTACGGGCCGCCCACCGAAACCGTGGGCCTGGAACCCTACAGTTCGCGGCTGCTGCCGGTGAGTGAAAGGAACAGCCCATGATCGCAGTGGATCTACGGGCGGAAATGCCGGAAGCAACCGTGCCGGAAGCAATTGTGCCGGAAGCAACCGTGCCGCTGGACGTGCCGCCGCCGGGGAATGTGCAGGTGGGCCTGGACGACGTGATGCTCTGGGGAGTGCTGCCCTATCTGGTGCTCGCCGTCCTGATCCTGGGCTCCATCTGGCGCTACCGGTATGACAAGTTCGGCTGGACCACCCGGTCCTCCCAGCTGTATGAATCCCGGCTGCTGCGCATTGCCTCGCCGCTGTTCCACTTCGGCATCCTCGCGGTGATTGTGGGTCACTTTGTGGGACTGGTGATTCCCAAGACCTGGATGGACGCCATCGGGTTGAACGAGGACACCTACCATTTCTTCGCCCTCAGCGTCGGGACCCTGGCCGGCATCGCCACCCTGGTGGGAATCGTGCTGCTGATCTACCGGCGCCGCACCACCGGTCCGGTGTTTATGGCCACCACCCGCAACGACAAGCTGATGTACATCTTCCTGCTCGCCGCAATCCTCACCGGGCTGGCCACCACCGTCTTCTCCGTCTTCGACACGAACATCGTGAATTACCGGGACACTGTGTCGCCCTGGTTCCGGTCGATCTTCATCCTTCAGCCGGACATCCTGGGCATGACCGCGGCCTCGGTGTCCTTCAAGATCCACACCCTGTTCGGCCTGGTGCTGTTTTCCCTCTGGCCGTTCACCCGGCTGGTGCACGCGTTCACCGCGCCGCTGCAGTACCTGTTCCGGCCCTACATTGTCTACCGCTCCCGGGGGAAGCGGCCTCTTCCCGGGGCTGCGCCTCCGCCCCGCGGCTGGGCGCCGGTGGGCACCCCGGACCGCGACCGCCGCGGCGTTCCGCGGAACTGAGTTCTCCCTCCTGAAGGCAGGCACCCATGTCTACAGCATCTACCTCGCCGGCCGCAGGGGCGGACCTGAAATCCGGCCAGCTGCGGAACCTGATAGTCGCGACCATTGCCTCCACAGTCGGCTTCTGGGCCTGGACCATCATCGGGCCGCTCTCCAGCCGTTACGCCGCCGACATGGACCTGGGCGCAGGCCAGACCTCCGTCCTGGTGGCCATGCCCATCCTCGTCGGTTCGGTGGCCCGCATCCCGGTGGGTGCCCTGACGGACCGGTACGGCGGGCGGATCATGTTCACCGTCATCCTGGGTGTCACCGCGCCCCTGGTGCTGCTGACCGGAATAGTGGGACGGCTGGGCAACTTCCCGTTCCTGGTGGTCATCGCCTTCTTCCTGGGCATTGCCGGGACGGTGTTCGCCATCGGTATCCCGTTCTGCTCGGCCTGGTATGACCGCAGCCGGAAGGGTTTCGCCACCGGTGTTTTCGGCGCCGGGATGGTGGGCACCGCCGTGTCCGCCTTCTTCACCCCAAGGCTGGTCGACGCCGTCGGCTACATGGGCGCGCACATCACCATCGCCGTCGTGGTGGCCGTCATGGCCGTGATCAGCTGGCTGGTCCTGCGCGAGTCCCCGGCCTGGTCCGCCCCCACGGAACCGGTGCTGCCCAAGATCACCCACGCCTTCACGCTGCGGGTCACCTGGCAGCTGTGCTTCCTGTACGGGGTGGTGTTCGGGGCTTTCGTGGCGTTCTCGAACTATCTGCCCACGTATCTGGGCAACGTGTACGACTATGACGCAACCGCGGCCGGGACCCGGACCGCCGGGTTTGCGGTGGCCGCCGTCATTGCCCGGCCCATTGGCGGGACTATTGCGGACAAGGTGGGGCCGAAGCTGGTCACCCTGGCCTCCCTCGCCGGAACGGTGGTGCTGGCCGTGATCGTGGCACTGCGGCCGGAGGAGGAACGGGTGTACGGTACCGCGTTCATCCTGATGGCGCTTTTCCTGGGGCTGGGCACCGGCGGCGTATTTGCGTGGGTAGGGCGTGCCGCCCCGGCGCAGGACGTCGGCACCATTGGCGGGATCATTGCCGCCGCCGGCGGGCTTGGCGGATACTTCCCGCCACTGGTTATGGGGGCCACCTATGATCCGGAAAGCCGCAGTTACTTTGTGGGGCTGCTGCTGCTGGCCGCTTTTGCCGCCGTCGCGTTCCTGCTGACCTTTACGGTGCGCAACGGCGGGCGGGTGGATGAGCGGACGCGTACCTGAAAACCGGCGTCCGGCCGGCGGCGGGCGTACAGTCGGGTGCATGGGTGCAACCGAACTGATCCTGATCCGCCACGGCGAGAGCGCGGGCAACGTAGCCGCCACCCGCGCCGGACGTGTTGGTGCCGAACGTATTGACATTGCCTGGCGGGACCCGGACGTCCCGCTCAGTCCCGACGGCGAGGAGCAGGCCGCGGCGCTGGGCCGCTGGTTCGCTGAGCTGCCCGCCGGGGACCTGCCGGATTCGGTGTGGTGCTCGCCGTACCTGCGCGCACAGCAGACCGCAGAACTGGCCGGACTGCCTGGACTCGCCGGGCCGATGCGCCTCGATGAACGCCTCCGCGACCGTGAACTGGGCGTGTTGGACCTGCTGACCAGCGCCGGCGTCGCCGCCCGCTACCCGGAGGAAGCAGAGCGGCGGGCCTGGCTGGGGAAATTCGTGTACCGGCCGCCGGGCGGGGAGTCCTGGGCCGACGTCGCCCTGCGGTTGCGTTCCGTCTTCCGCGACCTCGACGACGAGGAGGACGGCAAGCGGGTGGCAGTGGTCTGCCACGACGCAGTGATTATGCTGATCCGCTACATCTGCGAACGGCTGAGCGAGCAGGAACTGCTGGATCTCGCTGCGGCCAACAGCGTTCGCAACGGCTCGGTCACCCGCCTGGTGCGGCCGTCCGGAACCGGACCGTGGAAAGCGCACACCTTCAACAGTGTGCTCCACCTGCAGGACAGCGGAGCACCCGTTACCGAACATTCTGGAGATGAGCATGACGTCCACCCCCGCTAAACTCGTTACCCCCGCACTGCTGCGCGACTGGCAGCTCTCCACCGACACTGCCGGGAAGGAGGAGCGCGGCACCGTAGTGGTGATCGGCGGGGAACGCCGCACCCCCGGAGCCGTGATGCTGACCGGCCTTGCGGGCCTGCGCGTGGGCGCCGGCCGGCTGACCATGGGCGTGGCGGACTCCGTTGCCGTGGCCGTAGCCGTTGCCATTCCCGAATCCGGTGTGGTGGGACTCGCGGAAGCCGACGGCGGCATAGACGGCGGTGCCGCAGGCGGGCTTCTCGCGGCGGACCTGGAGTCTGCAGCTGCGGTGGTGATTGGCCCGGGAATGGCCGACGCCGAACAGACTGCGGCCCTGCTGCAGTCCGTGGTGCCGCTGTTGGGGGAGAAGACCCGGGTGGTGCTGGATGCCTACGCGCTGGGTGTGCTGCCCGGCCAGCCGAAGCTCGCAGAGGCACTGGCCGGACGGCTGGTCCTGACCCCTAACCGCACAGAGATCCTGCACCTGCTGGGGGATGAAGACGCGGACGAGGAGTCCCTTGACCTGGCCGAAGCCTCGGCCGAGGTGGCCCGCAAGTATTCGGCCGTAGTCACCGCGCAGAACCTCATCACGGCGCCGGACGGTTCCAGCTGGGAAGTGCCCGCCGGGAATCCAGGCCTGGGTACGTCCGGTTCGGGTGATGTCCTGGCCGGTGCGGTGGGCGGTTTCCTGGCCCGCGGTGCCACGCCGGAGCAGGCCGCATGCTGGGGCACCTACCTGCATGCCGTGTCGGGGGACCGGCTCTCGGCGTCGCGCGGCCCGCTCAGTTTCCTGGCGCGCGAGCTGCTGGAAGCCATGCCCCCGGTGATCGCGGAGCTGAACTAGGGGAGCAGGCTGCCCGGGGCCGCTTCGGGCTCCTATCCTTAACTGATGACAGCTAACGAATACCGGGCCCCGTCCGGCCGCCCGCCGGCGCAAATCCCCTGGCTGGCGTACCGCTTCACCCGCAGTGATGCCGTGGCGGCGGGCTACTACGTCCTGTTCCTGCTGTTGCTCAGCTTTGTGCCGATCGACATTCCGGGCCTGTCCGCGCTGATCCCGGATCCGCTGGTGGCCGCATATGTGATCAACCTGGCCTTCTACGCGGTGGGCGGCGTCCTGGCCCTCATCGCAGCCCGGGCCTATGCGGCACGGGAAGCAAGGATCCTCGCTACCCGGCCGGTCCTTTCAGCGGCGCTGATTCCGATCGGCGTGATCCTGACCATCATCGCCTCCATGGTGGGCCTGATCATCACCGGCGAGGCGGAGACCGCCGTGAACCAGGAGGCCGTGCAGGGCCTGGTTACGCAGATGTCGCCCTGGCTTGTGGTGCCCCTGGTGGTGGTGCTGGCGCCCTTCGTCGAGGAGTACATTTTCCGCCACCTGCTGATCGGCAAGCTCAGCCGCTATTGGAACACCTGGGCCTGCTGCATCCTGTCGGTCCTGTTGTTCGCCTCCATCCACATTGTGGGCAAGGAGTCGCTGTCCCTGCCGGTACTGATGCCCTATCTGGCCACCGGCGCCGTGCTGGTGGGCATGTACGTCTGGGCCGGGAACAACTTCATGCTGTCCTACGGGGTGCATGCCGCGAAGAACCTGCTTAGCGTCCTGATCATCTACGCCGTGCCGCCGGAGCTGCTGCAGCAGTAGGGTCTCACGGCCGTTTTGGGGGTTCCGCGGACGCCTTCTGTACAGCTGATGCGGGTATTGGCCCTTCCACGCCGCATCAGCTGTACAGAAGCTGGAAGAGCAGGTGCGCGTCAGCTGATGCAGAATTCGTTGCCCTCGGGATCGGCCATCGTGTACCAGGAGTGCGGGCCCTGACTGGCCTCGTACAGGAAGGATGCACCTCGACCTTCCAATGCGGCCCGGGCTTCGTCCTTGTCCCTGCCCTCCAGCCGCACATCCAGGTGGATTCGATCCTTGACGGTCTTGGGCTCGGGGACGGGCTGGAACAGGATGCGCAGCCGGTCCTCCTGTCCCACCTGATCGGCAGGGCAGATAGCTGCGCCGTCACGCCAGACCCGGACACCGTTGTGCTCAATCACGTCCTCGGGTTTTGCGAAGCCCTGGTCCAGCAAGGACGAGATGAAGCCCTGGTCCGTGGGCTCCAACGTCCAGCCCAAGGTTTCCGCCCACCAATCGGCCTGAGCGTGGGCATCGGTGCAGTCTACGCAGATCTGTATGTTCGTCATGGCCCAGAGCCTAGGACCGCCGAATCACCCGCAGCTCCGAATTGCGGCCAGCTACCGTCCGCAAGCTAGGAGCCGGGCTTCTCGAGCCGCTCATTTTCGGGTGCCCGGACCGGAGCGCCGTTGCATGGCAGTACCCGCTCCGGCCGGGCCAAGTAGAAAAAAGAGCTCCGGGCTTCGGAGCCAAACCCGCCGGGCACCATCAGCGTGGAATACCGCTGGCACCACTGAGGCGTGTCGACGGCGGCTTCCAATGCGGTTGCGACCGCACCGACATTGTGGAACCACATCAACTGCTGCTGCCCGTCGATAACCAGGTAGATGAGGTCCAGCTGCGGATCCGCGGTGACGGCGACGTCGGCCCAGTGCTCCCAGCCCTGAAGCCGGCGGCCGTGAATCCAATGGATGTTGTGGCCCGGAGCGAAACCGGTGCAGTTGCTCGGGGAGGAACTGCTGAAGTCGGGGTTGTTGAAGCCGGAGTTACTGACACTGGAAATGCTCACAGTGGGTTCCTTTTCAGGTTGTCCTTGCCTGCAGCGGATGAAGCAGGCCGCTTCGTCATCCGAACCACCCGCCGAACAGTGGGGTTGGTGTGGGGCCAGTCGGAGCTTTTATGCCCGGCGAACCGGGCGAAGGCCACATCTCGTGAAGCTGAAAACTACTGTAGCGGAGGGCGCCGACATTTCGACAGGGGCTCTTGTTCTCGGGTCCCGGGCCGGGTCCCGGCGGGGCGCCGGGCGGGCCGGAACGGCGGCAACGAAAACTTCCGCTCGCAGAGCTCGCGAAAGTTAATAAAGCCGCCTAACCCGGCCCGTCCGGTGCCCTGGTGCCGCACCGCGCCTAACCCGGCCCGTCCGGTGCCCTGGTGCCGCACCGCCCAACCCGGCCCGTCCGGCCCTGGTGCCGCACCGCCTGTCCGGTGCCCCAGTCCCCGGCCCGTCCGGTGCCCCGCCCCGAAAGGCGTCGGAGAGAGCTTTACGGGGCGGAATCCACCACGGAGGTTCTAACCGAAGTCCATGCCTGAACGGTGCCGGCAGGAGCGTTGGGGAAGTCCTGCAGCAGTACGTCCTGTTCGCCGATGACCAGGCCTGAGTCAGGATCGATGATGATGTCGGTCCGCGACGTTCCTCCTGGGTGGGGGATTCCGATGGCGATGCCTGTCCTACCGTCCACTGTTGCCTGCTTGTCGCTCATGACCACGCCGGGGATCAGTGCAGCGGCCCGATACATGGTTGCGCGCAGGTCGGCGGGGACGGCCCCGGTGCGCAAACCGTCAGCGATGGTTACAAAGGCCTCGGTTTCCGGCGTTTTGCCGGCTCCCTCGGTGCGCTCGTAAATGAGGTCCAGCAGTTCCCGGGGATCCCGGGGCAGGCTTCCGGCTTCGTCGAGGGAGGTGCCGATGATGACCATCGGCGCCTGCCCGTAGAAAGCTCCGCCCGGGCCGCGCTGGATTCCGACCGTCGGGTTCGGCACCCCACCCTTCGGCGGCAGCTGGGCGATCTCGGCGGCCGCCTTCTTGGCGGCGTCGGACGAGGACTCGAGGGGAATCCGCTCTCCGCGGTCCCAGACCCATTCACCGTTCCTGTCTGCCGGTATGTAGAGCTGATCGCTGACGGTTTCCTGCCAGGAAAGGTCGCTGCCGTCAGCCATCTGCTTGCCGCCCCAGGTCAGCTCGGTTGTGTCGATTTTCAGGTACTGGCCGGGGCCCACCACGGGATCGGAGGTGCGGATAGTAGCGTCGGCTGCGGCGTTCAGGACTTCTGCCGCCTCAGCGGTGGCGCCGGGACTGCCGGGCCGGACGACGTCGGCCACCACTATGCCTCCCACCAGCAGAGCTGCAGCGGCGGATGCAAGCAAGAGACGGCGTCGGGCGCGGGGCGGCGTGGTCCTCGGGCCTCCGGCGCGGCGGGCGTTCAGCGGAGGAACGGGGTGCAGGCGGGAGGGTGAAGTGCTTTGTGCCGCCTGCGGAGCGTCCATCACGGCGAGCGACCTGGCGCGGCTGCCGGCCAGTTCGTTTTCGTGAACGGAGCGTGCGGGGTCAGCGGAAGCAAGTGCGCGGTCCAGGCCGACGGGCAGATTGGCATTGTTCATCATTTCGCTCCTTCTGAAAGTGATTCCGTGTCCAGCAGGCGGCCGAGCGCCTTGCGTGCCCGGTGCAAACGCATCCTGACGGCGGTGGCGCTGGTGTTGAGCAGGTCCGAGACCTCGCTGGAACTGAAACCGTCCCAGTACGTCAGGAGGAGGACCTCCCGCTCATCGGGCCCGAGCCGGGCGAGCGCCTCATGGATGCGGGAGTCGTCGTCGTTCCGCTCGTGGTCCCGTTCCAGCTGGAGGGCTCCGAGGAGGCTCGCGGACCGGGAAGCGGACCGGTCATGGTTGCGGAGGACGTTTTTCGCGATCCCGAACAGCACCATGACCGAAAGGCTTTCCTCCTGCCCGGTCTTTTCCCAGGCGATCCGAAAGACCTCGGCGCACAGGTCCTCGGCGGTGGCGGCGTTTTCGGTTCGACGCCGGAAGTAGCGGTAGATGCGGTCATGTCCGGCGGCGTGGGCGGCCAGGAAACACTTCTCCCTGTCCACGTCCCGTTGTTCCTTCCGGAAGCTTTGTACACTCATGCCCTGTTAATGTCCGGCAGCCTCAAAAGTGTAACCAGGCGGTGCACGCAACTTTCCCCGACACGTGCGCTGCCCCGCTCTGCGCATAGGCAACGGACATGCGAAGGGGCCTGGCGGAGGCGGCTTTAATACTTCCCGCGAGTTCTGCGAGCGGGGAGTTTCGTTGCCGCCGGAGCCAGGCCCCGTAGGTGCCCACGTTCCCAGCGAGGCCGGTCAAAGCCAGCGAAAGAGTTACCGCCAGCCGGCCCCCGGCGCCACCAGCTTCACGACGCTTTCCAGCAGCTGCGCGTTGTAGTCCACGCCCAGCTGGTTCGGCACGGTAATCAGCACGGTATCGGCTTCCTGCACGGCGGCGTCGGCGGCCAGTTCAGCAGCGATGACATCCGGTTCGCCGATGTAGCTCTTGCCGAACCGCGCCAAACCGCCGTCGAGATGGCCCACCTGGTCCCGTCCCTCGGCCTGCGCACGGAGCCCGAAATAATGCCGGTCCTCCCCGGTGACCAACGGGATGATGCTGCGGCTGACGGAGACCCGCGGGGTGCCCTGGTGGCCGGCGTCGGCCCAGGCCTGCCGGTACACGGCAATCTGCTCGGCCTGCAGCTGGTCGAACGGGACACCGGTGTCCTCGGTCAGCAGGGTGGAGCTCATCAGGTTCATGCCCTGCTCGCCCGTCCACTTGGCTGTGGCCCGGGTGCCGGATCCCCACCAGATGCGCTCGGGCAGGCCGGGGGACAGCGGATCGATGGGCATGGCTCCGGTGCTGCCGGTCATGGCCGGATCCGCCTGGGCGACGCCGGCACCGGCAATCGCGGCCCGGAACACTTCGGTGTGCTGCCGGGCCATGTCGGCGTCGGTGGATTCCGGCCCCGGCACGTAACCGAAGGACTCATATCCGCGCAGGGCCGGCTCGGGGGATCCCCGGCTGATGCCCAGCTGCAGCCTGCCTCCGCTGATCAGGTCCGTGGCCGCGGCATCCTCGGCCATTGAAAGAGGATTCATATAGCGCATGTCGATCACGCCGGTGCCCAGCTCAATCCTGCTGGTCCGCGCGGCCATGGCTGCGAGCAGCGGGAAGGGGGCGGAGAACTGCGGGGCGAAGTGGTGCACCCGCAGGTACGCGCCGTCGACGCCGATTTCCTCGGCTGCGACGGCCAGCTCCACCTGCTGCAGCAATGCGTCACGTGCGCTGGGGGTCCGTGAGCCGAGCGCATTCCGGTAATGTCCGAAGGACAGGAACCCTATTCGTTTCATATCAGCCTCAGCGCCGTAAGGTTCGGCCGTATTCCCGTCCTCCCCGGACTTCCGGGCCGGGCACGTGGAAACGCAGCGGAAGGAAGCAGGAACAGTGCACATCACCTTGGTCCCGGGCTATCAGGGCTCACCGCCGGAGCAGTGGCAGAGCCGGTGGGAAGCCGACCTGCCGGACGTCACCCGCATCGCGCCGTCGTCGTGGGACGAGCCGGAGCTGGAGGACTGGATGTCCGCGCTGGACAAAGCCGCCGGGGCACAGCACGGGAACACCGTGCTCGTGGCCCACAGCCTGGGCTGCCTGGCCGCGGCGGAATGGCTGCTGCGCAACCCCGACGGCGCCCGCGGGGTCTTCCTGGTCAGCCCGCCGGATCCCGTAGCCGCCTCCTTCCCGCAGCCGGCCGGGACGTTCCGGAACCCGCGCTTGCAGGAACTGCCTGTTCCGGGCCTGCTGATCGCCAGTGAGAGCGACCCGTACTGCGCGCTGCCGGCGGCAGAGGTCATTGCAGCGGCCTGGAAACTGCCGTTCATCAATGCCGGCGAGCTGGCGCACATCAACGAAAAGAGCGGCGTGGGCTACTGGGAACAGGGCCGCGACCTGCTCACCGCGTTCACCGCGGGGCTGGGGGAACGGGCCGCAATCGGATAAGAATGGGCACATGCAACTTCCGGTGATGCCTCCCATTGCGCCCATGCTGGCCAAAGCCGCCAGCTCCCTGCCTGAAGGCGAGTACCTCTACGAGCCCAAATGGGACGGGTTCCGGTCCATCATTTTCCGGGACGGCGACGACGTCGAGATCGGCTCCCGCAACGAGAAGCCGATGACGCGCTACTTCCCCGAACTGGTGGCGGCACTCAAGGCCAACCTGCCCGAGCGGTGCGTGGTGGACGGGGAAATTGTGATGGTGGCGCCCGACGGTAAACGGTTGGACTTCGAGCTGCTGCAGCAGCGTATCCACCCGGCCGCCAGCCGCGTGAAACTGCTTGCGGAGCAGACCCCGGTCCGGTTCGTGGCCTTCGACCTGCTGGCCCTGGGAGACACGGATTACACGGACAAACCGTTCGCCGAACGCCGCGAGGCCCTGGTCCAGGCGCTGAAAACGGCGCAGGCACCGGTGTCCGTCACCGCCGCCACGGATGATCCGGAGCAGGCGCGGGACTGGTTTGACCGGTTCGAAGGTGCCGGGCTGGACGGAGTGGTTGCCAAGCCGCTGGATGCTGCGTATGCCCCGAACAAGCGCACCATGGCCAAGCTCAAGCATGAGCGCACCGCTGACTGCGTGCTGGCCGGCTACCGGGTGCACAAGTCCGGCCCGGACCTCATCGGTTCGCTGCTGCTGGGCATTTACAACGACGACGGCGAGCTCACCAACGTGGGCGTTGCCGGAGCCTTCTCCATGGACCGGCGCCGGGAGCTGTTCCAGGAGCTCCAGCCGCTGGTGGCGGGCGAAGAAGGGCACCCCTGGGCGTCGGAGGAGCAGGAGGCCGGCACCCGCACGCCCCGCAACTCGGAAGGCAGCCGCTGGAGCGGCAAGAAGGATCTCTCCTTTGTGCCGCTGCGTCCGGAGCGGGTGGTGGAGGTGAAGTACGACCACATGGAAGGGAATCGGTTCCGGCATGTGGCGAGCTTCGTGCGCTGGCGGCCTGACCGCTCGCCGGAGTCCTGCACCTACGCCCAGCTGGAGGAACCCGTGAAGTTCGACCTGGCGGACGTGCTGGGCAGCTAGCTGCGAAGACTAGCCGCGGCCCCGGCACCCGGTCCGGAATTCGCTGCCGGCATCCGCCAGGATGGCCGCGGTGTAGCCGTCCCGGTAACCGGTCTCGGTGGGATGCAGGTCGAACGGGCCGCCTTCGAAGCGAATCCAGGAATCGGCGGATCCCACTCCGTGTCCGGCGAATTCGTCCACCACGTCCACAAAAACGCCGTCCTCGGGAACCTGTCCGGCGATGACCGCATTCAGGGCGTCGGTTCCGGCGTTGAACAGGGCCTGCGCCTCCGCGCTGAGCGGGCCCGGCGCACCGGTTTCGAACAGGTGCGGGTATCCGGTGACCACCAGGGTGGCGCGCGGGGCTGCCTCGGCTATCCGGGCGAATTCCGCCGCCAGCTGGGGAGCCAGGACCGTCGAGGCGTAGGTGCTGGCCTGCTCGATGGCCGGTGCGCAGGTGGCCGGAAGCTGGGTCCCGGCGCAGGCGGCCACCACGGTGCCGAACCGGACGTCGTTGCCGCCGATGGTCACGGTCACGACGTCGGTCCGGTCGTTGAGCGTGCCGCTGGCCGCCGCGTTGCTGATCTGTTCGGGCAGGTCCACCGGTGCGTCAGCCGGGGTGGTCAGGGCGGTGGCGCCGGCGCAGGTGGCATCGGCTTCCAGATCCACGCGCCGCCGGGCGTCCAGCAGCGCGGGATAGCCCTGTTCCGTGCGGCCGCAGGCATCCAGCACGGGACCGCCGCCGTAGCCGGCGGCATAGGAGTCTCCGAAGGCCACATAGTCGACGTCGCGGCCCCAGCCGTGCCCGCCGCCGTGCCCGCCGCCGTGGCCCCGGCCGTGCCCGTGGCCGTCTCCGCCCCGGTGCTGCACGGAGTCCCCGCCGAAGTTGCCCGGGGAGCCGCCTGCCGGACCGTCTGCCGCGGCGGACGACGCACCGCCGGCCAGGAGCGCCGCCGCAGCCAGGGCCAGGACACCGAGCCTCCCGCCGCGGAATGAACGGCGGAACGGGAGGCGGAACGGACTGCGGAAAGGGACACCGGGTGAACGGCGGTAAAGACCTGGGCGAGGGCTCATCTTTGCACTCCTTCGGGCAGCGGAATCAACGGCTCCAAGGCGGACAGTCTTTCCCAGCGCAGGGCATGCGGCAATCGCCAATCCCGTATCCGGTTCCCTGGCGGCAGGTTTTCCATCGATAACCCGGGCAGCATGAGCGGCCGGAATGCTGCCCGGAGGGGTGTGGCGCAATGCACCTCTGCGCTACGCTGGCGATATACCGACCGTATGGTCAGTAATCGCTGGCTTCTTGCAGGCCCGTCGGTACATTCCAGCAGTCCCGGGCAACGGTGCCCGGCAGGACGCGTCCCGTGCGAAAGGTTTTCCCATGACGGCAACAGCCCTCGACGTTGACTACGTACCCAGCTACGTCCGGGACGCCTGGTGGTCTCCCCGTGACGGCGGGCCCGGAACCGAGGTGCGGGACGCCAGCACCGGGGAGCTGCTGGCCCGGGTCAGTACGGACGGGCTGGACACGGCCGCCGCCGTCGAACATGCCCGCAGCACCGGCCAGACCGAACTGGGGAAGTACACCTTCCACCAGCGGGCCCTGCTGCTCAAGGAACTGGCCGGTTTCCTCAACGCCCGCCGGGAGGAACTGTACGAGGTGTCCGCCCGCTCCGGGGCCACCCGCAAGGACTCCCTGGTGGACATTGACGGCGGCATCGGAGTGCTCTTCGCCTACGGGTCCAAGGGGCGCCGCGAGCTGCCCAACGCCACGGTCATCACCGACGGCGCGGTGGAACGGCTGTCCCGGGACGGGTCTTTCCTTGGCGAACACATCTACACCCGCCTGCCCGGCACCGCCGTGCAGATCAACGCCTTCAACTTCCCGGTATGGGGCCTGCTGGAAAAACTGGCGCCGGCCTTCCTCGCGGGGGTGCCGAGCATCGTCAAACCCGCCACGCCCACCGGCTACCTGGCCGCCGCAGCCGTGCGGCTGATCGTGGCGTCCGGGATCCTGCCTCCCGGGTCGCTGCAGCTGATCTCCGGCCCGGCGCGGGACCTGCTGGACCACCTGGACTACCGGGACCTGGTCTCCTTCACCGGCTCGGCGTCCACCGCCGAAAAGCTGCGTGCGCATCCCAATGTGGCGGTGGGAGGCGTTCGTTTCACGGCCGAAACGGATTCACTCAACGCCGCCATCCTGGGACCCGACGCCGTGCCCGGCACCCCTGAGTTCGAGGCCTACATCGAATCGCTGGTCACCGAGGTGACGGTCAAGGCCGGCCAGAAATGCACCAGCATCCGCCGGGCCCTGGTGCCGCGGGAACTGGTGGACGACGTCGTAGCCGCCGCCGCGGACCGCATCCGGGAGCGGGTGGTGCTGGGCGATCCACGGGCCGCGCAGGTGACCATGGGGCCGCTGGCGTCCACCGAGCAGCTCGACGGTGTCCGCGGTGCCGTCCGTGAACTGCTCGCCGCCGGCGGGACGCTGGCGCTCGGCTCGCTGGAGGCACCCGACGTCGTACTTGCCGACGGCAGTACCGGCCCGGCGCCGTCGGGCGCCTTTATGGAACCGGTGCTGCTGACCTGGGACAACAAGGACGCGGACGCACTGCACAGTGTGGAGGCCTTCGGACCCGTTGCGTCGGTGGTCGGCTATGACAGTGTGGCCGACGCCGTCCGGCTGGCTGCCCGCGGGGGCGGGTCGCTCGTGGCCACCGTCTGCACCAATGATCCGCAGGTGGCCGCCGAAGTGCTCGCCGGCATTGCCGGGCACCATGGGCGGGTGCTGATCCTGAACCGGGAGGATGCGGCGAGTTCCACCGGCCACGGCTCCCCGGTGCCGCACCTGGTCCACGGCGGTCCCGGGCGGGCGGGCGGGGGAGAGGAGCTGGGCGGCATCCGCGCGGTGCTGCATTACATGCAGCGCACCGCCGTGCAGGGCTCGCCGAACATGCTCACCGCCCTCACCGGCATTTGGCACACGGGTGCGGACCAGCGGTTCGACGCCGGCCATCCCTTCCGCAAGCCGCTGAGCGAGCTGCGGGTGGGCGACGCCGTGCGCTCCGGGCTGCGCACGGTGACCCGGGCGGACATCAGTGCCTTCGCCGAGACCACCGGCGACACGTTCTACGCCCACACCGACCAGGCCGCGGCCGAGGCCAATCCGTTTTTCCCGGGCATTGTGGCGCACGGCTACCTGCTGCTGTCCTGGGGTGCGGGCCTGTTCGTGGACCCGGCGCCCGGTCCGGTACTGGCGAACTACGGGCTGGAGAACCTGCGCTTCATCACTCCTGTGGCTGCGGGCGACGCCATCCGGGTCACGCTGACCGCCAAGAAAATCACGCCGCGGGAGACCGACGACTACGGCGAAGTGGCGTGGGACGCGGTGCTCACCAACCAGGACGATGAGCTGGTAGCCACCTACGACGTGCTGACCCTGGTGGCCAAATAGCTGCCGGGGGACGCTGGGTTACGGGCAGCTGCTGCGGCGTACTGCCCAGTCGCAGACGGTGTCCTGGCTGAGGACGTCGCTGACCACCACCACGCCGTAAGCGGCCAGGACGAGCCCTGCAACTGCCAGGGCCGCCCACAGCAGCCGGCGCTTCCCCATCAGGCCGAGCCTGGATCCAGGCGGGTATGCAGCCCGTCGAAAACCATGGTGATGATGTTGTCCGCGAGCTTCTGCGCGGGCAGTGGACCGCCCGGCCGATACCACTCAACAATCGAGTTGATGGTGCCGAAAAGCAGCCGGGTGGTGGTCCGCGGATCAATGTCGCTGCGCACCGAGCCTTCACGCCGCGCCGCGTCCACCAGGTCCGCCACCCGGTGGTCGAACTCGCGGCGGCGGGCCAGCGCGGTGCGCTCAATCTCGGTGTTGCCGCGCAGGCGCAGCAGCAGGGTCACAAACGGCAGCCGCTCGGTCAGCACCTCAATGGTGCCGCGCAGCACGAATTCGAGCCGGACGTCGGCCGCACCGTCGGAGGCCCGCGGGTCATCCAGCACCGCCTCCAGCCCGTCCAGGGCATGGTCGAGGGCCAGGCGGAGCAGCTCGCCCTTGGAGGGGACGTGGTGGTAAATGGCTGACTTGGTGATGCCCAGGTTCTCGGCGAGGATGCCCATGGACGTGGCTTCGTACCCGTGCCGGTTGAACACGTCCACGGCCACGTTCAGCACACTCTGCTGGTCATAGCCGGGGCGGCCGCGGCGGCCGGGAACAGCAGCAGCAGGTGCATCGGGGGCAGCAGCGGGATCGGGGGCAGCAGCGGGATCGGGGGCGGCATCAGGCATGGCGCCATTTTCCCACGCCGGGGCGCACCGGCGTCGGGCCGTTCATCACGACGGCGCGGCGCCGGGCTGCCGGCGCAGATCGTAGATCCGGCGCAGCTTGCCGCTGGAGCGTGCCAGCGTGCCCGGTTCCACCACCTCCACAGTGCAGGAGGAGCCGACATGGACCTTGATCTGCGCCGCCAACTCGACGGCGGCGGTGGCGGCCTCCGGTGCGGAGGTCTCTTCCCGCCGCTCGATCCGCACGGTGAGTTCATCCATCCGCTCCGGCCGCGTGATTTCCAGTTGGAAGTGCGGGCTGAGGGCCGGCAGGCGCAGCGCGATTTCCTCGACCTGGGTGGGGAAGAGATTCACGCCGCGCAAGATGACCATGTCGTCGCTCCGGCCGGTGATCCTGCCCATCCGGCGCATGGACGGCCGCGCCGTGCCGGGCAGCAGGCGGGTCAGGTCATGGGTCCGGTAGCGGATGATCGGCAGCGCTTCCTTGGTCAGGGAGGTGAAGACCAGTTCCCCGGGCTCGCCGTCGTTGAGCACCCGGGTGTCATCAAAGGGATCGATGATCTCGGGGCGGAAGTGGTCCTCCCAGATGTGTGCACCGTCCTTGCTCTCCACGCACTCGCCGGCCACGCCCGGGCCCATCACCTCGGAGAGGCCGTAAATGTCGCAGGCATCCAGGTCCATCAGGGTTTCGAGTTCATGCCGCATTTCCTCTGTCCATGGTTCGGCACCCAGCACCGCGGTTCGAAGCGACGTGGACCGGGGATCAATGCCGGCGGCCGCCATCGCGTCGGCGATCGCCAGCAGATAGGTGGGGGTGCAGAGGATGGTGTCCGGCTCGAAGTCCAGAATCAGCTGGATCTGGCGTTCGGTCTGCCCGCCGGAGATCGGTATGACGGTGCAGCCCAGTTTCTCCGCTCCGAAGTGTGCGCCCAGCCCGCCGGTAAACAGCCCGTAGCCGTACGCATTGTGCACCTTGTCGCCCGGCCGCACCCCGGACGCACGCAGCGAACGTGCCACCAGGGCGGCCCAGCGGTCCAGGTCTCCGGAGGTGTAGCCGACCACCGTGGGCCGCCCCGTGGTTCCCGAGGACGCGTGGATGCGCGAGACCTGGTGCTGCGGTACCGCGAACATGCCGAAGGGGTACGTTGAACGCAGGTCCTCCTTGGTGGTGTACGGGAAAAGCCGCAGGTCGCCCAGCTCGCGCAAATCCGAGGGGTGCACGCCGGCGTCGTCGAACTTGGTCCGGTAGAGCGGAACCCGCTCGTAGGCGTAGGCCAGCGTCTGCTGCAGGCGCCGCAGCTGCAGGTCCTCCAGTTCGTCCCGGCTCATCCGCTCCTCGGGATCCAGGGAAGCAGGATCCAGGGCGGCGGGATTCGCGGCGGCGGATTTGGCGGGGGAAGTCTTCATGCGCTGTTTCCTGTCGGGAACGGGGCCGGCTCCCGGCCGGCGTCGGGACGGGAGGGCGGGTCCGGGAGCGGGCCGCGGATGGTGCGTGAGCGTCCGCGGAAAAGGGCGACGACGTCGGATGTGCCGTCGGGGCGGTCGGCCCGCACCTCAATGTCATAAACACCGCTGCGGCCGCTGCCCGCCCGGTGCTCGGCGTGGGCGGTGAGGATGTCACCCGCGTGCGCCGACGCCAGGAAGGTGATGTCTGCCCCCGCAGCCACGGTAACCTCGGTCCGCTGCGGGGCCGGTCCGCCGGCTTCCGGGTTGCAGGCCAGCGCAAAGGCGGTGTCGGCGAAGGCAAAAACCATGCCGCCGTGCGCAATGCCGAAACCGTTGAGCATTTCCGGGCGCAGCAACATGGAAATGCGCGCTGCGCCGTCCCGGAGCTCCAGGACTTCGATGCCCAGCCACTGCGAGGCGGCATCGAAAACCAGAAGGGGATGGGCGGGGGATTTGCCCGGGGTGACGCCGGTGTCAGCCATGGGACCCTCCTTTTTATCTACCGAATGTTCATTAGGTAATCCCGGCAGGAGGATGGCTGTCAAGGACCCGGGCACCCGCGGGCCTGCCGGTGTCCCCAGAGGGTGCAGCAGGTCATGGCGTACCCTAGGGAGGTGACTCTTACCGCGGCCGCTGCCGTTTCCGGGCCCGTAAGGCCTCCCACATCTGCCCTTTTGCCCGAGTGGCTGGACCCTCAGGTATTCCTGGCCAATCCTGCCCTGGGACCTTGGGTTGTCCTGCTCGTCTGCGGCATTGTTTTTGCCGAGACCGGGCTGCTCATCGGGTTCTTCCTGCCCGGTGACTCCCTGCTTTTCACCGCGGGCCTGCTGGTGGCCACGGGCACCATCCACATCAATGTGTGGCTGCTGGGCCTGCTGGTCTTTGTCAGCGCGTTCGTAGGCGACCAGACCGGTTATTACATCGGCAAAAAGACCGGCCCGGCTATCTTCAAACGGGAGAACAGCCGGCTGTTTAAACAGGAAAACGTGCACCGGGCCGAAGTGTTCTTCGAGCGCCACGGCGGCAAGGCCGTGATCCTGGCACGGTTTGTTCCGGTGGTGCGGACCTTCACGCCCGTGGTGGCTGGCGTCGCAAAGATGAACTACAAAACCTTCGTCACTTTCAACGTCATCGGCGCCTTCTTCTGGGGCGTGGGCGTTACCCTGCTGGGTTATGTGCTCGGCGACCGCGTGCCGTTTGTCCGGGAAAACCTGGACCTGATCTTCGTGGGCGTAGTAGTGCTTTCGGTGATTCCGATCGTTATCGAGGTATTGCGCCAGTCCCGTAAGGTCAGCACCAAGCACGACGACGGCGGCCCTGCCGGAGACGCCGAGGAATCCGGCCCAGGTGCATTCGACCCAGCTGCATCAGGCCAAGCCGCTGCTGCCTCCGCACAAGCCCCCGCTGCCCGTCCGGCCGCCGGCGATGCTGCCCGGGCCCGGCAGGCGGAAGAGTCCGCTGCCCGTCCGGCCGCCGGCGATGCTCCCCTGGCCCGGCAGGCGCAAGAGTCGGCTGGCCGTCCGGCCCGGCATGCCGCAGCCGACGGCGGACGCTTCTCCGCACCGAAAGCGGATGCCGAAGGCAGCGGCTCCTAACCGCGCTGCCCGCAGGCTGGGATAGCAGTCCCGCCCGCAGAGTTTCGCAGAAGGCCCGGACCCCAGGTCCGGGCCTTCTGTGCGTCCGGGGCAGCTGAGCTAAACGGCCGCCATGGTGCCGGCGTTGTGCCCGTGCGTCCCGGCAGTTCCGGGCCGCCACGGCGTCAGGGCCGGGGAAATGGGCGCGCTGGTAGGGACCCCGCGGTCGGGAGGGATGTGCGGCCAAACGGGCCCACCGGCCCCCGGCCGCGCAGAACTTCCCACGCACCGGGACTGGAGGGCGCCTGATACCCCAACAGGGAACATCCGTACCACTACGTGGGATCTTCGCGGGAAGCTCGATCAAGACGGGGGTGCGGGCGGAGGGCCAACTTCCGGGCATGGCAGGAGCGGGGATCCAGATAACAATCCGGTAACCTGAGCCTGTCTTACCTGCCCCTGACCTCTGGTTATACCCGGTTGCCGCGAGTTTTCGTGAAACGTGGGAGCGCTCCCACTTGACATGTGATGCACCACACATCAGCATTTAGGCATCGCTTGTGGGAGCGCTCCCACACCGCCGGCACAACCGCCGGAGCAGGCACCCGGGCGCATCCGTTAGGCAACCGCACGGCAGGCGCGTAAACACCCGCCACGCACTCGTGCACTCGTAATCCGACAAAGGAGTCAGCAATGAGTACCAAACCCACATCGGCAGGCCGCGCACGCCGCCGGGGTCCCGCGGTTGCCGCATCGGTCGCAGCCGCAGCCCTTCTGCTCACCGCCTGCGGAGGCGGCGACGACGGAGCATCAGGAGATGACGGAAAGGTGACGCTCAGCGTCAGCACGTTCAACGAGTTCGGCTACGAGGATCTCTTCAAGGAGTACGAGGCCGCCAACCCGAACGTGAAGATCGTGCACGACAAGAAGGCTACCTCCGACAACGCGCATGACAACCTGAACACCAAGCTGGCAGCCGGGTCGGGCCTGTCGGACATTGAAGGCATCGAAGTTGACTGGCTGCCGGAGCTGAAGCAGTATTCGGACCAGTTCGCGGATCTTGCCAGCCCGGAAGTCGAAGGGCGCTGGCTGGACTGGAAAGAAGAAGACGCCACAGTTGACGGCAAGCTGATCGGCTACGGCACCGACGTCGGTCCGGAAGGCGTCTGCTACCGGGCGGACCTCTTCGCCGCTGCCGGCCTGCCGACCGACCGCGAGGAAGTTGCCAAGCTGCTCGAGGGCGACTGGGACCACTACTTCGAGGTTGGCGAGCAGTTCACCGCCAAGTCCGACGCCGCGTGGTACGACTCGGCCATGGCCGTCTACCAGGGCCAGATCAACCAGGTGAAGAACGCCTACGAGGAAAATGACGGCAAAGTCATTGCCACCGAGAACCCGGAAGTGAAGGAGATCTACACCAAGGTCCTCGAGAACTCCGTGGATAAGGACCTCTCCGCCCACCTGGAACAGTGGTCCGATGACTATGAGGCGGGCTTCCAGAGCGGCGCCTTTGCCACCACCCTCTGCCCGGGCTGGATGCTGGGCAGCATCGAAGGCAACGCGGCCGGCGTTGAAGGCTGGGACATTGCCAACGTATTCCCGGGCGGCGGCGGAAACTGGGGCGGTTCCTACCTGACCGTTCCCACCCAGGGCAAGAACCAGGAAGAGGCCATCAAGCTGGCCCAGTGGCTCACCGCCCCTGAACAGCAGATCAAGGCCTTCGAAGCCAAGGGCACCTTCCCCAGCCAGACTGAGGCCTACGAGTCCGACACCCTGCTGAATTCCACAAACGAATTCTTCAATGACGCACCGGTCGGCAAGATCCTGGTGGACCGGGCCAACGCGGTCACCATGACTCCGTTCAAGGGTCCGAACTACTTCACCATCAACACCAACATGGCCCAGGCACTGAACCGGGTGGATGTCCTCAAGACCGATGACGCCAACTCCTCCTGGGAGAAGTTCGTCGCCAGCGTCGACGCCCTGCAGTAGCCCCTAACCTCCGGTGCCTGCGGCTGCCACTGTGTGTAGTCCGCAGGAGGGCGCTGCAGGCACCGGACCCAACTTCTTCCCCCCTTGAACGTTAGGAAGTCAGCCATGGCTGTCACCGTCAAGCCGCCGGCAGCGCGGACGCCGGTACGGCGGTTAGGGTTCAGCAGCCGGCTGGCCCGCTGGGACGTCAAAGTCTCCCCGTACCTTTACGTTTCGCCGTTTTTCATCATCTTCGCCATCGTCGGGCTGTTCCCGCTGATCTACACCGGATGGGTTTCCCTGCACAACTGGAACCTGATCGGCGGCAACCAGGGCTTCACCGGCGTCGAGAACTTCACCTTTGTGCTCTCCCAGCCGTATTTCTGGAATGCGGTGGGCAACACCTTCAGCATCTTCCTGATCTCCGCAGTGCCCCAGATCATTCTGGCCATTGCCATTGCTGCTGTCCTGGATGCCAACCTCCGCGCCAAGACCTTCTGGCGCATGGGTGTGCTCGTGCCCTACATCGTTGCCCCCGTAGCTGTGGGCCTGATTTTCGGCAACCTCTTCGCTGACCAGTCGGGTGCCATCAACGGTGCGCTGACCTCCATCGGACTCCCGGCCATTCCCTGGCATGCCAACTCCCTGGCCAGCCACGTCGCGATTGCGACCATGGTGGACTTCCGCTGGACCGGCTACAACGCGCTGATCTTCCTGGCCGCCATGCAGGCGATCCCGCGGGACATGTACGAGGCCGCGATTATCGACGGCGCCAGCCGCTGGCGGCAGTTCATCTCCATTACCGTGCCCATGCTGCGCCCGACCGTCATTTTCGTTGTCATCACCGCCACCATCGGCGGACTGCAGATCTTCGACGAGGCCCGCGTCTTCGACACGTACGGGCTCGGCGGTGCAGACCGCCAATGGCAGACCCTGACGATCTACATCTGGGAACTGGGTTGGGGTCAGCGCAACCTGGGACGTGCTTCTGCAGTGGCCTGGCTGCTGTTCGTCATCATCGTGGTCATCGCCGCACTGAACTTCTTCATCACCCGACGCATCGCCACCCAGGGAGGACGGAAATGACTTCCGTACCCATGGTCGAACAGACCGCCGGCCGCAAGGCCGCCGAAGCAGCCAAGCGACGCCGTGACCGCGGCGGGCAGGACCAGCGTCCGGGACGGGTCAATGTCCGGGCGGCGAAGACGGGCGGGTACAACAAGCGGCCCGGCTTCCTCACCTACGGGCTGCTCGGAGCAGTGATCCTGGGCTCAGCCCTGCCGATCCTCTGGTCCGTCCTGGCCGCCAGCCACGACAGCACCGCAATTGCCAAGGGGGTGCCGCTGATCCCCGGCGGTAACTTCTTTGCCAATGCCGCAACAGTGCTCGACACCATCCCGTTCTGGCGGGCCCTGGGCAACAGCGTCCTTGTCTCCACAGTGACGGCGGCCTCCGTGGTGATCTTCTCCTCCCTGGCCGGCTTCGCCTTCGCCAAGCTGCGCTTCAAGGGTTCGAAGGTGCTGCTGGTCTTCGTGGTGGCCACCATGGCCGTTCCCACGCAGCTCGGCGTCATTCCGCTGTTCATCGTGATGTCCAAACTCGGCTGGACCGGCACCATGGGCGCCGTCATCATTCCCGGGCTCGTCACCGCGTTCGGCGTGTTCTGGATGACCCAGTACCTCCAGGACGCCCTGCCGGACGAATTGATTGAAGCCGTCCGGATGGACGGCGCGAACATGTGGCAGTCGTTCTGGCACGTGGCCCTGCCGGCCGCCCGACCGGCTGCCGCCATGCTGGCACTGTTCACCTTCGTTGCCACATGGACCAACTTCTTCTGGCCCCTGATTGTGCTCAACGCGCAGAATCCGACGCTGCCGGTGGCCTTGGCGCAACTGCAGTCGGCTCGTTTCGTGGACTACTCGGTGGTCCTTGCCGGAGTGGTGCTCTCCACCATTCCGCTGTTTATTGTTTTCGCCGTCGCAGGACGGCACCTGGTTGCAGGAATTATGCAGGGAGCGGTTAAGGGATGACGCAGCACACCAACGGAAACTTCCCCACGGGATTCCTGTGGGGGGCGGCCACCGCCGCCTACCAGATCGAGGGTGGCGCGTGGGAAGACGGCCGCAAGGCCTCCATCTGGGACACCTTCAGCCGGGTCCCGGGCGCAGTGGTCAACGCCGAGAACGGAGACGTCGCCTGCGACCACTACCATCGCTTTGATGAAGACGTGGCCCTGATGAAGTCGCTGAACCTGGCTTCCTACCGCTTCTCCACCTCCTGGGCGCGGATCCGGCCCGACGGCGGCGCAGTGAACCCGGCCGGCCTGGACTTCTACAGCCGGCTCACTGACAAACTGCTCGACGCCGGAATAAAGCCCTGGCTGACCCTTTACCACTGGGACCTGCCGCAGGCGCTGCAGGACGCCGGGGGCTGGGCCAACCGCGACACTGCCTACCGCTTTGCCGAGTACGCCCTGAGCGTCCATGACGCCCTGGGGGACCGGGTGAAGGCATGGACCACATTGAACGAGCCCTGGTGCTCCGCCTATCTCGGCTACGCAAGCGGCGAGCACGCACCCGGACTGCAGGACCGGTCCCTGGCCGTGGCCGCGAACCACCACCTGCTGCTCGGCCACGGACTTGCCGCGCAGGAGCTGAAGGCCCGCGATGCGTCCCTGGACGTGGGCCTGACCCTGAACTTCACCGTCGCGGATCCGCTGGATCCTGAGAACCCCGACGACGTGGACGCCGCCCGCCGGATCGACGGGCAGTTCAACCGGGTGTTCGCAGACCCGGTTTTCCGCGGCAGTTATCCCGAGGACGTCCTCGCTGATCTGGCCCCATACGGTTTGGTACAGCACATCGGCGAAGGGGATATGGCGGTCATCAGCACACCGGTCGATTTCCTGGGCGTGAACTATTACCACGGCGAGGCCGTCACCAAGACGCGTCCGGCCACACTGCGGAGCACCGAGGCACCCGTTTCGCGGCCGTCGGCCAGCCCGTATCCCGCCGCGGACGGGGTCTACTCCGTGCCCCGCGGACTGCCGGTGACGAACATGGGGTGGGAAATCCAGCCCGAGGGCCTGCACCGCCTCCTGCTCCGGCTGCAGCGCGACTACACCGGGCCCGCCGGGGTGCCGCTGTACATCACGGAAAACGGCGCCGCGTTCGACGACGACGTTGTGGTTGACGGCGTGGTCCAGGACGAGGACCGGCTGGGGTTCATCGAAGCGCACCTGCAGGCTGTCCGCGATGCGGCAGCCGACGGTGTCGACGTCCGCGGTTACTTTGCCTGGTCGCTCATGGACAACTTTGAGTGGGCCTGGGGCTACGCGAAGCGGTTCGGCATTGTCCATGTGGACTACCAGACCCAGGTCCGCACCCCGAAGGCCAGCGCCCGGTGGTTCGCCGAAACCGCACGTACCAATGCCTTGCCGGAAAGGTCCTCCGCGGCCGCACCGGATGTCGTATCGTCGATTCAGTGAGCTCCCTCAACCAGGGCACCCGCGGAACGCAGGTCAAGCCCCGCCGCAGCAGTCCCACACTGGAAGATGTGGCGGCGCTTTCCGGCGTCTCCCGCTCCACCGTGTCGCGGGCGATCAACGGCGGGGCCCGGGTCAGTGCCCGGACGCAGGCGGCCATTGACGCCGCTATCGGAGAGCTGGGCTTCACCCCCAACCGGGCAGCCCGGTCGCTGGCCACCAGCCGTGCCGACTCGATTGCCCTGGTGATTCCCGAACCGGACGGCCGGGTCCTGGTGGATCCCTTCTTCGCCATGACCCTCAATGGGATCACCGAGTCGCTGGCTGATACCGAAGTGCAGCTGGTGCTGCTGATTGCCCGGCAGGGGGAGAAAGCGGGCCAGATCATCCGGTACCTGCGCAGCGGCCACGTGGACGGGGCCATTGTTGTTTCGCACCACAAGGCGGACGCCCTGGAAATCGAACTGGCGGACGCGCCGCTGCCGGCCGTGTTCATCGGCCGGCCGTGGCATGGCCGCCAGGGACTGGTGTTCGTGGATACGGACAACTACACCGGCGGACTGCTCGCGGCGCGGCACCTTGCCGGCCGCGGTTACCGCCGGATCGCCACGGTGACCGGACCGGCGGACATGACCGCTGCGCAGGACCGCACGGAGGGCTGGCGTGCCGGACTCGCTGAGGCAGGGCTGGTCTCTGCCGGCGCGGAGTCCGGGCACTTCACCACCGAAGGCGGCGCAGCGGCAGCGGCCCGGCTGCTGGACGCCGATCCGGGGATTGACGCCATCTTCGCGGCGTCGGACCTCATGGCCCTGGGTGTGCTGACCGTCCTGCGCGAGCGGGGCTTGTCGGTTCCCGGGGACGTGGCGCTGGTGGGGTATGACAACCACCAGCTGGCCGCCTCGAGCAAGCCCGGGCTGACCACGGTGGTGAACCCGATGGTCGAGATGGCACGGCGCGCCTCCGAAATGCTGCTGCGCGAAATCGAGGAGCCCGGTTCGCGCCTGGAACCGGCTATCTACCCGCCGGAACTGGTCATCCGGCAGTCCGCCTAGGCGGCGTTCTCCCGTTTGGCCGCCGGCAGCAGGTCCCGGGCGCCCAGGGCGGCCAGGATGAATGCGTAGTCCCAGGCGCGGTCCTTCCAGGCCTCGTACCGCCCGGAAGCCCCGCCGTGGCCGCCGTCCATTTCGATCTTGAGCACAATAGGCTCGCTGCCGGTGGTGGTTTCGCGCAGCTGGGCCACCCACTTGGCCGGTTCCACGTACAGCACACGGGTGTCATTGAAGCTGGTGACGGCGGCGATTTTGGGATAGTCCACGGCCCGGATGTTCTCGTAGGGCGTGTATTCCTTCATGTACCGGTAAACCTCGGGGTCGGTGATGGGATTGCCCCATTCCTCCCATTCCAGGGCCGAGAGCGGCAGATCAGGGTCAAGGATGCTGGTCAGCGCGTCCACAAACGGCACCTGCGCCACGATGGCGCGGTACTTCTGCGGCGCCAGGTTCGCGACGGCGCCCATCAGCAGGCCGCCGGCCGAGCCGCCCATGGCCGCGATCCGGTCCGGATCCGCCCACCCGGACGCCGCCACCGCGTCCGTGGCATCCACGAAGTCGGTGAAGGTGTTCTTCTTGTGCAGCTTCTTGCCGTTGTCATACCAGGAGCGGCCCATTTCTCCGCCACCGCGCACATGCGCCACCACGTACAGCACTCCGCGGTCCAGGAGCGAGAGCCGGGCTACGTTGAACCCCGGGTCCATGCTCATTTCGTAGCTGCCGTAGGCGTAGACCAGGGCCGGGTTGCTGCCGTCCCGCTGCAGGTCCGCCCGCCGGATGACGGAGAGCGGAATGCGGGTGCCGTCCGCCGCCGTCGCCCAATCACGTTCGGCTACGTAGTCCTCGGACCGGTAGCCGCCCTTCACCGGGGTTTCCTTACGCAGCTCCAATTCGCCGGTGGCCAGCACGTAGTCGTAGACCCGCGGCGGGGTAAGGAAGGAGGTGTAGCTGAGCCGCATGATCGGGGAGTCGAACTCTGCGTTGGCCAGGTTGGCGGTGTAGAGCTCCTCGTCGAAGGCCGGTTCCACCGGGGAACCCTGCGCGCCGGTGCCCAGGCCGTCAACCGGGAGGATCTGCACCCGCTCGGTGGTGTCCTTCCGCACCGAGACGAGCACATGCGTGGCGGTGACGGCTGCGCCGTTGACCCGCACGGTGTCGTCGTGGGCGATCACGGTGCGCCACTGCTGCTCGTCCAGGGGCTTGTCGAATTCGGCCTCGTCCACCAGCGAAAGCATGGAGTTCAGCGCCCCGCGGTTGTGCGTGAGGAGGTACTGGCGGCGGCCGTCAAGGGTCAGCGGCTCGGCCTCGTAAAGGATGTGTGCGCTGCGGGGAATCAGGGTGCGGACCGTGTCCGTGGGATCGGCGAAGTCCAGCACGCGGTATTCGCTGTATTCGGAGCTGCTAATGCCGATCAGCAGCTGCCTGCGGTCTGCGGAGAGGTCGAAGCCGGTCCACATGGCAATGTCGTCTTCCTGGTAGATCACGACGTCGTCCTCCACCGGGGTGCCCAGGGTATGCGCCTTGATCTGGTACGGCCGCCAGGAATCATCCACCACGGTGTAGAAGACGCGGGTGCCGTCCGGGGCGAAGGCCAGCGAATAGAAAACGTTGGCAATGGTGTCCGGGAGCAGCTCCCCGGTGCGCAGGTCCTTGATCCGCAGGGTGAAACGCTCGTCGCCGGCGTTGTCCTCGGAGTAGGCGAGCAGGTTGCCGTCCTCGGTCACGGCCAGTCCGCCCAGGGAGAAGAACGGCTTGCCTTCGGCTTCCACGTTCCCGTCCACGAGGATCTGTTCGCCTTCCACCGGGACGCCCGGCAGGACGGCGGGCGGCGTCCAGTCGGCGTCGAGGTCCCCGGTGTCTTGGGCGGCGGTGCGGCAGTGAATGGCGTACTGCTTGCCCTCTTCGGTGCGGGTGTAATACCACCAGCCCTTCTTGCGGGCCGGAACGGAGAGGTCCGTCTCCTCAGTGCGGTTCTTGATCTCGTTGAAGATCTCCTCGCGCAGCGGCTCCTGATCGGCCGTGATCTCGGTGGCGTACGCATTCTCCGCGGTCAGGTGGGCAACCACCTCGGGGTTTTCCTTCTCCCGCAGCCACTCATAGTTGTCGATGAAGGTGTCACCGTGGTGGGTGCGTTCAGTCGGGACTTTCTTGGCAACCGGGGGCTGGGGAGTAGTCATGCTTCGAATATATCCATCCGGGCCGCGGCGTCGAAGGACCGCGCTGGCGTTATGCTCGCGGCTTAGCCCGCGGACCCCCGGCGTCAGCGGGCGGGGATGTAAAGCACGCTTTACATCTCCGGAGTCGGCATGGCATGCTCCAGGCCATGACTTCCGAGACGAAGGGCGGCCGCACCCGCCTCCTGACGATTGGTGCGGCTGCAGCAAGTGGTGCGGCCGCCGGTGCGCTCCTTGGCTGGGCCGCGGCGCTGCGGACCGGTGGGGACCCGGCGCTGTATGTGCCGGTCTTCGCCGCGGCGGTGGGCCCGGTGGCGGCGGCGGCGTTCTGGATGCTGGTGCTGAACGCCGGGGAAACCCGCCGGCTGGACACGGACTCAGCCGCCGACGTCGAACGCTCCTGGACGCGGGATGCCGCAGCTGCGGCATTCACGGACCTGATAGTGCTGCTGGCCGCCGGAGTGGTGGTGCAGGCAGTGGCAGGTTGGGCCGCGCCGCTGCCGCTGTACTGTGCGGCCGGGCTGGGGGCCTGGACACTGCGTTATGCCGTTGCCCGGCACCGGAATTCTTAGGCATGGAGAACCGCGTGGCCCAGGAGCGGCTGCGCCTGGGACTATCACAGGTGCAGTTGGCCGAACGCCTGGGGGTCTCCCGGCAGACGGTGATTTCCATCGAGAAGGGCAAATTTGATCCGTCCCTGCCGCTGGCCTTTAGCCTGGCCCGCGTGTTGGGCCGGCATATTGAAGACCTGTTCCTGCCCGGGGGCTAGTCGCCCAGCAGCAACCAAGCGCACAGCGCTCCCACGCTGAGGAAAAGCAGCCAGTTCACCGCCACGACCAGGAGGGTCGAGGTGAAGGGCCGCGGCGGCATCTCGCGGCGGGGGAGCAGTGCCGGTTCCGGCGCCGGGCCCTTGCGGAACTGCCCCCAGAGGCTGGTGCCCAGCAGGACGGTGCCCCCTGCCAGGGCCAGCGGAAGTGCCGGCAGCGAGAACAGGACCAAGTGCGGTGCAGCCAGCAGGAGGACGGCTTCCACCACCAGGCAGGCTGCCAGGAGAAGGGCCGGACGCCGCAGGGAACGCCAGGTGGGATTGCGTGCGTAGAGCGGGCTGACCCCGGCAACAACCAGGGCGGTGAAGGCCAGCAGCAGGCCCGGCGCAGTGACGTTGACGGTAGCGGCATCGGAGGTCACCGCGGCCGCCACGGCGAAAAAGCCCAGCAGTCCCAGGAGCGTTGGCACAATGACCACCGCTGCCGAACGAACGGCCGGCCGTTCCTCCCGGTCCTCGGGCCGCGGTCCGGGAAGGGCAGCACCGGACGGACCAACACCGGCCGGGTCAGCCCCGGCAAGGTCAGCACCGGCCGGACCAACACCGCCCGGAGCAGCACCTGCAGGGGCGCCCGGTATCCGGCGCCCGGCATCGGGTTCGGGGGTACCCATGTCAATCCTCTCCGCGTTGAACTCTCTGTGTTCAGTTTTCCATAGGGTCTTGACCCTCGTATCCACTCTCCATATTCTGAACGAACGGTCGGTAAATAATACGGTCGGTAGCAATACTGCCGTCCACTGAGGCGGGGATTCAATGCCTGCGGCGCGTTGCACCGGGTGCGGTTGGGACGAACGCGGTTGGGACGAGTGCGGTTGGGATGAGCGGGGTCGGGATGATGAGCGGGGAAAATATGGGCCGGACAGCTCTCAGTGCGGAGACCGGAAGCGGTTCCGGCGGGCAAGAACACTTTGACAGGCTGATCGCCGCCGACACACGGGTGGAACCGCGGGACTGGATGCCGGATGCATACCGGAAAACCCTCGTGCGGCAAATCTCCCAGCACGCACACTCGGAAATCATTGGGATGCAGCCGGAAGGGAACTGGATTTCCCGGGCGCCCTCGCTCAAGCGCAAGGCCATCCTGATGGCCAAGGTCCAGGACGAAGCCGGACACGGACTGTACCTGTATTCCGCAGCTGAAACCCTGGGCACGCCGAGGGAACAGATGACCGAAGGCCTCATTGCCGGCAAGGCCCGCTACTCGTCGATCTTCAACTATCCCGCTCTGACCTGGGCGGACATGGGGGCAATCGGCTGGCTGGTGGACGGCGCGGCCATCTGCAACCAGGTCCCGCTATGCCGCGCCTCCTACGGACCGTACGGCCGGGCCATGGTTCGGATCTGCAAGGAAGAATCCTTCCATCAGCGGCAGGGTTTCGAGATCCTGCTGGAACTTGCCCGCGGCACCGAGCCCCAGCGGGAAATGGCCCAGGATGCGATCAACCGGTGGTATGCCCCATCGCTGATGATGTTCGGCCCGCCCGACGACGATTCCCCCAACTCGCGCCAGTCCATGGCCTGGAACATCAAGCGCTTCTCCAACGACGAACTGCGCTCCAGGTTCGTGGGCATGATCGTGGAACAGGTCAAGGTGCTGGGCCTGACGCTGCCGGACCCGGACATCCGCCTCAATGACGAAAGCGGCAAATGGGAGCACGGACCGTTGGACTGGGACGAGTTCCGTGAGGTCCTCGCCGGCCGCGGCCCCTGCAACTCCCAGCGGCTGGCACGCCGCCGCGAAGCGCACGAAGACGGCGCCTGGGTCCGTGAGGCCGCTGCGGCCTACGCCGCCCGGCAGTCGGCCCGGCAGTCCCGGGAAGGAGCGGCATAGCCATGACTGGTGGATCAACAACCGGCGACGACGGCTCCCGTCCCGCCGCTCAGGCTGCCACGGAGACTCAGGCGGCCCCCGCGACTGAGACTGCAGCCGCCGCGGCCCCAGTTGCCCCGCAGCCTGCCGCCGCGGCTCCAGTTGCCCCGCAGCCTGCCGTCCCGGCCGGTGCGTGGTCGCTCTGGGAAGTCTTTGTCCGTTCCTCCCGCGGCCTGTCGCACGTCCATGCCGGGTCCCTGCACGCCCCCGATGCCCAGATGGCCCTGCGGAACGCCCGCGATCTTTACACCCGGCGGAACGAGGGCGTCTCGCTTTGGGTGGTCCCGGCGTCGGCCATCATTGCCAGCGACCCGGACGCGAAGGGGCAGTTCTTCGAGTCCCCGCAGGGCAAGGACTACCGGCACGCCACCTATTACACGGAATCCGAAGGGGTGAAGCACCTGTGAGCTCGGACAGCGCCACCCGGATTACCCCGGGCAACGCCCTGCGCCCGGAAGACATTGCCGCCGCCGGAACCCGTGCACCCGCCGATGTGGCCGAATATGCGCTGCGGCTGGGCGACGACGCGCTGGTGCTGGCCCAGCGGCTCGGCTGGTGGATTTCCCGTGCCCCGGAACTTGAGGAGGACGTGGCGCTGGGCAACATAGCCCTGGACCTGATGGGCCATGCCCGATCCTTCCTGACCTACGCCGGCAGCGCCGACGGGCGGACCGAGGATGACCTGGCCTATTGGCGCGGGGAATCCGGGTTCCGCTCTGCGCACTTGATGGAGCAGCCCAACGGTGACTTCGCCCGGACCATTGCCCGGCAGTTCGCCGTCTCCGTCTACCAGTTTGAGCTGTACAGCGCCCTGCAGCACTGTGCTGACGCAACCCTGGCCGCCATCGCAGCGAAGGCGGTCAAGGAAGTGGACTACCACCGCGACCACAGTGCCCAGTGGGTGCTGCGGCTGGGGCTGGGCACCGACGAGTCCCGTCGCCGGATGATCCGGGCGCTGGAACTGACCTGGCCCTACGTGGGTGAACTGTTCGACGACGACGCCCTGGTTACCGCCCTGGGGGACCGGGCCGTGCTGCCGTCCACCCTCAAACCGGCCTTCGAACGCAACATTTCCGCCGTGCTCCGGGAGGCCGAGCTGGAGGTGCCCATGGTCCAGCCCGCGCCCGGCGGCGGACGGCAGGGCCGGCACAGCGAGCATCTCGGCTATATGCTCGCGGAAATGCAGGTCCTGGCCCGTGAACACCCGGGTGCCACGTGGTGAGCGTGATGGAATCCGCCCTGCGCCCGGCAGACCCCGCCGCAGCGGCGGCCTGGGATGTGGCCGCCACGGTGTGTGATCCGGAGATTCCCGTGCTGACCATCGAGGACCTGGGGGTCCTGCGCCGGGTGGAGGTTTCCGGGGCCGGGGTCCAGGTGGCCATCACCCCCACCTATTCCGGCTGCCCGGCCATGGACGCCATCACAGAGGACGTCACCGCAGCCCTGCACCGGGCCGGATACACCGGAGTGCAGGTCCGGTTGGAGCTGGCCCCGGCGTGGACCACCGACTGGATGAGCAGTGCCGGCAAGGCGAAGCTGGACGCCTACGGCATCGCCCCGCCGTCCGGACGCGCCGCGGCCGGCCCCGTCCGGGTGGGCTTGAGCGTGAAGTGTCCGCAGTGCGCCTCGCTGAATACCCGCGAACTGACCCGCTTCGGGTCCACCTCGTGCAAGGCGCTGTGGGTCTGCGGCGACTGCCGTGAACCGTTCGACTACTTCAAGGTGCTCTGAAGATGTCCGTCCTTCCCGCCGCCCCCGCCCGGCGTGCCGTTTTCCATCCGCTGACCGTCGCGGCCGTCCACCGGCTGACTGAAGACGCCGTCGAGGTCACTTTCGCGGTGCCGCCGGACCTGGTGGATTCGTACCACTACCTGCCCGGGCAGTATGTTGCCTTGCGCAAGGTTTTGGACGGCACCGAACTGCGGCGCAGCTACTCCATCTGCGCCGAGCCACGCCCGGGGGAGTTGCGGGTGGCAATCAAACGGGACCTGGGCGGACTGTTCTCCTCCTGGGCCAACGAGCACCTGTTGGCCGGGGATGTGCTGGACGTGATGAGTCCGGCCGGCAGCTTCACTTCGCGCTCCCTGCCCGCCGCCCTTTCCGCGGCATACAGCGGCGGCCGGGCGGACATGCCGGCACACCAGCAGGTTGAGGGGCAGGTGTTTGCCGCCGTGGCCGCCGGCTCCGGCATCACCCCGGTCATTGCCATTGCCCGGACCATCCTGGCCTCTTCGGCCACCACCCGCTTTGACCTGGTCTATGCGAACAAGGCCGCCATGGACGTGATGTTCCTCGAAGAGCTGGCGGACCTGAAGGACCGCTACCCGTCCCGGTTCGCGCTGCACCACGTGCTGTCGCGTGAACAGCGCATTTCTCCGCTGCTCTCCGGCCGGATCGACGCCGCGAAACTCACGGCACTCATCGGTACGGTCCTGCCGGCCGATGCTGTGGACGAATGGTTCCTCTGCGGGCCGTTCGAGCTGGTTCAGCAGTGCCGCGATGCCCTGTCCGCACGCGGAGTCGATCCGGCCAAAGTCCGGTTCGAGCTGTTCACCACCGGCCGTCCGGACCGGCCGGAAGGCTCATCCGGCCGTCCCGTTGTGCCGGACAGCTCGGGCGAAAACTACGGCATCACCTTCCGGCTGGACGGGCTGCAGGGGTCGGTCTCCAGTCCGGTCCATGCCCGGGAATCGATCCTGAATGCAGCCCTTCGGGTGCGCCCGGACGTGCCGTTCGCCTGTGCCGGCGGCGTCTGCGGGACCTGCCGCGCCAAGCTTGTGGCCGGCACCGTGGAGATGGAAGAGAACTACGCGCTGGAACCGGAAGAGCTTGCAGCCGGTTACGTGCTCACCTGCCAGAGCCGGCCCACCAGCACCGAAGTCAACGTGGACTACGACGCCTAGGAGGCACCGATGATCGAGCTGAGCATCAGGGACGGGGTGGCCGAGGTCCTGCTGAACGCCCCGCAGAAACTCAACGCCTTGGATTTCGAGGCACTGGGTGAGCTGGGACGGGCCTACGACGACGCCGCGGCGGCCGGTGTGCGCGCACTGCTGCTGCTCGGGGAGGGTCGCAGTTTCTGTGCCGGCCGGGACATCTCCGGGGTAAACCCTGCGGATGATGATGCGCGGGGTTACCTGGTGGAGGGCGTAAAACCGCTGCTGCGGAAAATGTCCGCTTTCCCGGCGCCAACCTTCGCTGCCGCGCAGGGCGCCTGCCTCGGGGTTGGCCTGGGTTTGCTCGCGGCCACCGACGTCGTCTACGTAGCCGCCGACGCGAAGATCGGCTCGCCGTTCGCGAACCTGGGGGCGGCCCTGGATTCGGGCGGGCACTGGCTCTTCACCGAACGGCTCGGCCCGCACCGCACCCTGGACCTGATCTACACCGCCGAGTTGATGAGCGGCGCCGAAGCAGTGGCGGGCGGCCTGTTCAGCCGCGCCCTGGAACCTGCCGGCCTGCTCGCACAAACCCGGGAAGCCGCAGCGCGGGCAGCGGCCGGTCCCGCCCGGGCGCTGCTGGCCTCCAAGGCGCTGGTGGCGGAGATCCGGGACCGGCGGCTGGGCTTCTGGGAGGCGCTCGATGCCGAAAACGAGGTGCAGGAGCGGTTGAGCAGGACACCGGATTACGCTGAGGGATTCGCAGCATTCAAGGAGAAGCGCAAGCCGGTGTTCCGGCGCTGAGCGGCGTCCCGGATCCCGTCCGGAAGCGCACGGAAGCACCGGGGATTGCGTCCCGGCTTGTGATGCGGCACGCACCGGGCTAGGTTGGAAGAGAACTCGTAAGCATGCTTACAACCGTGCTTGCCGGGACCAGGAAACAGACCAGGAGGCGGAACATGGCCGACAGCTACAACCCGAACAACGATCCGGCTAATCCGGACAAGCCCAAGGACGCGCAAAAGGGCGCCGGGACCCAGGAGGGCACCGGCAACCATGAGCACAGCGAGGCGAAAGCCGGTAGCACCAACCCGGATCCCCTGGATGGCAACATCACCGGGTTGGAGCCCGGCGGCGGTGTTCCCCCGGGAGAAACCCCTCCCGCAGAAGACCAGATGAGCACCGATCAGGGCCACGACGAGAACTGACCCCGCCCCCGCGGCACCACGGCGCCTGCAGCAGTTGCTGCCGGCGCCGTCGTATGCCGCGGCCATGTTTGCCTCCACCCTCTGGTAGACCGGGCCGTTTCAGACCGGCTTGAACTGGTGGAACGGCACCCGGAGGCGCCCGTGCCGCCGTTCCGCCCCGGTGCCGGATGGCTCATTCTGCGGCTTTGTGTAGGTGCATTGAGCCGTATGGGTCCGCGTATGTCCTCAGCTATTTGCTGGAGCACCCTGCACTCCGGCAGGAACTGGGATCTGTCCGCTCCGAAACGGTCGTTAACTCAGTCCTGGCCACGGCGGTTGCCTCTGCCGGGCGCCAGCCCGTCTAGGTTTGAGCGCAACATTTACCAGCGGCGGAAGCCGCCTTCGGTGTTCAGTACCTGGCCGACCATCCACCGGCCTTCGTCGCTCACCAGCCAGGCGACGAGCCGCGCCGGATCGTCGGGTTCCCCGAACCGGCCGCCCGGGAAGTGGGCCAGCACGGCCTCCAGTTCCTCCGAGGGCCGGTCCCTGGTGGCGTCGTCGAGGTAGCCGGTGTTGACCGGTCCCGGATTCACGGTGTTGAGGACTATGCCGCGGCCAATCAAGTCGTCAGCCACCGAGGCCGTGATCCCGGCCAGTGCCCCCTTCGACGTCGCGTAGGCGATTTCCGCAGGCATGGGCCCCTGGGACTGTCCCGAGGTCAGCCAGATCACCCGCCCGCCGGGGCGTCCGTCATGCTGTTCGGCGAAGTACCGCGTGGCCAGCAGGGTGGAGCGCGTGTTCACCTGCCAGTGCGCGTCCAGCTTCTCCGGCGTCATCTCCAGCAGGCGCCCGTCGCTGCCGCTCATTGCATGGTTGCAGACCAGGATGTCCACGTGTCCGAATGCGTCCCGGGCAGCGTCGACGAGCTGCCGGGCGCCGTCGGCCGGGGCCAGGTCCATCCCCGCATGGTCGAGCCGGGCATCACCGACCAGTTTTCCGCGCAGCTCCCGCAGCAGGTCGTCGATCGAATCGGCACCCCACGGCTGGGCCTCGTCGTTGGGGGCATAGTGCTGCACGAACAGGTTGGCACCCATGGCGGCCAGCCGGGACGAAATGGCGTAGCCGATGCCCCTGCGCCTGCTGACACCTGTGACGACGGCGGTCCGTCCGGACAACGGGAAAGCGGAGGACGGGACAGCGGAGGACGGGACAGCGGACGGTACGGCAGCGGAAGTCATCCGCCCAGCGTAAGGCGTCCCGGCGGCGGGCCGTTTGTCCTAGCGGGTGTCGCGTTCCTCGAAGACCAGGAACGTCTGGGTATCCAGGACCCCGGGCATGGACTGCAGCTGGTCGAAGATGACCCGCCGCAGGTGGACGTTGTCCTCGGCCCGGACCAGCACAATGACGTCGAAGGAACCGCCCACCAGCGCGATGTGGTGGATTTCCGGGATATCCACGAGCCGGTCCTTCAATTCCCGCCAGGCATGCTGGCGGACCTTCAGGGTGACATAGGCGGAGGAGCCCAGTCCGGCCTTTTCCGGATCCACCAGGGCGGTAAATCGGCTGAGGACACCGGTGTCGGTGAGCCGTGCGATCCGCGAATAGGCGTGCGCCCGGGAAATGTGCACGGCCTGGGCCACGGCGGTAAAAGACGCCCGGCCGTCGGACCTCAGGACGGCCAGGATCTTCCGGTCGATATCGTCCAGCACCTGTGTTGGCTTCGGTGTTGCTGTGGTTGCCGGTGTAGCTGCCATAATGTCCACGCTCTCCCCAAGTAATCTGCGTCACATTTGCAAGGTGTCCATCAGATTACTCCCGGCCGTCCAATGCGTCCAAGATTTCCGCGGATGCTGGCTATGCCTGCGCGCCGGTCAGCATACTGGCAAGACAGAAGTTCCCGCGTGCAATGACGCTGCGGGCACTGAAGGACGGAGGCTCGTAATGACCATCTCTCCCGGACGTCCGCCCCAGGCGGCCCCCTCCTCCAACGGCGTGCCCGACGCCGCATCCGGCGCCGCTGTGCAGAACCTGCTCCCGTCGGACACCCCGGTGCAGCTGATCGACGCCAACGGCACTGCCTCTGTGCACCCGAGCTACCTTCTGCCCGCCGGAGACGCCCTGCTGGACGCGTACGCGCAGCTGGTGACCGGACGGCGGATCAATGACCAGGCCAACGCGCTGGTGCGCCAGGGGCGGATGGCCGTCTACCCCTCATCGCACGGGCAGGAAGCATGCCAGGTTGCCGCCGCCGCGGTGCTTCGGGACCAGGACTGGCTCTTTCCCACGTACCGTGACAGCGTCGCCGTCATGTCCCGAGGCGTTGACCCGCTGCAGGTGCTGACCCTGCTGCGCGGGGACTGGCACAGCGGTTACGACCCGTATGAACACCGGGTGGCACCGCAGGCCACCCCGCTCGCCACGCAGCTGCTGCACGCCGTCGGTGTTGCCCACGCAGCCAAGCTGAAGGGCGAGGACACTGTGGTCCTGGCACTGTGCGGAGACGGCGCCACCAGCGAGGGGGACTTCCACGAGGCCCTGAACTTCGCCGCCGTATTCCACCTCCCCGTGGTCTTCTTTATCCAGAACAACCAGTACGCCATCTCGGTGCCGCTGCGGAACCAGTCCGTGGCACCTTCCCTGGCGCACAAAGCCGTGGGGTACGGGATGCCGGGGGAGCGGGTGGACGGCAACGACGTCGCGGCCCTCCTTGCCGTCCTGGGCGCAGCGGTGGAGCGGGCGCGGGAAGGCGGCGGCCCGGCCCTGGTGGAAGCGCATACCTACCGGATGCAGCCGCACACCAATGCTGACGACGCCACCCGGTACCGAACCGCGGAAGAAGTGCAGGACTGGGTGCCCCGGGACCCGCTGGCCCGGACCCGGACCTACCTGCGCGGACTGGGGCTGTTGGACGATGCACGGGAAACCGAGCTCGCGGCCGACGCCGAAGCGGTTGCCGCCGCCATGCGCGACGGCCTGAACGCCGACGTCGTTCCCGACCCGCAGGAGCTGTTCGAACACGTGTATACCCGGCGCACCCCGCAACTGGCCGAGCAGGCCCGGCTGCTGCGCAGCGAACTTGACCGCGGCTGACCGAAAGGCGCACACCATGGCAGCAACCAGCACGCAGGCCCGGCCCGCAGGGGTGCCTGCACCGGAGACCGACGGCGGCCCCCTGACCTTTGCGAAGGCGCTCAACGCGGCGCTCGCGGACGAGATGGCCGCCGATCCCGCGGTGGTGGTCTTCGGGGAGGACGTGGGTCCGTTGGGCGGGGTCTTCCGGATCACCGACGGCCTGACGGCCCGCTTCGGCACCGACCGCTGCTTCGACACCCCGTTGGCCGAATCCGGCATTATGGGCATGGCCGTGGGCATGGCGATGAACGGATTGCGGCCGGTGGTGGAAATGCAGTTTGACGCCTTTGCCTACCCGGCGTTTGAGCAGGTGGTCAGCCATGCGGCCAAAATGTCCAACCGCACCCGCGGCAAGGTAAAGCTGCCGCTGGTGATCCGGATTCCCTACGCCGGCGGAATCGGCGGAGTGGAACACCACTGCGATTCCTCCGAGTCCTACTATGCGCACACCCCGGGCCTCACCGTGGTGGCCCCGGCCACCGTCGCGGACGCGTATTCGCTGCTGCGCGCCGCGGTGCGGCTCAACGACCCGGTGGTCTTCCTGGAACCCAAAAAGCTCTACTGGGCGAAGGAAACCGTTGATCTGCCGGCACTGCGCCGCGCCGCCGATGATGCCGTGCGGACCGGGACCGAGGCAGCCGGCGGCATCGGCACGGCCGCCGTTGCACGTTCCGGAACGGACGCCACCCTGATTGCCTACGGGCCGTCGGTCTCCACAGCCCTGGCCGCCGCAGCTGCCGCTGAAGCGGAAGGGCGGTCCTTGGAAGTGATCGACCTGCGCTCCATCGTCCCGTATGACGACGCCAGCGTGGATGCCTCGGTGCGCAGGACGGGGCGGGCCGTGGTGATTGCCGAAGCACCGGGGTTCGCGTCTGTCGCCTCCGAAATTGCGGCGCGCGTGCAGGAACGCTGCTTCCACTCCCTTGCCGCCCCGGTGCTGCGGGTGACCGGTTTCGACGTGCCCTACCCTGCGCCGAAGCTGGAGCACTGGTTCCTGCCCGGCGTGGACCGGATCCTGGAGGCCGTGGACGAGCTGCAGTGGGACGAGGGGGACGCCGGTGACGAGGGGGCCGTCGAGACGGAAACCCGCGCAGAGGCGGGAGGGCCGCGATGAGTGTGCGTACTTTCCTGCTGCCGGACCTGGGCGAGGGCCTTACCGAAGCTGAGCTGGTCAACTGGCTCGTTGCGGTTGGCGACACCGTGGCGGTGGACCAGCCAGTGGCGGAGGTGGAGACAGCCAAGTCCCTGGTGGAGGTTCCGTCCCCGTTCGCCGGGCGGGTGGCGCAGCTGCACGGCAGCGCGGGAGAGAGCGTCGACGTCGGCCGTCCCCTGATTTCGGTGGATACCGCTCCTGCGGGGCGGTTGGCCGCAGAGCCGTCGCAGGGGGACACCGCGAATGCCGCTTCAGCCGGGCTGGGAACAGCGCCTGCTGCCGGACTGGAAACAGCGCCTGCTGCCGGACTGGAAACCGCTGCGGCGGTGGGAACTGCGGAAGCGGCGGCTTCCGCAGCGGGGGAGGCCTACCGGCAGGAGGAAAAGGCCGGTTCCGGAAACGTGCTGATCGGCTACGGCACCCCGGCAGCAGACCGGGCGCCGCGGCGTACCCGCGCACCCAAGCGTCGAGCCGGTGGGCCGAACCCCGCGGAGCGCGGCGCCGCCGGCGGATCGGCGCAGCAGCATCCCGGCGCTGAAGCTCCGCGCTGCATCTCGCCGCTGGTGCGCCGAATGGCCCGGGACGCAGGTCTGCGGTTGACGGGTCTCACCGGGACGGGACCGGACGGCCTGATCCTGCGACGCGACGTCCAATCGGCCCTGGCAGCCAAGTCTGTTCCGGGCGGGATGCCGGCCAACGGTCCTGTCGCGGGCATCATCGCCTCAGTGCCCGTGGCCCCTGCCCCGGCGGCGGTTGCTGCCCCGACGGCGGTTGCTCTGGCCCCTGCCCCGGCGCTGGCCCCTGCCCCGGCCCCGGCGCTGGCCCCTGCCCCGGCCCCGGCGCTGGCCCCTGCGGCTGGCACGGCGGCCACAATACCGGCCGGACCCCGGGATCCCCGGACCGGACTGGCCATCACCAGCCGCACCCCTCTACGGGGTCTGCGCCGCACGGCAGCCGCGACCCTCAGCCGGAGCCGCACCGAGATCCCCGAGGCCACGGTCTGGGTGGACGTGGACGCGACCGCCCTGGTGGAACTGCGTGCCGACCTGGCGCGGGACGGCCAGGGCGTTCCGTCGCTGCTGTCCTTCCTGGCCCGGTTCACCCTGGCCGGGCTGGCCCGCTACCCGGAGCTGAATACCCGCTACGTTCCGGCCGGGGAAGCGGCTGCGGAATCTGCAGGCGCCGGCGCCCGTCCCGGTGGACAGTCCGGCACCCGCCCGGGCGCAGCCTCAGGGACAGCGTTCCGCGGGGGAGCCGAAGCGGCGGTCGAGGCCTTCGACGGAGTGAATCTGGGCATAGCGGTGCAGGCTCCGCGGGGGCTCATGGTGCCCGCGGTACGGCGCGCCGATTCGCTGTCAACGCGCGAGCTGGACACCGAAATCCGCCGGCTGACCGCTGCGGCACAGGAGGGACGCGCCACCGCTGCCGAATTGACCTCGGGCACCTTCACCTTGAACAACTACGGGGTGTTCGGCGTGGACGGCAGCGCCGCCATCATCAATTACCCCGAATCGGCCATCCTCGGCGTAGGCCGCATTATCGACAAACCGTGGGTGGTTGACGGCCGGCTGGCTGTACGCAAAATGACGGAGCTGACCCTGGTCTTTGACCACCGGGTCTGCGACGGCGGCACTGCCGGCGGATTCCTGCGGTACGTGGCCGACGCCGTCGAAAACCCGGCCCGGGTGCTGGCCGACCTGTAGCTGCCAATCCGAAACGACTGACCTGTAACGACTGACCTGTAACGACTGGCCTGTAACCACTGCCCCGTAATACGTGCCGCGCACAACCCGTCCGCGATAGGTTGGTAGGGCCGGCGAAGGGATCCCTGACATGACCGAAACACCGCAGCAGCATCTAACCGGCCAGCTGGGCTGGCAGGAGGTTGCGCCCCGCATCTGGGTGCGCAGCAACACCGCTTACAGCGTCAACACCGGACTGGTGGTGGGCGACGAGCGGGCCCTGCTCATTGACACCGGAGCCGGCCCCGGCATGGCACAGGAAATTTACGACGCCGCCCGGCAGTTGACGGACCTGCCGCTGACGGCGGTGAACACGCATGCGCACTTCGACCACTATTTCGGCAACGCCCTGATGCTGGCCAACGGTGTGGAGGACATTTGGGCCACCGCCGGCTGCGCCGCGAGCATTCGCGAAAACGGCAACACCCACCGGTCCCAGGCGGCCGACGCCGAGCCCGAGATGGCTGCCGGGATGGGTGAACACACGGAAATTGCCGAGCCCACAAAGCTGGTGGATGAGGCCCCAGTGGACCTGGATCTGGGCGGCATCTCCGTCACCCTGTTCCACCTGGGCCGTGGACACACGGACCACGACCTGCTGGTCGGAGCCGGCGACGTCTTGTTCACCGGAGACCTGGTGGAGCAGGGAGCGGACCCGCAGTTCGAGGATTCCTTCCCCAAGGACTGGATCCGCACGCTGGGCAAGATCACCGCCCTGGAAGACCTGTATACGGTGTTCATTCCCGGTCACGGCTCACCGGTCACGGTGGATTTCGTGACCACCCAGATGAACAAGATGCGCACCGCGGTCGCCGTGACCCGCAGCGCCATGGACCAGGCATCGGTGGACATGACCAAGGCCATCCCCATCCTTCCGTACGGGCCCGAACAGTCGCGGGCGCTGCTGACGCGGCTTCGCACCCTTGCCCGGTGGAAGTGGCTGAAGAAGTAACAGCACTGTCCGGCAGCCGGTGCGGGGATAGTCTGGGGCCGTGCCAGCGGAAGATTTCAGCCTTCGAACCATAGCCGTTCCTGCCTACGGCCCCACCCTGCTTTACGGGCTGGCAACCGGCGCCATCCTGCCGGTGGTGGCGATCACCGCCCGCGGCCTCGGCGCCACCGTTGCCCTGGCTGCCCTGCTCATCACCCTTACCGGGGTCGGCTCGCTGCTGACCAATGTGCCTGCCACCGTGGTCACCACGCGGTTCGGTGAGAAATGGGCGCTTGTGGCTGCCTCGGCCTGGTGCGCCCTGGCCATGGTCCTGGCAGCAGCCGTACCGGTGCTGTGGGTCTTTGCCGTGGCCGTGTTTATGGTCGGGATGGCCGGCTCGGTGTTTGGCCTGGCCCGGCAGAGCTATCTCACCGAGGCGGTGCCCCTGCATTTCCGTGCCCGGGCGCTGTCCACCCTGGGCGGCGTCAACCGGATCGGCGTTTTTATCGGTCCGTTTGCCGCTGCCGGGGCCATCCACTTCCTGGGCACCCAGGGCGCCTATTGGGTGGGTGCCGTGGCCGCCGTCGGGGCAGGCATCCTCAGTTTCCAGGTCCCGGATCTGGCCCTCCGTTCAAGCGGTTCCGGCGGTTCCAGCCGGTCCGGAGGGCCGGGCGGGCCGGCTGGCCGCGGACCGGAAGATGCCCCTGCACCCACGGTCCTTGGCATCCTGCGCAGCCACGCCCGGGTGTTCCGGACCATCGGCATCGGGGTGCTGCTGATCGCCGCGGTCCGGGCCACCAGACAGGCAGTGATTCCGTTGTGGGCCCAGCACATTGGACTGGATCCCACCGCCACGGCACTGATCTACGGGCTATCGGGCGCCATCGACATGCTGATCTTTTATCCCGCGGGCAAGGCCATGGATACCTGGGGCAGGCGCTCGGTGGCTGTGCCGTGCATGCTGATCATGGGAGCGGGGCTGGGCCTGCTGCCGCTGGCCGGCGGACCCACCGGGCTGCTGCTGGCGGCTCTGCTGATCGGATTTGGCAACGGTATAGGCTCCGGCATTGTGATGACCCTTGGCGCCGACTTTTCTCCCTCGCCGGGTCGCCCGCAGTTCCTGGGCATCTGGCGGCTGCTCGCGGACCTTGGAACCATGGGCGGGCCGGGACTGCTCGCGGCCGTAACCGCCCTTGTCTCGCTGTCGGCGGGAATCGGGGCTACCGCCGTACTTGGGCTGCTGGGAGCGGCGGTGCTGTGGCGCTGGGTGCCCGGGCGCAAGGCCCGGGCAGCCGCTAGCGTCGGGCAGGGTCCCCCGCCTGCTGGCTGAACAGCCAGCAGGCCAGGGCACTGATCAGGAAACCGACTCCGACAATCAGCGCCAGACCTGCCCAGAAATACAGCGGCGCGGCAGTGGCCACGGGGGCCGAATCCCACCGGGCGTAGAAGTACAGGCCCAGGCTCACCGCGGTGGCCAGGATGCCGGGCACGGCGCACAGCACGGCAATGACCTTCGCCTGCCCCTGGGCCGGGCCGGTGGCCGGCCAGCAGTTCCATTCCGGGTTGGTGCGCATCATGACCAGGCCGCCCACCAGCGTCCAGGCCGCCACCACCAGCAGGGAGGCGACGACGTCGGACGGGCGGTGCCAGAGGTTCAGGAACGTGGCTGCCCCCGCCAAGATGGCGTAGCTGCCGCCGAAGAGCGCCGCGAGCGGGCGCCAGCGCGGGGAGGCCAGCAGGAAGACCGCCGCCGCGGCGGAGGCGGCAAGGGTGGTGTGGCCGGAAGGAAGCGAGTTGAAATCAAGGGTCACCACGCCCCGGTCGGGACGGTCCAGCACGGTGCGTTTGAGTAGCTGGCTGCTGATGTTGGCTGCAGCGAACGTACCCAGGGCAATCACGGCAGGGGAAATCCGATGCCGCAGGATGGTCACGAAAACCACCACTATCACCGCGATGAAAACCGAGATGAGCGGCAGGTTGTCCAGGAACGAGATGACCGGCAGATGGTTGCCCAGGGCGATCAGTTCGGCTTCCTTGAACGCGGATTCGTCGGCCAGTTGGCCGGTGGTGGTGCGGACGAAGAACCAGTAGGTGGCGGCAACGCCGGCGGCACATACAAGGGCGGCAAAAAGGAAGAGCGCCGGATTATGCGCAGCCGGACGTTGGGCACGGGAGCGCTGTGCCAGCAAGTTGCGAGTATCCATTGCTTCCAGATTGCCACATCATCGTGAACGTTGCCTGAGCCTGCCTTCACCGCGGCGGCCTAAAACTCCACAAGCGTAGGCTGGCATGGTGCCGAACTGGATGAGTACCGATTTCCCTGCCCTGCGCGCCGGTGCGCGTGTGGTATCCATTCCCATGCGGGTAAAGTTCCGCGGCATCCTGCACCGTGAGGCCCTGCTGCTGCAGGGGCCCGCAGGCTGGGGCGAATTCTCCCCCTTCCCGGAGTACGCGGATGCCGAAGCCGTGCCGTGGCTGGCCTCGGCCCTGGAAGCCGCCGAGCTGGGTTACCCGGAACCCGTGCGGAATGCGGTGCCGGTAAACGGAACCGTTCCCGCAGTGCCTGTGGACCAGGTGGAGGCCGTGCTGGCCCGCTTCGGCACGGTATCCGCCGTGAAGGTGAAAGTGGCGGAGGCCGGCCAGTCCCCGGAAGAGGACCTGGCCCGCGTGGCCGAGGTGCGGCGGCTGCTGCCCGACGCCGGAATCCGCGTGGACGCCAACGCCGGCTGGGACATTCCCACCGCCGTCGCAACCTTGACCCGGCTGGCCGAGGCAGGGCTGGAATATGCCGAACAGCCCGTAGCCGGGATTGACGGGCTGCGTGCGGTGCGGACCGAGCTGCGCCGCCGTGAGGTGCCGGTGCTTATTGCCGCTGATGAAAGTGTCCGCAAGGAAACCGACCCGCTGAAGGTTGCCCGCGAAGACGCCGCGGACCTGATCGTCATCAAGGCCGCGCCGCTGGGCGGGGTGCGCCGGGCTGTGGACATAGTCCGGCAGGCCGGGCTGCCCGCCGTGGTGAGTTCCGCCATCGACACCTCAGTGGGCATCCGCACCGGCGTCGCCCTGGCCGCCGCGCTGCCCGAGCTGCCCTACGCCTGCGGGCTGGGCACCCTTTCGCTGATGGCCGGCGACGTCACCGGGGAATCCCTGCTGCCCGACGGCGGCGCCCTGGCCGTGCGGGACGTGACGGTGTCCGAGGAACTGCTGGAACGCTATGCAGCCCCTGCGGAACGCACCCGGTGGTGGCTGGACCGGTTGGAGCGGGTGCACGGGCTGCTGGCCCGACGCGCCTAGGTGGCGATTCTTCTGCCCGGCCGCCTCTGACAGCCGGGGCGTGCACCGACAGGATCACCGGACCGACAGTGCACGCACGCAGGTCCGGCTCGTGCCGTTACCCTTCCCGTTACATCCCGGGGGCCGGGAGCTGGGGGTCTTCGATCAAGCCCAAAAGGGCAAGATTGTCCGCATCCCGGGACCCCGCCGGGGCGCTGTAGAGCACCAGCTGTTGGTCACGGTCCGCCATATCCAAGCTGTCGCAGTCGACGGTGATATCCCCGATGGCGGTGCGGAAGGTTTTCCGCAGGGTGGGCACATACTGGACGTCGTGCCGGTCCCACAACCGGGCAAACTCGGGGCTGCCTTCCTGCAGGTCCCGGACCAGGTCCCTGACTGACGGATCAGACGGATACCGGGTCAGAGCCGAACGGAGCCGCCGAACCGCGGTCTGCCGGAATTCCGCACCGTCGCTGATGCCGTATAGGTCCTCCTCGGTCCGGGGACGAAGGAACGCCTTCCTCGCAAGGTTGCGGTCCGCGGGATCGAGTTTGGCGTAGTCCTCCATCAGGGCGGCTGCGAGGTCGTTCCAGGCGAGGACCTCAAACGCCGCGGAGACCACGAACCCGGCCGTCTGGGGAAGCCGGTCGAGGAGCGCCAGGATGCTGGGGCGGACGTCCCGGCGGTGCATCCCGCGATGCAGGGGTGCCGTGCCGGCGAGGGCGTGCAGGTGCATGGATTCTGCATCCGTCAGTCCAAGTGCCCCGGCTATCCCGGCCAGGACCTCGGCCGATGGCCGGGGTGCCCGCCCCTGTTCCAAGCGCGCGTAATACTCGGTGGAGATGTGTGCAAGCACCGCGACCTCCTCCCGGCGCAGCCCGGGGGCGCGCCGGCGGGGACCTGGGGGAAGGCCGCGGTCTTCCGGGCGGAGCCGCTCCCGGCGGCTGCGGAGGAATGCTCCAAGTTCCTGCTTATCCATGCCCCTAAGTGTGCCCGTCCGACGCCGGTGGAGAGTAGTACAGTCTGTGCCTGTTTCCGGCTCCGGGCCTGCGGAAAGCTGTGGACATGACACAAACAAAAACCATTGAAGCCCCATCCCTCGGACTGCTTGCCGGCAAGGTCGTCTTCGTTTCTGGTGCCAGCCGGGGCATCGGGGCCGCGGCCGCACGCCTCTTCGCCCGGGAAGGCGCCGCCGTCGTGCTCGCTGCCCGCAGCACCGGAGCCCTGGACCGCATTGTGGCCGGTATCCGGCGCGACGGCGGCGTGGCGGACGCCGTTCGGATGGATCTGGCGGACCCGGCAAGCATCCGTGCCGCGCTGGACCACGTCGGGGAACTGCATGGGCGGCTGGACGGCGCCTTCAACAACGGTGCCGCCATCCAGCCGCCCGGCAGCGTGGAAACCATCACCGATGAGGACCTTGAGGAGCAGTACACGGTAAATTTCCGGGCACATTGGATTGCCCTGAACGCCGAAGCCGCGCTCATGCGGAAAAGCGGCGGCGGAGCAGTCGTGAACACATCGAGCATCGGCAGCCGGCGGGCGAACCCCACCCTCCCCGCCTACGGCGCCATGAAGCGGGCGCTGAACAGCCTGACGGAGACTGCCGCCGTGAACCTGGCCCCCGAGGGGATCCGGGTCAACGGGATCACCCCGGGGGGTACGGCCACGGAAATGATCGATACGTGGGAGGAGGCTGCTCCCGGGGTCGTCAAGTCGATAGTGGCATCGGTTCCGCTCGGCCGGCTGGCCGAACCGGAGGAGATTGCCGAGGTCGCCGCCTGGCTGCTCAGCGACCGGGCGTCCTACGTTACCGGGGCAATAATCCCGGTCGACGGCGGGGCCGGGGCCTAGGGAAGCGTATGACCTGCTGCCCGCAGCAGGTCGCGGGCCTGATCGAATTGCGGTGAGGGAACCATGAGGATGTCGCCGTCGAAGGTCGAGACCACAAACACCGGGCAGCCGGCGGCCGAAAGCGGCGCAACCAGGGAGGCCACCACTCCGGTCAAGCCGAAGGGAATGGGGCCTGAGGCATAAAGAGCGGCCCAGGTTCCATCAATTTCGGCATCTGCCGGAGCCAGCGCCGCGGGGCAGACAATCGAAAGCTCCTGCGGCGTCCGGGTGATCGAAACGAATCCGTCCGGGGGCGCCGCAGCCAGGAGACCGGCGGGCGCCTCCGCGGCGGGGGAAAGCCTGGCAATCACGTAGTTGCCGGCGAGCACGTGCAGCTCCACTGAAGGAGCGGGGGCAGGAAGGGTCATGGAAGCATCCTGATTCACTTCGTGCGGAAGGCCCCCGTAGGGCCGCGCTAATCGCACCCCATCATCCTGCCAGACAGGCCGCGCGTCACGGGTTGGCCGCATGCGGCGCGCCGATGCCCGGGTCGATCCGGACCGGGCCGGCAGCGGAGGGCCGCACGTCGAAGTCGAAGATCGCGGTGGGTAGGTAGACCGTGGCGCAGGAGTTGGGGATGTCCACGACGCCGGAGAGCCGGCCCTCGATCGGGGCGGCGCCCAGCAGTAGGTACGCCTGCTCGGGGGAGTATCCGAACTTGGTCAGGTAGTCGATCGCGTGCAGGCAGGCGCGCTGGTAGGACAGGTGAGAATCGAGGTAGCGCTGCTCTCCGTCGAGCGTTACCGAAGTGCCGGAGAACGCGAGCCATTCGGAGAACTGGGGCTCCACGGTGCCGGGCATAAAGATGGCATTCTCGCCCACTCCGTAGGTGTCCATCCCGCCCCGGATCAGGTCCACCCGCAGGTCTATGAAGCCGCCCATCTCGATGGCCCCGCAGAAGGTGATTTCGCCGTCGCCCTGCGAAAAATGCAGGTCCCCGACGGACAGATTGGCGCCGTCCACAAATACGGGATAGAAGATCCTGCTGCCCTTGGAGAGGTTCTTGATGTCCTGGTTCCCGCCGTTCTCCCGCGGCGGCGCAGTCCGGGCAGCCTCCGCCCCCACCCTGTCCCATTCGCTTTGGGGCAGTCCGCCAAGCACTGCGTGCCCGGCCTCCGGCGGCAGCGCCAGCGGCGGCACCCGGTACGGGTCGGTCTGGATCAGTGCGCCCTCGCGCTGGTTCCACCGTTGCAGCAGCGCCGCCGAGGGAGCGGTGCCCATCAGGCCGGGGTGGATCAGCCCGGTAAAGGACACTCCGGGCACGTGCCGGGAGGTGGCGCGCTGGCCGGTGAAGTCCCAGATGGCCTTGTATGCGTCGGGAAACTGGTCGGTAAGAAACCCGCCGCCGTTTTCCCGGGCGAAAATCCCGGTATAGCCCCAGCCCTGTCCGGCCAGCGGGCCGTTGTCCTCCTGCGGGATGGGCCCGACGTCGAGGATGTCCACCACCAGCAGGTCGCCGGGCCTGGCGCCCTCGACGGCAAACGGGCCGCTGAGCTTATGGACGGCGAGCAGCGGAGCGTTGAGGATGTCCTCGGCTGAGTCGTCGTTGTGAATGGCGCCGTCGAACCATTCCCGGCAATCCACACGGAAGGAATCGCCGGGCCGCACCACCGCGACCGGGGGAATTTCGGGATGCCAGCGGTTGTGGCCGAGTCTCTCCTGGTCTTCGAACGTCCTGGTGGAATCGAGGGAAAAGACGGTCTTTGGCATGGTCTCTCCTTGGGGTGGGCGGGTGCAGCTAATCGGGCCGGGGAAGTTTGCGGTGCAGCGGGTTCGCGGACGTTGTGGCGCGTGGGGCGGCAGCTTCGGTCCCGGGTACGGCGACGACGCCGGGCTCCGAGGCCGAGCGCTCCGTTTTTTCGAGCAGGCGGTAGGCGCTGCCGGAGGCATGCGACAGATGCGGGCCCGTGAACCGGCGCTGAGCCGCGTGTCCGCAGATGGGGCAGGGGATGAAGCCGGTGGCTTCGCCCATCGCGAGGAAGACATCAAATTCCCTACAGTCCGGGCAGCGGTAGGAGTAGAGCGGCATGGGTCCCCTTCTCGGGCAGCTGCGGAAAACGCCCGAGGCAGCTTAAGTTCGGTGCCGCTCCGGCTTGCCCGACAGCCTAAGAACGGCCGGGATGCGCGTCAACGGTGGACGGCCCGCACCGCATCCGGTGACGCCGAACCCTAGGATGGAAGGGTGACCGGATCTTCGCACCGCCCTGAGCCCGCAGCCAGCAGCCCCGAACCGATTGACGGAAGTGGGTTGAGTTCCCTGCAGGCCGCCCGCTCCGCCGTCGCCGCCCTCGCGGCGGCCGGGGTGCACGACGTCGTAATTGCCCCGGGATCACGCAGCGCACCGCTGGCTTACGCCTTGGCCGAAGCGCAGTTGCAGGGCCGGATGCACGTGCACGTGCGGATTGACGAGCGGGTTGCCGGTTTCACGGCCCTTGGCCTGGCGCGCGGCGGACGCCGCCCCGCAGCCGTAGTGACCACCTCGGGCACCGCTGTGGGTGAACTGGTTCCGGCCGTGATGGAGGCCCACCACGCAGGTGTCCCGCTGGTGGTGCTCTCCGCGGACCGGCCTGCCGAACTGCACGGCACCGGCGCCAACCAGACCACGGTACAGCCGGGCATCTTTGCCGGCTTCCCCGTGGCAGCTCAGGATGTGGAAGCCGGCACAGACCCGGCCGGAGCCATTTCGGCCGCCCTGGCCCGGCTGGGGACCGGCATCCCGGTGGGACCGGTGCACATCAACCTGCAGTTCCGCGACCCGCTGACCCCCCGCGACACCGACCCGCTGTTCCTCAACGCCCCGGATGTCCGGGAAACGCTGCCCGTCGTAGCTCCCGTCCCGGCGGAGGACCGTGTTCCCGCCACCGATCCGCCCGTTCCGGGGACGCACCGCACCGTAGTGGTGGCCGGCGACGGCGCGGGGGAACTCGCCGCCGTCTTTGCCCTGCGTGCCGGGCTGCCGCTGCTCGCCGAACCGTCTTCCAACGCGCGCTTTGGGCCCAACGCCGTTTCCGCGTACCGGCTGTTGCTCGCCGAGCTTGGGCCGGAGATCGAACGCGTGGTGGTCTTCGGCCGCCCCACCCTGTCCCGGCCGGTGGCTGCCCTGCTGGCCCGCACCGACGTGGAGAAGGCGCTGTACCTGCCCCGCCCGGTGAACTGGTTCACGCCGGGACGGCGGCCTGAAACGATCATCAACGACATTCCCGGGCTCTTCGAATTTGCCGGCGCCGGAGCACCCGGCTGGCTCGAGGCCTGGCAGACAGCATCGGAAGCGGCGCGTAACACCATCACCAACATGCTGGAGGGGCAGGCTGAACTGACCGGTCTGCAGGTGGCCGATTTGGTCTGGGACGCCGCGGACGCGAACCTGGTCCTCGGCTCCTCCAACGTCATCCGGGACATGGACCTGGTTGCTGCCCCGGACTGGCATCCGCTGGACGTGTACGCGAACCGGGGGCTGGCCGGCATCGACGGGACCATTTCCACGGCCACCGGCATTGCGCTGGCGGGCGGCATCCCGACCCGCCTGCTGGTGGGGGACCTGACCTTCCTGCATGACGCCGGTGCGCTGCTCCTGGGGACGGGAGAGGATGAGCCGGACCTGCAAATAGTGGTGCTCAACGACGGCGGCGGCGGCATCTTCTCGGTGCTCGAACACGGCGCGCTGGGCGAGGACCCGAAATACACCGCCCTGGTGGAGCGTTTCTTCGGCACCCCGCACCGGGCCGACCTGGCCGCACTGTGCGCCGGCTACGGGGTGCGGCACCAGCTGCTCCAATCAGCCGCTGAGCTCGAAGCGGCGCTGGCGGCGCCGGTGGCCGGCCGGTCCGTGCTGGAAGTGCGCGTGGCCCGGGACATGCTCCGGAACCTGCACGCCCGGGTCCAAGACGCGGTCACGGCGTCCCTGCGCCGCTGACCTGCTCCTGGAACAAACTGACCTGCTCCTGACGACAAAAAAGAACGGCCCGCACCTCCAGGTGCGGGCCGTTCGATGCTGCTGAGTGGAAGCTCTGGAGAAGTCCCAGAGGCCCCCAAGTCCTAGAGGCCCCTAGGTCTTAGAGGCCCTTAAGTCCTAGAGGACCTTCGAGAGGAAGGCACGGGTGCGTTCGTGCTGCGGGTTGCCCAGGACATCCTCGGGGCGTCCCTGCTCCACCACGACGCCGCCGTCCATAAAGACCACGCGGTCGCCAACCTCGCGGGCGAAGCCCATTTCGTGCGTCACGACCATCATGGTCATGCCTTCTTCGGCGAGCTGACGCATAACGCCCAGCACGTCGCCTACCAGTTCGGGGTCCAGGGCGGACGTCGGCTCGTCAAAGAGCATCATGTCCGGATCCATGGACAGTGCGCGGGCAATGGCTACGCGCTGCTGCTGTCCGCCGGAAAGCTGGCCGGGGAAGGCGCCTTCACGGTCCGCCAGTCCCACCTTGGCCAAATTCCGCTTGGCCACCTGCTCGGCTTCGGACTTGCCGCGGCGCTTGGCCCGGCGCTGGGCCAGGGTGAGGTTGCGCAGCACGTTCAGGTGCGGGAAGAGGTTGAACTGCTGGAAGACCATGCCGATCCGGGTGCGGACCTTGTCCAGGTCCGTGTCGGGGTCGGTGATGTCTACCCCTTCCACCATGATGGTGCCGCTGGTGGGATCCTCCAGGCGGTTCACGCACCGCAGGAGGGTGGACTTGCCGGAACCGGACGGGCCAATCACGCAGACCACTTCGCCCTGGTCCACGTGGAAGTCGATGCCCTTGAGGACCTCGTTGCTGCCGAAGGACTTGTGAAGGTTGCGGACCTCGATGGCAGGGGCACTGTTTTTATCGACGGCGCTGTTCTTCTCGACGCTCATGGCTGCTACCTGCCTCTCTGGTTGTGTCGTTCAAGCTTTGCTACCAGCTGGGTGAGCGGCAGCGTAATGATCAGGTACATCAGGGCGGCCAGGACCAGCGGCGTCGCGTTGGCCGTCTGGGAAACGGAGTCGCGGGCGAAGGTGGTCAGCTCACGGTCCTGCAGGGCCATGCCGGCAATGAACAGCAGGGAAGTGTCCTTGATCAGGATGACCAGTTCATTGGTCAGCGGCGGCGTGATGATCCGGAAAGCCTGGGGCAGGGTCACGGACACCATGGTCCAGGCCGGGCTCATGCCCAGCGAGCGGGCCGCTTCAGCCTGCCCGGCGGGAACCGCCTGGATACCGGCGCGGATGGTTTCGGCGATGTACGCGCCCGAAACGATGATGAGGGCCAGCAGGCCGGCGCCGGCACTGCCGCCCGGGGGCCGCCAGTCAAAGGCAATGGGTACGGCGAAGGCGAAACCGAAAATCACCAGCAGCGCCGGAAGGCCACGGAAAAGCTCGATGTACACCGTGGCGGCCCAACGGTAGGGGGCTACGGGGGAGAGCTTCATCAGGGCCAAAACCAGGCCCAGCAGCAGGCCGCCGGCAAACGCGATCACCGTGTAGATGATGGTGTTCTTCACGGCGACCGTGATGATGGTCGGGAAGGCCTCGCGGGCCACCTCGGGGTCGAAGAAGTTCTCGCCGATGGCCTCCCAGTCGGCCAGCAGCACAACGGCTGCCAGCGCGAGGACAAAGACGGCGTACAGGACGCCTTGGACCAGGCGTCTGCGGGTGGAGGGTTTCAAGTGTGGAGCCTTCCGGAGAAGAGAAAACGGGCCGTCCCGGGCCTTGGCGCCCGGGACGGCACAGCATTGATGGTTCTGGGCTTATTCGGTGAAGTACTTGTCGTAGATCTCCTGGTATTTACCATTTTCGCGCAGTTCGGACAGCTGCTCGTTCACCGCGGAGATGAGTTCGGTGTTCTCCTTCTCCATCGCGAAACCGTAGGACTCGTCCGTCTGGAACTTCTCGGCAATGGTGAAGGCACCGTCGTCGGTGTGGCCGAGGTTCACCGGCAGGTCCTGCAGGACGGCGTCCACGTTGCCGGACTGGAGGGCGGGGAACAGTTCCGCGTCGCTGGGGAAGGAAACAATTTCGACGTCGTCGGGGATGTTGTCGCGGGCGTAGGCCTCGCCGGTGGTGCCCTGCTGGACACCCAGCTTCTTGCCGGACATGTCCTCCAGTGCCTTGGTGTCCGAATCGGCCGGAACCAGCAGGGACTGCAGCGAGTCGTAGTACGGCTCGGAGAAACCGAGCTTTTCTTCCCGTTCCGGGGTGATGGTCATGGCGCTGGCACCCAGGTCACACTGGCCGGCCGCCAGGACCGTGCCGCTCTGCAGGCCGTCGAAACCCACGTCCTGAACTTCCAGTTCCAGCCCCATACCGGTGGCGATCTCGCGGATCAGGTCCATGTCGAACCCGGTGTACTCCCCGTTTTCTTCGTACTCGAAGGGTGCATAGGGGATATCCGAGCAGACCGTCAGCGCGCCGTCGGACACGAGGTTGAACTCGTTGCCGGCGTCGGAGGACCCGGCATCGTCATTGGAACCGCCGCCGCAGGCGGTCAGCGAGAGGGCACCCACGGCCAGGAAGGCCAGGGCAGCAGTGCGGGTGTTACGCAACATGAGTTACAACCTTACGTCGGACGGTGTGAGCCGGGCCTGTGTGGCCCGGCTCACCCTTTGCTGGTATTGGGATGCAGTCTAGAGCGTACGTACCGCATATTTCGGTAACATGTCGGCTACTTTGCCGCCGGGCCCTTGCGGTGCGGAAGTGGAGCTACTGCGCGAAGTACTTGTCGTAGAGCTCCTGGTACTTACCGTTCTCCCGCAGGGTTGAGAGCTGCTTGTTGACCTCGGCGGTCAGCTCTTCGGTGCCCTTCTTCTTCATTGCGAAGCCGTAGACCTCACCGGTTTCGAAGGTGGCGCTGACGGTGAACTTGCCGTCCCCGGTGTGGTCCTGGTTGACCGGCAGGTCCTGCAGCACGGCGTCAACGCCGCCGGCCTGCAGGGACTGGAACAGTTCGGCGTCCGTCTGGAAGGACATGATCTCGGCGCCCTCGGGAGCGTTGTCCCGTGCGTAGGACTCACCGGTGGTGCCCTGCTGGACGCCCACCTTCTTGCCGTCGAGGTCAGCCACGGACGCGATGGAGGAGCCGGACTTCACCAGCAGCGACTGCAGGGAGTCGTAATACGGGTCGGAGAAGGCCAGTTTGTCCGCGCGCTCCTCGGTGACGGTCATGGCGGCGGCGATCATGTCGCACTGGCGGGCGGCCAGGACGGTGCCGCTCTGCAGTCCGTCGAAGCCGACGTTCTGCACCTGGTAGTCCAGGCCCATTCCGGTGGCGATTTCGCGGGTGAGGTCAATGTCGAATCCGGTGTACTCGCCGTCGACCACGTATTCAAACGGCTCGAACGGGACGTTGGAGCAGACCGTCAGGGAGCCTTCGTTGACCAGGCCGAGACCGGATTCTTCTTCGGTCCCCCCGCCGCAGGCGGTCAGGGACAGCGCGCCGGCGGCCAGGACGGCGACGACGGCGGTGCGGGCTTTGTGCAGCATGGCGATTGGAAACCTTTGGTCGTGGGTTGAAGCCGCAGGGGGAAACTAACCGTCTCCGGAAGCGGCAGCAGGTGGAAACAGGCACAACGGCAGCTTCCGAGTTTCTATTCTACCCAATGCAAATTTATGCAACGAACCAAACGGTTATGCAATGCCCCACCCGGGGATGGTTCAAAGGTGCTGCCGGGCCGGTTCAGGATGCTGCGGGAGCAGCTGCCAGGTCGCCGCTTCGCTGCGCAACAGCTCGCGGGCGGTCCAAGCTGAGGGCCTCGAGCATGGGCCGGAATTTACTCCAGGTTTCCTCCAGTTCCGCGGCAGGATTGGATCCTGCAACGATTCCGCAGCCTGCATAAAGCCGGACCCGGGTGGGGTTTTCAATAACGGCTCCGCGCAGGGCAATCCCGAATTCACCGTTTCCGGCCCCGTCCATCCAGCCGACCGGGCCCGCGTACGGACCGCGGTCCATGTGTTCAAGCTCACTGATTAACTCTCCGGCCACACTGGTGGGGAATCCGCAGACTGCTGCCGTGGGGTGCACTGCCTCCACCAGTGTCAGCGGAGTGGGGACCATGCCGGAACCGTCGGCCGCCAGTTCGGCGCTGACATCGGAGGCGAGGTGCCATACGTTGGGCAGTTCCAGTACGAACGGCTCGGTGTGGGAGGTCATGGAGGACGTGAACGGCTCCAGTGCCCGGGTCAGGGAGTCAATGGCGATCTGGTGCTCGTGCTGCTGCTTGTCGGATCCGGCCAGTACCCGCGTCGCGTAATCCGGGTCTCCGGCAGGGGCGGTGGCCCGGTCCAGGGTTCCGGCCAGGACGCGTGCCTGCGCTGTGCCGTCCTGCACCCGGATCAGCATCTCCGGCGTGGAGCCGATCAGCCCGTCCACAGAGTAGGTCCAGCAGTCGCGGTACCGGACGGCGAGTTCGCGCAGCACCTGGGACGCCACCAGGGGGCTGCCCAGTTCCACGGCAATGTCCCGGGCCAGGACAATCTTGCTCAGGTCTCCGGCGGCAATGTGGGCCACGGAACGGGCCACGGCGTTTTTCCACTCGGACTCGCTGAGCATTCCGGGCACAATCCGGTCCGCCGGATCATGCTCGCGGTACAGCGGCAGGTCTTCGAGGTAGCGGGCCAGGGCGGCCTTCGCCGTCTCCTCGGACAGCTCGGCGTCGGGGTCCGCGGTTGTATAGGTCACCCATGACTCGTTGTCCCGCAGCCCCACAACCACCTCGGGAACGATCAGCCGGGACTGGAAGGGGGAGCGCTTGGAGAAGGCGAAGGAGCCGAAGGCCACGAGTCCGGTGCCCGCAAACGACAGCGGATTCTCGACGTCTGCGGAGGCCAGGACGGAGCGCCACCACTGCTCGGCCAGGCTGAAGCGTTCCGGGCCGGTGGAGGTGAAACGGGCAGCTTCGCCGAAGCCGACCAGTCCTTCCTGCTGCCGGATCCAGCACAGCTGCTCGTCAAGAACCAGATACTCAAGGAGGCCGATGGTGGCGGAAAGCTCACCGACAGGCACGGTCACAGAACGCAGGGTGGTCATAGTGATTCCACATTACTCCGCCGCCGGGTCGCGCCCGTTACCGGCGGCCCGCAGGGGAGAGCAAGGAGACACTGCCGCGGGGCGGTTCGGCGGCATCCCTATTCTTTGAGACAATGACAGGGTGAACCGCGCATCGTTGGAAAAACGCCCGGATGAAGTTGCTGCCATGTTTGATGACGTGGCACCTAAATACGACGTCGTCAATGACGTGCTGTCCCTTGGGCAGACCCGCCGTTGGCGCAAAATCGTGGTGGACGCCGTCGGCGCCGTGCCCGGACAGCGGGTCCTTGACCTGGCCGCCGGCACCGGCACCTCCAGCGAGCCCTACGCCGACGCCGGGATCGACGTCGTGGCCTGCGACTTCTCGATCGGCATGCTCACGGTCGGCAAGCGCCGCCGCCCCGATATCGAGTTCGTGGCCGGCGACGCCACCGACCTCCCGTTCGAGGACAACTCCTTCGACGCCGCCACCATCTCCTTCGGGCTGCGGAACGTGAATGAGCCGAAGAAGGCCCTGAGCGAAATGCTCCGCGTGACCAAGCCAGGCGGCCGCCTGGTGATTGCGGAGTTCTCCTCCCCGGTCATCCCGGTATGGCGGACCATGTACACCGAATACCTCATGCGGGCACTGCCTTCGATCGCCCGCAAGGTGGCCTCCAACCCGGACGCGTACGTCTATCTGGCTGAATCCATCCGGGCCTGGCCGAACCAGGACGGACTGGCGGCCTGGATAGCCGAGACCGGCTGGGAGGATGTGGCCTACCGCAACCTCACCGGCGGCATTGTGGCTGTGCACCGCGCCGTGAAGCCCGCTGCCAAGTCCGGGGGATCTCCGGCGAAGTGAAGGTCCTGATTGTCGGAGCCGGCCCCGCCGGCTCCACGGCCGCCTACTACCTCGCCTCGGCCGGGGTGGATGTCACCGTGCTTGAGAAGACTGCCTTTCCGCGCGAAAAGGTCTGCGGCGACGGGCTGACGCCCAGGGCCGTGCGTGAAATCCAACTGCTCGGCCTGCCGCATGAGGAAGCCGAGGGCTGGCGCCGGAACAAGGGCCTGCGGCTGATTGCCGGGGGCCGGACGATTGAGCTGCCCTGGCCGGCGCTTTCGGATTTCCCCGACTACGGGCTGATCCGCACCCGCCTCGGCTTCGACGAAGCCCTGGCCCGGCACGCGCAGGCAGCCGGCGCAAAAATCCTTGAACACCACTCCGTCACGTCAGCCGTCCGCGGCGAGGACGGACGTGTGGAAGGTGTTGTCGCCAACGTCCTGGACGAGAACGGCCGGCGTACCGGTGAGGAGCGTACGTTCCTGGCCGACGTCGTGCTGGCCGCTGATGGAAACTCCACCCGCACCGCGCTGAGCCTCGGGATCGAAAAGCGGGACGACCGGCCCATGGGCGTGGCCGTCCGCACCTACTTCGAGAGCCCACGCACCAACGATGACTGGATGGAAGGCTGGCTGGAGCTGCCCGACGCCGCCGGCAACCCGCTGCCCGGCTACGGCTGGGTCTTCGGCGTGGGGGACGGCACCTCCAATGTGGGCCTGGGCATCCTGAACTCCTCGAAGGAATTCGGGAAACTGGACTACCGCAAGGTCCTTCGCGACTGGACCGCGGGCATGCCCGCCGAGTGGGGATTCACCCCGGAGAACCAGGTGGGAGAAATCCGCGGCGCTGCCCTGCCGATGGGCTTCAACCGAACTCCGCACTATTCACCCGGACTGCTGCTGCTGGGTGACGCCGGCGGGATGGTCAGCCCGTTCAATGGTGAGGGCATTTCCTACGCCATGGAATCCGCCCGCTTCGCGGCCGAACACATCATCGAAGGCCAGGGGGCATCCCTGGATCCCGGGCTGCTCTCCTCACGGGCCGCGTTCGACGTCGAACTCCAGGCCTACGCAAGGCACATCCGGGACGAGTGGGGCAGCCACTTCACCCTGGGCCGCATTTTTGCCTCGATGATCGGCAAACCTGCGGTCATGAAGCTGGCTTTGCGCACCGGAATGCCCATCCCCGTGCTGATGCGCTTTGTGGTGCGGATGCTGGCCAACCTCACGGACCGCAACTCCAAGGGCATTGAGGATAGAGTGATTGCCTTACTGGAAATGCTCGTTCCGGCGGCAGGCAACCAGGGAGAACCTTCCCGTTTGTCACCCCGGCGCCCCTGACGTTTCGCCTCTTTGCCCACCCGTTCCGACGAATAGTTAGTCTTGAACAGTGACTGAATCCACCAACACCAGCCCGGAGTCCGGGTCGAGCACTTCCACACTGCCCCCGGGGTTCGCGCTGCTGGCGGAGGATCCCAGGCTTGGGCCTTCCATGGTCGCCTCCCTGGAACAGGTGGAGGTGCGGCTGCGCGAGGCCGTTGCGAACTCTGATCCGTTCGCCGACACCACCTCCCGGCACTTGGTGGAAGCCGGCGGCAAGCGGATCCGGCCCCTGCTGACCTTGCTGGCCTCCCACCTCGGCCGGGAGGAAGCCGGGGACAAGGTCATCCAGTCCGCCGTCGTCGTGGAACTGACGCATCTGGCCACGCTCTACCACGATGACGTGATGGACGAGGCTCCCTACCGCCGCGGCGCCCCCACAGCACATGAGATCTGGGGCAACTCCGTGGCGGTGCTGACCGGCGACCTGATCTTTGCCCGTGCTTCCAGCCTGGTTTCCGCGCTTGGCGGACCGGCCCTGGCTATCCAGGCTCACACATTCGAACGGCTGTGCATGGGGCAGCTGCATGAAACCATGGGCCCGGCCGAGGGCCAGGACCCGTTGGAGCACTACCTGTCCGTGATCGCGGACAAGACCGGTTCGCTGATCGCCGCTTCCGGGCAGTTCGGTGCGCTGTTCTCAGGAGCCGGCCAGGACGTCATTGACATCATGGTCGAATACGGCGAAAAGGTGGGCATTGCCTTCCAGTTGGCCGATGACGTGATTGACGTGACCGGTATGCAGGAAAAGTCCGGGAAGACCCCGGGTACCGATCTGCGCGAGGGCGTGCCCACGCTTCCCGTCCTGCTGCTGCGCCGTGCAGCGGCTGCCGGCGATGCCGATGCCGCAGCAGCGCTGGCCCTGGTGGAGCGGGACCTGTCCTCGGACGAGGCCCTGGCCGAAGCCGTGGCCGCCCTGCGCAACAGCCCGGTGACGGAAGAGTCCTGGGCCGTGGCCCGCAGCTGGTCCGAAGACGCCGTGGCGGCCCTCGCTCCGCTGCCCGACTCCGTGGTGAAGGAAGCCCTGGTCTCGTTTGCCCGTGCAGTGGTGAACCGCGAGGTGTAAGTGAACCACGGGGCTTAGCCGGCGTCTGCGCCGGCACTGCTGCTGCGCCGTTCCAGGAGCAGGGTGCGGCTGCCGCCCACCCCACGATCTCTTCTCCGGCACACGCGAGAATCCTGTGTGTTCGGTCAGATGGGTGGAATTGAAGCTTTTCCAGTCCGGCGGCCGGCGTTCGAAGGTGGCCCGGCCGGCGGCAATTGCTTCCGCATAGATCCCGCGCACCGCTGGCCAGTCCTGCACCGTGAGGGCCCGGAGGGTAACGGCACCGGGAACGGCGCCGGGTCCGGACGGCATCATGCCTACCGGGGAGCGAGAACGGCAGCCGCCCGTTCGAGCGCGCCGGGAATGATGGAGTAGTAAGCCCATACGCCGCGCTTTTCCCGGCGCAGGATTCCGGCATCCACCAGGATCTTCAGGTGGTGGGAAATGGTGGGCTGCCCCAAGCCGATCGGCTCAGTCAGGTCGCAGACACACGCTTCCTTGTTCTCCTGCGCCGCAATCAGTGAGACCAGACGCAGCCGCGTCGGTTCGGCAACAGCCTTGAGCAGCTGGGCAAATCGCTGGGCGTCCTCGGCGCTGAGCGCCTCTTTGGTCAGCGGCGTGCAGCAGGCTTCAGACACATCGGACACAGCGGACACATCGGACACATCGGACACATCGGACGCAGGGGTGAAAGCGGTCTGAACAGTGGTCACCCGTCCATTATGCACTCGGATTGACATTCGTCGATGCCTGCGGGAATACTCGAAATCGATACCCATCGATATTTCTCGATGCGTGTCGCCCCAAATCTCTGAGGAGTTTCGTGAGCACCCCCGCCGCACCACCCCAAACCGGCCCGGTCACCGCCCGGCTGTCGATGCTGGACCGTTTCCTGCCCGTGTGGATCCTCGCCGCGATGGCAGCCGGACTGCTCTTGGGCCGGCTGGTTCCAGGCATCGGCCCGGCACTGAACTCGGTGAAGGTTTCCAACGTGTCCCTGCCGATCGCCGTCGGCCTGCTGGTGATGATGTATCCGGTGCTGGCCAAGGTCCGATACAACGAAACCTCCAAGGTGGTGGCGGACCGGAAGCTGATGGTCACCTCGCTGATCCTTAACTGGGTGGCCGCACCGGCGTTTATGTTTGCGCTGGCCTGGATCTTCCTGCCGGACCTGCCCGAGTACCGGACCGGCCTCATCATTGTGGGCCTGGCGCGCTGCATCGCCATGGTGATGATCTGGAATGACCTGGCCTGCGGGGACCGCGAAGCCGCCGCCGTGCTGGTGGCCATCAATTCCGTGTTCCAGGTCCTCGCGTTCGGCGCCCTGGGCTGGTTCTACCTTCAGGTGCTGCCCGGCTGGCTCGGCCTGGAAACCACCAGCGTCGGGTTCTCCTTCTGGGCCATCACACTCAGTGTCCTGATCTTCCTCGGCATCCCGCTGCTGGCCGGTTTCCTCACCCGCACCCTGGGCGAAAGGGCCCGGGGCCGGGACTGGTACGAAGGCACCTTCCTGCCGAAGCTCGGACCGTGGGCCCTGTACGGCCTGTTGTTCACCATCGTGCTGCTGTTCGCCCTGCAGGGCGATGGAATCACCTCCCATCCGCTGGACGTGGCCAGGATTGCCCTGCCGCTGCTGGTTTATTTTGTGGTGGTTTTCAGTGTGGGCATGCTGCTGGGCAAGGTCCTGAAGCTGGGCTACCCGCGCACCACTACGCTGGCGTTCACAGCCGCCGGAAACAACTTCGAACTGGCCATCGCCGTGGCAGTCGGCACCTACGGGGTGACCTCCGGGCAGGCGCTGGCCGGCGTCGTCGGGCCCCTGATCGAAGTTCCCGTCCTGGTTGCCCTGGTCTACGCCGCGCTCCGGGCGCAGAAGAAATACTGGCCTGCCGCTGGCTCTCCAGTCACCGCATCTCAAGAAATGACGAACCGATGAGCACCCCCAAAGCCACCGAAACCAAGCCCTCTGTCCTGTTCGTATGCGTGCACAACGCCGGCCGCTCGCAGATGGCCGCCGCTTACCTCCGCACATTGGGGAAGGGCCGGATCGAGGTCCGCTCTGCCGGCTCAGCACCCGCCGATTCGGTCAACCCCGCAGCCGTGGAGGCCATGGCCGAAGACGGGATCGACGTGTCCGCCGAGCTGCCCAAGGTCCTGACCACCGAGGCCGTGCAGGCCTCCGACGTCGTGATCACCATGGGATGCGGCGATGCCTGCCCGATCTTCCCGGGCAAACGCTACGAGGACTGGAAACTCGAGGACCCTGCCGGACGGGGCGTTGAGGCGGTCCGGCCCATCCGGGACGAAATCAAGGCCCGGATCTCCGCCCTGATCGAAGACTTGCTCCACGCGAAGTAACCACCCGCACCGAAGAGGAAACACCCGTGCCTGACACCACTGAGAACACTGACAACACTGAGATGTCCGAACTTCCCGTCGCCGTGATCGGTGCAGGCCCCGTGGGCCTTGCAGCTGCCGCGCACCTGATTGAGCGCGGACTGACGCCGGTCATCTTCGAGGCCGGTGCAACGCCTGCGGCTGCGGTTGCGTCCTGGGCGCACATCCGGCTGTTCTCGCCGTGGCGGTACGACGTCGACGCCGCCGCCCGCCGTCTGCTCGCCGGTACCGGGTGGCAGGAGCCGGATGCCGAGGCCTTGCCCACGGGTGCCGAACTGGAGGAGCAGTACCTGCGGCCGCTTGCCGCTGTCCCCGGGATTGCCGCTTCGCTGCACACCTCCACCCGGGTTGTGGCTGTGAGCCGAGAAGGCTTGGACAAAACGCGCACGGGAGCCCGGGAGGACAGCCCGTTCCTTCTCCGGGTGGAAGATGCCGAGGGAACCGTTACCGACTACCGGGCCCGCGCCGTCATTGATGCCTCCGGCACCTGGCAAACGCCGAACCCGCTGGGGCAGGCCGGACTGCCGGCTGTCGGGGAAGCGGACGCCGTCGCGGCAGGGCTGATCACCCGCCCGCTGCCCGACGTAGTTGGCCGCGACCGGTCCCGGTTCGCCGGAAAGCATGTCCTGGTGGTGGGCGCCGGCCACTCGGCTGCGAATACCCTGCTGGCACTGGGGGAACTGGCCGAGCAGGAACCGGGAACCCGGATCAGCTGGGCCATCCGCAGCGCCTCCGCTGCCAATGTCTACGGCGGCGGCGACCTGGACGGCCTGCCCGCCCGCGGGGCGCTCGGCAGCCGGCTGCGTACCCTCGTGGCGGACGGACGAATCGAGCTGCACACGGCCTTCACCATCACCGGCTTCAAAACCTCAGACACCTTGTCGGTAGTTGGCACTACGCCGTACGGCGGGAAGCAGCTTGACGTGGACCTGCTGGTTCCGGCCACCGGTTTCCGCCCGGATCTGGAGATGCTGCGCGAAATCCGGCTGGACCTGGACCCGTCGGTTGAGGCCCCGCGGGGGCTCGGGCCGCTGATCGATCCCGAGTTCCACAGCTGCGGCACCGTGGCACCGCACGGCGCCCAGCTGCTGTCCCACCCGGAGAAGGATTTCTACGTTGCGGGCATGAAGTCCTACGGCCGGGCACCCACATTCCTGATGGCCACCGGCTACGAGCAGGTCCGCTCCATTGCGGCGGCGTTGGCAGGAGACCAGCAGGCTGCCGACGACGTGCAGCTGGTCCTGCCCGAAACCGGAGTCTGCTCCACCGATCTCGACGGCAGCTGCGACACAGCGTCAAGCTGTGATGCACCGGCCGTTGCGGGTTCAGTCGTGTCCGTTTCCTGCTGCGGAGCCGCGCCGGAGCCTGTGCCGGCCACGGAAGCGGAGTCGTCCTGCTGCGGGGCACCGGAACCTGTCTCCGCGGCCCCCGCGGCGTCTTCCTCGGCGTCGTGCTGCGGGACGGATGCCGGCATTGCGGCAGCAGAGGAAACCGCACCGGCGGCATCCTCCTGCTGCAGCACACCCGAACCGGCGTTCCTGGGTATTCCCACCGGACTGAAGCATGGCCGCTCCGCGGAACAGGGGGACTGAATGCCGGGTACACCGAGCGTCTTGTTCATCTGCGTGAAAAACGCAGGCAAGTCGCAGATGGCGGCAGGGCTGATGAAGGACCTTTCCGGTGAAACCGTGGACGTGCGCTCGGCCGGGACCAAACCCGGTACGGCACTGAATGCCCAGTCAGCGGAATCGCTGGCCGAACTCGGTATCGACATCAGCGCCGAGACCCCGAAGGCCGTGACGGACGAGGCGCTGCGGGCGGCCGACATCGTCGTGACCCTTGGCCGCGAAGCAGCCGTGACCGTGCCGGCCGGCACCCGATACGAGAACTGGGACACCGACGAACCCTCCGAACGCGGCATCGAAGGAATGGACAGGATGCGCCTGGTCCGCGACGACATCCAGCGCAGGGTCCGTGAGCTGCACCGCGACCTCACCGGTGCCGAGGGCGCCTGAGCCCTATGACTGAAAACCAGTCCCGGGATGTCGATGTCCTGGTGATCGGGGGAGGCCAGGCCGGTCTCGCTGCAGGCTAATACCTGAACCGCCTGCGGCGGGACGAGGCCACCGGCCGGTCCGGGCCAGCGCCCACCTTCGCCATCCTCGACGCCAACCGACAGCCCGGCGGTGCCTGGCAGCACTACTGGAAGAGCCTGGAACTGTTCTCCCCGGCTGCCTACAGCTCCCTGCCCGGCTACCAGATGCCCGCCTTGACGGGTGAGGGCAACCCCTCGGCGGAGCATGTTGCGCAGTATCTGCGCACTTACGAGGCCCGCTATGACCTGCCGGTGTACCGGCCCGTCCGGGTCGACGCTGTGCGGAGGATCGACGGCGGCGGCTACCTCACTGACGGCGGCTACCTCACTGGCGGCGGCTACCTCACTGACACCGACCACGGGCAGTGGGCCAGCCGGGCGATCATCAACGCCACCGGCAGCTGGGCTACCCCGTACATCCCTGCGGTGCCCGGCAGCGAGCAGTTCACCGGCCGGCAGCTGCACACCGCCGGCTACCGGGGACCGGAGCCTTTCGCCGAACAAAACGTAGTGGTGGTGGGCGGCGGCAACTCGGGGGCGCAGATCGCCGCGGATCTCGCCCCAACGTCGTCGGTGACTTGGGTGACGCGGCATCCGCCGCGCTACCTGCCCGACGACGTCGACGGCCGGGCATTGTTCTCTATCGCCACACGCCGCAGCAAAGCCCTCGCGGCGGGAGAGCCTGCACCAGCCGGTATCGCCGACATAGGTGACATTGTTGCCGTTCCCGCGGTGCGGAAAGCCCGCGACGCCGGCCTGCTGAAGGCCCGGCCGATGTTCTTCCGCTTTGTCCCGGAGGGGGTGCAATGGGAGGACGGGGAGAAGCTCCGCGCTGATGCGGTTATTTGGTGCACCGGCTTCCGGCCGGACCTGCAGCACCTGAGGCCCCTCGGCCTGGCTATCCGCAACGGTGTTCCGGCTACGGATGCCCAGCTGCGCACCCGCTCAGTCGACGGCCCCGATCTGTTCTTCCTGGGATACGGGGATTGGACCGGACCTGCCTCAGCCACGCTCATCGGCGTCGGCGCGACGGCACGGGACACTGTGGCGAAGATTTCGGGCAGGTAGGACGGCCCCCAAAAGCCGGCGCCCCTACTAGGACAGCCTTCCCTACAGGACGGCGCGCAGCTCCGCCGCTTTCCGGGCACGGACGGCCGGCGGCACGATGGGCCGCTTGGGGGTGAAATACAGCCCGTCATTGGTCCAACGCGGCAGCACATGCTGGTGGTAGTGCCACACGTGCTGGCTGCCGGCGGGCTCGTTGTGCTGCCGGGTGGTGACGCCGTCCGGGTGCCAGGCCTTCTTGATGGCGACCGCCATGTCGCGGGTCACCAACATGATCCGGGCCGCGACGTCGTCGGGCAGTTCATACAGCAGCTCGTAATGGGCGCGGGGAGTGACCAGGACATGGCCGGGCTCCGGGTCGAAACCGTGGGAGGCGATGAAGGCCAGCACCAGATCATCCGAGTAGACGAGGTCCCCGGGCTCGCAGAGGTTGCCGGGAAACCGGAACTCCCCGGAGGCCATGTCACAGAACGGGCATTCATAGCCCTCCGGTGCGTGGCTGGTCCAGGCGGTTTCGCTCGACAGTTCCTTCATTAAAGCCTCAGTCCTCGTCTTCGTCCTCTTCGAAAATCCACTCGAACATGTCCAGGACATATTCGCTCAAGGTGCCTTCTTCGCTCTGCCAGTCCCCGCGGGCGTTGTTGCGGCGCCACACAATGGGATCGGGAACGTCCAGCTGGTCCTCGCGGATGCCCCAGACGAACTTCTCATCCTCGTCTTCGAGGAACAGCAGGTACCCGTCTTCGATTTCCAGCTCATCCGGATCCCAGAAGAAGTGGAACGCCTCCATGAGGTCCTCGCACCCGCCCACGGCGAGGTAGAACTCGCGCAGCACCAGCGGGATGTTGAAATCATGGGCGGCGAGCATGGCATCGAGTTCGTGCTCGGGGATGCCGTCCTCTTCACGCCAGTTGTCCTCCAGGTACTTGGGGACCAGGGCGCGGAATCGATCAAGGAAAATTTCACTCATGTGGTCTCCAAGCGTGCGGTGAGTGGATGTATTCCAATCCTAGCGGGGACGCGGCGGCGGCCGTGCACCACCGCGCTAGGACAGGCGGGCCGCCAGGCCCGGGTAGTCGAGCACTGCGCCGTCCGCGTCCACCTCGAGTTCGGCGGTGAACCCGCCGGTATCGGAACTGTAGAGCACGACGGCGCGCCCGGACTCCGGTGAATAGGGCCTCACCTGTGAATAGACCTGCCGGCTGGGCAGCACCCGCAGACTGGGGGTCTCCACCCACGCCATGGTCAGCTGCGTTTCATCCGGGGGAGCGGACCCGTTCAGCAGGTCCAGGCGGAGGATGGGCATGGTGTTGGTCAGCGGGCACAGTCCCAGATCGGCGTCCTGGGCCTCGTCCAAGCTGCGCGGATCCTCCAGCCCCGGAGCGGGCAGGCCGGTGTTGCCGGAGGCCGTGGTTTCCGCTGTCCACCGGCCCTCGGTGCTGCGTTCGAGCAGCAGCGTCCGGGCCCAGCCGTTGCCCTTCACACTGACCGACAGATGCCGGGTCACCCAGCCCGGGATGGTGGAGAGCGTCCAGGTAACCGTGTACCCGGGGGTCACCGAGGTCCCGGCGGCAGCAAGTTCCCGCTCCCGGAAGGACACCACAGCTGTGTCCGTGCGCTCCGGATCATCCAGTCCCTGCCAGCGGATAGTCCTGGCCTGCGCGGTTAAGGTCATCCCTACAGGTTAACCGTGCGGGCCTACCTGCCCGGAATCAGGCTGCCGACCCAGCTGCCAGGGCTCAGCGGGCCAGCTTCAGCCGCCCAGCCGCCGGACGCTCAGGGCCAGGAAGAGGTGGACGCGGTCGGCAGTGACGGCCGGGTCGTAGCCGGTGAGTTCCGCGATCTGTGCCAGCCGGTAGCGCACAGTGTTGCGGTGCAGGTTCAGATCCGCGGCTACAGCGGCCACGGATCCGTTGAGGGCCAGATAGGTGTCCAGGGTAGGGAGCAGTTGGGCTCCGTGCCGGTTGTCGAAGGCTTCCAGCGGGCCCAGTGCTTCCGCGGCCAGATCGGCCAGCGGAACATCCCGGCCTGCCATCAGCAGGGACGTGAGGCTGAGGCGCTCCGGTTCGTTGACGGCCGCGCCGCGCTGCAGCGCCTCGCGGGCCTCGTAGTAGCTCCAGCGCAGTCCTCCCGGTTCCGTGTACGCGCCTCCCACTCCCACCTTGGCCGTGAGTCCGGCGCCAAAAAGGAAGGAGCTGAGCGCCTCGGCCAGGCTGGGCCCGTCAGAAGCCGGAACCACCACTGCCAGGCGCTTGCCGTATACGCCGGTGGGGGCGCCGTCGAACGCTGCCGGCAGCGGCAGGGCCGGCAGGCCGCGGACCTGTCCCGAGGCGGCCTCCAGCAGCAGGATCAACAGTCTCTGCGACGTGTCGATGCCGGCGGACCGGAGCCGGACGGCGGCGTCCGCCCCGGCCAGCCTCCCGTCCACTACGTCGCCCAGGAGCTGCCCGGTGACCTTTCGGCTGCTGGCCCGGCGTGCTGCTTGGTTGCTAAGTTCCACACCAATCAGGCTGGAGGCGTAGGCCACGACGTCGGGCTGCACAAAGGGTTCCGCGATGGCCAGGGTGCAGCGGTCGCGCATCCCGGTGGAAACGGGTATCCGGCGCCAGGACGAGTCCGGCTGCGCGGTGGCAAAGACCGGTGCTCCGTATTGGAACAGGGCCACCTCGGCCCCCACCAGGCGGGACAGCTCGGTGAGCAGCCGGGGAAGCCCTTTGCCGCTGAGCAGCGCTTCGGCCAGCACCTGGTGTGCGGAAAGCAGTTGGTGCAGGTGGGTCACATGCTCGGCCGAAAGCGAATCGGCCACCAGCTTCCCCAACGCCATAAAGGGGGTGTCGTAAGGCACTTCGAAAACGGGCAGGTCTCTGCGGTCCGCTTCCGCCAGCAACGGACCGGGCACCGTGCCGTGGCTCAGCCCCGTACCGAAGCCGATGCCCAGGGCGCCGGCCTTATCCACGCTCTGAACAAAACGCCGCTGGGCAGCCGCGCTGCTGTGCCGCAGTCCGGTGGTTAGCACTACTTCGCCTCCGCCAAGGAACGGGGAGGGGTCCTCGAGTTCGGTCACCGCCACCCATTGGATGGGCCGGTCCGACAACGGTGCGGAACCGTGGCGGGTGAGGTTCAGTCCGCCGGCGGCCAGCAGATCCGGAAGAGTGATCGACATGGCTCCACTATAGGAGCGAAGCCGTTGGGCAACTGCACCGTTACGCCGGAGTCTGTCTGTGCGGATGGCTCTGGATGTGATCCGGACCGCACAGTACGTTTGGGGTATCCCGGGTGCACGCCCGGCCCGTTTCCGAAAGGACCCCGGCATGGCGCAGATACTGCAGAACTTCATCAACGGCGAATTCGTCTCCTCCCGCGGAACGGAGGTGCTGGACATCGTGAACCCCACCAACGGCGAGGTGGTGGCTGTGTCACCGGTGTCGGTGGAGGCCGACGTCGATGCCGCCATGAATGCCGCCGCAACTGCGTTCCGGACCTGGAAGCGCACCACGCCCAGCGAGCGCCAGCTCCTGTTGCTGCGCCTGGCCGACGCCCTGGAAGCCAATTCCGAGGAGCTGGTGGAAGCCCAGCACCGCAACACCGGGCAGGTCCGCTCGCTGATTGCCGCGGAGGAAGTGGCCGTGGGGGCGGACCAGCTCCGGTTCTTCGCCGGTGCCGCCCGGCTGCTGGAGGGCAAGTCCGCCGGGGAATACCTCGAGGGGCACACCTCCTTTGTCCGGCGTGAACCCATCGGCGTCGTCGCACAGGTGGCCCCGTGGAACTATCCGCTGCTGATGGCCGTCTGGAAGATCGGCCCCGCTCTGGCCGCCGGAAACACCGTGGTGCTCAAGCCCTCCGACACCACGCCGGAATCCACGCTGGTCCTGGCCCGGCTGGTGCAGGACATCTTCCCTGCCGGGGTGCTGAATGTGGTCCTGGGCACCGGGGAAACGGGCGCCCTGATGGTCGAGCACCCCGTACCCGGCCTGGTTTCCATCACCGGCTCGGTGCGGGCCGGCATTGCCGTGGCCTCCGGTGCGGCAAAGGGCCTGAAACGCGCGCACCTTGAACTGGGCGGCAAGGCACCGGCCGTGGTCTTCGCCGACGCCGACCTGGACCGCACCGCGCAGGCAGTGGCCGAGTTCGCCTTCTTCAACGCCGGGCAGGACTGCACAGCCATCACTCGCGTGCTCGTGGAAGATTCCGCCCATGACGCCCTGGTGGAGAAGCTGGTGGCAGCGGCCCGCGGGTTGAAAACCGGCAGCGACAACGACGAAGACAACTATTTCGGGCCGCTGAACAACATCAACCACTTCAACGCCGTGAACGCGGTCATTGATGCGCTTCCGGCGCACTGCAAGGTGGAAACCGGCGGACGCCGGGCCGGGGCGAAGGGGTTCTTCTTCGAGCCCACTGTTATCAGCGGTGCCCGCCAGGACGATGACATTGTGCAGAAGGAAACCTTCGGCCCGGTCATCACCGTGCAGCGGTTCGGCAGCGAAGACGAGGCCGTGGAAATGGCCAACGGTGTCGAATATGCGCTTGCCTCCAGCGTCTGGACCACCAACCACGGCCGGGCCATGCGCCTGTCCCGGGACCTTGACTTCGGTGCGGTCTGGATCAACACCCACATCCTGCTCACCGCCGAAATGCCGCACGGCGGCTTCAAGAGCTCCGGCTACGGCAAGGACCTGTCCATGTACGGGGTGGAGGATTACACCCGGATCAAGCACGTGATGACCGCCTTGGACGCCTGAGTCCCGCGTCTCCAACCCCTACGGCACATTTTTGAAAGGCAGCATCATGAGCACTTCCGTCATCGCCCCCAGCTACCGGCTGGAACAGAAACGCCGGATCAGCGGTTCCTTCCCGGGCCCGAAGTCCGCTGCCCTGGAGGCACGCCGTGCCGCAGTGGTGGCCAAGGGGGTCGCCTCCAGCGTCCCCGTGTACGCAACCGACGCCGACGGCGGGATCATCCTGGACGTGGACGGCAACGCCTTCACCGACCTCGGTTCCGGCATTGCCGTGACCAGCGTCGGTGCGTCCGATCCCGCCGTCGTCGCTGCCGTGCAGGCGCAGGCCGCGCACTTCACGCACACCTGCTTTATGGTCACCCCGTACGAGGGCTACGTAGCCGTAGCCGAACGGCTGGCCGAAGTGACGCCTGGGGACTTCGAAAAGCGCACCGTGCTGTTCAACTCGGGTGCCGAAGCGGTGGAGAACGCGGTGAAGATTGCCCGGTCCGCCACCGGACGCAACGCCGTAGTGGCCTTCGACCATGCCTACCACGGGCGCACCAACCTCACCATGGGGCTGACCGCGAAGGCCATGCCGTACAAAACCGGTTTCGGTCCGTTCGCCCCGGAAATTTACCGGATGCCGATGAGCTACCCGTACCGGGAGGAAAACCCTGCCATCACCGGCGTCGAAGCCGCGGACCGGGCGATCCTCGCCATCGAGAAGCAAATCGGCGCCGACCAGCTCGCCGCCCTGCTGATTGAACCGATCCAGGGCGAGGGCGGGTTCATCGTCCCGGCGGAAGGCTTCCTGCCCCGGCTGGCAGAGTGGGCGCGTGCCAACGGCGTGGTCTTTATTGCCGACGAGGTGCAGTCCGGTTTCTGCCGGACGGGTGAGTGGTTCGCCGTCCAGCACGAGGGCGTGGTTCCGGATCTGATCACCATGGCCAAGGGCATTGCCGGCGGCATGCCGCTATCCGCCGTGACCGGCCGCGCGGAGCTGCTCGACGCCGTGCATCCCGGCGGCCTCGGCGGGACGTACGGTGGCAATCCGGTGGCCTGCGCCGCCGCGCTGGCCGCCATGGACACCATGGTGGCCCAGGACCTTGCCGGCCGGGCGAAGCACATCGAGGAGCTGGTGCTGCCCCGGCTGCGGGCGCTGGCCGCGGAGTCCGGCGCGGTCGGAGACGTGCGCGGCCGCGGGGCCATGCTTGCCGTGGAGCTCGTCATCCCGGGGACCATGGAGCCCGACGCCGCTGCCGCCAAAGCGGTGGCTGCGGCCTGCCTGCGCGAGGGCGTCATTGTGCTGACCTGCGGTACCTACGGCAACGTCATCCGGTTGCTGCCGCCGCTGACCATCGGCGACGAACTGCTGCTTGACGGCCTCGATGTACTGGAGGCAGCGGTCCGCGCGCAAGGTTGACCCTTTAGCGGTCTTGCCGGCAGGCCACACCGGCCTGCCGGCTGAGCCCTGTCACCAGGGCATCCAGCCCGGCGTCGAACGCCGTATCGGCGGCACGGCCTTCTTTCCGGCCCAACTGCTCCTGCACCGCGGACGTGAACAGCGGACTGTCCGGAGCGAGGGCACCGGTGTCGAAGATGTCCTGCGGCGCCACGGCGTCGTACGCCGAGCCGTAGATAAAGGACTCAAGTGCCACAATGGCGGGCACGATGTGTTCCTGCGGCCAGCCCGCACGGAGGAAACCCTCGGTGACGACTTCGTACATTGACAGGGTCCGGGGCGCGCCGCGGACCTGCAGGACGGCGATCACCGGAATCAGCGGTGTGTGCCGGGCGAACACATCGCGGTAGGAACGTGCCCAGGTCCGGACCGCCTCCTCCCAGGGAAGCTCGCTGAAGCAGGATGTGTCCACCCCCGACATTACGTAGTCCTGGATCCACTGCAGGACTTCAGCCTTGGATTCCACATGGTTGTACAGGGCCGAGGGAGCCACACTCAGGCGCCGGGCCAGGGCAGACATTGTCAGCCCGTCATAGCCCTTGGCGCGGATGACGGCCAAGGCCGCGGCTGTAATTTTCCCGGGCGTCAGCACGCGGTTGGCGGGACGTCCCGCTCCGCGCCGTGCGGGTACCTGCCCTGTCATCCGCTCCCGTTCCGTCCTTCCCCAAGAAATGCAGTGCCGTGCAATGTTCTTGCCGTGCACTGCCATGCCGCATGCAACTGTGCCTGCCTGCTTGCCTGCCTGCCTGCCTGCCTGCTTGCCAGACTGGCTGCGCTGCCTGCCTGCCGGACTAGCTGCGCTGCCTGCCTGCCGGACTAGCTGCGCTGCCTGCCAGACGACCGGCTGAGCCGCAAACCCCTGACCCTTAATATTCACACAACCTCTTCCCCTTCCGTGTGACGGACGCTACAGTTCCACTCAATAAATGAACACCATTCATTTACCGCACCCGTGCAGCTCCGCATCCGTTGCTGCACGCGACGGTACGCGGCCGCTCCCGGCCGCAGGGAAAGGAATCTGTGCAAACGCTGGAACGCGACGTTGTGATCATTGGGGCCGGACCGTCCGGACTGTCCGCTGCCCGGGCCCTGAAGGCCGGCGGGCTCAGTGTGGCAGTCCTTGAGGCGCGTGACCGTGTGGGCGGCCGGACTTGGACGGACACCATCGACGGGGCGATGCTCGAAATCGGCGGCCAGTGGATTTCCCCGGACCAAACCGCCCTGTCCGCGCTGGTGGAAGAGCTGGGCCTGGGAACCTTTGAACGCCACCGCGAGGGCGAATCGGTCTACATTTCGGCGGACGGAACCCGGCGCACCTACACCGGGGATATGTTTCCGGTGGGAGAGCAGACCGAAAAGGAAATGCTTCGCCTGATCGAGATCCTGGATGCGCTGGCCGCGGAAACCGACCCCGCCGCACCGTGGAATCATCCCAGAGCACGGGAACTCGACACCGTTTCCTTCCACCACTGGCTGCGGGCGCAGTCCGCGGATGAAGAGGCCTGCAACAACATCGGGTTGTTCGTAGCGGGGGGAATGCTGACGAAACCGGCCCACGCTTTCTCCGCTCTGCAGGCAGTACTCATGGCAGCGTCCGCCGGTTCCTTCTCGAACCTGGTGGATGAGGACTTCATCCTGGACCGCCGCGTCGCCGGAGGTATGCAGCAGGTATCCGAACGGATGGCAGAGGACCTGGCCGGGGACGTGTTCCTGTCCAACCCGGTGCGTTTCCTGCGCTGGCCCGGTGAAAGCAGCGGCACGGCCGGGGGTGCGCACGAGGGCGGAACTGGCACAATGCAGGACGGCGAAACGGGCACGACGGCGATTACGGACCCGATTCGCACGACGGCTGTGACAGCAGTTGCCGAATCTGTCACCGTCCACGCCCGGTATGCCGTGATGGCCGTGCCTCCGAACCTCTATTCCCGGGTCTCCTTTGAACCGCCGTTGCCGCGCCGGCAGCACCAGATGCACCAGCACCAGTCCCTGGGCCTGGTCATCAAGGTCCACGCCGTATACCGCACTCCGTTCTGGCGGGACAAAGGGCTCTCCGGCACCTGCTTCGGAGCGGGCGAACTGGTGCAGGAGGTCTACGACAACACCAACCACCAGGACCCGCGCGGCACCCTCGTCGGTTTTGTTTCCGATGAAAAGGCGGACCGAATGTTTGAACTGTCAGCCCAGGACCGCCGCCGGGCGATTCTTTCCTCCATCGCCGCGTTCCTGGGCGAGGAGGCACTGGAGCCGGAGGTCTACTACGAGTCCGACTGGGGCTCGGAGGAATGGACACGGGGCGCCTACGCGGCCAGCTACGACTTGGGCGGTCTTCACCGCTACGGGAAGGACCAGCTCACCCCGGTGGGCCCCATCTACTGGTCCTGCTCCGACCTCGCAGCCGAGGGCTACCAGCACGTAGACGGCGCGGTGCGAATGGGCCAGGGAACGGCACACAAAATCCTGGCCGTAGACGGTCAAGGCTGAAAGGGGCACCACTGTGCGCTACGTCGTCGGATACACGGCCAATGAACAGGGCCGGGATGCGCTGAACCTCGCGGGTGTGCTGGCCCGAACCCAGCACGCCGGACTGGACCTGGTTCTGGTTGCTCCTGAACCCTCGCCCTACACCGCCGTCTATCCCCCGGAACGCGGCTACACCGACCTGCTCGACGAGCAGCTGGAGGCCTGGCGCACCGAGGCCCTGGGTTTGGTGCCTGCGGATGTCCACGCCGATGCAGAGATCCGGCGGGCTGACTCTGACGCTCAGGGCCTCATGGACGCTGCGGAGGATCTCGATGCCGGACTCATAGTGGTGGGTGCCGCCGGCAACAGCATCTTCCAGCGCTTCACTGTCGGCAGCGTCGCGAATGCCCTCCTCCATGCTTCCTCCGTACCGGTCGCGTTGGCCCCGAAGGGGTACAGCCGCACTGCGCCGCTGACCCGGATCACCTGCGGCATCGGCAGCCGTCCCGGCGCGCAGGACGTGCTCGACGCCGCGGTGGAGGCAGCCGCACGCAGTTCGCTGCCGCTGCGGCTGGTGTCACTGGTGGCGCTGGACGCGCCGGCCGGGAAAGACGAAGCCATGGCGGAAGCGTCCCGCCATGCCAAGGCCGCCCAGGCCAAAGCGGAAGCGCTCGCGGGCGGCCGCTGTCCCGTCAGCGCAGTGGTAGCCCACGGGAGGACCATCGAAAACGCTATTGACGAACTGGATTTCGACAAGGGCGAAATCATGCTTATCGGCTCCAGCCGGCTGGCCCAGAACCACCGGCTGTTCCTGGGCACTACGGCCAGCAAGGTACTTCGCAGCCTTCCCGTACCCATGGTGGTTATCCCCCGCGACGACGGGGCTCATCCTGCCGGCGGTCCACAACACACAACAGAGGAGATCCAATGAGCTCCAGCAGTGCAGTAGTGCCCGCCCGCGGAGACGAAGGCGGAAATGGACTGAGCCGCAAGGGCTTGAAATCCGGCTCCGTGGGCCTGCTGGGCGCCGTCGTCATCGGCATCTCTTGCATAGCCCCCGCCTACACGCTCACCGCCGGCCTGGGCCCCACGGTGTCCGAGGTGGGTGTCCAGCTCCCTGCGGTCTTCCTGGTCGGGTTCATCCCCATGATCCTGGTGGCCTTGGGCTACCGCGAATTAAACAACGCGATGCCGGACTCAGGCACGTCCTTCACCTGGGCCACCCGGGCGTTCGGGCCATGGGTGGGCTGGATGGGCGGCTGGGGTCTGATCGCAGCAACGATCATTGTGCTGTCTAACCTGGCGGCCGTGGCGGTGGACTTCTTCTATTTGCTGGTCGCACAGGTCACGGGGAACGACTCCCTGGCGGACCTGACCACCAACCTGCCGCTGAACATCCTCACCACCTGCCTGTTTATTGCCGGTGCCTGCTGGATCTCCTACCGGGGGATCGAAACCACCAAGGCCTTCCAATACGTGCTGGTGGGTTTCCAGTTGCTGGTTCTGGGATGGTTCTCCGTGGCGGCGTTCATCCACGTGGCTAACGGAACGGCCTTTGATGCCACCGCCATCACCGCCGACTGGTTCAACCCCTTCGCCGTGGAGTCCTTTTCCGCATTCGCTGCCGGAGTATCGCTGTCCATCTTTGTGTACTGGGGCTGGGACGTGACGCTGACCATGAACGAGGAGACCCGCAACCCGGACAAAACCCCGGGGCGGGCAGCCACCGTGACTGTGTTCGTGATTGTCCTGATCTACATGATGGTTGCCCTGGCAACCCTTGCCTTCGCCGGGGTGGGGGAGGGGGAACTCGGGGCCGGCAATCCGGACAACCAAGAGAGCATCTTTGCCGTCCTGGCCGGTCCGGTCATGGGGCCGTTTGCCATATTGATGTCCCTGTCCATTCTCAGCAGCTCCGCTGCGTCGCTGCAGTCCACCTTCGTCTCACCGGCCCGGACGCTGCTCGCGATGGGGCACTACCGGGCGCTTCCCGGCAAGTTCGCCAGGATCAGCCCGGCGCACAAGTCTCCGGGGTATGCCACCGTGGTGGCCGCGCTGGCAGCAGCAGGGTTCTATGCCTTCACGCGGGTGGTCTCCGAGAACGCACTATGGGACACCATCACCGCCCTGGGCCTGATGATTTGCTTCTACTACGGCATCACGGCGCTCGCCTGCGTCTGGTTCTTCCGCGCCGAGGCCTTCAGCTCGGTGCGCAGCTTCCTGCTGAAATTCCTGTCCCCGCTGCTGGGAGGAGTGATCCTGTTCGTCATGTTTTTCAAGACCGCGAGTGACTCCATGGACCCCTCCTACGGCTCCGGGTCCTCCGTGGCCGGGGTTGGGCTGGTATTCGTCCTGGGCATGGGCGTAATCCTTCTCGGAGCGGTGCTGATGTTCATCATGTACAAGGCCAATCCGGGGTTCTTCCGCGGTGAAACACTGCGAAAGGGAGTCGCTGAACCGGTTCCGGCGGAACTTGCGTAAAAGTTCCTCTGGAACTCCCACAGTCCGCAGGAACGTCGCAACTCCCCCCCGGTTGCGGCGTTCCTGTGTTTATTCACCGAAGTTTATGCACCGAACCCGGGGTTTCTGCACCGAACCCGGGGTCTATTCACCGAACCCGGAGTTTATTTACCGAACCGGGTTGGGAACCTGCCTCCGGGTGGAAGTAGGTGTTCCTCAGCTGCTCCCGGTCCGGATCCACATAGGCCGGAGGCCGAAACCAGGGAATGCCGGATTGCATCGACACCTGCCAGTTCCCCTGATGAATCAGGTGGTGGTGGAACGAGCACAGCAATGCTCCGTTATGGATACTGGTACCCCCGCCGCGCTCCCAGAAGGTGACGTGGTGTGCCTCCGTCCAAGGCCCGGGGACAGTACACCCCGGGAACGTACAGCCGCGGTCGCGCGCATGCAGGGCTTTGCGCAGGTGCGGAGGGAACAACCGTGTCGCTCTGCCTAAGTCCAGCACCTGGCCCGCCGACCCCAACACTGCGGGGATCAGATCGGCATCGCAAGCAAGCCTGCGTACCTCTTCTGCGCGGATTGGGCCGGAGAAGGCTGCTGCTCCAGGGATTGGGAAGGATTTGCAGGTGCCATCGGACGGAGGGATGCCTTCCTCGGAACGGGTAGCTAGTCCTGCCACCAGTGCGTCATGGCTGATAGTCACCATCACCTGCGGGCGCAGACCGCCTGAAGCGGGCACCCCGCCGGTAGCGAGGCCAGCTCGGATTGCCCCCAAAAGTCCTTCCAACAGTTGCTGAGGGCGGCTTGGTTCCGGCGGCCGCGAGGAAGTATCCGACGGCGTAATGCCGGCCGAAGGAACTTCGCGGGCAGCGACGCGGGGGTTCGCGCCGCCGTTCATCGCGGTTGTGAGGGCCTCATGCTGTTCGTCCGTGCAGTAGACGTGCAGATGGTTTAGTCCGCTCCTTCGACGGCCAGCGAAAATCCCTTGGAACCGTGCGAGTTCTTCCTCCCCGGGCGGGGTTTCCTGGTCGATGAGAGCGAGCCAATGCCGTGCAGTGCGGAGCAGAAAGTCATGATCCTGCTGGGCCCCGACCTCGACTAACTGCTTCTCCATGGAATCGAGCAGATCCGGCTGCAACCGTGGTTGCGCCTCTTCCAGGGACTGAACGATGAGTTCGACACCTGCTGCAGACAGGACACCATCGGCACATGACTCGGCGACTCTTGGAAAGGAAGGTGGCAGGGAACGGCCCGTGACAGTGTTCGCGGGCAGAATCGCAGCGGCGAGACCCAGCCGGCGCTTCGCTTCGGCCCGCGAGATCCGCAGCCGGGCCCGAAGGAAATCGGCGGTACTGCGGAATTCGCGGAAGCGGCGTCTAGTGTTGGTGCCTTTTCCGCTCCCGGCTTGCTCGTCCGAAGAGACACCATAGGTGTCGGCCGGACGGTGCCGGTCGACCGTGCCGGCCACGACGACCTGCAGGTATTGCGTGATGCGTGACAGGTCTTCAATGACGGAAGCAGCTTCGACGGCCTCCTCGAGGTTCACAAGCTGCCAGTCATTGGCCATTGACTCGCTCAGCCCGCGAGCAGCCTCGAGCAGCGCCTCGGCGTCAGAAACCAGCTCCGTCCCGTGCACCGTGGAGGAGTGCGCCACTCGCACCGCCTGCTCTACCGGTTCCGCCGTCATGGAACCAGCCTCTCCTAAAGCGGCACAGCACACACCACGGTCCTCTGGCTTTGGGAACGAAGTTCCCTGCCCCGGAACGGAACGCCCCCCTGTGGAGGATTAGTCGCCGTCCGGGCGGACCTGTGGTCCTGCACGCGGCCTGTCTTCGGAGCCCGCCCAGACAGCCTTCCTACGCGGCAGCGGCCGCAGCCCGCAGCTTGCGGTTGCGCCGGGGTCCGCCGATCATGTCGACGGTCAGCATCACGAGTGCCAGCCACACCAGCCCGAAGCCGGCCCACCGCTCCGGCGGCATGGCTTCCTTGAATACGGTTAGCGCGAGGATGAACTGCAGCGTGGGGGCCAGATACTGCAGCAGTCCTACGGTGGAAAGCGGCAGCCGGCGGGCAGCGGCGCCGAAGAAGATCAGGGGGACGGCGGTGATGACGCCGGAAGCGATCAGCAGCCACATATGAGCCGGCCCGTTGGTGGTCAGCGTGGCGGCGCCGGATACCCCGAGCCAGATCATGACGGCGGCGGCAATCGGGGTCAGCACGGCGGTTTCAATGGTGAGGCTGGAAACGGCGTCGACCCGGGAGCCGATGCCTTTCTTGACCAGTCCGTAGAACCCGAAGCTGAACGCCAGGGCCAGGGCGATCCAAGGCATGTTTCCGTAGGCCAAGGCAAGCACCAGGACGGCAATGAAGCCCACGCCCATGGCCGCCCACTGCAGAGGGCGGAGCTTTTCCTTGAGCACCAGGACACCCAGCAGTACCGAAACCAGCGGGTTGATGAAGTAGCCCAGTGCCGCTTCAACGGCGTGTTCATTCAGGACGGCCCAGGAATAGGTCAGCCAATTCACGGCAATCAGCAGGGCAGCGCCACCCAGGGTGCCCACGATGCGCGGGTTGCGGCCGGCGGCGAGCATGGGCTTCCATGCCCGCATCACGGTCAGCAGGATGGCGCAGAACACCAGTGACCACACCACGCGGTTGGCCACGATCTCCACCGCTCCGGCGGGCTTGAGCACCATGAAGTACAGGGGAAGCAGCCCCCAGAGGCCATAGGCGGCAACACCAAACAGGATGCCGGGAAGATTCTCGCGGCCAGTCCCGGCAGAACCTGAGGAACCGGCAGAAACGTTAGTGCGGGCGGGAGCGGCGTCGGGCTCGGCGTTACGCACGCCGCGGAGGGCGGGGACAGGCTTGGAGAAAGGCACGTGGGCATCAACACACCAACCCCGGATCCTATTCCCGCCTGCCTTTGGGCAACCGTTTAGACGGCGGGGAACCCGGCATTTAGAATAAATAACTGTGTGTTAATTGCGCACCTACGGATCTTTCGAAGAGAAGAAGGACTATCAGTGACTAACCCAGCCGCGGAGAGCCCCCAGCGTCCCTTGAGGGTCGCCATTATCGGTGCAGGCCCCGCCGGTGTTTACGCCGCCGACATCCTTACCAAGGCCGAGCGGGACTTTGAGGTCAGCATTGACCTTTTCGACCAGTACCCCGCCCCTTACGGCCTGATCCGCTACGGGGTGGCACCCGACCACCCGCGGATCAAGGGCATCGTCAACGCCCTGCACAAGGTGCTGGACCGCGGCGACATCCGCTTCCTCGGCAACGTCAACTACGGACGCGACCTGACGCTGACGGACTTCCGGCACTTCTATGACGCCATCATCTTCGCCACCGGCGCCATCAAGGACGCACCCCTGAACGTGCCCGGCGTCGAGCTGGAAGGCTCCTTCGGCGGAGCCGACTTCGTCTCCTGGTATGACGGGCACCCGGACGTTCCGCGTGAATGGCCGCTGGACGCGAAGGAAGTTGCCGTGATTGGCAACGGCAACGTAGCCCTCGACGTCGCGCGCATCCTTTCCAAGCACGCCGATGACCTGCTCACCACGGAGATCCCGGCGAACGTCTACGAGGGCCTGAAGAAGTCCCCGGTGACGGATGTGCACATCTTCGGACGCCGCGGCCCGGCGCAGGTGAAGTTCACGCCCCTGGAACTGCGCGAGCTTTCGCACTCACGCGACGTCGACATTGTGCTCTACCCCGAGGACTTTGAATTCGACGAGGGCTCTGATGAGCAGATCCGCACGAACAACCAGACCAAAACCATGGTCAACACCCTGACCAACTGGTTGGTGGAGGAGCAGGACACCGGCGCCTCCCGCCGCCTGCACCTGCACTTCCTGCACAGCCCCGTGGAGATTTACGACGACGCCGCGAACCCGGGCAAGGTTGCGGGCATGAAGTTCGAACGTACGGAACTGGACGGAACCGGCAACGTACGCGGCACCGGCGAGATTGTTGACTACCCCGTCCAGGCCGTATACCGGGCCATCGGCTACTTTGGCTCCGAGCTGCCCGAGGTGGGCTACGACGAGCGCCGCGGCGTGATCCCGAACGAGGGCGGCCGCGTCATCAACGAAGACGGCACCCCCGTCCCGGGCATCTACACCACGGGTTGGATCAAGCGCGGCCCGGTGGGCCTGATCGGGCATACCAAGGGTGATGCGCTGGAGACCATCGGCTTCCTGCTCGAGGACCGGCTGAACCTTCCCGCCGCCTCGCACCCGGATCCCTCCTCCATCATCGAGCTGCTGGAGGAACGGGGCGTCAAATACACCACTTGGGAGGGCTGGCTGAAGCTGGATGCCTACGAGCGCAGCCTCGGCGCCTCCTACATCCACCCGGATTCGACTGCTGCCGAACTCGTCCGCGAGCGCGTCAAGGTGGTTGACCGCGAGGAAATGACCCGCATCTCCCGCGGCGAATAAGCGAATCGCCGGCCCAGCCGGCCGCAAAGGAGGGCCGCAGTCCAGCTGGACTGCGGCCCTCCTTTGTCTATGCGCGTCCCTGTGCACTGCCAGACGACGACGACGGCGACGCCGGCCCCGCCCGCCAACCCGCCGGCCCCCGACGCTGCCGACGACGGCCCCGCATCCCCGCCCGACCCACGGCGACGACGCCGGCCCCGCCCGCCCACGGCGACGTCGGACCCACGGCGACCGGCCGGAGCACAGGAATAAGTTACGCGGTGGAAACCAGTGGAGCCCGCCGGGCCCAGAAGGTACTCTTGCCACCATCCGGCCCGCGGGTTTCCTGCGGCGGTTCTCCCAATCAGAGTGGATAGGCGGAGCGGTGGATACTTCGGCTGGCGTCACCGGGCAGGAGTCCGCCCTGCACGCCCACGAGCAGCTGAGCCCGGGCCGCCCGGTACCCAGCCTCCTGCGCGAGCCGGTCCGCGAGTCGTGGCAGCGTTCGCTCGGCTATTCCCGCAACCCCGATGTCGACACTCCTGTCCTGGCCTTTGAACCGGAAGAACTGCGGGAGTACCGGAAGGTCCACCCGCTGCACGTGGTGATGCCCGTAATCCAGCGGCTCTTGGTGCAGCCTGCTGCGGACAGCGGGCTCCTGGTGGCGGTGGGGGACCAGCACGGCCGCCTGCTGTGGGTGGAGGGGGACGAGGACCTGCGCCGCCGCGCGGAGGGCATGTACTTCATGCCGGGCACCGACTGGTCCGAGCCGTCCATTGGTACCAGCGCCCCGGGCGCGGCACTAGCCGGCGGAACGGGCATCCAGATTGCCGGGGCCGAGCACTTCAACCGCAGGGTCCATTCCTTTAACTGCACTGCCGTTCCGGTCCGGGACCCGGACTCGGGGACGGTAATCGGCGTCGTGGATATTACCGGGGGCGTGGCCGCCGTAGCACCGCACACCCTGTCCCTGATTGAGGCCGCTGTGGACGCGGCCCAGTCGCACCTGCGGATCGAGCGGCTGGAAGCCCGTGAGCGCAGCCGCAGCGGGCGGCGGCTGCGCCGGCTCGAAACGGTCCGCGCTGGGTTGTACCGTGACAGCCTGCAGATCCTGGGCCGCGACCATGCCCTCCTGAACGTGGGCGGAGCGTCACTGCAGCTCAGCGGCCGGCACGCAGAACTGCTGACCCTGCTCGCGCTGAACCCGCAGGGGCTCACCGCCGACGAGTTGGCCGCCATGGCGTATCCGGAGACCGCAGCGCCAGCCACGGTCCGGGCCGAGATGCTGCGCCTGCGCGCCATGCTGGCGCGGTTCGCGGACGGTCCGCAGGGGCTCGTGCCCCAGTCCCGGCCCTACCGCCTGCCCCGGGAGCTGGTGGTAGATGCCCGGCAGGTACTCAGCTACCTCGAACACGGTGCCCACCGCCTGGCGCTGAACATTTATGCCGGTCCGGTGCTGCCGCGCTCCGAAGCTCCGGCTGTGTCCGGCCTCCGGGCCGAAGTGTCGTCGGTCCTGCGGGAAACCATGCTTTCGGACGCATCTCCGGACCTCCTTGCCCAGTACCTCAAGCTGGAGGAAGCGGAGGACGACGTCGAGGGCTGGGCTGTTCTGCTGCGCCTGCTGCCGCCGGACTCTCCGCGGAGGGCCGCCGTCGTCGCCCGCTTGGAGCGCCTGGACCGTGAACTGGGGCTGAACCGTGAGCCGGGGCTGAACCGTGAACGGGGCGTTCCCCGGCCGGGCCCGCTTGGGGTCCGGTCATGGGGGAGAGCCGCAGGCTCGTCAGCAGCCCGGCAATACCAGGCCCGAACGTAACTGGAAGCGCGCCTATGCAACGTACATGCAACGTTGTGCTGCCTACCCTCAAAATATCCGCAGGCGGCCCGCTACGCCCCTGTGACCAGCACGCGGCCGCCGTCCAACGGTTGACCGCACGGAAGAGGGAGCTCAACGATGAGTGTTTATGCCCAGCCAGGCACCGAAGGCGCCAAAGTCACCTTCAAACCGCGCTACGAGAACTGGATCGGCGGGGAATGGGTGGCCCCGGTCAAAGGCCAGTACTTCGAAAATATTTCACCGGTCACCGGCAAGCCGTTCTGCGAAGTGGCTCGGGGAACCTCGGAGGACATCGATCTGGCCCTGGATGCGGCGCACAAGGCCGCTGGGGCATGGGGCAAGACGGCGGTGGCCGAGCGCGCGCTGGTCCTGAACCGGATTGCTGACCGGATCGAAGCCAACCTGGAAATGCTGGCCGTGGCCGAAACCTGGGACAACGGGAAGCCCGTCCGGGAAACCCTGGCGGCGGACCTGCCGCTGGCGGTGGACCACTTCCGCTACTTTGCCGGCGCCATCCGGGCCCAGGAAGGTTCGATCTCGCAGATCGACGACAACACCACCGCTTACCATTTCCATGAGCCCCTCGGTGTGGTGGGCCAGATCATCCCCTGGAATTTCCCCATCCTGATGGCCACCTGGAAGCTGGCTCCGGCGCTTGCCGCCGGCAACGCCGTCGTTCTCAAGCCCGCGGAACAGACCCCGGCGTCGATCATGGTGCTGATGGAACTTATTGCGGACCTGCTGCCGGCAGGCGTGTTGAACGTGGTCAACGGTTTCGGCGTGGAAGCGGGCAAGCCGCTGGCTTCCTCGAACCGGATCCGCAAAATCGCCTTCACGGGCGAGACCACCACCGGCCGGCTGATCATGCAGTACGCCAGCCAGAACCTCATTCCGGTCACCTTGGAACTGGGCGGCAAGAGCCCGAACATTTTCTTCTCCGACGTCGCGGCAGCCGATGATGCTTTCTACGACAAGGCGCTGGAGGGCTTCAACATGTTCGCCCTGAACCAGGGCGAGGTCTGCACCTGCCCCTCGCGGGCGCTGGTCCAGGACTCCATGTACGACTCCTTCATGGCCGACGCCCTGGCCCGCACTGCCCAGATGGTGCAGGGCAACCCGCTGGACACCAACACCATGGTCGGCGCGCAGGCCTCCAATGACCAGTTGGAGAAGATCCTCTCCTACCTGGACATCGGCCGGCAGGAGGGCGCGAAGGTCCTGGCTGGCGGCTCCCGGCGGATCCTCGACGGCGACCTGGCCGACGGTTTCTACGTTGAGCCCACGGTCTTCGAGGGCAGCAACAGCATGCGGATCTTCCAGGAGGAGATCTTCGGCCCGGTGGTGTCGGTGACCCGTTTCTCCGACTACGGGGAAGCGCTGGCCATCGCCAACGACACGCTGTACGGCCTGGGTGCCGGTGTGTGGTCCCGGGACGGGAATACTGCCTACCGGGCGGGCCGGGATATCCAGGCCGGCCGGGTCTGGGTAAACAACTACCACGCCTATCCCGCCCACGCGGCCTTCGGCGGCTACAAGTCCTCCGGCATTGGGCGTGAAAACCACGCCATGATGCTGGACCACTACCAGCAGACCAAAAACCTGCTGGTCAGCTACGCCGAAAACAAGCAGGGCTTCTTCTAGGAACCTGCCGGCCCGCCTAGGCTTGGTTACGCCCTACCTCCGATCGGATTGAGGATTGAATGGCCAGCATGCAAGCAGCAGTAGTGAACCAGCTGGGTGCAGGCAGTGTCGATGGCCGGGTGGTGATCGGGTACTGATGGATACCGCACCTGTCTCCACTCTGGACGCGGCGGCGGCGCTGCCCGGGGAAGATTTCTCCCGGGTGGCGCTCACCCCGTCAGCGCAGGAACTGCTGCGCGTCCTCCGGCAACAGCACGGTCCGCTGATGTTCCACCAGTCCGGCGGCTGCTGCGACGGCTCCTCGCCCATGTGTTACCCGAAAGGGGAGTTCCTTACCGGGGACGCTGACGTGCTGCTGGGAGTCTTCGATCTGGACGGGGACGAACTGGAGTTCTGGATGTCGCGGGAACAGTTCGAATACTGGAAACACACCCACCTGACCGTGGATGTGGTGTCCGGGCGCGGCAGCGGATTCTCCGTGGAGGCCCCCGAAGGTAAACGGTTCCTCATCCGGTCCCGTCTGTTCAGCTAGCCGGCAAATAGTAAGCTGGCTGTTGAACCTGCCGTTTTGCACGGTAGGGTGCAGATGGACGGTACTTATCGAGGCCCAGTGAGGGCGGGAGAAGAGGAAGACCATGGTTAAGAAGTTTGTATTCCTGGCCGGCTTGGGTGCAGGCTACCTGGCCGGCTCCAAGGGCGGCCGCGAGAAGCTGATGAAGCTCTGGAACGATCCCAAGGTTCAGGACACCGTGTCCCACGGTACCGACTGGGCCAAGGAGAAGGCCCCGGGCCTGCAGGACAAGGTCACGGGCGCCGCTAAGGACGCTGCTTCGAAGGTCAAGGGCTCCTCGAGCGGGTCCGGATCCACTGCCGGCAGCAGCTCCAGCAGTACCGGAACCAGCAGCACCGGCTCCGCAGCAGGGTCCTCTGCGGCCGGAGCCAACGGTTCCTTCACCAACGGCGGCGAGCACAAGATGTCGCCGGCCGAGCCGCAGCCGGAGGCCTAGGCTCAGCTCCAAACGCAGCACAACGCAACGGATGGGCGGACGAAAGTCTGCCTGTCCGTTGCGTTTTGTGTATTCCGGAACCCGCAGGGTGCCGGGCACGTTGGGTAGGCGTGGGACGCGTGCGGATCCTCGGAACCGTCAGCCGCCAGCGAAAATTGCGCTGCGGAACCGGAAATGGGAATAGCGCGCAACGGTACGTCCGTTATGTTCGGCTAGTATCGAGTGCCCGGAAAGAACACAACAACGGATTTGGAGTGTGAGCCGAGAAAATGGCTACAGATTACGACGCACCGCGCAAGACTGAGGAAGATGCCGGCACTACCTCCTCCATCGAGGAACTCCAGGCCCGGCGAACCGACAAGCAGTCTGCCGTAGTTGACGTCGATGAAGCCGAAGCGGCCGAAGGATTCGAACTGCCCGGCGCTGACCTCTCCGGCGAAGAACTGCTGGTGCGGGTAGTGCCGCCCCAGGAAGACGAGTTCACGTGCAACTCCTGTTTCCTTGTCCGTCACCGCTCCCAGCTGGCCGTGGAAAAGAACGGCCTGGCCTACTGCAAGGACTGCGAGGGCTAAGCGCCTTCTCCCTGCCGCCGCACCTCCTCCGGTCCGGCGGCTGCCTGCTTTAACCGCGTGTTGGAAAGGGGGTGGCCGGGTAATGACAGGAACGACGACGGCGGTGCTGCTTGCCGCGGGTGCCGGCACCCGTTTGGGGCTGGGGCCGAAGGCGATGCTGCCGTTCCGTGGCCGACCCCTGATTGAACACCAGGTGCGGGTGCTGCGGGACGGCGGGTGCGCCACGGTACTGGCCGTGCTCGGCGCCGGCAGGGGAGACATCCTGGCCGCGGCCAGACTGCAGGACGCCCGCCCGGTGCTCAACCCCGACTGGCAGCGCGGCATGGGTACCAGCTACCGCAGCGGCGTTGCGGCAGCCCTGGCACTGTGTCCGGGGGCGGTGCTGGTGGCCCTGGTGGATCAGCCGGGCCTGACCGCCGCCGTCGTCGCCCGGCTCCTGGCCGCCGGGAGGCCAGGCCGGATCACCGCCGCGGGTTACCGTGATCCGGGATCGGACCGGCTGCGGCGCGGCCATCCGGTGCTGTTCGATGCGGCGCTGGCGGCCCGAAGCCTTGAACCCGGTGAAGCCGCTGATGACGGCGATGCAGGCGATACCGGAGCTCGGCACTTCCTGGCCGCCCATCCGGACCTGGTGGACTTAATTGACTGCTCGGACCTGGCCGACGGGCGGGACGTAGACAGCGAAGCGGACCTTGTCCTGTTAGACTGAAAACTTCGTAGGGGAGTATCCCGAAACGCAGATATCCGTCAACACGTGGAGCACCGACGCTCCGCCGGATTCCGCGGCCGCCCGCCAGGGTCGGCGGGAGAGACCTATGCTCCTTTGGCATACCCTACGAAAGCAGACATCTCATGACTGTTTCCCCCATGGTCTGGGGAGTGACCATTGTGGTCATCCTGGCCCTTCTGGCCTTTGATTACTTCTTCCACATCCGCAAGGCGCACATTCCCACCCTCAAGGAAGCGGCCATCTGGTCCTCCATCTACGTGGGCGTGGCGATAGTCTTCGGCATCATCGTGTTTGTCCTTGGCGGCAGCCAGATGGGTACGGAGTACTTCGCCGGGTACATCACCGAAAAAGCCCTGTCGGTGGACAACCTGTTTGTCTTCCTGATCATCATGGCGAGTTTCCGGGTGCCGCGTGAGGACCAGCAGAAGGTCCTGCTCTTCGGCATTGTCTTCTCGCTGATTGCCCGCACCGCCTTCATCTTCCTCGGCGCAGCACTGATCAATTCCTTCTCCTGGATCTTCTACCTCTTCGGCCTGATCCTGCTGATCACCGCCGGAAACCTGCTCAAGCCCGAAAGCACCGAGGGCGACGACGAAGCCAACAACTTCATCATCCGGCTGGCCCGGAAGATCTTCCACACCTCGGACTCCTACGACGGCGACAAGCTGTTCACCATGGAGAACGGCAAGCGCGTCCTGACGCCCATGCTGCTGGTCATGGTGGCCATCGGCGGTACCGACATCCTCTTCGCGCTGGACTCCATTCCGGCCATCTTCGGCCTGACCCAGAACGTCTACATTGTCTTCACCGCCACCGCGTTCTCCCTGATGGGACTTCGCCAGCTGTACTTCCTGATCGACGGCCTGCTGGACCGCCTGATCTACCTGACCTACGGCCTGGCCGCCATCCTGGCCTTCATCGGCGTCAAGCTTGTCCTGCACGCCCTGCATGAAAACACCCTGCCGTTCATCAACGGCGGCGAGCATGTACCGGTCATTGAAATCACCACCACGCTGTCCCTTTCCGTCATCATCGGCGTGCTGGTGGTCACCGTCATCGGTTCCCTGGTCAGCCCGGCGGGCAAGGCCATGACGGCGGTCAACAACGCCCGCCGCCATGCCGACGCCTACCTGGACCTGTCCTACACTGCCGATCCGGCCGAGCGCGAGCGGGTGTACAAGGCACTGTGCGACGAAGAGCAGGACATCCTGAAGATGGACCTCAAGTACCGCGACAAGGTCAAGGACATCGGGGAGATCCGCGAAACCGTGGCCCGCGCTCACAGCGAGCACGAGCGCTACCTCTCCCGCTAGGAAACAGCACCAGTCCCGGCCCAACCCGCCTGGACGGCAACAACGCCCGGGCAGCGACACCGCTGCCCGGGCGTTGTTGTGCGGCTTCCCGGGGCTTCCGCAAGGCTCGGGGGTTTCCGCACGGCTCCGGGGCTTCTGCAAGGCTCCGGGGCTTCCCGGCGGCACTTCCGGTCCGGTTCAGCCTTCCCTGACGGTCCGTTCTGGCGGTCCGTTCTAGCGGTCCGTTTCCTGGCGGTGCAGCCGCGGGATGCTGCCTGCCGCCGCCATCCGTCCACCCGCCCGGCGGACCGCCATCCCCAGGCAGACTCCGGACACCAGTCCGCCAAGCCCGCCCGCGGCCAGGTCCCCCATGGTGTCCCCGTAGCCCACGTTGATACTCCCGTCGACAAAGGCGTTGCCCCACCATTCGCCCATCTCCCATAGGACACTCAGCGCCAGTCCCAGGGAGAGCACCAGGACGGGCACAACCAACGGCAGGGAGCGCGAGGGGCGGTGCGGACGGCGTACGGCCGGGACCGCGTTGAACTGGACCAGCAGGAAGTAAGACATGGCGGCAAGAACACCCGTGGCCGCGCAATGGATGGCCAGGTCCCACCAGGAGATGCGGGCATACAGGTCCGCCACGCTGCTCCATGCCGCCAGCAGCAGCACCAGGCCGTACGCCGTGTCGAATCCCGGAATCACGTCCAGGCTGCGGGCAACCAGCAGCCCCAGCAGCACCAGCAGGAACAGGGCGGTTTCCACCGGTCCCAGCAGCAGGAGTGCGCCGGCCACGCTGAGGATGCCCAGCGCACGCACCACGTCCGCAATGACTTCCCCGCGGGTCTCCGGCGGCCGGAGCAGTGCATCGATCATCCTCATACGGTAGCCCGGCCGCGGCTGCGGCAGGAGGGGGCGCGGGGATCCGCGAACCGGGGACCACAGCCGCCCCACGCTAAACTCGGCGCATGTCCACTGTGCTTCCGCCCGTTACCGTGGTGATCCCATGCCGCAATGATGCCGCGCTGCTGGAAGCCTGCCTGCAGTCACTGGCCGGACAGAGCCTCGCGCCGCGGGAAATCGTGGTGGTGGATAACAACAGCACCGATGCCAGCGCTGAAACGGCGCGCCGTTTCGGCGCCCGGGTGGTCTTTGAGCCGGTGCCCGGTATTCCGGCCGCGGCAAGCGCCGGGTACGACGCCGCGTCCGGCCCGCTCGGCGCGGACACAGTTGCGGCAGGTGCCGCAGCCGGCCCGGCGACGGTCCCGGAACCGGACCTGATTATTGCCCGATGTGACGCCGATTGCGTGCTTCCCCGGGATTGGGTTCAGCGAATAGCTGAATCGTTCGCCGCGGACCCGGATTTGGAAGTGCTCAGCGGGCCCGGGGTGTTCTACGGAATGTCCCCGCGCGCCGGACGGCTGGTTTCCCGCCTGTATCTGGGCTCCTACTACCTGGCCATGGGATCGGCCCTGGCGCACTGGCCGTTTTTCGGGTCCAACCTGGCTCTGCGGGCACGTACCTGGCAGGACGTCAGCGGGCAGGTGCACCGTGAGGATGCGCAGATGCACGACGACGTGTGCCTCAGCTTCCATTTGGGTCAGGGCCGCCGCTGCAGGCGGGACCGGAGCCTGGTTGTCGGGATGGCACCGCGGGCCGTGCAGACCAGGGCCAACCTGGCCCTGCGGTTCCGCCGGGCCTTCCACACTCTCGTCTCCCACTGGCCACAGGAATATCCGTGGGTGCGCTGGGGCAGGCGCTTTGCCCGGGGCTGAAAGGGCACCGAGGAAGACGGTTTGAGTGCCCTGCGAAGCGCGGAAGTCCGTTGCCGCCGTGCCTGGCCCGCAGGCCCGGGGAATCCCGTCTAGGGGTAGAGCAGGGGCAGCTGCAGCACGAGCCACGGGCTGAACGCCCAGGGGGTCAGCCGCACCGCATCAACCAGCGGCACGGGGTCAACCCACTGCCAGTCCATGACCTCGTCCTCCGCCGGCACCGGATCCGCGTCGGCAACCGCGGTGTAGACCGGGCAGATTTCATGCTCCACAATCCCGGAGGCGTCCACGGCGCGGTAGCGGAAATCGGGCAGGCGCAGGGTCAGATCGCGGACCTGAAGGCCCAGTTCGCGCTCCGCCCGCCGGCGGACCGCGTCCTCGTTTGGTTCGCCGGGGCCGGGGTGGCCGCAGAACGAATTGGTCCACACTCCCGGCCAGGTCAGCTTGGACAGAGCGCGCCGGGTCACCAGCAGCTGGCCGCGGGTGTTGAACACATGCGTGGAGAACGCCAGATGCAGTGGAGTGTCGGTGGTGTGCACCCCGGCCTTGTCCCGGGTGCCCAAGGCATGGCCGTCATTGTCAACCAGAACCACCAGTTCTGCGCGGCCTGTCATTTCTTCCACTCGTCCCATACGTGTTTACTTTACCTATGCAGACGCACCCCCCGCTCGAGCTGAACACCGGCCAGGAGCAGGTAGAGGCAGTCCTGAACCGGTTCTTCGAACAGGCCAAGGAACGGGCAGTCAAGCTCGGCTCCAGCTACCTGTCCCTGTGGCAGGCCTTGGAGGATTCCACGGCCGGGGGGAAGCGGGTGCGTCCGCGCAGCCTGCTGACCGCCTATCTGCACCTTGGCGGGACGGACATCCGCGCCGCTGCGCACGTAGGTGCCGCTTTCGAGCTGCTGCATACGGCGTTGATTGTGCACGATGACGTCATTGACCTGGATTTCTCCCGCCGGGGCCACTCCAATGTTTCCGGTGTGTACCGGGACCTGGCTGCATCAGCGGGCGCGGGGGAGGGCGCTGCACGGCACCGCGGCCTGTCCGCCGGGGTTATTGCCGGAGACCTGGCCCTGACCGGTGCGTTCCGGCTGCTGGACAGTGCCGGAGTGGACACGGACCTGCGGCTCCGATTGGCGGAAATCCTCGATGACGCCGTCTTTGCCTCCGCCGGAGGCGAGCTGATCGACGTCGACTTTTCCTTCCACCCCGGTGCCCCGCCCATTTCCGAAATCCTGCACATGGAACGCCTGAAGACCGCCGTGTACTCCTTCGAGGCGCCGCTGCAGGCCGGCGCCGTGCTTGCCGGGGCGTCCGACGACGTTGTGTCCACTCTGGGCCTGTACGGACAGGACATCGGTATCGCCTACCAAGTCGTGGATGACCTGCTGGGCGTGTTCGGCGCCGAAAGCGCCACCGGCAAATCCAGTTTCTCCGACCTGCGCGAGGGTAAGCGCACCGTGCTGGTCTCCTATGTGGCGGATAAGCCGGAATGGGCCGAACTGTCCGGGCTGATCGGCAACCCCGACCTCACCGTCCGCGATGCCGCCCGTGCCCGCGAACTGCTCGTATCCTCCGGCGCCCGGGACCACGCCCGCGAGTTGATGCAGGAATACGCAGACCGGGCACGGCAGCACCTGGACTGCCCGGCCGTGACGCCTGGACTGCGCGCCGCGTTGTCCGCCGTCGTTGACGACGCCGTGAACCGGGGACGCTAGGACGTGGCAGCAGAGCAGGGGCTGGCCCTCTACAACACTGTGTCCCGGCAGACCTCGGCCGTCCTGATCCGGAACTATTCAACATCCTTCGGGCTGGCTTCCCGGCTGCTGTCCGCGCGTACCCGGATGCAAATCGAAACCATCTACGCGCTGGTGCGGCTGGCCGATGAAATCGTCGACGGCGTGGCTGCGGCGGCCCACATTCCGCGCGCAGAGATCGGGGTGCTGCTCGATGAACTCGAAGCGGACACAGAACGTGCGCTCCGGACCGGCTACAGCACCAACCTGGTGGTCCACGCCTTCGCGCTGACCGCCCGCGGGACCGGCATCGGCACGGACCTCACGCGCCCCTTCTTTGCCTCCATGCGGGCGGACCTGGACCAGGCAGAGCACACCGCGGCCAGCTTCAATGACTACGTCTACGGCTCGGCCGAAGTCATAGGACTGATGTGCCTGCAGTGCTTCCTGTACGGGATCTCCCTGCCCGAGGACCAGGCCAAACGGCTGCGGGAAGGCGCCCAGCGGCTGGGCGCGGCATTCCAGAAGGTCAACTTCCTCCGGGACCTGGCGCAGGACTTCGAGGCCCTGGGCCGCAGCTATTTCCCCGGCGTTACCGTTGCGGCGTTCACCGAAGCGGACAAGAACCGGATCCTGGACGGGATCGACGCCGACCTGATCGTGTCCGGCGCGGCGGTGGCGCAGCTGCCGCCGGGCTGCCGTGCCGCCGTCGCTTTGGCCCAGGACCTGTTCAGCGAGCTCGCCCGCCGGCTCCGGGACACCCCGGCCGAGCAGCTGCGCAGCACCCGCATCCGGGTGCCCAATCCGGTCAAGGCCCGGATAGCGGCCCGGGCGCTGCTGACCCGCAAAGTGGCCGCCCGGCCGGTATCCCCAACCGCCCCGAACGGAAGGCAACCATGAGCACGAGTCCGCGCACCGCCGTCGTAATAGGCGGCGGCATCACGGGTCTGGCCACAGCCGCGCTGCTGGCACGCGAAGGCCTCTCGGTGACCGTGCTGGAAAAGCAGCCCGAAACCGGCGGCCGTGCCGGCAGCTGGGAAACCGGCGGCTTCCGCTTCGACACCGGTCCGTCCTGGTACCTGATGCCGGAAGTCTTTGACCACTTCTTCCGGATGCTCGGGACCTCCGCCGCAGCGCAGCTGGACCTGGTCCGGCTGGATCCCGGCTACCGGGTGCTGTTCGAGGATGAGCCCGAACCGGTGGATATTGCTGCCACCCGCGAGGCCAACATTGCGCTCTTTGAATCCCTTGAACCCGGCGCCGGACCGCGCCTGGCGGAGTACCTCGAGTCCGCCGAAGAGGTCTACGCGATGGCGAAAAAGCGGTTCCTCTACTCCACGTTCGCCTCGTTCGCCCCGCTGCTGCGCGCCGACGTGCTGCGCCGGGGACCCCGGCTGGCCCGGCTGCTGCTCGAACCGCTGAGCACCTTCGTGGCCAAACGCTTCACCGATCCGCGGATCCGGCAGATCCTGGGCTACCCGGCTGTGTTCCTGGGTTCCTCGCCGTTCACCACGCCCAGCATGTACCACCTGATGAGCCGGCTGGACCTTGCTGACGGGGTGCTGTACCCCATGGGCGGCTTCGCCCGGATGGTATCCGTGATCGGCGACCTGGCCCGCGCCGAGGGCGTTCGGATCCTCACCGGAGCAGAGGTCACCGGTATCCGCACCACCGCCGCCGGCCGGCGCAAACCACGCGTTGCCGGTGTCCGCTACCGGGACGCCGGGGGAGCCGAAGCGTCCCTGGACGCGGACCTGGTGGTCTCGGCCGCGGATCTGCACCACACCGAAACCGCCCTGCTGCCGGCCGAACTACAGACCTACCCGGAGAGGTACTGGCAGCGCCGCGTTCCCGGTCCCGGCGGGCTGCTGCTGCACCTGGGCGTGCAGGGCAAGCTCCCGCAGCTGGAACACCACACCCTGCTGTTCACCAAGGACTGGGAAGCGAACTTCGGGAAGATCTTCGGCAAGGAAACGTCCGTGCCGGATCCGGCCTCCCTGTATGTATGCCGGCCCAGCGCCACGGACCCGGATGCGGCCCCTGACGGCCACGAGAACCTGTTCGTCCTGGTACCCGTACCGTCCGACCCGTCACTTGGCGCCGGCGGCATTGACGGCGCGGGGGACCCCCGGATCGAAAAAATGGCCGACGCCGTAATTGCCCAGCTTTCGGCCTGGGCCGGCATTCCCGACCTGGCCGAGCGGATCATCATCCGCCGCACGGTGGGGCCGCAGGATTTCGTGACGGATCTAAACTCGTGGCGCGGCACGATGCTGGGTCCGGCGCACATCCTTAAGCAAAGTGCCTTTTTCCGCGGCACCAACGCCAGCCGGAAGGTGGACGGGCTGCTGTACGCCGGCGGGTCCACGCTGCCCGGCATCGGCCTGCCGATGTGCCTGATCAGCGCCGAACTGGTGCTCAAGCGGCTGCGCGGGGAGACGGGCACCGAGGCGCTGCCCGAGCCGGCACCGTGGTCTGCTGCTGCTGCGCCGGCTGCGGGCCCCGGACATGCTTCCCCCGGACTGGAAACATCAGGACTGGATCTATCTGGGGCGGAGGACGCCTGATGGGAGTGCTGTACCTGCTTTTCCTGCTGCTGTCCCTGGGGTGCATGGCCCTGCTGGACCACCGGTTCCGGCTGTTCTTTTTCGCCGATGCCCGCCGCGCCGGGATTGTTCTGGTCCTCGGGGTCTTGTTCTTTACCGCTTGGGACCTGGCCGGCATCGGCGCGGATATCTTCTACCGCGGAGAGACCCCGTTTATGCTCGGCCTCGCCCTGGCCCCGCACCTTCCCGTGGAGGAGATCTTCTTCCTGGCCTTCCTCTGCTATCTGACCATGGTGGTTTTCGGCCTGGTCCGGCTGGCCGCCGGACTCGCTGCGGAACGGGGCGCGAACCGGGCGGCCGTACGGATGCAGGGCCGCGCGCCCGGGCAACCGGGGCACCCCGGGCAACCAGGGCAACCAGGGCGCAAGCCGGTGCGTAAACCGACGGAGCGGCCGCAGCCATGACGTACTGGACCCTTAACGCGTTTTTCCTGCTGCCGGCCGCCGGAGTATGCGCCGCAGCACTGCTGGCCAGGCGCCGCCGGCCGCGCTTCTACGCCGCGGCAGCGGCCGTTACGGCCGCCGTCCTGCTGGCCCTGACGGCGGTCTTCGACAACATGATGATCCGCGTGGGCCTGTTTTGGTACAACAATGACCGCATTTCCGGCGCGTTCGCGGGTGCCGCTCCGCTCGAGGACTTCGCCTACCCGCTGGCGGCCGTCCTATTGCTGCCCGCCCTGTGGATCCTTTTGCCGGGCCGGGCCCCCGAACCGGGCGCACCAAGGCCGGGCACTGCATCAACGCCGGACACTGCATCAACGCCGGGCACTGTATCAACGCCGGACACCGCACATCCTGCCCCTAAGGAGAATCCGTGAGCACCGGCTCCACCCGAACGGCCGGCAGCACCCTGCGGATGCTGCTGGTGTCCTCCCGGCCGCTGTCCTGGGTCAACACCGCCTACCCGTTTGCTGCCGCGTACCTGTTGACCACGGGACGCATTGACGCTGCATGGGTGATTGGAACCCTGTATTTCCTGGTGCCCTACAACCTGGCGATGTACGGCATTAACGACGTTTTCGACTATGAGTCGGACCTGCACAATCCACGCAAGGGCGGTGTGGAGGGCGCGGTCCTGGACCGCAGTTTCCACCGCGTCACCCTCTGGGCGGCACTGGCCACCAACGTGCCCTTCCTCGCCGCCCTGGTGCTGCTGGGCAGCCCGCTGTCCTGGCTGGTGCTGGCCATCAGCGTGTTCGCCGTCATTGCCTACAGCGCTCCCGGCCTCCGGTTCAAGGAGCGCCCGTTCCTGGACTCCATGACCTCCAGCACCCACTTCGTCAGCCCGGCCCTGTACGGACTGGTGCTTGCCGGGGCTGTGTTCACCCCCGGCCTGTGCGCTGTGCTGGGCGCCTTCTTCCTCTGGGGAATGGCCAGCCAGGCCTTCGGAGCCGTGCAGGACGTGGTGCCGGACCGGGAGGGCGGCATCGGGTCCATCGCCACCGTGCTCGGCGCCCGGCCCGTGGTGCGGCTTGCCGCAGCCGCGTATTTGGCTGCGGGCCTGCTGATGCTGATGACCCCATGGCCGGCCCTGCTGGGCGGGCTCCTGGCCGTGCCCTACATCCTCAACCTGCTGCCGTTCATGGGGATTACCGATTCCGGCTCCGCCGCCGCCAACGCCGGGTGGAAGCGGTTCCTGAAACTGAACTTCCTCACCGGTTTCCTGGTGACGCTGCTGATCATCTGGTACTGGCCCAGCCGGTAAGAACCCAGCCGGTAAGAACCCGGCGGGCCAGAACCCTGCCGGGTTAGAAGCCCGGCAGGCAGCAGCACACGCAAAAGCGGCCGGCCCCCGAGGGGACCGGCCGCTGCTGTCTACGCGGGCCTGCCGTAAACCGGCGTCAGCTTCTGAAGGGAGCAGTTACTCCGCGACGCCCACAAACTCGGCCTTTTCGTTGGCCGTGGTTTCGCCCTGGGCCAGGGACAGGCGCAGCTTCCCGCCAAGCGTCGCGTCAACGTTGGTCCAGTACTGGATCGCTGCTTCGCGGATGTGCGGGCGCTGCACACCGGAGATGGCACCGGTGATGGTTTCCAGGAAGCGTTCCTTGGCGGCGTCGTCGTAGACCTCGCGGTACAGGGTACCGGCCTGGACAAAGTCGCTGTCCTCGGAGTGCAGGGTCTGCGCGGAACGCACCAGGGCGCCGTCGTTCTCCCAGCTGCCCGCGCCGGCCAGCGCTGCGTCGGCCACCGGGCCGCCGAGCGTGTTCGGTGCGTAGACCGGGGTTTCCGGGCTGTTGTAGGAGAAGCGCATGGCGCCGTCCTGCGAGTAGTTGTTCACCGGAGCCTTGGGTGCGTTGACCGGCAGCTGGTTGTAGTTGGCACCTACGCGGTAGCGCTGGGCATCCGGGTAGGAGAAGATGCGGGCCATCAGCATCTTGTCCGGGCTGGCGTCGATGCCGGGAACCAGGTTCGCGGGGGACAGGGCAACCTGCTCGATCTGCGCGAAGAAGTTCTCCGGGTTGCGGTTCAGGGTGTGGGTGCCCACCTTGATCAGCGGGTAGTCCGCGTGCGGCCAGACCTTGGTCAGGTCGAACGGGTTGAACCGGTAGGTCTTGGCGTCTTCGTACGGCATGACCTGAACGTGCAGGTCCCAGGACGGGAAGTTGCCCTCGGCAATGTTCTCGTACAGGTCGCGGCGGTAGTAGTCGGCGTCGGCGCCGGCAATGCGCTCGGCTTCGGCGCCGGTGATTTCGTGGTTGCCCTGGTTGGACGTGAAGTGGTACTTCACCCAGAAACGCTCGCCCGCAGCGTTGATCCACTGGTAGGTGTGCGAGCCGAAGCCGGGCATTTCACGCCAGGAGCGCGGGATGCCGCGGTCGCCCATGAGGTAGGTGACCTGGTGGGCAGACTCGGGGGAGTTGGTCCAGAAGTCCCACTGCATGTCCGCATCGCGCAGGCCGGAGCCCGGCAGGCGCTTCTGCGAGTGGATGAAGTCCGGGAACTTGATGCCGTCGCGGATGAAGAACACCGGGGTGTTATTGCCGACGATGTCGTAGTTGCCCTCGGTGGTGTAGAAACGCATGGCGAAGCCGCGGACGTCGCGCCAGGTGTCGGGGGAGCCCATTTCGCCGGCCACCGAGGAGAACCGCTGGACGGTTTCGGTGACGGCGCCGGGGGCGAAGACAGCCGCGCGGGTGTACTTGGAGACATCCTCGGTAACTACGAATTCACCGAATGCGCCGCCGCCCTTGGCGTGCACGATGCGCTCCGGGATCCGCTCCCGGTTGAACTGGGCCAGCTTCTCGACCAGGTAACGGTCGTGGAGGGCAATGGCGCCGTCGGCACCGGTGCTCAGCGAGTGTGCGTCGCTGGCAACCGGGGTGCCGGTCTGCGTGGTGGTGAAGTTGGACATGCTGGTTCTTTCTCTGGTGCTGGCAAAAAGGGAGGAAGTTGGGGGTGCGGGCTAGGACGCTGCGGCGGCGCAGTCCGTGCACAGCCCGCGGTAGAGCACATCGGCAATCTGGATGGTCATGCCGTGGGTGTTCCCGGGGGTGAGGCAGGGGGCGTGGCCAACGGCGCAGTCCACGTCCTCGATGCGTCCGCAGCCGGTGCATACCGCGTGGTGGTGGTTGTCGTTCACCCGGGTTTCGTACCGGGCGGGTGAGTTGGGCGGTTCGATTTTCCGGACCAGTCCCGTCTCGGCCAGGTCCGCGAGGACCACGTATACCGACTGCACCGTGATGTCCGGAAGTTCCGCGCGGACGGCTGCGGCGACGTCGTCCGCTGCCGTGTGCGGTGCGGAGTCAACAGCCCGGAGCACGGCCAGGCGCTGTTTGGTGACCCGGCGGCCGTGTGCGCGCAGCTCAGCGGACCACTTGGCGGTGGTCTCCTCTGCTGCTGCTGTCCCGGTCATGACACTCATCGTACACACTTATTCTGAGCTACTCATAATAAGTCCCGCCTTACTTGTGCCGGCCCCGGTACGCTGGGCCTAGGCAGAGGGAACACCACCTTGGGAACACCACCCTAGGGAACAGCACCTTCAGGAACATCACAGGGAAGCGGGGCAGCGTGCCTGCAGCAGATGCACGAACACAATTCCAGCGTGTGGCGGTGGGCGATGCGCGGGTGGACCTGCGCACGTACCGCCGGTACGACGACGCCGGGACGCCGGCGTGGCCCGGCTCCGGTTCAGAGGTGGTGCTGGTACACGGGATCGGTGCCTCCGAACGGTACTTCGGCCCGCTGATCTGGGAGCTGGCACGCACGGCCACGGTCCATACGCTGGAACTGCCCGGCTTTGGTACAGCGCCCAAGCCGGAGCGGCAGCTGCAGATGGAGGATTTCGGGCGGATTGCCGTTCAGGCGCTGGAGGCCGCCGGTATCCGCGGCGCGCAGTGGGTGGGCCACTCCATGGGCTGCCAGGTGGTAGTCGAAATGGCGCTCGCCGCTCCCGACGCCGTGTCATCGGTGGTGCTCCTGGGTCCGACCATCAACGACGCCGAACGTTCCGCGCCGCTGCAGGCGCTGCGGCTGCTGCAGGACTGCCTGGGCGAACCCCCTGCGGTCAATGCCATCCTGGTCACCGACTATCTGTTCCGGGCGGGGCCGCGCTGGTACCTCAAAACGCTGCCCGTGATGATCCGGCACCGGATGGAGGAACGGATCCGGGGCGTTCAGCCGCCGGTGCTGCTGGTGCGCGGAGGCAAGGATCCGGTGGTCCGCGCTGACTGGCTGGCCCGGCTGGCCGCAGCCCGGCCCGGCACCCGCACGGCGGAAGTGCCCGGCCAGCCGCACGTGATGATGTACAACCGTCCGGTTGAGACCGCCGCCCTGCTGCACTCGGCGGTTCCCTCCCGGTGACGCAGGAACCGCGGGAAAAAGGCAGCGCAGAGCCCACGCTGGAAGGGGCAGCTCCCGGCGCCGGGGTCCGCCCCCGGCGCCGGGGGCGGATCTTCCGCCGGGCCAGGGAAGCCGGAGGCTGGGCCTCGGACTACGCCTACGTGGCCTACTGGCAGGTCCGGAACTTTTTCCTGCGCCGCGACCCGTCCGCCTACCTGCACCCCGAGGGACCGCAGCAGGTGCCGGTGGTGCTGATTCCGGGCGTCTACGAAAACTGGCAGTTCCTGCGCCCCTTGGCCGACTATCTGTTCGAGCGCGGGCATCCGGTGCACACCGTGGCCCCGCTGGGCTACAACCGCGGTGTCATCAAAGACGCCGCCGTGCTGGTGGAGCGCTACCTGGTGGAACAGGACCTGCACGGCGTGCTGGTGGTGGCGCACAGCAAGGGCGGGCTGATCGGCAAGCACCTGATGACCTTGCCCGAAGGTGCCCGCAGGGTGGAACGGATGATCGCCGTGAACACCCCGTTCTCCGGATCCGTTTACGCCCGGCTGTTTCCGCTGGCGAGCATCCGCGCCTTTTCCCCGCGGGACCCGTTCCTGCAGGAGCTGCTGCGCAACCAGGAAGTGAACCGCAGGATCACCTCGGTCTACAGCGGCTTCGACCCGCACATTCCGGCCGGCAGCCACCTCGCCGGAGCACGCAACATCCAGCTGGAAACCATGGGGCATTTTCGGCCCATCGGGGACTCTCGGCTCCTTGAGGTACTCGAGCAGGAGCTGGACGACGCCGGAAGCTAGCCCGGCGCCGTCGTGCCCTGCTGTAGTGCCGGAACCGGGCTGAACCCGGAACCGGGCTGAACCCGGAACCGGGCTGAACCCGGAACCGGGCTGAACCCGGAACCGGGCTGAACCTGGAACCTGGCTGAACCCGGAACCGGGCTGAACCCGGGACCTGGAACCGGACGGAGTCAGGACGCCCCGCGGGCCAGTGCCTGCTCCACGGCTGCCGCCGATCCGTCCCGCCACGGTTCCCCGTGCCCGGTCAGCAGCAGGGGAGCGTCGGTGTCGGCCAGCATGGACAGGGAAGCCAGGGCCTGGGCGCTGTCCGCCGTCGCGGCGCCGGAGACGATCTGCGGGCCGCGCGCGCCGGTGTAGGGGTCCAGGGTCACCAGGGAATCGCCGCTGATGAGCGTTCCGCGGTCCGGATAGTGCAGGGCCACGTGCCCGGCGGTATGGCCCGGGGTGTAGATGATCCGGGGCGTGCCGGGCAGGGCGTCGCCGGAGTCCCGGGTGAGGCTGTGCACATCGGTAACGCCGCGCACGTTCAGTGCCCCGGCAAGCGTCATGGCGCCCAGCACCGGAACGGCCTTGGGATGGCGCACCGGGTACAGGAACCGGTTGTTCTCGTGCTCGTAGCGGTAGGGGTGGGCGGCAATGTAGCGGTCGGCGTCATGGACCAGGATGGGGGTGCGGTACTCCTGCCGGAGCCGGGCCGCCGTGCCCACATGGTCGAAGTGGGCATGCGTGAGCACCAGGGCGCGGATGTCTCCGGGGCCGTAGCCCAGCTCGTCCAGGGCTCCGGTGAGGTGGGGCCACATTCCGGGCAGTCCCGCGTCGATCACCGCCACCCCGTTGTCGTCCTCGACCAGGTACACGTTGACGTAGGCGTGTTCAATGCGGTGGATGCCGTCGGCGACGCTGCGGGTAAACACTGCGGTTCCTCCTTGGGGTGGAAACGGTGGACTGCTCTCCATCCTAAGCATGCTTGCTATTCATGTGGGCGGGTGATGGCCGGGATCTGTCCGGTGCGCCCCTAGACTGCTGGGGTGCCAAGACTCCTCGCCGACCTCACCCCCTTGCGTGAAAGCCCGGAATACCGCCGCCTCTGGACCGGAACGGCGCTGTCCGCCGTCGGCACCCAGCTCACCCTCGTGGCGGTGAGCCTGGAAGTCTACGCACTGACGGAATCCAGTTTCTACGTAGGCCTGCTCGGATTGGTGGGCCTGGTTCCGCTGGTCCTGGCCGGGCTGTACGGCGGGTCGGTGGTGGACGCGTACGACCGCCGGAAAGTCGCACTGGTTTCCTCACTGCTGCTCTGGGGCAGCACCATCGGCATTGCCGCGCAGGCCTGGGCCGGAGTGGGCAACGTCTGGCTGCTGTACTTCCTGGTGGCCGTCAATGCCGGCGCCGGCGGACTGAACCAGCCTGCCCGCAGCGCCATCATTCCCCGGCTGGTCCGCCCCGAACTGCTGCCGGCCGCCAATGCGCTGAGCATGATTACCTTCGGCCTGGCCATGACCGCCGGTCCGCTGCTGGCCGGTGTGCTGGTGGCCAGGGTCGGCTACGGCTGGACCTACACCATTGACGTGGTCACCTTCACTGCCGCCATGTGGGCGCTGTACCGGCTGCCGCCCATGCCGCCGGTAGGCAAGGTGCAAAAAGCCGGGCTGAAATCGGTGCTGGAGGGATTCAGGTTCCTGGGCACCCGCCCCAACATCCGGATGACGTTTGTGGTGGACCTGTGCGCCATGGTCTTCTCGCAGCCGCGGGCCCTGCTGCCGGCCATCGGGGCGTTGGCGCTCGGCGGCGGCGCGACGACGGTGGGCGTACTGCTGGCCGCGACGGCAGTGGGTGCCTTCCTGGCCGGTTTGTTCTCCGGTCCGCTGGGGCTGGTCCGCCGGCAGGGGCTGGCGGTGCTGTGGTCCGTGGCGGCGTGGGCACTGTCCGTATCGGCCTTCGGCGCCGTGGTGGTCCTGGCCGGACACAACGACGGCGCGGTCCCGTCCCGCTGGCTGATCCCGGCGGCCGCTGCCATGGCGTGCGCCGGGATAGCCGATTCGATCAGCAGCGTCTTCCGCTCCACCATCCTGCAGGCCGCCACCCCCGACGCGATGCGCGGACGGCTGCAGGGTGTGTTCGTGGTGGTGGTGGCCGGCGGTCCCCGCTTGGGGGACCTGGTGGCCGGCGTGGACGCTTCCTTCCTGGGGGAGGGCTGGGCCGCGGTGCTCGGCGGATTGATCTGCCTGGCGCTGGTGGGGGTGCTGGCCCGTACCCAGCCGCGGTTTGCCCGCTACGACGCCCTGCATCCCGAGCCCTGAGCCGGCTCCTCCCGCCCCGGTGTCCGGGGCGTGTTCTACGCAGAACGGCGCGGAACAGTCCGGGATGGTTCTGCGTTGAACTAAACGGACCTACCGTAGAAGCTGCAGGCCGGCAGCGGCCTGCGTTGAAAGGACTGTGTACCCGTGCATCACCATTTCAACGGCCTCAAGACTGCCGCACTGTTCGGTGTGCTGTTTGCCGTGCTGCTGGGAATCGGGGCGATTCTGTCCTCGGGTACGGGAAGCCCCGCGTACATCTGGATCTTCCTGGCCATCGGCCTGGCCACCACCGCCTACAGCTATTGGAACAGCGACAAGCTCGCCATCCGGGCCATGCGCGCCGTGCCGGTGACCGAGGCACAGGCGCCGGAAATGTACCGGATTGTCCGGGAGCTCTCCTCGAAGGCCGGCCAGCCCATGCCGCGGCTGTATGTTTCCCCGACCATGGCGCCCAACGCCTTTGCCACCGGGCGCAACCCGCAGCACGCCGCGGTGTGCTGCACCCAGGGCATCCTGGTCCTGCTGAACGAGCGTGAACTGCGCGGTGTGCTCGGCCACGAGTTGATGCACGTCTACAACCGCGACATCCTCACCTCCTCGGTCGCCGCCGCGATTGCCGGCGTCATCACCTCGCTGGGCCAGTTCCTGCTCTTCTTCGGCGGCGGCGACCGCCGCAACTCGAACCCGCTGGCAGCCATCGCCATGGCCATTCTGGCCCCGTTTGCCGCGTCCCTGATCCAGATGGCCATCGGCCGGACCAGGGAGTACGACGCCGACGAAGACGGTGCCAAGCTCACGGACGATCCGCTGGCGCTCGCCTCGGCCCTGCGCAAACTGGAGAGCGGAACCCAGCGCGCCCCGTTGCCGGCCAATGACCAGAAGCTGGCCAACACCGCCCACCTGATGATTGCCAACCCGTTCCGCGCCGGCGTCCGCGGCCTCCTGGCCACGCATCCGCCGATGGATCAGCGGATTGAGCGCCTGGAACGGATGGCCGGCCGCGCGCTGGGCTCCTGACCGGTCCCGGCCTGCCGGCTTCCTGAACCCGCCGGCTCCCGGCCCAGCCCAACCCAGTGACGAAGTAGGCTTCGAGCATGCGCCTGATACTGATCCGCCACGGCCAGACCCCGTCCAATGTGGAGCATTACCTGGACACTGCCGTCCCCGGTCCCGGACTCACCGAGCTGGGGCTCGAGCAGGCCGCCGCGCTCCCGGAAGCGCTCGGGCACGAGCCCATCGACGGGGTCTTCGCGTCCAACCTGGTGCGCACCCAGCTCACCGCTGCGCCGCTGGCTGCCGAGTTGGGGCTGCCGGTGGAGATCAGGGACGGGCTGCGGGAAATTTCCGCCGGCGACCTCGAGATGCGCAATGACCGGGATTCGATCATCGCCTACCTCAAAACCGTGTACCGCTGGGTCAACGGGGAGACGGAGGCCCGGATGCCCGGCGGCCCGGACGGCGCGGGCACCTTGGCGCGTTTTGACGGCGTCGTCGGCGAACTGGCCGCCGCCGGGCTGCGGGCGCCGGTAATCTTCAGCCACGGCGCGATGATCCGGACGTGGGTCACCGCCCGGGCGCAGAACGTGGGACCGGACTTCATTGTCCGCAACGCCCTGAGTAACACCGGCATCGCCGTGCTGGAAGCGCCGGAGCCCGCCGTCGGCGGCGTGGGCCCGTGGCAGCTGCTGACCTGGATGGGTGAGCCCGTGGGTGGGGAATCTGTGGAGGACTACGGCGACGACGGTCCTGCCGCCGAAGACGTAAGGCTCTAGAACACGGGCGTAAGGTTCTGGAACACAGGAGCCCTGGAACGCAGACGGCGCCGTCCCCGCAGAGGGGGAGGCGCCGTCGCTGTGCCGGCCGAAACCGGGACTGCCTGGAGCTTTAGCGGAAGTTGATGAACTGCAGGTCCACCTCGAGGTCCGCGCCCTTAAGCAGCGCCATGGTGGCCTGGAGATCATCGCGGGACTTGGAGCTGACGCGCAGCTCGTCGCCCTGGATCTGCGACTTGACGCCCTTGGGGCCTTCGTCGCGGATCAGCTTGTTGATCTTCTTCGCCTGGTCCTGGGCGATGCCTTCCTTCATGGAGGCCTCGATCCGGTACTCCTTGCCGGAGGCGAAGGGCTCTCCGGCGTCCAGGGACTTCAGCGAAATGCCGCGCTTGACCAGTTTGGACTGCAGCACGTCCAGGACAGCCTTCACGCGGTCCTCGGAGTTGGCCTTCATCAGGATCTTCTCGCCGCTGAAGTCCACCTCGGCGCCGACGCCCTTGAAGTCGTAGCGCTGGACAATTTCCTTCTGCGCCTGGTTCAGCGCGTTGGCCACTTCCTGCTTATCGATCTTGCTGACGACGTCGAACGTAGACTCGCTTGCCATGGGAACTCCTTGGGTCGGTGACTCTTTTCCTGTGTCTTAGCGTAGTAGGTCGCCGCGGTTCGGGCGCTCGGTTCCCAGCGATCATCCAGCCAATCCCCGGTGTTGTCCCATTGAAGTGCGGAACGGTGAGGGGGTGGAAAAGAAACCGACGGCCTATTCCGGCCAGTTCCTCCGCCGTCCCGCCTCCGTCCGGATCCGCACCGCCGCGGCCGGCTCTTTCCTCGCGGCCGCTTCTGCTGCCGGTCTCGGCACGGCGGGTGCCCCGCCCGCGCGGGCCGCGGAGAGCAGTCCCGTCGCCACCCCCGACGCCGGCAACCCCCGGACCGCACACGCGCAGGGAACGCAGGAGCGTTTGGCCGGCATCCGTGCGGACCTGCTCAACGCAGTGCAGTGGGGGTCGGTGACCCAGACGCAGGCGGACGGATTCTATGCACAGCTCGAGGCCAGGATCCTGCGCGGACTGTAGCCGTGAGCCGAGGGGCGGGAACCGCCGCAGGGCCCTGTTTCAGCGGCATTTTTGGCCCGATTCGTAACTTCGGAGAATCTTCGGTAAAGTTGTCTTGCCCGCAGATACTGCGGACAAAGTCTTCACTTGAAGACGTTCGGCAGATTACCCGAGCGGCCAAAGGGGGCTGACTGTAAATCAGCTGGCAACGCCTACGGGGGTTCGAATCCCTCATCTGCCACCGACTAACCCGTCCTCACCGTCACGGTGGGGGCGGGTTTTTCTGTGTGTGCGCGTTGTATGCTCAGTGCCACGGGGCGGGCCTTGCATCCGGCTCCCCAAAATATTAGGCTACCTAACTATGACGACCGATCCCGCCCTGGACGATCTTGCGGACGAATTCCGTGAGTCCCTCCGGCTGGCACTGTACATTGCCCGCAACATGGATGCGGAGACGAACCTCAGCGCCACGCAGGTCAGCATCCTGAAAATGGCGGCCGGTGACGGCCTGCGGGTGAGCGAAATTGCCCGGAACCTGGGCGTCAAGGTGCCCAGCGCCACAGAGCAGATCATCCGGCTTGAAGGTGCGGGCCTGGTGGTGCGCAGCCCGGACCCGCACGATTCGCGCGGCGTCCGGGTCATCCTTACCCCGGTCGGAGCGAAGGAGCTGCGGGAAGCCAACGGCAGCCGGACCGCGTTGATGGCAACACTCCTCGAGCAGCTCAGCGGGGAAGAACGCAACGCCCTGGCCCAAGCGCTGCCGGTGATCCGGCGGCTGAGCAAACTGCCCGGGGCCTAGCCGCGGCCTTCACCGAACGGCCTTCACCGTTCAGCGAACAGTAGAGACAATGTCCCAGCGCCCCGCTAGCGTTGAGCGTATGGCTACTATCGACATCACCGAAGCAACCTTCCCCGAAACCATCGAGGAAAACGACATCGTCTTCGTGGACTTCTGGGCGGACTGGTGCGGACCGTGCAAGCAGTTTGCACCCGTGTACGACTCGGTTTCGCAGAAGCACGAGGACATTACCTTTGCGAAGGTGGACACCGAGGCGGAGCAGGGCCTGGCCGCCGCCGCAGGCATTACCTCCATCCCCACGCTTATGGCGTTCCGCGAGAAGGTGCTGGTGTTCTCCCAGCCCGGCGCACTCAATGCGAGCCAGTTCAGCGAACTGGTGGATGCCGTGAAGGGCCTGGACATGAAGGCCGTGCACGAGCAGATCGCCGCACAGGAGCGCGAGGCAGCGGCCGGCTCCAACGGGCAGCCCACCCAGGGCTAGTCCCCACCGTTTTCAGCAGGCAGGTACCCGGTCAGGGTGCCTGCCTGCTAAGCGTTTAACGCCCGCCGCAGGCTGAGGCAAAGATCCACAACTGCTACTGTCTACCGCCGTCGTGCTGCCCGCTGTACCCTCGCTGCCAAGGGCGCAGGCCCCGGGGGAGGCACGTCCTGCAACCAGTCAGAGACGACGAAAGACAGCGAGGCCGCCATGAGTTCCAATCGGGGAGTTGCCTACATTGAACCCGGGGTAGTGGAAGTCCAGGACATTGACTATCCCACCTTCGAACTGAAAGACGGGCCGGGGGTGAATCCCGCCAACATCGGCCGGAAACTGCCGCACGCGGCCATCCTGAAAGTGGTCACCACCAACATCTGCGGCTCGGACCAGCACATGGTCCGCGGCCGGACCACGGCTCCGCCCAACCTTATTCTCGGCCACGAGATCACCGGCGAAGTGGTGGAAACCGGACCGGATGTCGAATTCATCAACGTTGGAGACCTGGTCTCGGTGCCGTTCAATATTTCCTGCGGCCGCTGCCGCAACTGCAAGGAACGCAAGACCGGGATCTGCCTGAACGTGAACCCGGAGCGCCCCGGCAGTGCCTATGGATACGTGGACATGGGCGGCTGGGTCGGCGGACAGGCCGAGTACGCCCTGGTTCCCTACGCGGACTGGAACCTGCTGCGGTTCCCGGACAAGGACCAGGCCATGGAGAAAATCATGGACCTGACCATGCTCTCGGACATTTTCCCCACCGGGTACCACGGTGCCGTCAGCGCAGGTGTGGGGGTTGGGTCCACCGTATACATTGCCGGTGCCGGGCCGGTGGGACTGGCAGCTGCCGCCTCCGCCCAGCTGCTGGGAGCCGCGGCCGTCATTGTGGGTGACCTGAACCAGGAGCGGCTGGCACAGGCCCGCAGCTTCGGCTGCGAGACGGTGGATATTTCGCAGGGCGATCCCAAGGACCAAATCGAGCAGATCCTCGGCGTGCCGGAGGTGGACTGCGGCGTGGATGCCGTGGGCTTCGAAGCCCGCGGACACGGCTCCGGATCGGACACCGAAGCCCCGGCCACCGTCCTGAATGCCCTGATGGACATCACCGCGGCCGGCGGTGCCCTGGGCATTCCAGGCCTCTACGTCACCGGTGACCCGGGCGGTATCGACGAAGCGGCGCAGAAGGGGTCCCTGAGCCTGGACCTGGGCACCGGCTGGGCCAAGTCCCTGTCCTTCACCACCGGGCAGTGTCCGGTGATGAAGTACAACCGGGAACTGATGATGGCGATCCTCCATGACAGGGTCCAGATCGCCAAGGCGGTCAACGCCACGCCCATCAGCCTGGACCAGGCACCGGAGTCCTACCGCGAGTTCGACTCCGGTGCAGCCCGCAAGTACGTCATCGACCCCAACGGCATGGTGGGCTCGCACAGCTAGTCGAGGAAGGCAAAGGCGGGCTTACAGCCCGGGGAAAGGAACCGGCAGCGCCAATTAGGCCTGCCGGCTCCTTTTTGCGTCTCCTGCCCTTCTGGTGCTTCCCTGCCCGGCGGTACGCTCGTTTGGTCCAAAGGCCCCGGGTTCGGCACCACGCCGAACCGGTCCCCACCACTCGCATTTGCCCACGGCTGTACACGAGTTGGAAGCGGAGATGTCATGTGCCGTTGCAGAGGAACCCTCAATAACACCTCCTCCCGGAGCCGGACGTGAACGGGGCTGATACCGCCTGGGTGCTGATCTGCGCCGGGCTGGTGCTGTTTATGACCCCCGGGCTGGCGCTGTTCTACGGCGGGATGGTGCCGGTGCGCAACGTCCTGACCATGATGATGCAGAACATCATCCCCCTCGGGGTCATTAGTCTCACGTGGGTGCTGGTGGGATACACCCTGGCGTTCAGTAACCAGGGCAATTCGCTCGTGGGGGAGTTTGATGCGTTCGCGCTGATCGACGTCGACACTCCGCAGTTCCACACGGTGGCCGCGGGGGTGACCATTCCCGCGCTGGCCTTCGTGGCCTACCAGATGATGTTTGCCATCATCACGCCGGCGCTGTTGACCGGTGCCACCGCCGGCAGGCTGCGCTTTGCAGGCTGGGTGGTGTTCCTGGCTGCATGGTCGATCCTGGTCTACCCCCAGGTGGCGCGGTGGCTATGGCACCCGAAGGGCTGGCTGGCCCAGCTCGGTGCCCAGGACTGGGCCGGCGGAATCGTGGTGCATTCTTCCGCCGGGGCTGCCGCCGTCGCGGTGCTGCTGGTGGTGGGCCGGAGGCGAGGGTGGCCGAACCTGAAAACGTCGCCCAACAACCTTCCCCTGATGCTGGTGGGCGCCGGGATCCTCTGGTTCGGTTGGTTCGGCTTCAACGCCGGGGACGGCTTGCAGGCAAATGATGTTGCCGCTCAGGCCCTGATGAACACACACATAGCCGGGTCCGCGGCCATGCTGACCTGGCTGGTGGTGGAACGGCTGCGGGACGGGCATTCCACCTTGGTGGGCGCCGTCTCCGGCGCGGTGGCCGGCCTGGCGACCATTACCCCCTGTGCCGGGTTTGTCGGCACCGGGGCGGCCCTGCTGATCGGGCTGATTGCCGGCTTGGTCTGCGCGCTCGCCGTTCAACTCAAGCGCCTGCTGCGTTACGACGACGCCTTGGACGTGATCGCCGTGCATTTTGTGGGCGGTGTGCTCGGCTCGGTCCTGCTGGGTTTCTTCGGGGACAACTCAGTAAACCCGGCAGGCGTGGACGGCGTGTTTTCCGGCGGAGGCGGGAACCTGCTGTGGCACCAGGTGGTGGCGATTGTATGCGTGGTGCTGTTCTCGTTTGTGCTCAGCTGGATCATCGCCGCGGTCATTTCGCGCACCATGGGGCTGCGCGAGCCCGGGCCGGAGCAGGAGGACCTGGACCGCGTCCAGCAGGGTGCCTCGGGGTACTCGCTCAGCGGCATCACGACCCGGCCCACAACCGCCGGACGGGCCGCAGCGAACGGCGGCAACGCCGTCGACGCCCGCAAGTCCGTACCCAACCACCTGGTGAGCGCGGTGGTGAGCACCGACCGGATCGACGGCCTGCGGGACGCGCTGCTGATGGCCGGTGCCCGCTCCCTCGAGCTCTCCGACGCCGCCGTCTACACCGGGAAGGTCCGTACCGAAGCCTTCCGCAGCGAGAAGCGGCGGATCGATTTCGCCGACCGGATGCGGGTGCAGGCGGCTGTGGACGAGGAGCACGAAGAAGCGGTGGTGGCAGTCCTGAAACGTTTCGGCGCTGAACCGGACTCGATCTACCGGCTGGCCATCACGCCGTACTAGACCTGCTCCACCTTCAGCGGCTCGGCCAGCAGTGCGCTGAGGGATTCCTGCAGATCCTGCAGCGCGGCGCCGCGGGCGTGGCGCTGCAGGTCTTCCTGGGTGGCCCACTGTTCGGCCAGCACAATGGCCGCTTCGGAGTCTTCGACAATCTCGTAGCGCAGGCAGCCCGGTTCGGTCCGGACCTGCTCAATGGCGATCTCCAGCGCCAGTTTCACCCGGTTGTATTCTCCGGGATTGGGGACCATGGTGGCGCGGAGGTTGATGGGGGCATTGGCTTCAGTCATGTCCCTACCCTAAGCCGACGCCGCGCCGTGCGCCCGGTGCGCAGGCGGTGCCTTCGCAGCGGGCAGAACTTTCCTAGCGCCGGCGGTGGTCCATGGGGGCAAGCTTCGGGCCGTAGGCAGGTTTGCGGTACCCGCTGAGCATGATCATCCGAACCACCCGCTGCCGGTGTCCGCGCCATGGTTCGAGCAGTTCCAGCATGCCGGCGTCGTCCGTGCGGCGGCCCGTCAGTGCGGCACCCACATAGGCGGCCAGATGGTAGTCGCCCACGGAGACCGAGTCCGGTGCTCCGTGGGTGCGCTGGGTAATCTCCGCCGCGCTCCACACTCCGACGCCCGGAACCGAGCAGAGCCTTGCGGTCAGGTCATCGCCCAGCGGGGCATCGGCCAGCCGCTCCAGTCCGGAGGCCAGTGAGCAGGCGCGCAGGATGGTGCTGGAGCGGGATAGATCCACCCGGGCCTTGTGCCAGTCCCAGCTGGGGATCCGCCGCCAGGTCTCGGGTGCGGGGGCGGCCTTCATTCCGGCCGGTGCCGGTCCGGGCGCGTCGGTGCCGTACCGGCTCACCAGGTAGCGCCAGGCGTAGTAAGCCTCGATCACGGTTACTTTTTGTTCCAGCACCACGGGGATCAGGGAGTCCATGATGCGGCCGGTGCTGGGCAGGCGCAGCGAGCGGTTGCGGCGCCGGGTCTCGGTGACCATGCGCGGCAGCGTGGCGCAGAAGGCGTCGTCGTCGAATTCCGTCCAGTCATCGTGCTCGCCCAGCAGGGCGGGCACCGAGTCCAGTGCCCATCCCGCGCCCGGGCCCCAGGCCTGGGCCCGTACGCGTGCACCCGGCGCGGGGGCGGGTTCTTCGCGCAGGTTCAGGGTGGCCGGCCCCTCCGGGGTGAGGAACGCAAGCCAAGCCGCACCGGGCGCGAGCCGGATGGTTGGATCGCCCTTGCCCCGGACCAGGATCCGCAGCGAGGTATGCAGGCAGTACGGGGCGGGGGAGTCCCAGTAACGCACCGGGCCGGCGGGAACCGACTGCAGCGGCGCGGCAGCGGCAGTGAAGGACATGCCCCTATGGTTGCACGCACCGCCCCCGTTCCGGCGCCGCTTCCGTGGCCCCGGTGGTGTGGTGTTAGCTACTAGGCCGCGTGCCCTGCGTCCGGCCGGGAACCGTTGTGCGGGTTTTGCGGCGCCGTGTTTCGCCTCCGGTGGACAGCGGGAGGTTTGGAAGTAACGTGGGTCACATGAAGTACGCCAATACAGTCCTGGACCTGATCGGCAATACGCCCCTGGTGAAGCTGAACAATGTCACCGAAGGGATCCGCGCCACCGTTCTGGTGAAACTGGAGTACCTGAACCCGGGCGGGTCCGTGAAGGACCGGATTGCGGTGAAGATGATCGACACCGCGGAGCAGGAGGGCAAGCTGCGCCCCGGCGGAACGGTGATCGAACCCACCAGTGGCAACACCGGCGTCGGGCTGGCGCTGGTGGCGCAGCAAAAGGGCTACCGGTGCATCTTCGTGACCCCGGACAAGGTGGGTGTGGAGAAGCGGGACGTGCTGCGGGCGTACGGCGCCGAAGTGGTGGTGACCCCGACGTCGGTGGCCCCGGACAGTCCAGACTCCTACTACGGCGTCTCGGACCGCCTGGTGCGCGAAATCGACGGGGCGTACAAACCGGACCAGTTCTCCAACCCGTCCGCCCCGGCCAGCCACTTCGAATCCACGGGGCCGGAAATATGGGCGGACACCGAGGGCCGGGTCACCCATTTCGTGGCCGGCGCAGGCACCGGCGGCACCATCACCGGCACCGGGCGCTACCTCAAGGAAATCTCCGCGGACCGGCCCTCCGGCCCGGTGCGCGTGATCGCCGCAGACCCGGAAGGGTCGGTCTACTCCGGCGGCAGCGGACGCCCCTACTTTGTGGAGGGGGTGGGGGAGGACATGTGGCCGGCGAACTACGACCGGTCCGTGCCCGATGAGGTGGTTGCCGTGCCGGACGCGGACTCCTTCGCCATGACCCGCCGCCTGGCCCGGGAGGAAGGGCTGCTGGTGGGCGGGTCCTCCGGCATGGCCGTGACCGCGGCACTGCAGGCTGCCCGCGGCCTGGGACCCGACGACGTCGTGGTGGTCCTGCTGCCGGACAGCGGCCGGGGCTACATGGGCAAGATCTTCAACGATGAGTGGATGCGTTCCTACGGGTTCCTCCAGGACGGCGGCGAGCAGGCCTCCGTGCGGGACGTGATGGAGATGAAGGACGGGTCGCTGCCCGCCCTGGTACACACGCATCCGAACGAGACCGTGCGTGACGTGATTGCCATCCTCAATGAGTACGCGGTCTCCTGCCTGCCGGTGCTTTCGCAGGAACCCCCGGTGGTGCTCGGCGAGGTCCTCGGCTCCGTGGACGAGCGCTCGCTGACGGAGAAACTCTTCCGCGGTGAAGCCAAGCCCACGGACCGGATCAGCGAACACATGGGTCCGCGCCCGGCCCTGGTCGGCGCCGGAGACTCAGTGGCTTCGGCCCGCGCCAAACTGCAGGACGACGACGCCGTGATGGTGACGTCCGACGGCGCGGCCATCGGCATGCTGACCCGGCACGACCTGCTTTCGTACCTGAGCCTCTGACCGGCCGCCGCCGGACGGCCGCCGCCGGACGGCCGTTTTCCGCACCAACCCGCCGGCATGCCGGCACAGGAGGAACCAATGACCAGCTTCAGCACCCGCGCCGTCCATGCGGGGCAGGCCCCGGATCCCACCACGGGGGCAGTCATTCCGCCGCTGTACCAGAGCACCACTTACGCCCAGGACGGCATCGGGGGGCTGCGGAACGGTTATGAGTACGGCCGCGGCACCAACCCCACCCGGGACTCGCTGCAGGAGCAGCTGGCGGCGCTGGAGGGCGGGAAGCACGCGTTTTCCTTCAGCTCCGGCCTAGCCGCCGAGGACGCCCTGATCCGGGGGCTGCTGGCCCCGGGGGACCACATTGTGCTGGGCAACGACGCCTACGGCGGCACCTACCGCCTGATCACCAAGGTGCTGGGGGCCTGGGGAATCACCAGTGCGGCGGTGGACATGTCCGACGCCGTTGCCGTGCAGGCCGCCGTCGCCGCAGGCAACACGAAAATCGTGTGGCTGGAAACGCCGTCGAACCCAATGATGAAGATTTCCGATATTGCCGCCACCGCCCAGGCGGCACACGACGCCGGGGCGCTGCTGGTTGTCGACAACACTTTTGCCTCCCCCTATCTGCAGCAGCCGCTCTCACTGGGCGCCGACGTCGTGGTGCACTCCACCACCAAGTACATCGGCGGGCATTCCGACGCCGTGGGCGGCGCGGTGGTCCTCAACGACGACGCGATGGCGGAGAAGGTCGGGTTCATCCAGTTTGCCGTTGGAGCGGTGTCCGCACCCATGGAGGCCTGGCTGACCACGCGCGGGCTGAAGACCCTGGCCGTGCGCATGGACCGGCACTCCGCCAACGCCATGGCCGTGGCGAAATGGCTCCGGGACCAGCCGGCGGTGGAAAACGTGCTGTATCCGGGCCTCGAAGAACATCCCGGCCATGACCTGGCCAAGGCACAGATGAAGGACTTCGGCGGCATGGTGTCGGTGTCTTTCAAGGGCGGCGAGGCTGCCGCCCGGACGGTCGCCGAATCCACGCGCCTGTTCCTGCTGGCCGAGTCGCTGGGCGGGGTGGAATCCCTGATGAATTACCCGTCGGAAATGACCCATGCCTCGGTGAAGGGGACCGAGCTGGCGGTGCCGGAGAACCTGCTGCGTTTGTCCGTGGGCATCGAGGACGCAGAGGACCTCATCGCGGACCTGGATTCGGCGTTCGGGCGGCTGTAGCCGCAGCCCGGGTTAGCCGCTGCCCGGCGTCAGGTGCGGGGCCGGCTGCCTTTGGGCCCGCGCTTCTTCGGGTCCCGGAGCCGGAAGAAACGGTTGCTGGCGGGCAGCCAGAGCAGCCCGGCGCAGGCCAGCAGGACCAGACCCACGGCCACCAGAGCCGGGCCGCGGAAGAGCAGCGGGAACCCGCCGATGGCAGCGATGCTGGTGAGGGTTTCACGGGCGCTCCGCTTGCCTGCCCGCAGCCGGAGAACGCTGTACGCGCTGAGCGCTGCCAGGGCCAGGACAAGGATCCCCAGCATGGTCAGTGCCGTGCTGTCCTGGTGCTGGGTGCGGGCGGATACAACAAAGGAAACCCCTGCCGCGGCCAGCAGGACCGCCGCCCCCAGCCAGGCTGCGGCGGCAATGCGGATGATCGACGGCGGGGGCGTCCGGGGTGATGCACCGGAGGGGCCGGGCGCTGCAGGGGTGTTGCCGGGACGCATCAGCGCGGCGCCACAATCTGTTCGCGGGTTGCGGCATCGTAGCGGTACACCTCGCGGCCGCCAATCCACACTCGCATGGCACGCTGCATCACATCCAGCGGATCACCGCTCCAGAGGACCAGATCGGCGTCCTTGCCGGGCTCCAGCGAGCCAAGCCGGTCCGCCAGGCCAAGCACCCGGGCGGGGTTGATGGTGACCGAACGCAGTGCTTCCTTCCGCTCCAGCCCCTCCTTGACCGCGAGCGCCGCCTGGTAGATCAGGAAGTTGACGGGCACCACCGGGTGGTCGGTGATGATGGAGATTTCCACTCCGGCGGCGGCCAGCTTGCCCGGGTTGGCCATACTGCGTCCGCGCAGCTCCACCTTGGACCTGGTGGTGAACAGGGGACCAATCAGCACCGGCACCCCGCGCTCGGCCAGGACATCGGCCAGCAGATGCGCTTCCGTTCCGTGGTCCAGCACCAGGTCGTAGCCGAATTCGTCCGCGAGCCGCAGGGCAGTGCCGATATCGTCGGCGCGGTGCGCGTGCTGCCGCCACGGGATTTCCCTCCGGAGCACCATGGCCAGGGCTTCCATGTGCGGATCGCGGGCATCCGGGTCCGCTTTGCCCATGTAGTTTTGCGCGTCCATAAACGCCTGCCGGATCACCATGGCGGTACCCAGCCGCGTAGAGGGGGTCTGCTTCTTCTCGCTGTAGATCCGCTTGGGGTTCTCGCCCAGGGCGGACTTCAACCCGCTGGGCGCGCGCAGGACCATTTCCTCCAGGTAACGCCCGTGCGTGTGCAGGGCCACGGCCTGCCCGCCGATCGGATTGCCCGAACCGGGGTTGATGTTGGCGGTGGTCACGCCGCCGGCCAGGGCGTCGTCGAACCCGGTGTCGAACGGGTTAACGGCATCGAGGGCGCGCACGCCGGCCATCACCGGGTCCGTCATTTCGTTGGAGTCATTGCCGGCCCAGCCTTCACCCTCCTCGTGGACCCCCAGATGCGTGTGGGCGTCCACCAGCCCCGGCAGCAGCCACTGCCCGCCGGCGTCGAGCACCTGCGCCGACTCCGGCACCCGGACGTCCGGGCCCAGCTCGCGGATCCGGCTGCCTTCAACGAGCACCGTGCCGTCAAAGGGATCCCCGGTGACCGGTACCACATGGGCATTTGTGAGGGCCAGCAACGCGTCAGACATGGGGGACCTTTCGCTCTTCAATCTTCTCCGGCCAGCCTAGCGCCTGCCCCGGGAGGGGCAGGCCGAAGGGGTTGCCCGGTAGACTGGGATAAGTCAATATCGCCATATCGCTATGCGGCGCCACGAGCGCGGACGGCAGTGCTTACAGGAGAACAATGGGCCAGATCCACCGATCCGCCTTCGTGCGGACCGTTGCGACCCTGGGGGCGCTGGCACTAGCCGGGCTGCTCGTATGGACAGCTTTTGATGTTTCGCCGCGCCACGGACTGGATTTCCGCGTTTACCTCACCGGCGGACAGAGTGTGCTGGACGCCGGCGGCGAGCTGTACACCAAGGCGCTGCAGTACGACGCCGACAGCAGTCTCCTCTTTACGTATCCGCCTTTTGCGGCGCTGGTTTTTGCGGTGCTGGCTCCGTTCGGGCAAGGCATCGGCCTGAACATCTTTACCGGCATCTCCATCGCCATAGCCGCGGCAACCGCGCTCTGGGGCGTCCGGTACGTCTTCGACCGGGCCGGCGCCATGGATGTCCTGCGCCATCCCTGGCTGCGTCCGCTTGCCACGCTCGCGGCGGGGTTCATCGTGCTGCTCGGTCCCTGGCGGGAAACCCAGGCCTTCGGGCAGATCAACATCCTTCTGTTCGGGCTGATCATGGCCGACTTCGTGGTCAAGCGGGAAGGCTGGCCCACTGGGCTGCTGACCGGCGTGGCCGCCGGATTGAAGCTCACCCCGCTGGTCTTCGGCCTGTACTTCCTGGCTCGTGGGGACTGGCGGGGCCTGCGCAACATGACCTACGGCTTCCTTGCAACGTTCGGCCTGGGCTTCCTCATTCTGCCCCGGGAATCCAAAACGTATTGGCTGGAGCTGCTGCCGGATACCTCCCGGATCGGCGGCGCCGGCTATGTGGACAACCTCTCCATCAAGGGCGCCATCCTGCACTTCGGCGGCCCGGACTTCCCCGTGGACCTGCCCTGGCTGATCCTCACCCTCCTGGCCGTCGCTGCCGCGGCAGTCATCATCCGCATGGCCGGCAACCGCGGGCAGACGTTCACGGCCCTGGCGGCCACGGCACTGCTGATGCTGCTGATGTCCCCGGTGTCCTGGTCCCACCACTGGGTATGGGTGGCACTTTTCATTCCGGTTTTGGGCCGGAACCTGCTGGACCTGGGGCCGGGGCACCGGAAGCTGCGGGTCACGGGCGTGATGCTGCTGGTGAGCTCGCTGGTGATCTTCGTGTACTCACCCAAAACCATCGGTGAGCTCTTTGATTCCCCCAACCTGGATTCCCAACTGCCGGAACCGTGGCTGATGGCTTCCAGTGCCGGCGTGTTCTGGGGTGCGGGGCTGATGATCTGGTGGTTCGCCGCTTACTGGGGGAGCCGGTCCCGGAACTGGTGGCGCAACGACCCGCCGCAGTTGCTGCGTGCCACGGAGCCGCAGCCCTAGACTGCAGGCATGACCACCGGTTCCCTGCTCGCCGTTTGCCTGGTGCACGGCCTCCTGCCCACTAAAGACGCCACCGGCGTCACCGCCATTGACAAGCGTGCCGTGGAGGGGCCGGTAAAGGTCCATCCCCTGGGCCTGACCGGGGACCTGCAGGCCAGCAGGAAACACCACGGCGGCGAGTCGAAGGCCCTCTACGCCTATTCGCAGGCCGACGCCGAGTACTGGGAACAGGAACTGGGCCGCAGCATTGAGCCGGGGCTGTTCGGGGAAAACCTGCGCATCGCCGGACTGGATGCCACGGGCGCGCTGATTGGCGAACGGTGGCGGATCGGTGCGGACGTGGAAGTGGAAGTAACCTGTCCCCGCACCCCGTGCCGGAATTTCCAGCAGCGCATGCAGGTGCCTAACTGGGTGCACCGCTTTGCCGAAGCAGGCCTGGTGGGAACATACCTGCAGGTCCGCCGCCGCGGCAGCATCGCCGCCGGAGACCCGATCGAAGTCCTGACCAGGCCGGCGCACGGCGTCACTGTCCGGGACGTCTTCCGGGGCCTGGACCAACAGCAGGCTGAAGCGCTGGAGGCCTCCCGCATCGCAGGTGAAATCAGACTGTCGCCCGAAATCCAGAAGGTCCTGCGGACCATGGCGGCGAAGTCCGCAGCTAAGGATCGGGTGCAGGCCGTGCCGGCTGCTATCTAGCCGCGCGGCTAAAGCTTCCGTCAGGAGCGTGTGCCCAAGCTCACCGCCCCCTGCGAAGCAGCGGCAGCCGTTATGCCGTACACTGGAAAACATCCCCCACTCCGGTATTCCCTTATTTTCCTGCGGATCATCGAGTTTTGAACCGAAACCGCAAGGTACGTTGTGTTGGGGCCCGCATTCAATTGCGGGCAGATTCATCTTTTGGGGAGCGCCGGCAAAGAAATCGTCACACCGGTCGTAGACACAATCCAGTGAAATCGGCCCACAGCTGTGACGGAAAGTCCTGCCTGGGATTGCAACAGCGCCGGACTTACGTCCTGCAGCCTCCTGGTTGCGTGGTTCCCCGATTGAATGAGGATTCCCTCTTGTCTGAAGCACCGCTGGATAACAGCACCGTTGAAAATGCCGTTCCCGAAGCCGAAGAGAACACAGTGATGTTCAGTGACTTCGGACTGGACGAGCGCGTCCTGTCAGCCCTGAAGGATGTCGGCTACGTCAAGCCGTCCCCCATCCAGGCAGCCACCATCCCCCTGCTGCTTGAAGGCCGCGACGTCGTGGGCCTGGCCCAGACCGGTACCGGCAAGACCGCCGCATTCGCCGTCCCCGCCCTGTCCCTGCTGGCCGGCCGCCCGGCCACGAAGGACACCCAGGTGCTGGTCCTGGCCCCCACCCGTGAACTGGCCCTGCAGTCCGCTGAAGCCTTCACCTCCTACGCAGTCCACATGGACGGCATCACCGTGCTGCCCGTCTACGGCGGATCCGCTTACGGACCCCAGCTGGCCGGCCTGCGCCGCGGCGCTCAGGTTGTCGTAGGTACCCCGGGACGCGTTATCGACCACATCGCCAAGGGTTCCCTGGACCTGTCCAACCTGGAGTACCTGGTGCTGGACGAGGCCGACGAAATGCTCCGCATGGGCTTCGCCGAAGATGTGGAGCAGATCCTTTCCTCCACTCCGGCCGAGAAGCAGGTTGCCCTCTTCTCCGCCACCATGCCGCCGGCCATCCGCAAGATTGCCAAGAAGTACCTGAACAACGCCGCCGAGGTCACGGTCAAGTCCAAGACCACCACCGGTGCCAACACCCGCCAGCGCTACGTGCAGGTCATGGGCCCGCACAAGCTGGACGCCATGACCCGCATCCTGGAAACCGAAGAGTTCGACGGCGTCATCGCGTTCGTCCGCACCAAGGCTGCCACGGAGGATCTGGCGGACAAGCTGAAGGACCGCGGCTACAGCGCCGCCGCCATCAACGGCGACATCCCGCAGCAGCAGCGCGAGCGTACGGTTGAGGCCCTGCGCGACGGCAAGATCGACATCCTGGTTGCCACGGATGTTGCCGCCCGCGGCCTCGACGTCGAGCGCATCAGCCACGTCGTCAACTACGACATCCCGCACGACACCGAGTCCTACGTGCACCGCATTGGCCGTACCGGCCGTGCAGGCCGCACCGGCGACGCGATCCTGTTCATGACCCCGCGCGAGAAGTACCTGCTGCGGGCCATTGAAAAGGCCACCCGCCAGCCGGTTGAGCACATGCAGCTGCCCAGCGTTGACGTAGTCAACGAAAAGCGCCTGGCCAAGTTCTCCGAAAAGATCACCGAAACCCTCGGTTCCGAGGACATCTCGGTGTTCCGCGGCTTGGTGACCAAGTACCTGGCCGAGCATGACGTTCCCGCCGAAGACGTTGCCGCAGCCCTGGCCGTCATGGCCCAGGGCGGCCGCGACCTGCTGCTGAAGGAAATCCCGGTGGCCCCGGCCCGCCAGCGCGAGCGCTCCGAAGGCCGCAATGACGGCTTCGGCTCCCGCGGCCCGACGCGCCCGCTGACCGAAGGCAATGCAACGTACCGCATCGCCGTCGGCCGCCGCCAGCGCGTGCTTCCCGGTTCCATCGTCGGCGCCATCGCCAACGAAGGCGGCCTGTCCTCCGCACAGATCGGCGGCATTGACATCCGCGCCGACCACACGCTGGTGGAACTGCCCGCAGACCTGTCCAAGGACCAGCTGCGCGCCCTGTCCCGCACCCGGATCGGCGGCGAGCTGATCCACCTGGAACTGGACAAGGGACGCAAGCCGGCCCGCGAGCGTGAAGGCGGCAGCTTCAACGACCGTGCCGACCGCGGCGGCTTCAAGAAGGATTTCAAGAAGCGCGACGGCGAGCGGTCCTTCGGTGACCGCGGCAGCGACCGCCCGTTCAAGAAGCGCGAAGGCGGCTTCCGGGACAGTGCCGCTACCGGCGCCCGCAAGCCCCGTTTCCGCGACTAGGAAACACCCGGCGCCGGAACTCCGGCGCCGGCCCGGGCACTAGGTCCGGGCAACACAAGGAAGGGCGCCTCCCGCTTCGGGAGGCGCCCTTCCTTGTGTTGCCGTATACGTCGTGTATCCGCTGCCGGTGGTTACCCGGCGGAGTGCGAGGCGGAGGCGCGGCGGCTTTCCAGCCGCATCTCCAGATCATTCATCACAATCGCGGCCATGTCCGAAAGGGTCTGGGCGTCCTCTGCGGAGAAGCTGCGCGGCTGCGTATCCAGGATGCAGAGCGTTCCCAGGTTGAATCCGTCACTGGTTTCCAGCGGAACGCCCGCATAGAACTGCAGGCCGAATTCGCCGGCCACCAGCGGGTTGGCCAGGGTCCGGGGGTCCTGCCTGGCGTTGCCCACCACATAGACGTCGTCCTGCAGGATGGCGGAAGCGCACAGGCCCGGGTCACGGCCGATTTCGGTGACGTCCGTGCCGTGGTGGGATTTGAACCAGATGCGGTCGGTGTCCACCACGCTGACAATCGCCACGGGGACGTTGAAGACCCGGGAGGCCAGGGCTGTGACCCGGTCAAAGGCGCCGTCCGGGGGAGTGTCCAGCAGTTCGTATCGGCGCACGGCGTCCATCCGCTGGGCCTCATTGTCCGGGAGCAGTTCCGGGTCTACGCGGTGCCGGCCACGGGCGCGGACAACCATGTCGTACAGCACCATTGAAACGTCGTGGGCGCTGGGGCGCTGTGCGGCCTCCTGAGCCGTCATCGCCTTGAGGAGGGAAGCCCAGTCCTCTCCCAGTGCCGCAGGGATCTCAGGATCGCGCAGAAGGCGTGCCAGGGCGCTTTCCAGTGCGGGCCCGGGGAATGCCGGGGAACCGGTGAGGCATTGGAGCAGGACGAGTCCCAGTGAATATACGTCACTGGCCGGAACGGACTCCTCGCCGCGGGCCTGTTCGGGGCTCATAAACGCCGCCGTGCCGGAGAAGGTCCCGTGCTGGGACTGCGGGTCATTGGCGACCATGGCAACCCCGAAGTCGGTGAGCTTGGCCCTGATCCGGGCATCGTCGCTGCCGTAGTCGAACAGCATGACGTTGGCCGGCTTGACGTCGCGGTGCACCACGCCGTTGCCGTGGATGTAATCCAGGCCCAATGCCAGGTCATAGCCGACCAGTGCCGCCTGGCGGCGCGTAAGGGTGCCCTGCTTCAGCCGGTCCCGCAGGTCCAGGCCCTGGACCAGTTCCATGACCAGATAGATCAAGGGGTAGTCGGGATTGGAGGTATCCGAACCGGCATCCAGCAGGGTGACCAAGCTGTGGTGGTTCAGGCGTGCCAGGATTTTGGCCTCGGCGTCACTGCGCCGCAGGTCCAGCTCACTGGTGGCGGACGGGCGGATGATCTTCACCGCGACGTCGCGGCCCAGGAATTCGTCCCGTGCCCGGTGTACGGTGCCCATGGCACCGGCTCCGATTTGGTTCAGCAGCCGATATCTTCCACCAAGGAAGAGGCCGTCTGAAAGGTTGTTTGGCACTATGTCCACGTGCCCTCGCTTTCTCGTAGCCTAAGCATACTGACAAAACGGGCTGGCACTTTACTCCCTGACGGCCCAAAACGCGGTGCAGGAGTGGAAAAAGTGGCACTTGTCACGTTTGCCGTTTTCGATTTCATGTTCCCGAAAAGTGCTGGTAGAGTCTTATGTCGTTGCCCCGATAGCTCAGTGGTAGAGCGCCATCTTGGTAAGATGGAGGTCCCGGGATCGATTCCCGGTCGGGGCTCTCAATGGGAGGGCCCGCGTTGCTAAGGCTGTTTGTTTTGCAGAGGCCATTTAGGGACGCGGGCTTCACTCATTTATGGCGGTGTAGCTCAGTTGGTTAGAGCGCACGACTCATAATCGTGAGGTCGGGAGATCGAGCCTCCCCACCGCTACACATCAGGGCAGGTCCGGAAGTTTTGAAGCTTCCGTACCTGCCCTTTTTCTTTGCCCGGATGCGCCGCCTGCGGCGTAAACACCGGCGCAGATACCCCAATTCAATATGTTGGATCACAGGGCCAGACCCGACCCGTCCAGATCAATCGCCACCCCCACGGAACGAAAGACGACGACTCCATGACTGAGCATTTTCCCCATCCGAACGAGCGCCCGGATGACCTGCCCTCCCGCCGCCGCCGGCGGGCAGGCACTGTCCCCGGAAGCGAAGCGGAATGGTGGAACTCCCCGCCGCAAGGCGCCGAAGCGGGCGCGGGAGTGACCGGGAATGCTCTAAATGGAAGCAGCAGCGCAACCGTCCCGGGTGAGGCCTGGGATGAGTATCCGCACGGCATGGGTGGCTCACTGACAGCTGACGACGACGGCGCGGCGGGCGGAGGCGGGGACTTCGCAGTGGCCGGGACGTGGGACGCCGGCAGCTGGGACAGCCCTGCAGCAGGGGCCATACCGGCGGTCGCACCACTGCCCCCGCTGCCGGTAAGCATGCCGGAACCCCCGGCGGAGCCCGCCGGCTGGGTGGAACGGCTCGGCGGAGGAGAACCGGACACCTGGGCGGAGCCGCTGGGCGGGGCAGCTTTGGAAGCGAACCAGCCCGGCAGCCGGGCCGAGGCCCGCGCTGAACACGGCCGGCACGGCGGCCGCCGCGCGTCGTTTTTGGACCAGCAGCCCGCGTCCATCCCCGCGTCGAAGGGTTTCCGCGGACTGCTCACCGGGCTGGGCATGCGCCTTGCGCCCTCCGCGCAGGAGCTGGAGGAACGCCGTGCCATGCGGGCCGTGAGCCAGCACTGGCCGGGCCCGCGGACCGTTTCCGTTGTCAACGGCAAGGGCGGCGCCAACAAGACCCCCACCACGGTGATGTTGGCCGCAGTTTTTGCGCGTAACGGCGGCGGGCCGGTGCTGGCCTGGGACAACAACGAAACCCGGGGCACCCTGGGTTGGCGCACCGAGCAGGGGCCGCACGAGTCCACGGTGATGGACCTGCTGCCGCAGACCGCGGACCTGCTCTCCCCGTCTGCGCAGTCCGCACTGCTGGCCCGGTTCGTGCACCACCAGGTGGAAGACAAATTCGACGTCCTGCGCTCCAAGCCGGATGTACTGGCCTCCGAGCAGAAGATCACCGCCGAAGACTTTGACGCGCTGCACGAGGTCGCCTCCAAGTACTTCCGGCTGAACATTGTGGATTCGGGGAACGACGAGAGCGCCGAGCGGTGGCTGCGCATGATCGATCACACGGACCAGCTGGTCATCGCCACCACCACGGTGGAAGAACACGCCGAGGCGGGGGCCCTGCTGCTGGAAGCACTGCAGGTGCGCGGCGGGCGCTACGCGGAACTGGCCCGGGACGCCGTCGTCATTGTGAGCCAGTCGGACCGCAACGGAACGGACAGCCAGGCCCGCAGGGTAGCTGAAGGTTTTGGCCAGCTGGCACGGGCCGCTGTCACCATTCCGTATGACCCGGCGCTGCGCAAGGGGCAGATCCGCTATGACTCGCTCAAACCCGCGGCCCAGCGGGCCTGGCTGGCTGCGGCGGCGGCAGTGGCCGAGGGCCTGTAAGAACCGGGATTTCCTGCCGGGGCCGATGGCGGACGTTCTCGCAGAGCTAAATAAGGTTGCTTATTATCCGTAAAGGTTCATAGGCTGGGTCCAGCGGAAGCCAAGGGTTTCCGGAAACAGCGGTAAGACCGTAGACGCAATGCCGCCGCCCGCAGGGGCAGCGGCGGGAATGAACGGAGACA